>DBQU01000064.1 GCA_002305765.1 Deltaproteobacteria bacterium UBA1386
CCATGGGGAGTAACATACAAGGTCCAATGTTCTGAACCCTGGAACCGTCTGTATTGTATACCGGCCATCCGGACCCAAGTCAAGGTATGGTCCCGAACCCTTGTAAGACACACCCCGTTATGGCATGAGAGAGAAAAACCACCGGGAGGTCCCACGGCTGCGGCCCTCCATATTTTCGGGCCCGGAGGCCCGTACACACCCATGAAGGTATCACTTTCGGTCGTGACGGGCAAGGAGGCCCGCGACATCTGGCCTCAGAGGACGGGGGATGAGGCCCGGGCGTTCATTGAATTCCTGAAGTCCGACAGGGGCCATCAAATATTCAGGAGTGGGGTTGGGAATAGACCCTCCGCCACATCCACGATGGCCCTGTTGGCTTACCTGTTTCCCTTTGAGGTGAACCGTCCGATCTTCGGACTGACCAGCCGATAGAAATCGCTGTAGGCGAGCTTTATGAGCTCCGTGTGAGAGCCCGCGTTGAAGGCGATGGTCTCGTCCTCCGCAAGCTCCTCGGCCGCGAAGACATCCATCCCGTAGAGATTTCCGAAAGGGGGCATGGCGCCTATCTCGCACTCGGGGAACTTGTACCTGAACTCGTCCTCCGTCGCCAGTTCGACCTTCTGCCCCCCCGTCACCCCCTTGAGAAGACCGAAATCCACCTTATGCGACGCGGGTACGACGACCATCGCCATCTTCCCGTCCACCTTGATCATAACCGTCTTGGCCAGTTCCTTTCCCGGGATGTGCGCTGAGGCGGCTATCTCCTGGGACGTAAAGGCCTGAGAATGAGCGATGGTGACATATTTTACATTGTTCCCGTCGAGGAACTCCTTCAACTTTCGCACCGGCATGGCCCACCTCCTGGGGGATCGTATGTGTTTCCCATCTATATAGTATACACCCAACCCGCCGTTTTACGAATCGCCCCGCGGGAGGTGCCCGACCCACCAGGGACAGGAAGCCGCGCCGGCGTCTCAGAACCTGTGCAGGACCTCTCCACCCGTTATGGTTATGCCCAGACTGTAATAGAAGGCCTTCGTGACCGTGACGGCCCCAAGGTCGGCCACCTCTTCGAACTCGGAGGCATGGAACTTCGCCTCCCCTTTCCCGACCCACACGTCGGCCACCTTCGGGTCTGCGACACGGCTCGAGGCTATCTCATGTATGTCGGGCTTCGTGATGTCCTCGATGCCGGGAAAATGACGCATGAGGTAGAACTTGACCGGGGGCACGTCCGACGGCTGCGCCTGCCTTTCGAACTCCATGGACCCTTCCACTATTCGCCGCGCCCCGGAAACACAGATGCCCTTCACCTTCGCGCCCGCCTTCTTCCCTCCCACCTTTGGCGTGAGGTCGTGGAGCCTCGTGATGTACACGTCTCCCAGCTTCTTGGGGAAACCCTGGAAGAGCCCTCTCACCAGCGTAAAGTCGTTGTCCACCCATATGTAGGGAACGTAGTACCCGGTGACCCCCCGGAACTGACAGCTGACCATCACGATGCACTCTTTGTACTGGGACCTTTCGGGGTTGACGAAGCTCAGGTCCGGGTTGGCATCGCTTGCGGAGATCCATTCCGTGAACCACAGGACGCCTTCCTGCGGGTCCGGTCCCGGCATGAGCGGCGGGGGCAGGAGTTCGCGCATCTTCTTTGCGTCCGCCCTGAACGCAAGGTGCAAGACGTCTCCCCCGTAATGCCACGGCGGAGGGTCAATTATCGCGGCCCTTCCCCGCGGGCTCATCGGAAGCGAGTATCCTTTCAGCAAAAAGTCTTCACCTGTCTCCATAACAAACCTCCCTCTCGTTATCTCATCCGTCTACTGTCCGTGCCGCGCCAACGTCCGCCCCACCAATCACCCATCGCCTGGCAACCCGCCTGTCACCTGACACACTATCACACCACAGTTTACTGGAACAAGTAGTTACAATTATGATATATAGTTATACTTGGTGAATCATTGGGGAAACACATGGACGAAAAGACGTGTCCCGTCACAACCACTCTTGGCATCATCGGCGGGCGCTGGACGCTCCTGATACTCAGAGACCTGTTCTCAGGCACCCGTCGCTTCGGCGAGCTCCGCAAGTCCTTGAGCGGCATCAGTCCCCGCACCTTGTCGGCGCGTCTCAAATTTCTCGAGCAGGAAGGCATTGTGCAAAGAAAGGTCTACGCGGAGGTCCCCCCAAAGGTCGAGTACTCCCTGACCACCCGCGGCAAGACCCTCGGCAGGATCATAGAGGGCCTGAAGGACTGGGGGAGGGAGCATAGCGGCGGGAAGGGGTGAATGCGCCGTCACGACCCACGGGTCTTGTAGCCCATGGGTCCTATTATCTTCTTGCAATAGACCCGCGGGCTATAGGAAAATACAGGAGGATGATTTCTTCCGGCCGGAACACAATCGAGGAGGCAGACATATGAAACTATTCCGAACAGGCACGGCTGCAGCAGGGCAGTGGCCGCACATCTGCCGCGCGGCATGTCCTGTGCTTATGGCGCTTCTATGCCTCCTCATGTTCGCGTGCGAAACGGCGGCTCAACGCAAGCCGGCTCCAGCCGCTCAACCGCAGCCGTCGGGAGAGCTGTCCAAACTCAAACAGGAGAAGAACGACATCAGGACCGCCCGTCTCAAGCTCTTCCAGGAACAGAGCACCTTTCACGGTGAGTATTACAAACCCCTGGACCGGCTGAGAAAGCAGCTCGACATACAGCAGGCGGACCTTTACGAGGAATGCTCGGGAGAGAAGTATGGCAAGAACCCGCAGTACTGCCTGAAGGAGATGGGCAGGTTCAACGACGATGTCAGATACTTCAATGAACGCCTCGATGACCTGAAGACCAGGTTTGCCAGCCAGCACGCGCAGTTCCAGGCCAGGAACGACGAGCTCGACAGGAAAGAAAGGGAAATAGACCGCAGGATAAGCTCCCTCCAGGCCACACAGCAGCGGTAGAAAGAAGGCTTGAACAGCTTGAATCGCTTGAGCCGCTTGAGCGTTCCTTGTCCTTGTCATCCCAGCGGAAGGACCGTTGCATGAACGGGAAAACAGACTCTCACGGTGGACGGCAGGGTGTTGCAGGAACAGTCAAGTGTCATTCCTGTGTTCATTTCTATATTACCTATGACAAGTCGTTCCCTTACGGGTGCAGGGCTATGGGGTTCAAGTCCCGGGTCATACCGTCGAGAGAGGTGTTCTCAAGCTCCGGAATGGAGTGCCAGATTTTTTCAAGAAAAGAGGGGAGTTCCTTGTAGGGCAAGGCCGTACGCGGGGAGGAGATCATCATCGTTCGGCTCCCGGCAAATTACGTGGTACAATTGATATATGCGGCCGGCTTCACTCGAGTCAGGAACAGACGGGTAAACCCGCAACAAGAATTCAAAGGAGGTAACGAAATGGAAGCACAGAAACTCTACGCTTTACCCGATCTCCCCTATGGTTATGACGCGCTTGCGCCATACATATCCAAAGAACTTCTCACGCTGCATCACGACAAGCACCACGCGGCCTACGTAAACGGGGCCAATGCCATCCTGCAGAGACTCGACAAGGCGAAAACCGACAACGCGGACTTTGACACGAAAGCGACCTATAAAGAACTGTCCTTCCACATCGGGGGGCATCTCCTCCATTATATCTTCTGGGAGAACCTGGCACCCGCTGGCAAGGGCGGCGGAGGCAAACCGACGGGGGCCCTCGCCGAACTCCTCGACAGGGAATACGGCTCTTTCGACCGTTTTAAGAAGATCTTTTCCCAGGCGGCCATGAGCGTGGAGGGCTCGGGCTGGGCAACGCTCACCTTCTGCAAACTGACGAACAGACCGCTGATCATGCAGGTGGAGAAACACAACGTTCACATCTATCCCATGTTCAGGATCCTCATGGCCCTCGATGTCTGGGAACATGCCTACTACCTGGACTACAAGAACGACAGGGCGAAGTTCATCGAGGCATACTGGAACATCGTCAACTGGGGAGCCGCGAGCAAGAGCCTGGAGGAAGTGCTGTGAAGACGGCTTGAGCCGCTTGAACGTTGTTCGTCATTCCGGCTTTGGGCCGGAGTCCAGGAGGGATGTGGAAACGCAGAAAGCCTGGGTTTCGGTCTTGAGCCGGTTGATGTGTTTCGTGATTATTATTCCTGTCACCTCGTTTTTTTCTCCTCTAAAAAGTAATATATCTCCGGTGTGGTTTTAAGCGGCCCGTTGGGGTAATCTAGTGGCGGGCATATTTCGTCGAGCGAGGGTTGTCTATGGAAGCCGCAGATACACGCATGTCGCCGCGGGAGGTTCTGAAGAGATATTTCGGATACACGTCCTTTCGCACTCACCAGGAAGAGATCGTCGAGCATCTCATGGCCGGGGGGGATGCCTTCGTGCTCATGCCCACAGGCAGTGGAAAATCATTGTGCTACCAGGTCCCGGCCCTGATCCGGCGGGGTGTGTGCGTCGTGGTCTCCCCCCTCATAGCGCTCATGCAGGATCAGGTGGACGCTATGCGGGAACTGGGCATCAAGGCGGGCTTTCTCAACTCCACCCTCGACTCGCGCGAGGCCCGCGCAATTGAAAGGCGCGCAATGGAAGGCGGTATCGATCTCCTCTACGTGGCACCCGAGAGGCTTGTCACCGACGGTTTCATGGCCCTTCTCAGCAGAATGGAGATAGCCCTCTTCGCGATAGACGAGGCTCACTGCGTCTCCCAGTGGGGACACGATTTCCGGCCCGAGTACCTGGAACTGGGCGTCCTGGCGGGAAAATTCCCCGGGGTGCCGCGTGTGACGCTCACCGCGACGGCCGACGAGACCACGAGACGGGAAATCATCGACAAACTGCGCCTGGCCGGGGCGAGGCGCTTTATCACAAGCTTCGACAGGCCCAACATACGTTACAGAGTGGAGATCAAGGAGAAGGAAAAGGACCAGCTTCTCGACTTCATCAGATCAGAGCACCCCGGGCAGCCGGGCATCGTCTATTGCATGACACGGAAGAAGACTGAAGAGATCGCGCGATTCCTTCGGGAGAAGGGGCTTCCCGCCCTGCCCTACCATGCGGGTCTCGATCGGGACGTGCGGCTCAGGCACCAGAGGGAATTCCTTGAAGGGGACAGCACCATCATGGTCGCGACCATAGCCTTCGGCATGGGCATCAACAAGCCCGACATACGCTATGTCGCCCACCTCAACCTTCCCCGGACCCTGGAAGGCTATTACCAGGAAACAGGGCGCGCGGGACGTGACGGAGAACCGGCGGACGCGTGGATGGTCTACAGCCTGGCCGACATCGTCATGCTCCGGCAGATGCTCGACGCCTCCCCGGGAGATGAAGACTTCAAGGCAATCCAGTACCGCAAGATGGCAGCGATGCTCGGCTACTCCGAGACCGCTCGCTGCCGACGGCAGGTGCTCCTCGGGTACTTTGGAGAGACCCTTGCGGAAACCTGCGGCAACTGCGACACATGCCTCGGGAATGTGGAGGTCGTGGACGGCACCCTGCTCGCGCAGAAGGCACTCTCCTGCGCCTACAGGACAGGTCAGATGTTCGGGGTCAACCATCTCGTCGACGTACTAGTCGGAAAGGACACGGCACGCATACGGGCCTTTGGCCACAACAGCGTGTCGACATTCGGCATAGGCGGGGAGCTGTCGGCACGTGAATGGAGGTCCGTGTACAGGCAGCTCGTCGCCGCGGGGCTCATGAAGGTGGACATGGAAAAGAAGGGGGGGCTGCGTCTGTCGGGCAAATGCCACCCCGTGCTGCGAGGAGAAGAGGTGTTCGAGCTCCGCAAGGATCCCTCACCTTCCGCGAGGACCACAGGGAAGAGGACCCTCAAGGGCGCCGGGGCAGAGACCCCAAACGTCGAAGCTGATGGCCTTGCGGAGGGCTTCGCCTTTGACCCCGACCTCTGGGAACGTCTCCGCTCACTGCGAGGAGAACTTGCCAGAAGCTCCTCTCTCCCCGCGTACACCGTATTTCACAACAACACCCTCAGAGAGATGGTGACACGCCTGCCGCAGACACTGGAGGAGATGCTGGCCATCTCAGGAGTCGGCCAGGCAAAACTGGAAAAGTACGGGGAGATCTTTCTCGAAGCCATAAAGAAACATAAGGAAGAGACAGCTTGAACCGCTTGAACAGCTTGAGCCGCTTGAACGGGGAAAGCAAAGGACAATGACACTGCCCGGAGCCCGGGGTGACAACTGGGAGCCGGACCGTGCTCTTTTGTCTTTTTCTTTTAACGTTCAAGCGGTTCAAGCGGTTGCAACAATCTTTTTCGGCTCAAGCTGTTCAAGCCGCCTCTCCCCTGCCCCTCTTCTTCTTCATATACACCCTCCGGGCCAGGATGAGGCAGTAGGTGATGAGGAGCAGAGCGAGGATGAAGGCGGCGATGGGGAGGATGAGCGACAGGAAGGCGACGATGGCGGACGCAAGGAGCTCGAAGCTGGCGACCAGGAAATTGCCCAGCCCGGCGGTGAAGATGGTGGATTTGGCTCGCAGGGCCACCGTGGCGCCCTGAAGCAGGCCCGCTATCCCGCCCCCGGCAACGATCGAAATGGTCCACTTCAGCGAAGAGGGGATGTCCGTTATGAGCGATGCCGTCGCGATCGTGCCCGCGATGACGCTCACCGGCGAGGCGATGGAGTCCATGATGTTGTCAAGCCAGGGAATGTAATAGGCAACGATCTCGAGCACCGTGGCAATCCCGAAGGCCATCGTCACCTGGTACCCCGCGATCCATTCGAATCCCGGCGCCAGGCCGACGAGGCCATACATGGAGGCAAGGTTCAGGGCGAGAAGGGGCAGAAAGATCCTGAACCCGCAGGCCGCGCTGAGGCCGATCCCCGTAAGGACCGCGAATACCATTTCAAGCTGTTCCCGCGTCAGATCCATACCTTAATTTTCGTCCTTCCCGGATACCAGGGTCAAGAAGAGAATGCTTCCGTGTAGGACTCGTCTTACAACAAAATAAGACAATAGGCCATATTCCCCCGCATCAAAATACCGACAACTGATGATATGTTGGAGAGTTCACCTTCACAGCAGAATAGCCGGCAGGCTCAGGTAATCCATCACGGTAAAGAGCAGCACAGTCCTGCATCCATACAAGGAGGTTATTATGAAATGGTTTAACAACTGGTCCATCGGAACAAAAGTGATGAGCATATCCCTCTTCACCATCGTCATCATCATGGCCGGGATGATCCTCTACTTCATCCCCATGGTAAAGGACAAGCTGATGGGCGAGAAGAAGACGGCATTGAGCGATCACACCGATATCGCCTACACGATCATCAATTCTTACGAGGCGAAGGTCAAGTCCGGCGAGTTCAAGGTCGACGATGCAAAACAGCGGGGTATCGCAAACCTGAAGTCCGTCCGCTACTCCGGGAACGAGTACTTCTTCATCATGGACACGAGCGGCAAGGTAATCATGCATCCTATCAACGCCCAGCTCGACGGGAAGGACGTGTCGAACGAGAAGGACCCGGAGGGCAAGTACTTCTTCCGCGAGATGGCCCAGACCGCCAAGGAGAAGGGGGAAGGCTTCGTGGCTTACATGTGGCCCAAAGCAGGCAACTCCAAACCCGTTCCCAAGATCACCTTCGTGAAGCTTTTCAAACAGTGGGACTGGGTCATCGGCACGGGTATCTATGTCGATGACGTCGAAGCGGAGACCTCCAAGATCCAGTGGCAGGTCATCA
>DBQU01000074.1 GCA_002305765.1 Deltaproteobacteria bacterium UBA1386
TGTTCCATCTCTTCAATGAGGTCCCGGTATGTCTGTTCCAGTTCCCTGGTGCGCTCCCGGATGCGGAGCTCGAGGTCGTCGTGGATCCTGCGGAGTTGCTCTTCCATCCGCTTACGTTCCGTGATGTCTCTACCCGTCACGACGGAACCAACGATCTTCCCGTCCTTGTCCCTTATGGGCGCGAAATTGTAACTCCCCCACCACTGTTCACCCGTATCTTTTCGACGCAGCATATATTCGGCGTCATTGACCGTTTCCCCTCTCAAGGCCCGCGGCACCGTCCACATATCGAGAGGGGCGAGCCTGCCGTCATCGAGGTAGACTTCTATATAATCCCGATACTCAGCCAGGGTCTTATAGCATTCGTCCCTACTCCGAAACCGGTAATATTTCGCGAAGGCCTCATTGAACTTGACGAATGTCCCCTTATCATCGGAGATGAACACCGCGTCGCTCATGCTCTCAAGGGCCGCGTCCAGTTCGGCCCGACTCCGGCGCAGTGCCTCCTCCGCCCGCTTGCGGCCGGTGATGTCCTGCACATGGGTCACGAAGTAAAGCAGCTGTCCTTTTTCATCCCGCACAGCTGACGTGCTCATTATGCCCCAGACCACCCGGTTATCTTTTCGGATATAGCGTTTCTCCAAGCTGCAGGAGTCTTCCTCTCCGCTCACGACGCGACCGACAACGGCCTTGCTATCGGCGACGTCATCCGGGTGGGTGATCTCATAGGCCGATTTGCCGAAAAGCTCCGTTTCCGCATATCCCACCATGTCGCAGAAGGCGGCATTACAGTGCAGGATCCGCACGTCAGGTCCGACAAGCAGCGTGGGAACGGCGGCCCTGTCGAAGGCCGAGTGGAACCTTTCCTCGCTTTGCCTCAGCGATTCTTCGGCCCGCTTCAGCTCGGTGATGTCATGATAGGTGCAAATGGTGGATTCGACGGCGCCGTCGGGACCGAATATCGGTTCGGCGCTGATCAACGTCCAGATCAGGTCGTTACCCGACGGCGATCTCACACCCACGAGTTCGTCTTTTACAGGTTCCCCTCTTATTGCGGCCCTTCTGACAGGGTGGTCATCCAGGTGAAGGAGAGTCCCGTCAGGCTTATATACCTGCCACTCCCCCCAGTTCCGGTCGTTTATATTCCTGATGGTTTCGTTCTCGCCGAGACCGAACAACCTCAGGAAAGCAGGATTGACAATGGAGATATTTCCACCTCTGTCTATGAATGCAACGGCGGATTTCAGATTTTTGATCAGCGCGTCGAATTGTTTTTGCCTTTCAAGTATGACGTCCTCAACCCGCTTGCGCCCGGTTGTCTCGTGGAGAGAAAACACCAGACCCTCCACGTGTCCGTCCACCTTAACGGGGGTCAGGGTCCAGTCCCAGTACGTTACCCCACGCCCCGGCTGGTCCGGAAAAACGAAAGGCTTGTCGCGGATCTCAAAGGGCTCCCCGGTGTCCCTGACGCGGGCGAATATGGCTTCGTTCTCGGGATCCGGATAGAGGGCGAAGTGGTTCTTTCCGATCATCTCCTCGGGCCTGTAGCCGCAGGTCGCCGCATAGGCCTCATTTACCCTGACGAAGTTGAATTTCCTGTCAAGATAGACGAGATGGACGTTCCGGGCGCCGTTCATGACGGCCTGAAGCAGGTCTCTCTCGCGCTGGAGGGTTTCTTCGGCACGCTTGCGGGATGTGATATCGCGAATGCTCGACCGATGGCCAAGATAGTTCCCCGACACGTCATAGATGGGCTGATAGGATACGGAAACCCACTTCATGGCGCCATTCTTGCGACGGACACGGAAATCGAGTCTGTCCGCGCTGGTTCCCTTCATCGCCCCGGCGAAAGCGGCCCGCGCCTTTTCCTTGTAGGCATCCGCGACCATCGACAGGGGAAAATCACTCATGGAGAGACATTCCTCCGCGCTGTAGCCCGTTATACGTTCGACAGCGGGACTGACCCAGATCAGTCTGCCGTCCGGTCCGACCCAGTTTTCCCAATCATTTGTGTAATCAGCTATCGCATGGAGCTTCTTCCTACATTCCTCCAGTTGGCCCTCGGCCCGCTTGAGCCGAAGGTTTGTCTCTTCAAGTTCGGCATTGCGTCGGCGCAACTCTTCAAGTTCATTGAGGAGATCCGCTTTTGTTCTGGCGCTATCCTGCATTCAGCACCCCCCTGTCTCCACAAGCCACTGGTTGAAATATACCATATTCTCAAGAAAATGGCGCCTGTCGCGCGAAGAGTTCTTCTCCTCCGCTATCGCGCAAGGATTCTTGCCCTTTTGAACACCTGGACCGTGTTTTGTCGGTGCGATTCGGAGCATGGCTGCACGGCGAAGAGATCCCAAACGCGCCCTCCGCTCCAGGCGTCGTTACTGCCGGGCCGACAGCCTTAGCCGTCGCCCAACCTTCCGGTTCCAGCGGCGGCTGTGTGCCGTCCGCTGGAACCGGTTCTCACTTGATGGCTTCTTTTGACGCCATGTCAGGCGTCATTGACGACTTACTCCCGCGATCACGCAAGATCGAAACGGTCGAGGTTCATGATCTTGTTCCATGCCGCCACAAAGTCGTGCACGAACTTCTCCTTTGCGTCGTCGCATGCGTAGACCTCCGCCAAAGCCCTCAGCTGGGAGTTCGAGCCGAAGATGAGGTCGACACGGGTGCCGGTCCACTTGAGTTCGCCTGTTGTCCGGTCGCGGCCTTCGAACATGCTGTCGTCTTCGGCGGTTGGCTTCCACTCTGTGCCCATGTCGAGAAGGTTCACGAAGAAGTCGTTGGTGAGCGCCTCCGGCCGTTTGGTGAAGACGCCGTGGCTGGACCCCTTGAAGTTCGCGTTGAGGACGCGCATGCCGCCCACAAGCACTGTCATTTCCGGGGCGGTCAGGGTCAACAATTGTGCCTTATCGACGAACAGTTCCTCGGGCCTCACGGCATAGCGGGCCTTCTGGTAGTTGCGGAAGCCGTCGGCCTTCGGCTCGAGCACGGAGAAGGAAGCCGCGTCGGTTTGTTCCGCCGAGGCGTCCATACGTCCCGGTATGAAGGGGACCGTCACATTGTGACCGGCATTCTTTGCGGCCCGCTCGACACCAGCGCAGCCGGCCAGAACGATGAGGTCGGCCAGAGATATCTTCTTGCCGTCTGACTGTGCGCCGTTGAACTCGCTCTGAATGCCCTCCAGCGTCTTAAGCACCTTCGCCAGCCGGGCGGGCTCGTTGACCTCCCAGTCTTTCTGCGGTGCCAGGCGAATGCGCGCGCCGTTGGCGCCGCCTCGTTTGTCGGAGCCGCGGAAGGTGGACGCCGACGCCCAGGCCGTCGAGACCAGCTCCGACACCGTGAGACCTGAAGCCAGGATCTTGCCCTTGAGGAAGGCGATGTCCTTATCATCGACCAGTGTGTGATCGACGGCGGGGATGGGGTCCTGCCAGATGAGCTCCTCCGCGGGGACCTCCGGGCCGAGATAACGCGCGCGGGGGCCCATGTCGCGATGTGTCAGCTTGAACCAGGCACGGGCGAAGGCGTCCGCCAGCTCGTCCGGGTGCTCATAGAATCGGCGCGAGATCTTCTCGTAGACGGGGTCAAAGCGCAGGGAGAGATCGGTGGTCAGCATGGTTGGTCCGATGCGCCTTGTAGGGTCGTGCGCGTGGGGCACCGTGCCGGCGCCCGCGTCACCCTTCGGCTTCCACTGGTGCGCGCCGGCCGGGCTCTTCGTCAGTTCCCATTCGAAACTGAAGAGGATCCGGAAGAAGTTGTTGCTCCACTTCGTCGGCGTGTTGGTCCAGGTAACCTCCAGGCCGCTCGTTATGCAGTCGGCGCCCTTGCCCGTGCCGAAGCTGCTCTTCCAGCCGAGGCCCTGCTCCTCGATGCCCGCGGCCTCGGGCTCCGGCCCCACATGCGACGCGTCGCCGGCGCCGTGGGTCTTGCCGAAGGTATGACCGCCAGCAATGAGGGCAACCGTCTCCTCGTCGTTCATCGCCATGCGGGCAAAGGTCTCGCGGATGTCCCGCGCCGCGGCGATCGGGTCCGGGTTGCTGTTCGGTCCCTCCGGGTTCACGTAGATAAGGCCCATCTGAACGGCGGCAAGGGGATTCTCGAGGTCCCGGTCGCCGGTGTAGCGCTTGTCTCCCAGCCACTCGCTCTCGGAGCCCCAGTAGACGTCCTTTTCCGGCTCCCAGATGTCCTCACGCCCGCCCGCGAAACCGAAGGTCTTGAAACCCATCGATTCCAGGGCGACGTTGCCGGCGAGGATCATGAGGTCCGCCCAGGAGATCTTCCGGCCATACTTCTGCTTGACCGGCCAGAGCAGCCTGCGCGCCTTGTCGAGGTTGACGTTGTCGGGCCAGCTGTTAAGCGGCGCGAAGCGCTGGTTTCCCCTGCCCCCACCGCCGCGACCGTCACCCATGCGGTAGGTGCCGGCGCTGTGCCAGGCCATGCGGATGATCAGGGGCCCGTAATGACCGAAATCCGCCGGCCACCAATCCTGTGACTTCGTCATCAGTTCAGCGAGATCCTTCTTCATGGCCGCCAGATCGAGACTCTTGAACTCCCTCGCATAGTTGAAATCCTCTCCCATCGGATTGCACTTGGAGGAATTCTGGTGCAGCATATCCAGGTTCAACTGGTTCGGCCACCAGTCGCGGTTCGCTCTTCCGCCACCGCCCATACCTTCCGTAGGTTTTCCCGTTCTTTCTTCATCCATGATATTCACTCCTTTCGTTGTGTTGATCGGCCAACCGCCCCACTGCGAACAATAACAGCATTTCGCCGCTCATCCTTCTCCCATTCCTTTCTCCCGGCATTCCTTGCAGTAGCCGTAGTATTCCAGCCTTGTGTCCGAAACTGCAAAACCCGTTCTCTTCCCCACCTCGCCAAGGTCCGCCGGGGCAGACACCTCGTAGTCGACTATTTTCCCGCAGCCCTTACAGATCAGGTTGACGTGCTCACCGATGTTCGCCTCGTACCTGTTCTCCGCCGTGTCGAACTCAAGCGTCTTGATTATGCCGTGGGCGGAAAGCTGGTTGAGCGTCGCATACGTGGTCGAGAGGCTCAGGCCCTTCCGTATCTTCTTTGCCTCCCGGTACACGGCCCCCGCGCTGGGATGCAGGTCCCTCATTGTCGTTAACGCCTCGATAATAGCCAGTCTCTGAGGCGTCATCTTCAGCCCCTTCTCCTTCAGCTCTCTCAGCATCAACTCTATGTCCATGGCTTTAATCAGGAACCATTCCTGATTAGGCTATTATAGCGACGATTTCGATATTGTCAAGGGGGCCATGAAATAGAACAATGATTCACAAGAACCCGGGGGCATTTAATTGATAAATCGTTTGCAACCCCTACCAATTTGTACGAGAATTAGATATTCCATCAACAACAGGCAGTCCCAATTTCAATTTTGAGGAGGGAGTGTTATGAAGAAATGGTTTTACGGGTTGTTTGCTTTCGTTATCGCTGTTGCCTTTGTATTCGCCAGTCCCGTGATCACGAAGCCGTTGTTCGCGGACGACCAGCCCGCAGGTACGAAAACCGATAAAACGAAGAAGGGAAAGAAAGGAAAGAAGGCCGAGGTGAAGCAGCCGGAGGAGAACGCACCGGCCAAGACCACCACCCAGGCCCCAGCCAAAACCACGACCCAGTCGTCAGGAACGTCTTCGACAAGCAGCGATAAGCCGGAGAAAACGGACCAGGGGAAGAAAAAATCGACGGGCAAGAAGAAAACGACAAAACCCCAAAAACAGTAGAGATTGAGATCTTCCACTGAGAGCCGCCGGCCCGGATGGGCCGGCGGCTCTTTTCCGCTGTCTGACGTGAAGCACGCAATTGCATCTGCGTTGAAGCCCGTTGCCGTCTTTCCCGTTCAACCGCTCCCTGGATTGTCCGAGAATGATCTTTGTGAAGGAAATCAGGAAAGAGATCGTCGCGAGCCTCAGCCTTGACCTGGTGTGATGCGCGGCTCGGCGCGCTGCGATCAGAAACCGCCAACAAGTGAAATGGCGCCGGTCTCCTTTTCGATGATAATGGAGAAATCGAGTTTGTCCTCGTTGCGGGCATTGGTGAAGTACATGTGGGTTCCCCGGAAGGACGCCCTGTATGTATCCTGCGAATCATCCTCCGACACGAGGCAGATCACGGATTCTATATGCCAGTACGTCGTGATGACCTGTGATTCGAGGAGAAAGAGCACGATATCACGGTAAGAGATGTCATTACCGGGGACGCACCGGAGCTTCCCGATCTCCTTGCGCTGCCCCGTCTCTATCCTCGTGGCGTCGACTCTCGTCAGCGGGGAAAAACACCGCGGAGACACGACAGGCTCGCGGGTCTTCTTCTCGATCCCCATCAATCTGCCGCCTTCAAAGGTACACCGAGAAAGCCCAGGAGGCGTGTCAAAATCATCTCCTGCAAGGGCGGCGGCCCTAACGGGCGCTCCCGCCTGCTTCGACCCTGCCGGACTTGCGTCCCATTCCCGGAAGGGGTTCCGTCCACGGGTGATACGAACCTCCTTTATGCAGGTTCCCATCGAGTCTTTCTCCTTCCCCGTCGCTGAGACCGCATTGCCGGTGCATAAGAGACTCACGGGCACAATGACAGCCAGAAACAGGGCAAACCAACAAGGCCTTCCTCTCATTTACCCACCCTCCGGAAAAAGATATCCGCCACAGTCTATACACGTGCATATTACATTAGCGGCAACGCGAAAGACAAGACCTGTCACGGCGTAAGTCCTTGAAGTGGTTGCGTATCACTCCTGTGGTCCGAGGAGGGACCTCTCTTCGACGAGGCGCGTCTTGAATACCACGGGGTAGGTCCTGTTGCCGACGGTGCTCACCTTGCAGGGAGGGTCGCACTTCGTCCTGCACGTGTAGGGTGGGATGCTCAGAGGCGGGGGGCACCGGTAGAAGAGAAGGTCGTGCCAGAGATAGAGCCGGTCCTTTGCCACGTCGTAGACGTAACGGTAACGGTCGAGGTAGCCCGGAACGCCATCGTCATGCCCGTAATCGCTGCTTACCCACTGGACGTAGCGAAACCTGTCGGGGACAGTGTTCCCGTCCGCGTCGGGGGCAAGGAAGAACCCGTTGTTGCAGCCGTCGGGAAAATAGCATTCACCGATGACAACGCCGGGGTGCCCGGGTGCGGGGACATAATAGAGGCGGTATCTCGGGAAGAAACCCTCCCATCGTATCTCCAGCCTCTCTCCCGACTGGGCTGTCACGGGCTCTCCCAGGACCCTCCTCTCACCGAAGAGGTACCCGTCGTCTGCCGCCACGGGCCTTAAGACGAACCTTACGAGTCCGTCCCTCACCAGGGCGTCGATATCCTGCTCGCGACGGCCAAGGGCCTCTGCGGCGCCGGAAGCGTTAAAGCCCTCATAGTCCGGGACCATGAGCGCGCATGATACGAGAAGCACGAAAGTTATGGCGGCGGTGACAACCCCCGTAAACCCGGTGCGGGACCTCCGCGCGGAACCCATTATCGCCCCTGACCCGACCCGCAGACCCCATCATGCACGGAGATGGTCAACGGGTCGCCTCCCGCGGCAAAGTCCTTCAGATGAAGAACGGTTGTACCCACGGTGATGGTGTGGTCCCTGTAATCGTGGCTTTTCAGGTGAATGGAGCCCACGTTGCGGTACAGTTCCGCCGAGGGCCCGTCGCTCTCAAGCCTGTAGTACTCGAAGACACCGGCGGAGGGGCTTTCCACCCGTATGACCGAAAGCCCCTTGCCGGTCTCATGAAGGAAGGTCTCCCGCACGGGAGCAAGGTAGATCGAATTGACGAAATCAAGGTGAACGATGCATCCACCCTCGACGGGAAGTGAAACAAGGGGTCCTCCCCCGTCTCCCGCCGATACCACGAGGCATGCCGCCGTCGCGGTTGCCGCTAGCAGCATCAGGGACATCAGACCCAAGCACACGCCGGTGCGGACGGACGCCATCATCAACCTCCTGAAAGGACGCGATGGTCCCGGCCGTCTAGCTTCCCAGCCTCTTCGCGAGCGCCTTCAATTCCCCTGCCAGAACCTGGGGCAGGCGGTCTCCAAACTGGGCGAAATGCTTCTCCATGTCCCTGACCTCCTCTTTCCAGGCATCGACATCTATGCGCAGCAGCTCTTTCATATCCTCGGCGGCCACATCAAGTCCGGTGAGGTCGAGGTCTTCCACCGACGGCATGTAGCCTATGGCCGTTTCCTGTGCTCCCGCCTTGCCTTCGACTCTCTCGCACATCCATTTCAGGACGCGGCTGTTCTCCCCGAAACCGGGCCAGAGCCACCTGCCGTCGGCGGTCTTTCTGAACCAGTTGGTGTAAAAGATGCGGGGTGCCTTGTCTCCCAGGCGCTTGCCCATGTCGAGCCAGTGCTGGAAGTAATCTCCCATGTGGTAGCCGCAGAAGGGCTTCATCGCAAAGGGGTCGCGGCGCACGTCGCCGATGGAGCCGATGTTCGCGGCCGTTGTCTCCGACGAGGCGGTCGCCCCCATGAAAACACCGTGTTCCCAGCTGAATGCCTCATGGACGAGCGGTACCGTGGCGGCACGGCGGCCTCCGAAGATGAAGATGTCAATGGGGACGCCTTCAAGCTTCTCCCAGTCGGGACTGATGATGGGGCATTGTTGCGCCGGGGCCGTGAAGCGGGCGTTGGGATGCGCCGTCGGGTCCTTCGATCCGGGTGTCCAGTCCTGTCCGCGCCAGTCGATGGTGTGGGTTGGCGGCTCTTCCGTCATCCCCTCCCACCAGATATCGCCATCGTCTGTGAGGCCGCAGTTCGTGAAGATGCAGTTCTCCTTGATCGTGTCCATGGCGGCCGGGTTGGACGCATAGGACGTGCCGGGCGCCACTCCAAAGAAACCCGCCTCGGGGTTGATAGCATGGAGCCTCCCATCGGGCCTGATCTTCATCCAGGCTATGTCGTCACCGATACACTCGGCCTTCCAGCCGTCTACCGTGGGCTGTATCATGGCAAGGTTGGTCTTGCCCGAGGCTGAAGGGAACGCGGCTGCTATGTGGTACTGCCTTCCCTCGGGACTTGTGAGACGCAGGATGAGCATGTGCTCCGCCATCCAGCCCTCTCGCCGTGCCATGGCGGAGGCGATGCGAAGGGCGAGACATTTCTTGCCGAGCAGCGCGTTGCCGCCGTAACCGGACCCGTAGGACCATATGAGGTTCTCATCGGGGAAATGGCTGATATATTTCTTGTCCATGGGCGCACAGGGCCAGGAAACGTCCTTCTCTCCCTTTTCGAGGGGCGCTCCGACGGAATGCATGCAGGGGATGAATTCGCCGTCCGTGCCCAACTGCTCGAGCACCCGCGTCCCCACACGTGTCATGATATGCATGTTGCAGACAACGTAGGGGCTGTCCGTTATCTCGATGCCGATCTTCGCTATGGGCGAGCCGATGGGGCCCATCGAGAAGGGGATGATGTACATGGTACGGCCCTTCATGCAACCGTCATAGAGACCGCGCATGATGCCCTTCAACTCGTCGATCTCGATCCAGTTGTTCGTGGGACCGGCCTGGGATTCCTCAGGGTAGCTGATGTAGGTGCGATCCTCAACACGGGCAACATCGGACGGCTGGGAACGGAAGAGAAAGCTGTTGGGCCGCTTCTCGAGTGGTATGGCCGACCCTACCTCCACGGCATGGGCCATGAGACTGTCGTACTCCTCCTTTGAACCGTCACACCAGTAAACGCTGTCAGGTTTGCACATGCGCGCCATGTCGTCGACCCATTGAAGAAGATCTTTGTGTTCTGTGTTCGCGCTTTTCATCTGTAGTTCCTCCTGTCAATATCTGCAGCGAAATAGTTAACAACAAATCGTGGTGGGATTGCAAGAGAAGAAGAAGCAGATAAGGGGTCATGGGTTATGGGTCATGGGAAGGAAGGATCCCTTCCTATCACCTATGACCTATCACCTGTCACCTGTCTTCATAGCTTTTTTCTGTTTTCCAGGGAGCTTTTGATGGTCAGGGGGTCGATGTAGACGATATCTCCGCCTACGGGGATGCCTGAGGCTATTCTTGTGATCCTTACGTCGTAGGGTTTGAGGAGCTCGCCGATGTAGTGGGCGGTGGTGTTGCCTTCGATGTTGAGGTTCGTGGCGACGATGACCTCGCTTATGCCTTCGCGGGCGACGCGGTCGCGAAGCTCGTTTATCCTGATGTCGTCGGGGCCCACGCCCTCGATGGGGTTGATGACGCCATGGAGGATGTGGTACCGGAAATGCCCGGGGTTGGAGGACTCGATGACCATCATGTGGGAAGACTCTTCCACAACGCATACCGAGGTCCTGTCACGCCTCTCGTCCCTGCATATCACGCAGGGGTCGGTATCGGTGATATTGAAGCAAACGCTGCAGAGGCGTATCTTCTCCTTGATGTCGATGAGGCTTCTCGACAGCTCCGTGATATACCCCTCCTTGGCGTTGAGCAGGAAGAAGGCGAGCCGTGTCGCCGTCTTCCGGCCGATGCCGGGAAGCCGCGTCAGGTTCTCGATAAGCCGTTCGATCGGTTCGGGGTAGAACACGTCCTACATCCCGAAGGGCATCTGCATGCCGCCCGTCACCTTCGACATCTCCTCCTGGACCATCTCGCGGGAGCGGTCGAGCCCTTCGTTGACGGCCGCGACAATGAGGTCTTCCAGGAGTTCGTTGTCCTTTTCCTCGAGAACTTCCGGGGATATCTTCAGAGAGACAACCTCCTGCTTGCCGTTGACGACACAGCTCACCATACCGCCACCGGACTGTGCCTCCACCGTCTTGTCGGCCATCTCTTCCTGGAGCTTCATGAGACGGTCCTGCATCTTCTTGGCCTGCTGCAATATCTGGTTGAAACCCTTGGACATGCTGTCTCCTCCTAAAGATTGAAGAGAGAATCCGCCTCCTTCACGTACTCCTCGAGGATGTTCTTCTTCCTGTCGCCGGCGTCCCTGAACTCTGCGTTCATCGCCCTGCCGAAGAACTCGCTCGCGAGCTTGCGGACCTCTTCAAATTCGCTTTTTATGAAATTGCCGTACTTCTTGTCGACGAGGACGATGAGATCATCCCCCTCAACCGAACATTCGCAGGAGTCGAACATGCTTCCGAGAAAAGGCTTCTTCTTCTTGAGGTATTCCACGAAGCCACGGACGCCCTCCCCCGCCGGGCGCCCGCCCGCCGCTGAAGCATTCTCCTCACGGGACGGCGCGGACGGAGCACGGGAAACATCACCCTCCGCTTCCTGCCTGCCGTCTCCCATATCCCGTTCCCTGCTCCCTGTATCCCGTTCCCTGTATCCCGTTCCCTGTGTCCTCTCCCCTGCCCGCGAAGCCTGCGGCTCTCCCCGTTGCAGCTCTCCTATGACCTTTTCCACGTCCCTGAGCTGCGACAGGTTGTAGAGGTTGATGTAGAGAGTCTCCAGCGCGATCCGCGGGAAAAGCCCCCTCATGAGGTCTTCGCTGCGGAGCATGTAGTAGAGCATGTTCTGGATCTCGTAATATTCTATGTTCGCGATGAGACCACTCAAGGCCTTGTACTCGTCCTCGCCCATGGAGATGAAATCGGGCAGTCCCCCCACGGCCTTCACGATCATCATGTTCCTGAGGTAGGAGACGAGACCGCGATAGACCTGGTTCACGTCGTAGCCATCGCCGAGGGTCGTCTCGATCGCCGAAAGTCCGTCGTTCAGGTCCTTCGTGAGAAGAGACCTCACGATGCGATGGACGACCTCCTTCTCGACAACCCCGATGATGTTGATGACATCACCTTCGGAGATGTGCTGCCCGCTGTATGCTATTATCTGCTCAAGGATGGATTCGGCGTCCCGCATGGAACCGTCCGCCTCGATCGCGACATGATGGAAGGCCCCCTCGTCGAAAGTTATCCCGTCCTTTTTGCAGATGGCCTTGAGCTGCTCCACTATCTCCTTTTCCGTGATGCGCCTGAAATCGAAGCGCTGGCAGCGGGACATGATCGTGTAGGGAATCTTCTGCAGTTCCGTGGTCGCAAGGATGAAGATGTTGTGTCCCGGGGGCTCCTCCAGGGTCTTGAGGAAGGCGTTGCGCGCCTGGTCCGTCAGCATGTGGGCCTCATCGAGGATGTAGACCTTGTAGGCTGCCTTCATGGGAAGGTAGCGCACGGTCTCCCGCAGTTCCTTGATGTCATCGATCCCCCGCGTCGAAGCGGCGTCTATCTCGATGACGTCCACGAAATTGCCGCCCGCTATCCCAACGCAGTTCTCGCAGACATTGCAGGGCTCAGCCGTCGGGCCGTTCACGCAGTTGACCGCCTTTGCGAGGATCCGGGCCAGCGAGGTCTTTCCAACGCCACGGGGCCCCGTGAAAAGAAAGGCGTGTGCTATCCTGCCTGCCGTTATGGAATTCTTGAGGGTGGTAATGATGTGCGGCTGACCGACCACATCATCGAATCTCTGGGGTCTCCAACGTCTTGCTATGACCGTGTAGCTCAAATGTGAACGCCTCTTCGGGGGTTCGTGGTGTGTACCAAAAAAAAGCCAGGCTACCTGCGGCACACGGTCGAGCTACTACCGCTGCTTCCTTCCGGACCTGACGGGGTTCATAACCTCCACGTTGCGCAGGGCCTGGCCATTCTCAATCAAAATGGCGGAGAGAGAGGGATTTGAACCCTCGGTACGCGTTTTAGCACGTACACACGATTTCCAATCGTGCTCCTTCAGCCGCTCGGAC
>DBQU01000046.1 GCA_002305765.1 Deltaproteobacteria bacterium UBA1386
ATATACCATGGCCCTCGACACTCCAACCGTCTTATTTACGGGTGTCATCCGAAGCGCGGATGAAGACCGGCGGAAGGCTGACGTCGAAAGAGCTGTACCGCGTCATCTGGCATGGTTCTTTCCCTGCCTTGGCCCTCAACGAGGCATGGCTTGAAAAAGCGGGGGATATGTGATACATGTTAGGGCAAATCTGCACAATAGTGCAAACAAATACCAGCGGAAGGAGATAGTTGCATGACAGACTACAGGACAGCGCGGGTTAACAAGGTATCTATTCTGATCGCGATACTCGGTCTTGCCGTCGCCCTCGGGTTCCTGATGCCGGCGGCAGAGGTCAACGCCCAGAGCGACCGCCGCCAGATACGGAATGACTGCCTCTTAAAAACAGCGCGCCAGTACTATCCCAAAGACAACGGGATCAGGATCATGTGCAATTTGAAGACGACCAGGTTCGACGGGTCCTTTTACATGACATCGAACGGATCCGCGCACTCGTTCACCGACAATCAGATCAGGACGTGCGGCAGTCCCTGCCCCCCTCCTCGCAAATAGGAATGCTTCGCTGACCCCCTCGACCGACACCGGCGGATCGCTTCGGAAAGTGTCGTCCTGGATCCTGGGGACAGGTAGGGGACATTCTTTCAAAAACAGATAGCTCGCTCTTTTGGGCGAGCTTCGCTCCCCTTCTCCCGTTCAACGTCTTTACCCTGCTTCCCCTCTCGCGCGCGGTCCTGGATCTCCCGCCCCAGCGTTAGCATGGGGTCACGGGACCCGTCGCCTTTTCGGGGAGTTTGGACCGGGCACGAAAACGGCCGGGGGCCGATGCGTCTGACTGCGCCATGTTTGCGATACGCTACGGAGCCATGCCTGCGGACGGCCACCGGGCATTCCGGGACCCACCCTTGTCCGTAATGAGCATTGAGCGAGTCGAAAGCACCTAACGGGTGCGGCCCTTAGGCGTGGCTGCACGGGAGAGCCGGGACCCGGCCGCTCTATTCTTGCTCAGTCCTTTTGCCCCGTGAGGGCCAGGCTTGCTCCCGGCTGACCGGGGCATGTTTGCTTTCGGCCCCGTATTCGGGACGCCCTGAGACAACACCCTCGTTTCTCGAGGTGGGCTCGACCGATCGGGCTTCATCTGAACGGCGCGCCTTTCAGATGATCTTGGCGGCCGGGTAAATTCGGTGTTGCGTTCCGGCGGCGGCTGCAAATAGTCGAAGCCTTCAAGGATCCGTCTTTCTATCTTCTTGCCCAGCACACGTTCTATGTTCCGGACCTGCCGTTCGTCTTCACTGCTGATAAAGGTGAAGGCGTCTCCCGTCTTTTCTGCGCGGCCCGTTCTACCGATGCGGTGCGTGTAGGCATCCGTGGTATCCGGCATGTCGTAATTGACGACATGCGAAATGCTTAGCACGTCGATGCCCCGGGCCGCTATATCCGTTGCCACAAGGATCTGATATGTACCGCTGCGGAACCCGTCCAGAGCCTTCTGTCGCTTGTTCTGGGAGAGATTGCCCTGGAGCGATTCGGCGGCATATCCTGCTTTTTGCAGTTCCTGGGAGATTCTCTTCGCGCGGTGTTTTGTCTTAGTGAAGACCAGTACCGATCCGGCATCCGTTTGCCTGAGCAGACCGATAAGAAGCTTTGTTTTCAAATGAGGGGCAACGGGATAAAGGCCATGAGAAACCGTACTGGCAGGGGCGATGTGGCCGACCTCCACCGTGATCGGATCATTGAGCATTTCCTTGGCTAGCTTTCGTATGCTGTCGGGCATGGTAGCGGAAAACATCAGCGTCTGGCGTTTCAGGGGCACATGTTTGACAATCCTCCTGATATCGGGGAGAAAACCCATATCGAACATCCGGTCGGCCTCATCGAGCACGAATGTCTCAAGGTTTGCAAGGCTTACGGTCTCCTGACCGATATGATCGAGCAGGCGTCCCGGACATGCTACAACGATATCCACACCGGTACGAAGTCTCTTGATCTGCGGGTCAATCCCGACACCGCCGTAGATCGTACAGCTTTTCAGATGGGTATTACGCCCCAATTCGTTGATCGATGCGTGGATCTGTTCCGCAAGTTCCCGGGTGGGGGCAATGATCAGAGAGCGGAGCTTGCCCCGGGGACCTGGAAGCAACCGCTGGATGATCGGCAGCACGAAAGCCGCCGTCTTGCCGGTCCCCGTTTGGGCAAGGCCCATAACGTCTTTGCCGGCAAGAACGGGTGGGATCGCCTGCTGCTGTATGGGGGTCGGGACATGATAACCTAAAACTTTGATACTGTCTTCTATCTGTGGATGAAACTTGAATGAATTAAAACTCAATGGCACCTCTTCCTGTGTCCGAAGTATTCTGCAAATTGTGATCTTCCATGATGTATCCTTAGTTTAATCCAGGAAACTCTGCAGCCTCTTTCGCCTCTCCGGGTGCTTCAGTTTGTTCAGGGCTTTGACTTCTATCTGACGGATGCGTTCGCGGGTCAACCCGAAGTGATCCCCCACCTCTTCCAGAGTGTAGTCGGTTGTCTCGCCAATGCCGAGCCGCATCCTGACCACCTTCTCTTCCCGGGGAGTGAGCGTTGACAACACGGCATCTATTGTCTCCCTGAGAGAGATATCGATGAATTCCGTGAGAGGCGAAGATGCCCCGGGATTCGCTATGAGATCGCCGAGCGTAAAGTCGTTATCTCCCAGAGAGGTTTCAATGGATACAGGCGCATCGGAGATCTTCATGGTCTTTCCAACCTTTTCCACGGAGAGTCCGGTCTTTCGCGAAATATCTTCGAGGTTTGGACTGTCTCCCAATTCCTGAAAAAGTTCCGTGGTCGCCTTGCTTATCTTATTCTTGGCATCCAGGATATGAACAGGTATCCTGATCGTGCGCCCGTGATCTGCGATCGCCCTTGTCATGGCCTGCCTGATCCACCATGTCGAGTAGGTCGAGAACCTGTAACCTTTCCGGTGATCGTATTTTTCTGCGGCCTTCATGAGCCCCATATTGCCTTCCTGGATAAGGTCAAGGAATGACAATCCACGGTTCCGGTATCTCCTCGCGACATTAATAACAAGCCTGAGATTCCCCTGAACGAGCCTGTTCCTGGCATTTTTCAGTCCATTTTCGATCTCATCGAGATCCATGAGCTTACTTCTTGCTTCGGCCGCTTCATCCTCGTTCATCAACTGCGTCTGCCGTGTGATCTTTCTGGTGATCGCCATCAGGATCTTTTTGTTGAGGTTGAGATCAATGAGGAGCTTCTCTATCTCATCGTCTATCCTGTTCAATTGCCTGGCCGGGTCCTTTTGTCCGGTTCCGGCCCGGCAGAGCGCTATCTGCTCTCTTTTCTCATGAAGTCTCTTTATTCTGTTGATGGAAGCTACGGTCTTATTTGTATGCTTTTCCCGATCTGCTTCTTTCCAGTTTATCTCGTCGATATTTCTGATCATATCAAAAGCATTTATATTTCCGTCTTTCAGCCGTCTGCCTGTTTCCAGGAGTTCATTGATCGCCTCTGGCATACTGAACAATATGTTCAGGGCTTGTTTTTCGGCCTCTTCGGTGCTTTTCGCCACATCGTGCTCCTCTTGGGCTGTGAGGAGTGATGTGCGCGCCATATCCTTCAGGTATGCCCACACAAGGTTATTGGTCGCTTCTGAATATTCCTTTTCGTTCGTGCGTTGTTCCGGCTCTGACCGGACAGGGCCCTGCATCGTTTCGACAAGATCGGCACCGGGTTCTGAAAAAAACTCGCATGCCTCATTCTCTTCGTGGGAAAAAACATCACCGGGGAAGAACGTGCCGTTTTCGCCCGGCGCGAACACTCTTTCGCCGGTTTCCGGCTCCGGTATATCCTCTGCCTTGATAACGTGGTTCATTGCCATTCTCGCCTTCAACAATTCAATGATACCCGAAACAGAAAGCCTTGCCCGGTATGATCAAGGGCCATCGATAGAGATCTCAAGGACCCGACCGCAAAAGCCGGGAGGCCATTCTTCGCCGCAGGTCTGAACATGCCTTTCCGAATGTCCGTTCACAACTAGTGTTCGAACACAACTATTTCAGAAGCTTCTGCAATGGCCGGTTCGACAGATGCCACCGGCTTCTCCGGCTTCTCTTTCGCTACTCTTCTTCCTGCGGGCGCCTTTGTTTCCATTCTTACGATCTTAACGCCGAGGCCGTCGAGTTGGGCCGTAAGGCGACTTATCACCTTGACCTGTACGTCGTTGGCGACCATTGTCCTGAGGGCTTCCAATCGCTGGTTCGCATCATCGAGATATTTCCGTGATTCCTTGACCGCTTTGCGCTCGACAAACACAATGATCTGGGCGGCAAGCTTCTCGATGGTCTCCCTGGCCTTGATGAATTCTTCAATGGTCGTCATTCTTTGCTCCTTTGTGCAGGATTGCCGAATATTAAAACGTGTGGTTTCCGCACGAGGTCCGTCCTGTCGGACTTCGTGCGAGGCCCGATGCATCACAGATGGGTCGCATAGGTCTTCCGGAAATGAAAGCCATATGCCATGTAGGTAATAGCCATGGGCAAGAGAAGCGGGCGCCTGAACAGTGACCAGAAAACCAGCTTCCAATAGTACAGCCTCGCCCTGTCCTTAATACCCAATGTCAACAGGGTCCTGAAAGGGGCGTCGAGATAATGCAGGTTGTAACGGACGTACCGCAGGTGCAGGCCGCGCTTTCGCTTTTCCAGAGGCCTGTATTCCTTCAGATATGCCTTGACCCGTTCGTAGTACGCCCGTGGCCCATAAATGCCGTTGAGAACTTCCCGGTAGCCGGCCGCAAGCCTTTCGTAGCCCATCCTGGGGATGATATTGGTCGAACAATCGGTGTTATCTCCCGTAATTTCTTCGCCCAACCTTCCTTCCCGCTTCAATCTTTCGTAAAGTCTGCTCCCGCTCGGGGCGTTGAGCATGCCCACCATCGCGGTGACAATGCGGCTTTCCTGAATAAAACGTATCTGTCTTTCAAATATTTCCGGTGAATCACTGTCGAACCCCACGATGAAACCCCCACGGACCCGCAAGCCGAGTTGCTGAATCCGTTTTACCCCGGCAAGCAGATCACGCCCCCTGTTCTGGAATTTGTTGCATTCCTCTAAAGACCGGTCGTCGGGTGTTTCGATACCGACGAACACGCCCTCAAAACCGGCCTGTATCATCTGCCGCATGAGCTGTTCATCATCGGCAAGGTTTATGGACACCTCGGTTGCCAGATCAAAGGGATATCTTCTTTTCTTCATCCACTCGATCATGGCTGGCAGCACATCATCTTTGAGGACCTTCCTGTTCCC
The DNA here is from genome assembly GCA_002305765.1 of Deltaproteobacteria bacterium UBA1386. Classification (GTDB taxonomy): domain Bacteria; phylum Desulfobacterota; class Syntrophorhabdia; order Syntrophorhabdales; family Syntrophorhabdaceae; genus Delta-02. The sequence goes on from DBQU01000046.1 coordinate 5,301, forward strand.
TATGAAATTGTCGTCCACGAAGAAGACGCTTCCCCTCCATCCGGCCATATACAGGGCCTCCAGTTCACCGATCACCTGCGCCGTGGTCTTGCTTCGGGTCTTGCGCCCGTAGAGCGTGGTTATATCGCAGAATTCACAGCTGAAAGGACAACCACGCGAATACTGCAGATTCATCGAGTGGTACCTGTTCATCCTGACAAGGCCCCAAAGGGGAACCGGGGTTTTACGCAGCTCGGGAAACAATGCGGACGTGTACATGTGTTTGGCTTTGCCCCGGTAAAGGTCGGTCAGAAAGGGGCCCAGGGTGCATTCGGCTTCGTTGAGTACCAGGTGGTCGATGTCGGGATAGTCTTCGTGAGACGCAGTGAACAGGGGCCCGCCGGCAACGATCTTGACCCCTGCCGCTTTGCACCGCGCGATGACTTCGCGCACGGAGGTCTTCTGAACTGCCATGGCGCCGATAAAGACGTAGTCCGCCCATGTCAGGTCGCTATCCTTCAGTTTGGAGGCGTTCATGTCAACGAGTCTCTTTTCCCAATGGCCAGGGAGCATTGCCGCGACCGTAAGAAGGCCGAGGAGTTATAACCAAATCTTGTGT
>DBQU01000045.1 GCA_002305765.1 Deltaproteobacteria bacterium UBA1386
TAAGTATGTCCATACCACGTGCCGCCGAACGACGGGTGACGGGACAGACAGGACCCGTCCCTTCTCTCCCCCCCGGGTTCTCCCCTTCCCTTGCACCTTCGTGATGCATGTGCGATAATTAGGCAGCAGTCGATCCCCCCGGTGAGGAACGCGATCATGAGATCAGGACATCCATACCGGCTCTCTTCAAGATCATACCTTTTGTTCATCCTTGCCTTCCTCTTCTTCCTCGACGGTTTCGCTTTGTGGCTCGCCATAACGGTGGACCACGACAGGACCCTCGAACAGGCCCACGCGGTCCTCGAAAGAACGGCCGTCTCACTGCAGGAAAGAATGGAACGCGTCGTCTTCTCCACGGAGGCCATCCTGAGGAACCGTGCGTCGAGGATCCGCGAGCAAGGCATGGGGCGCGCGGTCGCCTCCCGGAAGGAATGGGAGCATTTCCGAAGGGGAGCCCAATCGCTGCCCGGTCCGGGCCAACTGTGGCTCCTCGACCACCGGGGAAACCTTGTGATGAGCTCGACCGAATACCCTTCTCGTCGGGCCAACTACCGGGAGAAAGAGTATTTCTCAGACCAGACGGACCGGGCGGTCGACCTTTACATAGGACCCATTACGAAGGACGACATCGTGAAGAATTACTCTTTCACCATCACCAAGCGCATAGAAGGGAATGACGGCACGCTCCTTGGTGTTGTCGTGGCAGGCATTGAGACGGGGATCTTTGCCGACTTCCTTCGCCGCATCAGCCCCGGAGAGGGAGGGACGGTCGCGGTCTTCCGAGGCGACGGGGCCCTGGTCCTCAGGCAACCGATGGAGGAAGAGTACATCGGCAAGGGCTTCAGCCATCTGGCCCTTTTCGAGCAGGATTTCGAAGCGAGCCCCTGGGGCAGTTTCAGGACCGATAAGGCCATCGACGGGGTCGGTCGCATCATTGGGTACAGCAAGATCGTGGGCCTGCCTCTCATCGCGGCCACGACCCTTCCCATCGATTCCGTCCTGGCCGGGTGGCGTGAGCGCGTCGGGATATATTCCATCGTGGCGATCATAGCCTTCATGGCCCTTGTCGCCCTCTCCCTCGTGATACGCAGGACCACATCGCGGGAGGAGAAGGAAAGGACGCGCCAGCTTGCCGAGATCAATGCGTCCCTTCAGGCCCAGATCGCCGAGCGGATCCGGGCACAGGCGGCCCTCAAGGAAAGCGAGAAGCGTTGGGCCACAACGCTCGCCAGCATCGGGGACGGCATCATCGCAACCGACGTGGCGGGCAGGATAACTTTCATGAACGCCGTCGCCGAGGCGCTGACCGCCTGGAGGAGCATGGACGCCCCGGGCAAACCCGTGGGCGATGTTTTCACGGTGATCGATGAAGACACCCGGCAGGCCATTCGTGATCCCGTCGCCAGGGTCCTCGAGGCCGGTGCGACGGTGGGTCTCTCGGGGCACACCATACTCATCCGGAGAGACGGCAGGGAGCTGCCCATCGACGACAGCGGGTCCCCCATACTCGACTCCGAGGGCAACATGACGGGTGTCGTGCTCGTCTTCCGGGACATAACGGACCGCCGGGCCGCGCAGAAGGAGATCACCGACTCGAGACGCGACCTCAGCAGGGCACAGGCCGTGGCCCACATCGGAAGCTGGCGCCTTCGAGTCCGGGAGCGTGAACTGACGTGGTCCGACGAGACATATCACATCTTCGGGGTCATACCGGGGACCCCCGTTACATACGAGATGTTCCTGGCCATGGTGCATCCCGACGACCGGGAAACGCTTATCGAAAGCTGGGAAGGGGCGCTCGCGGGGGCATACTATGACGTCACTCACCGCATCGTCGTCGGGGGCCACATCAAGTGGGTGCGCGCGGTGGCGGAACTGGAGTTCGACGAGGAAGGAACGCTGCTCGCAGGGTTCGGAACGGTCCAGGACGTGACGGAGCAGAAACGGATGGAGCAGGCCCTGCAAGTGGCCCACGACGAGCTGGAGCTTCGCGTCGAGGAGAGGACCGCTGAGATAAGACGACAGGCGGAACTCCTCGACCTCGCAAACGATGCCATCATCGTTACCGACACACGGGGAAGAATGGCCTTCTGGAACACGGGGGCGGTCCACACATACGGCTTCACCCGCAAGGACATGGCCGGTATTATGAACCACCACACGGTCCTCCGCACCAGGTTCCCCATTCCCGTCGAAAACATACTTGCCATCGTCGAAAGCAGCGGCCGGTGGGAAGGCGAACTGACCCAGACAACAAAGGAGGGACGGCGGATAGTTGTCTTAAGCCGCTGGGCGATGCGCCGCGGACACTCCGGCAGACCCCCCGAGATCATGGAGATCAACACCGACATCACCACCCGCAGGCAGGCCGAAGAGGCCCTTCGCCTGGCAAGCGTCTACAACAGGAGCCTCATCGAGGCCAGTCTCGACCCCCTCGTCACCATCGACCTCGAGGGGAAGGTCAGCGACGTCAATTCGGCGACGGAGCTGATAACGGGGTATTCCAGGGCGGACCTCATCGGGACGGACCATGCGGATTGCTTCACGCAGCCGGAAAGGGCACGCGCGGGCTATCGGCTTGTCCTGGAAAAAGGTCTCGTGCGGGACTACCCGCTGGAGATACGGCACAGGTCCGGCCGCAGCACGTCGGTGCTGTATAATTCATCCCTGTACCGGGATGAGACGGGAAAGATCATCGGCGTCGTGGCAACGGCACGGGACATCACGGAAAAGAACAGGATCGAAAGGCACCTGAGGGAAACGCACAAGATGGAGGCCATCGGCACCCTCGCCGGGGGCATTGCCCACGATTTCAACAACATCATCGCCGGCATAATGGGCTTCGCCGAAATGGTCCTCGACGACATCCCCGAGGATACTCCGGCGCACCGGAGGCTGGGCTATGTCCTGAAAGGGGCGCATCGGGGCCGTGACCTCGTCAAACAGATCCTCGCCTTCAGCCGCAGGAGCGAGCAGGAGAAGAAGGTCATTTCGCTGGACCAGATCATCGACGAGGTCGTCACACTCGTGAGGGCAACCCTTCCCGCTACCATAGAGATCAGGAGAAGCAACACCGCAAGATCCGACCTCGTGTCCGCCGATCCCTCGCAGATACACCAGGTGGTGGTAAATCTCTGCTCCAATGCCGCCCATGCGATGAGCGAAAAGGGTGGGGCCATCGAGATATCCCTTTCGGAAGAGATCGTTTCGTCCGCGGAAGGGTCGCCCCATCACGACCTTTCGCCGGGCTCATACGTGAGGCTCACGGTGAGCGACAACGGACGCGGCATGGAGCCGGCCACGCTGGAACGGATATTCGAGCCCTTCTTCACCACCAAGCCCCCCGGGGAGGGGACGGGACTGGGTCTCGCCGTCGTCCATGGGATCGTGAGGGACCACGACGGTGTGATCACGGCATCAAGCAGGCCTGGAGGAGGCTCGTCCTTCAGCATCTTTATCCCCCAGATCAGGACGGGTGAGGCCGATGAGATTGAGAGGATCGAGGCGGCCCTGGAAGGACCGGAGTCGATCCTTGTTGTCGATGACGAGGAATTCATCGTCGAGATGAGCACGCAGAGGCTTCAGCGCTTCGGCTACCGGGCCACGGGCGCCACGAGCAGCGCCGAGGCGATAGAACTCTTTCGCGCCGACCCGGGCGGTTTCGACCTCGCCGTCATCGACCACATCATGCCCGACATGACCGGGTTGGAGCTGGCAAAGGCGCTGCTCGCCATAGACCCGGGCATCCGCATCATCCTGTGCTCCGGGCTCAACGAACCCATCCCGATGGAGAGGATGAGGCAGGCGGGCATCAGGGACTTCTTCACGAAGCCGGCAGACAGGAACGAGTTCATCCGGATAGTGCGGAACGTTCTCGACAGCCCCCCGTAGCAAACCTCCCCGGATGTCCCTGCTCCCTTCCCGGGAATGCGGATCGTATACCGCAAAACCACAAAACGACAGATATCGGCGAATTTGTTTTTTAACGAGGGCTGGATTGTGGTAGTATTTCTTCACTTTCGGTAAGGCGCATTCTTCTGGGAAAGGGGTACTGCATGAAACGCTATCTTATCTTTGTTGCCGCGGCAATGTGCCTTATATTCTCCGGCACTGCCCCGGCGTCGGAAACACTCGTAGCCTCAGGGCATCCCGAGTATGCACCCATAATGTGGAAAGAGGGCAACAACATAGTGGGCGCCGGGCCCGAACTCGTGAAGCTTCTCTTCAAAGACCTCAACGTCACGGTGAAAACACCCTACAGCGGGGACTGGAGCAAGGTCCAGCAGGAAGCGAAGGAAGGCAGGGTGGACCTCATCGTGGGGCTGTACCTGACGGAGGACAGAAAGGCCTTCTTTCAGTATTCCAATCCCTACGCCAAGGATCCCGTGGTGGCGTTCGTGGCCAAGGGCAAAGGGTTTCCCTATTCGAAATGGGACGACCTCATCGGGAAGAAGGGTACCACGACCGTCGGCGACAGCTTCGGTCAGGTCTTCGACAGGTTCCTTGCCGAGAAACTCTCCGTCACCCGCTCGGCGACGGTGGAAGAAAGCTTTTCAAAACTCCTGAAGGGCCGTGCCGACTATTTCATCTACGCCATGTATTCCGGCCTTTTCGAGGCGGACAAGATGGGAATAACGAACAAAGTGGAGCTCCTTTCGAAGGAGATCTGCGTGGAGAACTGGTACATAGGGATCTCCAAAAAGTCCCCCTATGTGACGTACCTTCCCCAGATCAACAAGAAGCTCGACGAGCTAATCAACAACGGAACGGTGGACAGGCTGATCGAGAAATACGGCAGCCAGTATAGGAAATCGATCGCTAAGAAGAAGGGGAGCCCTGCGAAGGCCAAGTAGCAGGGTAGTGGGGGTAGGAACTCACAATCCAGGAATGCGCCGCGCGGCTGGTCCATCGTGCATTCCCTTTGGCAACGCGGCGCATTCCCTGGACAAACGTCATGAAGAGATCTCCGATCAAAAGCGGTATTCCAGTGTGAGCGACAGGCTCAACTGATCCGACCACACCTTGACCCCGTTTGAAAAACTCATGTCGATGCCGAAGGTCCGGTTCAGCAGGCGATGGTTGCCCGTGGTGGACACCGTCAGGTAGTCGCCGTCGAGGCCCACTGAAAAACCCTCACCCAGTTCCTTTTTCAACCCCATCGAGCAATGCCAGGCCTCGCCGTAGGTATCCTCGTACGTGAACCGCCTGCCCGGCCTGAACAGGTGATTGTCCTCGTTCATGCCTTCCACGTAGGCCCAGTCGGCTTGCAGATTGAGACTCAGGGAAGGTATGCCCGTCGGCCGCGAAAGGTCGATGACGGAGCGCAGACCGACGAAATAGTGCCAGTACGTCTGCTTGAAACGGATGCCTTCTCCAGGGAGGAGGGTGTTTCCCGACGCTCCGGTCAGATCGTACTGTATACCGTCGTGGCTGACAAGATTGAACCTCTGATACCGTATCCCCACGAGAGGCCTTATCTTCAGCCAGCCGGGCAGGCCGAGCCAGTCGGAGACCTCTAGGTCCGCGTCGAAACGCACCATGTAGCTGGGAGCGACACGCATCTGCGATGTGCTGTAGGTGGTCTTTTCGTCGGGACGGGCATCGTCGTCCCAGTCGGAGTCTTCGAACTCGCCATGGGCGTTCTGCTTCACGCTGGTGAGGGCCTCCAGCCCGAGTGAAAAGCGGGGGAAGCTCAATCTCATGTCGAGCCCAGCCCACCAGGTATCGAGGGGAAATTCCAGCCGGCTGAGCGGTTCCTGGCAGGGGGGAAAGGGATTGCCGAACTCGTAGGAGGTATGGCTCTTGAAAAGATACCTGATCTTCCCCCCAACGGAGAATGACGGCGTCAGGGGAGCGGAAACATCCTCTTCGAAAGCCCCAGCCGACGACCCGACCGCGATAGAGGAGAACAGGAGAACAAACACTATCAGCGGAACGGAGCATCGGGCGAGGAACGAACGGCTTGTCGTAACGGTGAATGCCATGTCGTTGAACGCTCATGTTACCACATCATCCCCGGCGATTGTCGTCTTTATTTGCCGGGAGACAATGAAAAATGTTTCTCCATAAAGGCAAATGTGCTACAAGGGGAAGGACGGGTTCCGGCAGATGGCGGTACGAAGGTCCCATGCGGGCGGGTCAACGGGATGAGATGCTGCCGGGCGGAGAGCGAGGACCAACGGCCCTGTCTTAAGTCCGGAGGCAAGCTTCCGAAATATCTTTGTGGCATTTGCTTCACGATCAAGGAGATACAGGATATGACCTCAGCTACACTGAAGCTTCTGGCATGCGCCCTCATGGTGGTCGACCACCTCGGGTCCATCTTCTTCCCCCACGAACCGGTGATGCGGGCCATCGGCAGACTGGCCTATCCCATGTTCGCCTATCTCATCGCCGAGGGCTATAGCCACTCGAAGGACAAGACCTCCTATCTCGGCCGCCTCTTTCTCTTCTCCCTTGTCTCCCAGCCCTTCTACATGTTCGCCTTCCGCTATCCCGTTGTGCATTTCAACGTCTTCTTCACCCTTGCCGCGGGGCTTTACGCGATATATGCCTACGAGAAGAAGAAGAGCCTCGTGCCCGTTCTTCTCGCCGGCATATCCCTGGAGTTCGTGAAGGCCTCCTACGGCCTGCCGGGGGCCCTCATGATCTTCGTCATGCATTACTTCATGGGGAATTACAGGAAGATGTTCCTCTGGGTCCTCATCACCGCCGCGCTCTGCACCCTGAGGGGCATAGCCTGGCGATACTTTGACGACCCCCATTTCATGCCCACCCTCGCCTGGATCCTGCCCCATGCCCGTGTCTCGCTCATGGAGCCCCTGGCCGCGCTCGCAGTCCCCATAATCGCCCTGTACAACGGAAAACTGGGGCCAAAGATGAAATTCTTCTTCTACGCCTTCTACCCCGGCCACCTGGCCATACTCGGCGCTATACGGTGGCTGCTGGCCAGATGACCCGGCTTGAGCCGCTTGAACCGTGCTAAAGAGTTAGGAAGCCGTCCGGGGCGAGGCTTGTTGCGAGCATGACCATGTTTATGTCGCGGTGTTCCTTCCACACGTCGGTCTTCTGATTGACCGCGTCGAGCCAGAAGGTCTCGATCTTCCCGCCCAGGGGCAGGTACTTCCAGAGGGTCTTCATGAGGATGCCGATGTCACGGTCCTCGGCGAAGGCCTCCCGGTTCTGTTCGATGAGCACCTCCAATCTTTCCAGGGCGTGGAACCCGATCGACAACCCCAGTTCCCGAAAGGCAAGACGGAACCGGGCGGGTGCGTGGAGGAAGTTCTCCCTGTCGGGGTACTTGAGGCCCGGGAGGGAGGCGTCGAGGATCACCCGGAGCGTGTCGGACCCCTCGATATCGCCCTTCGCAAAGAGCTGCGCCACCCGGAAGGCGTCGACGAGCAGGCCCCCGAGGCCGAGAAGGTCGTCCGTCTGCCATTCCCTTCCCTCACAGATACAGGCAAGGTCGTCGATCTCGGCCGCGAGGCCGAGGTGTTCCGGCCTGTCGGGGTCCTCCATAGCCTCGAGCTGGATAAAGGTGATCAGACCGTCGAGCGGATCGTGGTGCCCCATGGAGGAGACAAGGGGATAGGAAAGATCGGTGCTCATCTTCCAGAACATCCGCCTCGTCCGCGTTCCGGGAACGGTGTAGACAAACCCGCGGTGCGCGGCTTTCGCGAGTTCCATCGCCCACCGGTTGTATGTGAAGTCGCCCGTCGAGCGGGAGACCAGGTTGAGCGCATGCATCCACTTCGTGAGGTAGTGAAAGTACTGCCCATCCCTGTCCCATTCCCCGTTCTCATCGAGGGGCTCGTCGGGGCCGCGCTCGCCGAGTTTCTTGCCGATCCTCAGGCCTCTCGCCGTCGGATGGTCCTCTCCGCCATCCTCGTCCAGCCCGCTGATCCAACCCTGTCTCGCGTCGCCCTTGCGGTGCCTGCCGAGTGTATGATGCACATCGTCCACCAGCCGCAGCGCAAGGTCCCTGTATGCGACGTCCCCGGTCTCCCGATAGAGTCCGAGAAAGTTGCAGACCCCGTACGCATCCGTCCACAGGTACCGCCTGGGAGAAACTCCTCCGGGAACAAGCCCCGTAAGCTCGGCAAACAACTCCATGATCTCTGACGCGACGGCTATTCTCTGCTCCCTTTCCATGATCCCTTCCTTTGTGTACTGTGAACATCACCCCTGCAACAATTAACCAACTATAGCTCCACGCCCGCAAAACGTCAAATACCGATCCCCGACACCGGGCGTCATCATGTCTTTCACGCTCCCTCTTGCCTTTTCCTTTTCCACCATATATAAAAGTATGGGTGCGCAACCGAATCCTCCCGGTCCGCGATCCCGGACGCAGCGCAAAGGCGAGGAAATACCCTGCTGAGGATGCCGCCATCTCATGCTCAGAGCCCGGCCCGGGAGTTGGTTCTCCTGGAAATTCAACATTCTCGACGAAAACGACCAGATAATCGCCGGAATCGACATCCGGTGGATGCGTGAGGCCGGCGAGTTGCACCTTGGCGGAAGGAGCTACAGACTCTTTCGTGAAGGTCTTTTCGGAGGGGCTTTCATCCTTGAAGAAGACGGGATGGAACTGGCGCGGGCCGAAAAGCCGAGTTCCCTGTTCCGGTCCTTCACGGTCACCGCGAAGGGCAGGGCGTACAGGCTGCATGCCGCGTCCCCGGTGGGACGCACGTTCATCCTGAGCGAGAACGATAGGACGATAGGGGTCATCAGGCCCGAAAACGCCTTCACGAGGAAGGCGGTCATCGATCTGCCGGAGGAGATCGCCCTGCCGGTGAAGATCTTCATGGCGTGGCTCGTGTTCGTTCTCTGGAAGAGGGACGAAGAATCGTCGTCCTGACCCGCCGAAGGCCGCGGCCGGCGCGGTCGCTGCCCCGTTTCGACGGGGTCCCCTCCCCGTCGCCCTTGATTTTCCGGTTATGGATATATAGTATCAACTATGATATAGCTCAGGATACCACGGAGTCTTCAGAGTCTTTGGGTACCCGCCGCAACATCGGGATCCGCTGTGCGTCATAGCCACCAAAAAGGAGAGACTTCATGACCAGAGCAAGAAGAATAGTCGTTATCGGCGGGTCGGCGGCCGGCCCGAAGGCTGCGGCCCGGGCCCGAAGGATGGACGAGACAGCCGATATCACCATAATCCAGAAGGACCCCGACCTTTCCATGGCCTCATGCGGATATCCTTACTATGTCGGCGGCTTCTTCGATGACAGGAATATGCTGCTCAGCACGCCCACGGGTGTCACCAGGGACCCCAGGTTCTACATCAACGCCAAGGGCATAGTCGCGAAGACCGAGACCGAGGCCCTCGGCATTGACCGTCATGCCAGGACAGTGACATTGAGGGACCTCAGGTCCGATGAGGTGACGGTCGTCGAATACGACAAGCTCATCATCGCGACGGGTTCGATACCCAGGCTTCCCCCCGTCCCCGGCACGGGACTTTCGGGCATAACCACCCTGCAATCGATGCGGGACGCGGATTACCTCAGAAGGGTGCGGGACGAGGGAAAGATCAGGAAGGCCGTTATCATCGGCGGGGGCCTGATCGGCATCGAAACGAGCGAGGCCCTCGAACTTGCCGGGATGGAGATCACCGTGGTGGAACTCCTGCCGCAGCTCCTCACCTTCCTGGACTGGGAGATCGCGAAGCTCGTCGAGAACCACGTGAAAAGCAAGAACGCCAACGTGATAACCGGGAACGGACTCGCGGCCTTCCTGGGCGAGGATGGCAAGCTCACCGCCGTCAAGCTCAGCAACGGGACGGAGCTTCCCTGCGAACTCGCCGTCGTGGCCATAGGGGTGAGACCCAACGTGAATCTTGCCGCCGAGGCAGGCCTCGAGATCGGACAGACCGGAGGTATCACGGTCGACAAGTACATGCGGACCTCCGATCCCGATATCTATGCCGTCGGCGACTGCGTGGAGGTCACGAACCTCATCACCGGCAAGAAGGTCCTGGCCCCTTACGGCGACCTGGCAAACCTGGAGGGACGTGTGGCGGGGGAGAACGCGATATTGGGCAACCAGGCGACCTTCCCGGGGACGATCCAGACCGGTATCTGCAAGGTCTTCGACTACACGGCGGGTTCGACGGGTCTGTCGGAGAGGGCGGCCCGGGAATCGGGATTCAACGAGATAGAGACCGCGATCAACGCGAGCCCTGATAAACCTGGTTTCATGGAGGGAAAGATACTCGTCACAAAGATCGTCGTCGACAAGCCCTCGGGCAGGATCCTCGGCGCGCAGTGCGTCGGCCTGGGCGACGTGAGCAAGCAGATCGCCCAGTGGGCGATGGCGATCAAGGGCAGGCTGACGGTGGACGACATGGTCAACGCCGACCTGCCTTACGCGCCGCCGTTCTCCCTTGCCATAGACCACGGGATCGCCTCGGCACACATCGTGCAGAACAAACTCAGGGGATTCATGAAGGGAATATCGTGCACCGAGGTAAAGGAGAAGATCGACAGGAAGGAAAAGGTCTTCTTCCTCGACACGCGGGGCCCCGATGAGTACGAACAAATGCGGCTCGGCATAGGAGAGACGCTGATACCGATCGGGATGTTGAGAAAACGTCTCGACGAGATACCCCAGGACAGGGACACCGAGATCGTCTGCTACTGCAAGATATCCCTGCGCGGCTACGAGGCGGCCCGCCTGCTGGAGTCCCAGGGTTGGAAGAACGTCAGGGTGATGGAGGGCGGCATCATGGCCTGGCCTTTCCCGCGGGAGAAATGAGGCGGGGCGGCCCCGCCGCCGCGAAAGACCCAACCTGCGCACCGTTCATCCTGGCGCGGACACCACGGGAGAAAAAAAGGGTAAGAATGAAAATGGATCAAGGAAAGCAGGACGTTTGGAGGGCCCTGCGCAAGCGGCCCTCCAACATTTGAACCTGATATCCCGTTATCTCGGCTGCATCCTGCCTGTTTCCTGCCTCGCGATGCCCTGATAGCCCCTGATCGTCCCGTCAACACCACGCAGGGGCGTTCCGTTCAGAAGGCATTCCATCACCGTTCCATCCTTCTTCTTCAGTTTCGCGACAAAGTCCTCGACGAAGCCCTCCTGCTCGACCTCTTTCATATAGGTCAGGCATTCCTCCCTGTTCAGGTATGTGTCGATGGCCCGCAACCCTTCGATCTCTTCCTTCTTGTAGCCGAAGAGCTTCAGGAAGGCCCGGTTCACATCGGTAAGCCTTCCCTCGTTGTCGGTAATGAATATGGCATCCCTCGATTCCTCGAAAAGCCTCCGGTACTTCTCTTCGCTTTCGACGAGCGCCCGTTCCGATTGGACACGCTTGGTGATGTCGAGCATCACGCCGAGGACGCCCACGATCTGTCCGCCTTCTTTTATGGGTGTCGTGCTGATATGGGCCCAGGCGATCTCATCGGCGGCCTTGACGAAGGAGAACTCGTAGGGCGCCACCTGGTCACCGCGCGCCGTCGCCTTGAAATGCTTGCGCACCTCATCCCTCTCCTGCGGACGCACCACGTCAAAAAGGCTTTTCCCCACGTACCACTCCCGCGGGTATCCCGACCTTTTCACTATCACGTCGTTGACGAAGGTGAACCGTCCTTCGAGGTCAAAGGTGAAGACCCCGTAATGCATGTTCCTCAAAAGAGCCCTGAACCCCGGATCGCTCTTCTCCATGGACTCCTCTTCCTTCTTGAAATCCGTGATGTCCTCGGACGCCACCACCGCATGGGTCACATATCCTGCCGGGTTGAAGTACGGAGAGTACGTGACGCGGTAGAATTTCGGTTCCTCGCCGGGAAATTCCAGCCAGTTCTCATAGCGCACGACATTGCCGGCAAAACACCGGTCCAGGTGCGTCTTGATGAACTTGAAGTTTGATTCGCCCCAGATCTGGGTAACTGAATTCCCGACCACCTCCCTCCTGGTCCTCCCATGGTCCCGGCAATAAGCCTCACTGGCAAATTCGTACACGTAGGACTTGTTGATGAGTGTCATGGAATCGATGAAAGGATTTGTTTCCCGCTCAGCCTTGCCTTTTCCCCCCTTCTGGCCCGCTCCCGTTTGCTGCTGTTTCGTTTTCTTCGTGTCTTCCATTCCTCCCCCTTTTTGCTTTTATATAGACGTACTGTTGAAGGCACACGAAAGCACCGCAATGCAACCAGCGACGGAATAAGTGAAATCCCAGGGAACGAACTGCGCAGACTACACGACCACTGGCGTCTTCTCTACCCCCCTTTTCTTTGAATAGTGAATGATACAGTGCCCTTATGACTTATCCGGCATTGTATTTTTTTGAGGATACCACCCCGTCCGGAAAAAACACAACACAAAAAATGGGGGCCGATCCCTTACCGGCGCCAGGAAAGGGGCATCATGCGAAAAAGACCGCTCGGAACGGCTGCGTGTACCCGTGAAGAACCGGTCAGCGACCCGACGGCTTCAATCCATCCGTCTTCTTCCTGAGAAGGTTCCTGATCGTCCGCATAAAAGGTTTGGCGATCTCCACGTGCAGATAGAGATCTCCGGGTGCCGTGAACGGTCCGCCCCCGGATCCCATCCCCTTAAGGCGGATGGTCTGTCCCTGGGAGACGCCGGGAGGGACGTTGATGAGAATGTTTCGCGAGCTTCCCTTGTCCGCATACGGCACTTTGCCGCCATTCTTCGCCTGCTCGGTGGTGAGCCGCAGGGAGTCGTACCGGTCGCCGCCGTTGTCGGTCCCGATGCCCGTCATCTTTTTCAGGGCGTAACCCGCAAGCTTTCCCAAAACGCGGGAGCCGATTCCCTGCTTGGCGCCGGGCCCGAAGGCGCCCTCGCCCATGCGGCCCGTGAATATGAAACCTTTGCCGAAAACACCGCCGTTCCTGAACTCGAAGGTCCGGTAGCCGCTGCCGTACGCCTCTCTGAAGATGTCTTCAAAACCCCTGAACCCGAAGGACCGTGAGATCTCCTCGAAGATCTGGTTGATGTCGGACCCGCGGAAGATATCGTTTTCGGAGTAACCCTCGCGGAACCTGTCGTAGGCGGAGGTGCCGTAGCTTTGCCTCAGATTGTCATACCGCTGTCTCTTGGCCGGGTCGGACAGAACGGCATACGCTTCGTTTATGCTCTTCATCCGCTCCACGGCACCCGGGTCCGACCCGTTTCTGTCCGGGTGATACTGGAACGCAAGCCTGCGATATGCCTCCTTGACCTGCCTGTCCGTGGCCTCGACGCTTATTTCGAGGACCTCGTAATAGTCTTTTCCGTCCATATTCCTTCCCTCTGCAGGGCCTGCCATGCCCCGATCGGGGACTCGAGGGCAGGTGCTGTTTCCCCGTGTCCGATCGGAACGCCCTGTTATTCTTCCCTTGTTATCGTGATCTCGCCCGGCTCATCGCACTTGTCGACCATGAGCACCGCGCGAAGCGCGAGGGGCGAGAGCCCTTCAACCACCTCGTCATCGGTGTTGAGTCCGCAGGCCCCACTCGGGGCCACCACTTGATGGTGGACCTTATTATCCTCGGTCTCAACGTAGAGAATGCCCCTCTGCCCGGCAATGCCGATATTGCTCGCAAGCGTGTTGGAGGTCCGGGTAAGCAGAAATTCCCTGCCGTCCTGATCGACCCTGTATGTGTTCACCCTTCCCGACACGTTGCCCGTCAGGGTTCTCGAACCCACTCTCCTGATCCTTATTTCCATGCGAGACGCGTCCTGATCAAAGATCTTCACGAATGGCAACGCCACCCTCTTTTCTACTTTCAGGTCGGCGCGGCCTCTTTCTTGCGCATGATCCACTGCGGCAGCGGACGGGCCTGTCTTATCGTCACATTCCCGCCTTCGCAGCCCGGGCACCTCGGCTCCCTTTTCTCCTCTTCATCGACCCGGAAGGCCCGGCCGCAGTCCCTGCATTCGTACTCGACGCCAAACATCATATGTCACCTCCATGAAGCGGAGCTTATGTGAGTATAGTACTTCCGCGGCCCTTTTTCCAGACCCCCGGCCTTCACCCCCGGGGAGGCGCTGTTCCTACAGGAACTCTCTCAGCGCGTGGACTATGTTGTGGATGGCGTCCTCCGTGTTGACGCGGAGAGTGCGGTAGCGAGGAAGCTCTTCCGGGTCTTCAAGGTGTTCGAGCTGGTGATCGAGCACGGCGATGTCCGCGTCGGAGATATCCGTACCCGCCTCCATCCTCTTTCTGATCCTCTCCTTCAGGACGGCCTCGCTGGCGAAGCAGTGAATGAAGAAAGGATTAAGCCCCCTCTCGATACAGGTCTCATGGAAATCCCGTCTTTGCTCCGCCCTGAGGTAGGTCGCGTCGACGATCACCTTCTTTCCCATCCCGGCGTGCTCGGTCGCCCTGTCCAGCATCAGGCGGTAGATCCGGTTGGTGAGCTCGGGAGTGTAGATCCCTTCTCCAAAGGAACTGTACGCGTGCCTGCCCTTCCTCACGCCCGTTATCTCCTTCCTCATCTCGTCCGACCTGAGGATCACGGCGTTGGGTGAGAAATCCCTCGCGATCGTCGATTTGCCCGATCCCGACAGACCCATGAAGACCACCGGATTGAATGGCTTCTGGAAGTGGTTGATGTAATGATCGGCAAGGCCGAAGTAGTCCCGGGCCCTCGCCACAGCCCCTTCCCTTTGCGACCTGTCTTCCACGCCCCTGGCGGCGAATCCCTCCACCTTGCCCCGCACGACGGCGCGGTACACCTTGTAGAACCGGAGCAGTTCCTCATCGAGGGCCTTCGGCTGGTGTGCGAAATAGGCCTTGTGGAGCCTCGCCGACAGGTCGAACCTTCCCCGGTATTCGAGGTCCATGAAGAGAAAAGCGATGTCCTCCAGGATATCGATGACCCTGAAACCCCTGTTGAACTCGATGCAGTCGAATATGACGGGAGGATGCTCCAGACAGACATGCTGACAGTGGAGGTCCCCGTGGCCTTCCCGGATGAACCCCTTCCTCCTTCTCTCAGCAAACCTGGCCCTGTGGTCGACTATGAACGCGCGGGTATACCGCGCGATCGAAGCGAGGGTCTTCCTGCCGACGGTCAGTGCCGTGAAGGGCCTTATCTGCTCGAAATTCTCCTCCGTGGCGGCGCCTATGGATTCGACACCTCCGAACCCGCGCCCCCTGTACGGCACGATGTCCTCGTGGAAGCGGGCCAGCGTCCTGCCCACGTCTTCCAGCGAGCCATACAGGGGCCGCCCTTCGCCGATCAGCTTGAAAAGCAGGCGCTCCAGGGGGATGCGCTTCATTCTTACCGCGTATTCCACAGGCAGACCCCGTCCCTTCCGGGCAAAACTGAACCCGGCATGGCTCCTGTAAAAGGGCTGAACGCCGAGATAAATGTCCTTTGCAAGACGGGAATTGAGCACCACCTCCTGTTCGCAGAAGAATCGGCGCTTCTTCAACGTCGAGAAATCGAGAAAACCGAAATTCACCGCTTTCTTCACTTTGTAAACAAACCTGTCACCGATGAACACGTGTGATATGTGCGTCTCCACGTGCGAGACGGCACGCGTTCTCTCGGGATAGTTTCGGGGATCAAGGAGAAAATCGGTGAGTGTCTGATCCGTCTGTTCCATGTGACGCTCTCGGCTATACTCTATGCTAGTATCTATTAGCCGCGAAAGCAAGGCCCTGCCACGGCGGCCCGACAAGATCCCGGGCACGAAAAAAAGGCCGGCTCGTGAAGCCGGCCTTCAAGTTGATCTTTACGGGTCCCGCCGGGGAAGGATGCAGACAGCCTTCCGCTGTGCGACTTCTTCCTCTATCACGCCTTCCGTATCGAGCAC
>DBQU01000083.1 GCA_002305765.1 Deltaproteobacteria bacterium UBA1386
GTATGTCCATACCACGTGCCATCGGCCTCCTGGAACCAAGAAGCGGCATCGCCCGGTGTTCGGAGGGTGTGAGGTTGTGCCCCATTGTATCCGGGAGGTACATGATGTACATTTGATGTATGCTTTACCCCATCCTCATCGTGGAAGACGATCCAAAGATAGCGCATATAGTGAAGGTCTACCTGGAAGGAGCGGGGTTCCGGGTAGTACACGCCGGGTTGGGCAAGGACGCGTTGGAGGCGGCGAAGAAGGAAAGACCGCTTATCGTGATCCTGGACCTGATGCTGCCCGACATGAGCGGAGAGGAACTCTGTCTTCAATTGAAAGAGATCTCCGATATGCCCATAATAATGCTCACGGCCAAGTCTTCCGAGGAGGAAAGGGTCGCGGGGTTTGCTCTTGGTGCCGATGACTACGTGGTAAAGCCTTTCAGCCCCAGGGAGCTTGTGTTCAGGGTGAAGGCGGTCCTGAAAAGGTTTCAGAAAGGGGACCTTTCTGGGTCGGAGCCGATGAGCTTCAATAATGGGTCCCTCCTTCTGGACGGCCAGACCTACATGGCGACGCTGAGGGGAGATCCCGTGCGGCTCACATCGACTGAGTTCAAACTGCTCTTCACCCTTGCAGGGTCCCCGGACAGGGTCTTTACGAGGAGCGAACTGGTGGAGAAGGCGCTTGGCTACCAGTTTGAAGGTTACGAGAGGAGCGTCGATGCCCACATCAAGAACATCCGCAGGAAACTCGAGGACGATTCGCAGAATCCGCTCTTCATCCACACCATTTATGGCGTTGGATACCGGTTCACGGGAAGGAAGGATGCTTAGGAGCCTCCAGCTCAAGTTCCTCTTGCTTCTCCTTGCCGTCGTAGCCATTGCCCTTGTCAGCACCATCCTCTTCAGGCATTTCATGCTCCGGGATTTCAACGCCTACCTGGAAGGCGAGGCCGAGGACAAGGTCTACCTGATACAGGCCGATCTGGAAGGCTCCTATGAGCGCAGCGGGGGATGGAAGACCGATATTCAGGCCCAGGAGGCCATACGGGCCTTGATGTCCGGTTTCGAGATGAGGCTTACCGATAAGGAGGGAAAGCTCGTGATCGACACGGGCAGCGCCATCGAGAGCGCCTCTCCCCTCGTCAAAAGGAGATTGATGGCCCTGGCGCAGTTCAATGTGCCCGACGGCGCCGGGGCATTCGTTCCTTATCCCCTGTTCCTTGCAGGAAAGCAGATCGGGACCCTTCAGATCAGGCAATTGCGTCCCGTAAGGGAGGGCGTGTTTCTCCAAAGATCCAATGGGTTCCTGGTGCTCTCGATCGCTGTCATCGGCGGGATCGCAGTACTTATGAGTATTCTCTTCTCCCGTCGCCTTACCCGTCCCGTAAAGGAACTGGCGGTGGCGGCATCCGCCATCAGTCGGGGCGATTTGCAGAAGCGGGTGGCCGTCTCAAGACGCGACGAGGTCGGCGAACTTGCGGAGAACTTCAACTTCATGGCAAAGGCCCTCGAGACCCAGGAAGCGTTGAGGAGGAAACTGATCGGCGACGTGGCGCACGAGTTGCGGACCCCGCTCAGTGTCATGCGCGGAGAACTGGAGGGTTTGATAGACGGCCTGATACCCAACGATCCCGCCCGTCTCCAGTCTCTCTATGAGGAAACGGGAAGACTCGGGAACATGGTCGACGCCATCGAGGAGCTGGGCAAGGCGGAGGCGAGCCTGCTCTCGCTCAATCGGCAATGGGTGGACGTGCGGCCCTTCCTTCAGAACATCCTGGAGAGGTTCAGGGCGCAGTCCCAGGACAGGGGTGTGGCCATGGAACTTACGTGTCCAGAAGGGTTCAGGCTCCACGCGGACCCCGAACGGTTGAGCCAGGTCATCCTGAACATTCTGGCCAACGCCCTCAGGGCCACCCCCGGTGGTGGGAGCGTTTCGATCCGGGTGGGACCGGCGGAAGGCGGATTGGAGATCGTCGTCACGGATACCGGCAGGGGGATCAGGCAGGAGGATATTCCCTTTATCTTTGAGAGATTCTATCACGGCCCGGGAGGAGGTCTCGGGATCGGCCTTACCATAGTGAAAGAACTGGTGGAGGCCCATGGTGCGAGCATAGCGGCGGCGAGCATGCCGGGAGAAGGTGCATCTTTCAGGATCCTTTTCCCGGCGGAGGCGGTTCACAATTCTTCATAATGTCTTCCTTACCTCTTCACAGTCCTTCCTTATACTGTGTACATGAAATTCATACACACAAGGAGGTTTGAGATGAAGAAGGTACTGGTAGCAGCATTGGTTGTGGCAATGGGACTTTCCCTCGGCGGTATGGCGTATGCAGCCTGGGGAGGAGGCCCGGGACCGGGGTACGGTACTCAGGTGGACACCAAGGCCCTGAGGAACTTCCAGAAGGAGACCCTGCCGTTAAGGGATGAACTCATCGCAAAGAGGGCGGAGATCCAGACCGAGTATGCCAAGGAGAATCCGGACTGGAACCGGATAGCGACCCTGCAGAAAGAGATGGTCGATCTGAGGACAAAGATACAGAGCTCGGCCAGGAAGCAGGGCCTCTCTGACAGGGGTTACGGACCAGGTTACGGGCGCGGTTTCGGCGGCGGTTACGGCGGCGGCTGGATGATGGGCCGCGGCGGTCACGGTCCCGGCCACAGAGGTGGTTACGGCGGCGGTTACTGCAACACATGGTAAGCACTGATCCGGGAGCAAGGTTGCGGAACGAAGCCGCAGCCTTGCTCCCGAAGGAGATGGCATGTTGAAGCGCATTGCATACCTGACCGTTTTTTTTCTTGTGATATTGACGCTGCCTGTGGTCTCGGTGGCGCAACCCATGGGAAGAGGCATGTATCGGGGTTCGCCTTACGGCCATTATTGCCCGGGTATGCAATGGGGACCTTATGGCGTCAGGAAACCTGTGTCGACGGTGGAGCAGGCAAAACAGGTAATTGACGTCTATCTTGCAGAAACGGGGCAGAAGCTGGCGGCAGGAAACATCACCGAGAAGAATTGGTACTTTGAAGCCGAGATCCTGGATCGAAACAAGACGGTCATCGACAGGGTGATCGTGGACAAGAGGTCGGGCAGGATCAGATCCATTTACTGACCCACAGGCGACTACAACCCCGTACAACCTCTTTCCCTTCTGCCTCGCTCAGCGCGGCGCCAATGCCCGCGATGTGACAGTGCATGTCCACGATGTCAGGCGGAAGAGGTTCCGCGGGGCGATAGGGCCCGATGGAAAACAGCGGGACCACGATGCACAACGCCAGAATTGCAGCAGGAAGTGTCAAACATTGCCGCATGATGAGTTCCCTTCGTATGTTCTACAGGTTATTTCAAAAAGGGTACGTTCCCCGCTTTCTTATTGAGTAGTCTGGGTCGCGGTCATGCGGGAATGACCGGGGGTGAGGTATAGAATATCCTGTCCTAGTCTTCGAGGTCGATCTCCGCGTTGAAGACTATGTCGACCGTCTTTCCCACCATGAAACCGCCGTCTTCGATCTCAACGTTCCAGAACATTCCGAAATCCTCGCGCTTGATGGACGCGGCGGCGCGAAAACCGTACGTGGTGTAGGTCCGGTTCAGCTCGTTGTCATGGAACATGGAGGGGCCGAGGAACCGTGTGCTGAAGGTAACGGGAAGGGTTATCCCATGCATTGTCAGATCGCCGGCAATGTTCAGGTTGTTGAGTGCGACAACCTCGATGGCCGTGCTCTTGAAAGATATCACGGGAAACCTTTCGACATCGAAGAAATCAGCGCTTTTCAGGTGGTTGTCCCTGCGTTCGACACCCGTGTGGATGCCGGCCGCGTCGATCTCCACCTCGACGGAAGCGTTGCCCGGATCGGCAGGGTCGAAGAGCACCCGGCCGCGTACCGTGTTGAATTGTCCGTGGACCGGTGTGACCATCATATGGTACACCGTGAATTCACCCACCGCGTGATCGGGGTCGATCGTCCATGTCGCCATACCCGCACCTCCCTCTTCCTTCTATTCTCTCCGAATTGAAGGCTGCAGGCAATGAAAAACCGTTGCCGGCACCTGATGTCTGCGCGTACGCGGCGAAGAGTTCCCCGTTAGTCCAGGATTGCCATCATTTCTTCAACAGCCGTCGACAACCCGACGGAATCGGCCCGCTCGATTATCGCGTGCCCGATGTTGACCTCCAGCAGCTCTTTCGCATGCACGAGAGGCGCAACGTTCGTGTAATTGAGCCCACACCCGGCATTGATCCTTATCCTGACCTCCGCGGCGCGTTCCGATGCCCTGTATATCCTGTCGATCTCTCTGTAGATCTCGGTCTTCTCGGTGGCATTGCTGTAGGTCCCGGTATTGATCTCTATGAACCGTGCCCCGCATTCCTTCGAAAGGTCGATCATCTCTATTTCGGGTTCTACGAAAAGGGATACCGGTATTTCTTCTCTATCAAATATGTCGACGGCGCTCCTGATCTCGAGCATGTTCTTTCTCACATCGAGCCCGCCTTGCGCTGTCATATCTTCCTTGTTCTCGGGCACGATGGTGACCCGGCTGGGCCTCACCCTTCTCGCGAAATCGATCATTTCGCCGGAGAGGGCGATCTCGAGATAGACCTTCCCGTTCTCCGGTATTGCCTTCCGTATCGCGAGAACATCCCTGTCCTGTATGCGGCTCCTATCTTCACGCAAACGCACCGCAATGCTGTTGCACCCGGTTTTCGCGCATATTCTGGCCGCCTCGGCGGGGTCGGGTTCGTTTCCTCCCCTCGCGGCCCGCAACGTCGCCAGACGGCTGACATTCACGCATAACAGAGTGCGCGGCACCTGAACTCCTCCGAATGCCATAGAAGAACCTCCCGTTAATCATATGTTCTGGCCGATATTGTATCCGGAAATAGTGATACTACCCGAGCCGGGCGTTTGGAATTACCGCATCCATGGAAAGTACTTCGACGTAGTTCTCATTTCCTTCTCAAAACAAATCGTCCGCATCAGGATATCCCATATTTGCGAAAATATCAAACCTCTCTTGCCGGTAGAGGCCCGGCAGATATGCCTACCTGTCCAGCACTTCGCGGACCTTTCCGAGAAACCCGTCGAGTGAGAGCGGCTTCTCTATCAAGTCGAGTTCCTCGTGCTCGATCCCTGTATCCAGTGCAGCATCCCTGGTGGTGTCGTCTGTTTCGTCTTCCGTGAAGAACGTTAGGGGCGTGGAGGTCAAAAGAAGGCGGTCCCTGTGTTTGGTGCTCGAAAGACGGATTCGGACCGATTACCCCACAGGTGTGATCAGGCAGGACGATCATGGTGGTTGACTGTCCCTGGAATGAACCGGACGGTCACGAATTGTTCTGGTCCTTTCTAATGCGTAAGAGCATCTTCAGGTGGGTGCCTTTGCCGACCTCGGAGATGATGCGGAAAGTGTCCGAGAATTTCTTCATGTTGGACAGCCCCATTCCCGCCCCGAAGCCCATGCTGCGGATCTTGTCAGTGGCCGTGGAGTAGCCTTCCTTCATGGCCAGTCCGATGTCCTCTATGCCCTGGCCTTCGTCCGTGGCCTCGACAATAACGAAGTTGGGCTTCACCTGGAGCGTTATCGTGCCGTGGTCCGCGTAGGAGCAGATGTTCATCTCCGCCTCGTAGGTTACTATGGAGACTCTCCGGACGGTCTCTTTCGGGAGGCCCATGCCTGTCAGGGTGGCCTTGACCTCGCCGGAGACGCGCCCGGCAAAGTCGAATCCCGCTTCCACGGGAAACGACTTTTCAAATATCAGGGATTCACGAGAGATCACGTGCGTCGCCGACCTTTTCTATGCAGCCGCGGATTCCCTTCGCATAGAGCCGGCCAACGGACTCAAAAAGGATGTATTTCGTTGATAAGAGGGGTATTCGCAGTTCCTCCGCAAGCTGTATCGTCTCCGGTAAGGGGCGCTTTCCGCGCACCAGTATGATGGCTGCGATGTCGAGGACATCGGACGTACGGATAACCTGAGGATTTGTAAGGCCCGTGAGCAGAAGGCTTCCCGGCTTGGCAAAGGCCAGGACGTCGCTCATCAGGTCGGCCCCGAAGGCCGTCTTCACTTCCATTTCCAGCTGATCGCTGCCGACGATAACGTCCGCGTCAAGTATGTCTTTCACCTGTTGTAGATTCACCGTGCTCTCCTTTCAACGACGATAGGATATGTTAAAACAGGGCGTCTAATCAACCTGAAATTTCACAAAAGATACAACCTGTGAAAGATCGTTTGTTCCGGAGCGCGCGCCAACAATCTCCCTCTGGGGCCGGACCCCCGGCGCCTGCGCACCGTGGACCTGCCGTCAATCGGCCGGCTGGCAGTGCGCGCCCATCTCTTTACAGACCCGCAGTATTCCCTTGAGCACGATGGATGTGTCCTGCTTTCCCGACGATGTCGATACCACGAGGATCTGGCTCACCGTCTCCGAGAGAGCGGTCACCTGCATCCCGGCGGCTATGCTGCCGTCGATGAATTCGATGCTGAGGGCCCTGTCATCCTTCCTGCTGATCCTGATGTCCTTGTTGGCCTGCAGCACCCTCACGGCGGTGCTGTAGACCTTGTCGGCGGGGGCTTCGAGAAGGACGGTGGCGGCGTCGTATCCCTGCCGGGGGATGTTCCTTGACGCATCGGCAGGCTGCGACGAAGCACTATCGGTGACCTCGCTGGTTAGCTGCTTTACCTTCCCCAGGGCCTTCCTTCCCACAAAGACCCATTGCGCGTTGGCCACCCCGGAAAGGAGAATGAACGCAGCGAGAAACAGGGATATGGATCGCATGACATGGTTCATAATGCTTGCGCCTCCTTCATCTTTTGCTCATTATCCATTCAAATGTGAACTTATACAAGGGGTTTTTTGGCGCTTTCTGGGCAGTTATGACGATCTGTGGTACAATGGGGAAACAGAAAGCCATGACGGAAGCCACCCGTGAGTGTGCGTTTCCCCGGTGAAAGGCGTGAATATGAGAAGGAAGACGAGAGACCTCAATTGAAGCCCCCTCTGCCCACCATCGAAGGCGTGGCGCCGAGCTGCCTCAGAATATCCTCAGTGGAGGACAGGAACATACTCGAGTATCTCGGGGAACGCTTCCCCAGAATAGACGCGAAGACCTGGATCGAGCGGATGAGAAGGGGCAGGGTCGTCGACGAATCCGGCAATCCCTTGGGCCCGGAGAGTCGCGGCCGCCGTGGGAGCTACGTTTTCTACTACCGTGAACTGGAAGAGGAGGCCCCGATCCCCTTTGAGGAGAGGATCCTCTACCGGGACGAGCACATCCTGGCAGTCGACAAGCCTCATTTCCTTCCCGTGGTGCCCTCGGGCAGGTTTCTCCGGGAGACCCTCCTCGTCCGGCTGAAGAAGGACCTCTCTCTTGAGCACCTTGTCCCCATTCACCGTATCGACAGGGAAACGGCGGGGGTGGTCATATTCTCCCACGATCCCGCTACCAGGGGCAGGTACGCGTCGCTCTTCCAGGAGCAGAAGGTTGAAAAGGTCTACGAGGCGCTTGCGCCGACCCTTCCGGGTATGAGCTTTCCTTTCGTTCATCGCAGCCGCCTCAAGGAGGGCAGGCCCTTCTTTCGGATGGAGGAGGTCGAGGGGCCGGCAAACTCGGAAACGCGCATCGAGGTCATTGAGATCAAGGGAGATATAGCCCTCTACCGTCTCATCCCGGCAACGGGCCGGAAACACCAGCTGCGGGTGCATATGGCCGCTCTCGGCATCCCGATCATCAACGACAGGTTCTATCCCGACGCGGGGCCCGCGGGAAACGATGACATCCTGCGGCCCCTCAAGCTGCTGGCCCGGTCCGTTTCCTTCCCTGACCCGTTGACGGGAAGGAACATGCGCTTTGAGAGCACGAGAGAGCTGTCGTGACGCGGGAGGTGGCGAGCGATGAAGGAGCATCTCGAGATCGTACGAAGGCAGTTTGAGAAAGATGAATACGCGCGGTCCCTGGGCATCGTTCTCGATGACCTGACGGATACCACGATCCGGATGCACATGCCCCTTGAGCCCGGCATGATGAACTTCTATGGGCGGCCTCACGGGGCCGTCATCTACTCCCTCGCCGATGCTGCCTTTTCAGTCCTGGGGAACAACAGGAACACCATCTGCGTCGCCCTCGATTGTTCCATCACCTACCACGCAAGCCCCGACCCGAAGGCAATACTTGTCGTCGAGGGAGACACGCTCTCGCTGAACCGGCGGACGGCCGCTTACGTCTTCAACGTGTACTCAGATGACGGCGCTCTCCGCACTCTCATCGCAACCATGAAGAGCGTGTCCTACAGGACGGGACGGCCCATCGAACCCGGTATCCATCAGGAATAGGACCTCCCGGGAGGTCAGCCCTCCCTTTCCAGTTCTATCGTTTCGACCCGTACCCGTGCCAGCCCTTTGTTGTAGAACCCGAGTTTTTTCGCGGCGCCAGCGGACAGGTCAATGATCCTTTGTCCTGACGAGGGGTTGTTATCGCTCGGAAAGGGTCCCCTGTCGTTGACCCTCACGATGACGGAACGGTTGTTCTCGAGGTTCGTGACCTTCACGTGGGTCGGGAGCGGCAGGTATTTGTGCGCCGCCGTCATTTGCTTCGGGTCGAACACCTCTCCGTTGGCGGTCATGCGCGAGGGATTGTGGCGCAGGGCCTCGTAGCCGTACCATGAGGCTATTCCCGTCTCATCGTAGGACTTCGCCTGTTCCACGGACATGGGATAGTATCTTTTTCCCTTTACCGTATACGGCGCAGTCTTTACCCGGCCCTTGCGGATCGCCTCCCTGGGCGGCAGACCGTCGATGTCCTCGATGTCTTCGTTGGCGAAGGCCCAATCCAGCGGCGCTTTCGTGATCTTGAAGGTGTACTTTCCAATGGTGTAAACGATCTTCGTCGTGCCCGAGGTGAGCTCGTAGGCTCCCTTAACGGCATAATAGCCGCCCTTTATTGTCCCCTTGACGACGTAATAAGGCGCCTTGACTACCGAACAAGCGGCAAGGAAAAGAAAAGCCGGAACGACCCATAGGACATGAAACCTGCGCAGTTGCCCAACTTTGTAGCGGAAAACCCCGCCTGTCCGGGTTGTCGAGGCCATACTGATAAAGAGCCTAGCATATTCGGTCGAAGAATAGTACACGCACCGGATGAAAAAGAATGCAGGCAGATCAAGGCGTCGCGGGGAGTGAAAGGGATAATATTGACGGATTCCGACGTGTAGGTTAAATAATTGTGTCCGGGGCTGCCGGAATCCTCTCCGGCCCAGACCGTCTTGTTCGCATGTTATGTTCCTTTCTGCCCGCGACCCTGTGGTCGTCTGGCCGCATCGATCGGCGCCCCGTTGAGGTCTTGACGCTCTACCGATATAGATTCCCCTTGATCGAAGCATTGAGACGGCGATCAGGAGACACGCCGCGAGAAGGAGCCGAGCAATGAATAGCCGCCACAGAAGGAACGCCGCGAAGACTCTGAGATATTTCATCGCCTTCACCATCTGCATCACATTTCTAATCCTGATCATACCGGGATTGTCCCGCGCCGAAAGACCCTTGCCGAGCGATACCCGCAAGGACCACGGGTATCCGGCGCCGGATACACAGGGTACGAAGAACTCGGTTCCGACCGTCGACGATTGGAAGAAGTTCGGAGAGCAACTCCGGTCAAGAGCGCCGGCGGACGAGCTTCAGAAGGCGCGCTTTGTTGCTGCCGAGGTGGCAAAGGAGCTGGACAGAAAGGGTATCACCGTCAACACGTCTCTTATTGGCCGAATCGGAGCGTCGCTGAAATACGGCAACAGCGAAGCGGCCACGTGCGGCTATCTCAACGACGCCGTCACGGCAAGCCTGAAGGGGGCTGGGTTCGATGCCGGCCAGATACATTCCGTTGTGGGATACAAGGACGGCTGGCAGGCGTTGAACCGGGGTTACATCTTCGACGTCAACATCAACCATGTCGCGCCTGTTGTCGTTATCGACGGCGCACCATACTCCTTCGACCTCTGGGCGCATGGAGGTTCCGAGGGAAGTTTCAAGGATTTCGGCAACAGCGCGTGGAACGGCATAAAGACGGAAAGCTGGGGAGAGCTGATGCGCAAGCATCAGGGCTATAACGCCTTTTCTTCCGATGAGGGGATCACAAAGAAAGACCTCGCGGAGGCAAACGAGGAGCTTGTAGAAAAGACGAAGGCCAATCTGAAGGCGATGAGGATCGAGGTCAGGGACAGCTACGGCAAACCCGTGAGCGGCGCGCGGGTGACGTTGACACATGAGACGAGGTACAGCGGGACGACCGGGATGGATGGTTCCGTCACGGCAAAGGGGGTCAAGCCGGCAAAATACGCGGTCCGGGTGACGGCGGAAGGGTACCTGACCTTTTCGGACACCGCGGAACTCGCGCCGATGAGGGACGACAGGTACTCCGTGACACTGGAGCCGATCCTGAGCAGCGTCGTCGCCACGGTGAGGTCGGGTTCCATACCTGTTGTGGACGCGAAGGTCCGCATGTCGTCCCGGTCCCCCGAGACTACGGGCGAAGCGGGCGATGCCCTCTTCGAGAAGGTCCCCCCGGGGACATACACCCTCACCGCCGAGGCCGAGGGGTTCGCGGAGGAGACACGGAAGATCACGGTGAAACCAAAGGACGAGAAGAGCGCCGCGACACCGGTCCCGTGCAATTTCAATCTCAAGCCGCGGATCACGGTCAGGGTCAAGGGGGCAGGACAGGCCTTCACCGGCGATGTCGTCGAGCTCGAGGCCGAGGTGGAGGCCACGGAGTCCATCAAGCCCGCCCTCAAGTACGCGTGGCGCCTTGTCGGCGATAACACGGTGCTTGCCTCCACCGCCAAATTCAAACGGACCATGGTCCATCCGGGTACCTACGTGGTGAGCATCGTCGTCTACGTGCACCGCCCTGGCGTGGGGAATATGCTTGTCGGAGAGGCCGTCCACAAGATCGTCGCCGAAGCGCGGAGGATCACCGTGAGCCTGAGCGGCCCCGGGGAGAGCAAGGTGGGCGACGATGTGATGTTGAGGGCGCAGATAAAACAACTCAGCGACAGCGACAAGGAGGCGACGTACACCTTCGGCTGGTCGGTGAACGGTATGAAGTTCGGAGGCAACGGTGAAACGCAGTCTCTGAAGGTGACACAGGCCGGCCGGAACACCGTCCGCGCCGTCGTCTGGCAGGCGGTCGGCGGCAAGTGGGTGAGGGCGGGGGACGCGTCCCATGCATTCGTCGCAGCCGGTCCGGACCCCGCAAAAGGGTCTGTCTCCGTCAGTGGGCCGTCGTCCGTTGAAGTGGGAGACAGGATCGATCTCAATGCCAGCGTCGGTGACACGAACGTGCCGGCATCGGCGCTCTACTACAGCTGGGTGGTCAACGGCAGAAGATACAACTACAGGGAATCCATCGCCCTGCCGGCAAGCGCTCCCGGCACGTATAACGTGACCGCGGAGCTGTGGATGAAGTACCAGCCGAAACCGGTCAAGCTGGCCCAGGCCTTCCACACCGTAACGATAGTGAAGAAGGGGGAGAAGCCCGACCCCCTCGGTGATCTAATGGCGGCGATCCTTGGCGGAAGCGACAAACCCGGCACATCGACCGGCGCCTCCCCGACGAAGCCGGACACGAAGGTCCCCGTGGGCAGGGCGTACACGGCGGCGAAGCTTCCCGCAAATCAGTTTTCGCTCAGCGGGACGTGGAACGCCGTCGATTCCAAGGGCAGGTTCAATGGAAAGATGAGCCTGAGCCAGTCCGGCTCCAGCGTCAGCGGCACCATGCAGACACCCGGGGGCGGGATCCCGGTTTCCGGCTCGATATCGGGCAGCACCGTTTCCGTCATTCTCACATTCGGCAGCCCGGCGATCATAAACCAGTACCTCCAGGACATGAGAGTATCGCAGGCGGTGGGCTCCATCACGGCCAAGGCCACCTTCACCATCGGCTCGAACAACAATGAGCTTCAGGGTACCCTGTACCCTTTCCATGTTCAATGGAACGACGACGGCAAGACGGTGATCGTGAAGCGAAAGTGGCAGGGAGGCGAAACGCACCCGGGGAATCCCCCGCGCTCCTTCACTCTGAGACGATAGCGTACCGGGAGAGAGCCGCACCTCCTGGAAGTCCCATGCCGGGGACCGGTGGTTCGTTCCGCCGGCTTCCACGGCTCCCGGTCTGGCGCCGGCCGGGAATCTGTCGTTCTCGATGCTATATATCCTGTATGAACAATAAGAGGACATCGGGGCTTGTCCCGTGAACCCGACGGACCTACTCGCGCAGTCAGCGAAGCTTGTGATACAGGTCGAGGAACAGGCGGCCGCCGTTGTCACCGCCATCGCCTTCTTCATGGGGAGCATGCGGACGATCGTCACCCTTTACAGGAAAGGCTACGAGAACATTATCCCCTATCTCAAGGACCAGACCGGCAGATTCATGATCATCTGCGCGCTCTGCACACCCCTTCCATTCCTGGGCGGAACCGACGGCAAGGCCGGTACATTCATCGGAACATTCCCTCGGATGGTCATATCTGCCGGATTCGCGCAGGCGGGCAACGAGAAGGTGTTTGACAACCTCAAGGCCGTGAAGGCGAAGTTGGGAAAGGAGATGGGTTCCGGGGAGCTTTCGGAAAAGCTGACAAATATCAAGGAGGCCTCTCCCCTTACTGGTGTGAAGATCAAGTGGGTGGATGCCATAAAGGTGCGGCTGGCACAGCTCATCTTTCTTCTGCCCCTCATCCCTCCCTCATCCTGTCTTGCCCTTTTCCATCCTGCCCTGGGCGCGTTCATGATGATGATAAGCTATGTGGCATCGGAATACATGGCAGTCATCACCTGCGGCATCGGGGTGAACGTGGATACCTCAAGCATGGTGTTCGTTCTTGAGACCGTCCGTGAGTTGGTGCTGAGCCACATGGGGGCCATCACGGGGTTTCTCTTTCACACTCTCCTCGTGTTCACCTTCACGGGGGTCATCATTGCCGCCGCCGTAAGGGCTGCCGTATTCTGCGTCACCTTTCCGTATTCCATCATCACCATGGCCTTCGACTCCCGGCGTGAAGTGTTCTTTCAGGGCATCGTCAGGGCCTTCGCCATCGCGTTGACCCCCGTCGTGGCGGTCAACGTCCTCAACGTCCTCGCCATGGCCTACGATCTTTTCATGAGCGGGGGCCTCGCGGGCGGGATGATCGAGGCCTATCTGTTCAGCAACATCGATTCGCTCGTGGATTCCGGTGTTTTTCCGGTCGCGGGAGAGATGTACGGGTTTGTGTTCCGGCTTTTCATCGCGACCGTCCTGGCGCCTTCGGTGTTGAGCATCCCGGCCATCGTGTTCCTCATCGGGAGCTACCGCGTCGCCTCCGAGGCCATAGGTGCGGGATTGAGCTATTCCGGCGGTATGGGCAGGGGCGGCGGAGGGGGTGAGTGAGGACGCGGAGATTCGCATCTCTTCGATTGCGGGCGACTATGGACCTCGTCTATTTCGCTGTGTCCCGAAGGGGTTTCAGAAAGAGGAGCAATGGGGTTAAAATGAAGGCGTAGTTGCTCCATCCGGGGTGGTAGAAGGATAGGGCCATGGCCAGGACTGCGACGGAACACGCGAGGAGCGATCGCGCCATACCCCGGGCTACGACCTTTCTGTCTATGTTGTCGTCCACGAGCCTCGTCCTGTGGGTCGCGTAGAACCAGCTCAAAAGAAAGAGAAGCCCGAGGATAAAGAGATTCACGTCAAAGACGAGATTCGTGATGTGGAGGTGACTGTGGGCCGCCATCCAGGCGGCAGTGAAGGGCACCATGACAACGAACATCAGGATCGCTATCTGTATCCAGAGAAAACGGCGGTCCGTCCTCTTTATGTGGTGGAACTGTTGATGATGAGTGATCCACAGAATTGCCAGCAGGGCGAAGGTGAGGACGTAACGGTCAAACTTCGCAATCTCTTTCAGGAATACACGGACCACCTCCACTTCATCCGGAGACCCCGCGCTGGGAAATGTGAAGGTCATGACGAGGAGCGTCATTGAGAAGGCAAAGATGCAGTCCGACAGACTCTCGATGCGATGAGTCGTCATGAAGAACCGTTCGCCTGAAGGGGGCGGTGCCGTGCCCATATACGTATCGCTTATATCACTTCGGCCAAGACGGTGTCAATGAATGAATGACAAGGGATGACGGGCATACAGGCAAGAGAACGGGATTTCACTCCAGGGGATTAAGACCATGACGGACCGGACAGTTGTGCGTATCGCTTCGACTTGATATAATTCCCTCTGCAACAATGATGGAGAAGGAGGAAGCCATGAGAGCCGTTCGTTATTGCCTTGCCATTCTCGTATGTTCGCTGCCCATCCTGATCGTGCCCTGTCACGCGGCCGGCCAGGCCTCGGTGCAGCAGACGATGAAGAAGTACAATTGTGGCAAAGACCGCGGCGGCACCATCTTCTGCCAGAGGATCGCGCCTGCGGGACGCTTCTCCGGGCAGGAGGGGATTTACACCGAAAAGTCGGAAGGCAAGGTCTGCAAATGGAAGTGCAGGACGGAAAAGGGCATCGAGACATGCCAGGCGAGCGGCACGGAGTGTACCGGCAAAGTGCCGCCGCACTGGAGATAGAGACGCCGCTGTCGCGGGACAGGAATGAGCCTGCCGGTCGCGGGAACCCCCCCGGCTTTGTCCTGTTCCTTTTCCCCTGCACGTGTACCGCAGAATGTTGCCTGATGCTAGTTGCAGTTCAGCGTAAAGTTGGCCTTCTTGGATTCCTTCGGATCCGGCGAGATGATCCTGATCGCCTGCCACCCCGAGGTGGAAAAACCGGGGCCTCCAATATGCCAGGTGTTGGAGACCGTCTGGGCGCCCTGTTTCGTGAAGGTCACCGTCTGCTCCGGCCCGGTAACGCCGTCGCTCCGGACAAAGACATACTTCACCGTGACCGGTTTTGAAGCACTGATCATGCCCGCGGCGGCTATATGCCCTTTGAATGTGATGACGGTGGGACATGCGCCCGAGTAGGTTTCAGGCTGGGCCTTCATCATCGTTACCCCTATCTTCGGGATGGGAACGACCTTTCCCGCTTTTTCGACTGCCGCCGGCACCTGCTTTTCCGGCAGTTGCACCGCATTAAGAGCAGTTCCGCACGCTGTGACGAGAAACATGGATGCAAGAATGACGAAGAATACCTGTCTCGAAGACATAGAGCCCTCCCTGGCTGTTTTTTTGTTCCAAGTTTCCTTGACGATGTCCCTATTGTAATTTCCGTCGCGGGAAAATGTCAAATGAAACGCCTACGGGCACGCGAGGAAAGGCCTCTGACGGGAACCCCGGACATTTCCGTAACGCATAAGATGGAACGGTCTTGCCCTTCCCCGTATGCCCGTTTGCCCGTAGGCGCGCAGCGCCGACCCGTGCGCTAGGTCCCCAGGATTCCCGCTATGATCGACAGGCCACAGATGAAATAGACCATTCTGATGTACTTGCCGTGGAGGTCGAGAAGGACCCAGTCGCTCGTCCTCAGAACGATACGGATGAGTTTGATGGCGAGGAGCGCGCTGACGATCGACGCAAGCGCCCAGGGCGACAGGATCCCCATGAGGATGAGCCAGAGGATGCTCGCGTAGATGAGGATGAAGAAGGCGATCAGCCCCCGGAAGGCGCCTTTTCTGCCGAGTCTGACGGCGAGGGTCATCTTCCCGGAGGCCTCGTCGGTCTTCATGTCCGGGAGGCTCTGGTAATAGAGGATGGAGGCCACCATGATCCCGACGGGTATGGAAACGAGAAGAGGTTCGAGCGCGGGGGCGCCCGCCACGACCCAGTATGTCCCCGCGACCATGACAGGACCCATGTTGATCCCCACGAAGAGTTCGCCCAGCCCGTGATAACCGTACCGTATAGGGGGGGCGACGTAGAAGTAACTGCTGAAGGCGGAGAAGAGGATGGGGATGGCGAGGAGGTGGAGCCCGAAGTGAAAGACGATGATGTAGGCAATAAAGAAGGCGATGACGTAAAGGACGATTATCACCCTCAGCATCACCTGCGGGCTGATCTTACCCTCCTGAATGACACGGGAGCCTCCGATCGACTCCCCGGCATCGGTCCCCACGAGGTGGTCGAAGTAGTCGTTGGCCAGGTTTGTTATGAGGTGGACGATGAGCGAGCCGAGAAGGACAATGAGGAAGCGCCCGGGCCTGACGGCGCCCGTTGCCCTGACGGCCATCGACCAGCCGATGAAAAGGGGTATGAAGGTGGCCACGAAGAAAGGCATCCTGCTCGCCTGGACCCACGCCTTCAGGGTGCCGCCCGCCATCACAGGCCTTCCGGTTTGACGCCCACGTGGAGGTAGGTGACGCCGAAGGTGAGGGGATGCTTCGTCACGTTGACCATGCCGGTCTTTTCCATCATGGCCGCAAAAGCGTCGGGTTGAGGGAAGTTCATGATCGAATCGGCGAGGTAGTGATACGCAGCGGGGTTGGGAGAGAACCGTTTCGCCAGCCGCGGGAGGATATGATTGAGATAGACGTGGTAGACCAGTTTGAACAGCGGGTTCTGTATGAAGGTCATTTCGAGGACCATCACGGCGCCCCCGGGGACGGTGACGCGAAGCATCTCCTTCAGGGCCCTTTCGCGGTCAGGGATGTTCCTGATACCGAAGGCGATGCCGACAACGTCGAAGGAGTTGTCTCGAAAAGGAAGTTCGAGGGCGTCGCCCTGCATGAGGGTGATGCGACGGTCGAGCCCCTTCTTTTCGACCTTCACCTTTCCGTGTTCCAGCATCTCGAAGACGAAATCGGCGCCGGTGACGCTTATCCCGCCGTATTTCATCGCAGCGTCGATGGAAAGGTCGGCTGTGCCGCAGGCGACATCGAGAAACCGCATGGTCTTGAAGAAGCGCATCTTCTTCACGGTGAAACGGCGCCACGCTATATCGCGGCGCAGGCTCAGGAAGTGATTGAGAAAGTCGTACTTGCCCGTGATGGTGGAGAACATCTCCTTCACCATGCCGATGCGCTCCGCTTCCGACACCGCGCGCACCGAAGGGTATTTCCTGTCTACAGGCTTTTCCATTTGCAGAATTTCCTTTCAAGAAGCTCGAATATCTCGTACATGACGATGCCGATGATCGAGAGGGCTATGATCCCCACGAACATGGTGGCATACTCGGCGCGTCCCCAGGAGTCAATGATGTAGAATCCGAGGCCCTCGCTCGTTGCGATGGATTCGACGAGAAAGAGGACCGCCACCGCGGTCCCCACGCCGATGCGAAGCGATGTGAATATCCCGGGCAGGCTGACCGGCCAGACGACATGGAAGAAGTAGTCGAGCCTGCCTCCTCCCAGCGACCGGAGCGAGTAGGTGATCTCCCGGTCGATCTTGCGCGCGCTGTCACGGGTGGTGATAAGGAGCTGGAAGAATATGATCATGGTGATGAGGACGACTTTGCCCAGGTCCCCGAGGCCGAAAAGGACGAAGATGACAGGCATGAGGACCACCTTGGGGATGGGGTAGCCGAGGTAGATGAGCGGCGCGAAGAGTCCGTCAAGCCTTTCGTTGCTCCCGAGGACAAGACCCGCCGGCACGGCGAGGATGAAAGCGAAGAAGAGTGCCGCGAGGAGCCTCAGGAGGCTCGCCTCAACATGGACCCAGAAAGCGGTCGTCGCTATTTCCTCGAAGCCGCGGATGAACACCCGGAAAGGGTCGGGGAGGATGTTGCTGCCGAGCATGAGGGAAAGGGCGTACCATGCGAAATAGATGATAAGAATGGTGGCGGCGTAAACGCCGATGGCCCGCCTCTTCATTCGAGACCCTCCAGGATGCCCCTGAGCTCGGTGGTGCGCTCGAAGAAGACCGGGTCGTTGCGGTATTGCGGGTCTCCCATCCCGGGATTGTCCATGATCGTCTTTATCCCGCGGTTGTTACCGTCGAGGACGACGATCCTTCTTCCCAGGAATACCGCCTCTTCGATGTTGTGCGTGACGATAATGAAACTGAACCTCCGCTGCGCGAACACGTCGAGGAGGTTGTTCTGGAGCCGCTCCCGCGTGACGGTGTCGATGGCGGCAAAGGGTTCGTCGAGAAGAAGGAGCAGGGGGTTGAGAAGCAGCGCCCTTGCCAGCGCGACACGCTGGCGCTGGCCCCCGCTGAGCTGCGCCGGGTAGAGATGGTCGAGACCCTCGATATCGAGTTCCCTCTTGACGGAGCGCAGTCTCTTTTCGGGCACGTCGATGTGCTGGAGACGGGCCCCGAGAGCGATGTTGGCGCCCACGGTCTTCCACGGAAAGAGTCCGTAATGCTGGAGGACGAGGGCGATCCTGCGTTCCGGGGCGGCGAGCGGTCCGTCCCTGAAGGTGATGGCTCCCGCTGTCGGTGGGATGAGCCCCGCGATGGCAAGCAGAAGGGTGGTCTTGCCGCACCCCGAAGGGCCGACGATGGCAAGGCAGTCGCGAAAGGCCAGTTCGAGGTCGACCCCCTCAAGGACCGTCTTCGAATCATTCTCGTTCTGAAAGGTCTTGCCCAGTCCCTCGATGGCGAGGAACTTACCGGATGTACCCATCTGCCACCAGGTCTTTGTACGTGAGGTCCTTCTTTACGATCTTCTTTTCCTTAAGCCACCGGTAGACATCCATGACCTGGGACTCGGAGGGTGCGTGTACTTTCGGGAAGCGCGGTATGGGGAAAGAGCTCTGGAGTGCCTCCGGTACCTTGCAGGACTTGTTCATGATCGCCCGCACTTCGTCGGGGTGCCGGCTTATGTATGCCGAGGCCTTGTCGACGGCCGCGAGGAACGACCGGACGGAAGCGGCGTTCTTGTCGAGGAAGTCGGTGTGAAAGGCGAGGACCGTCGCCGAGATGCCATGGCCCCTGTCGTCAGCGAGCGCTTTCGCCCCCTTTGTTTCCGCCAGTGTCGCCAGAGGCTCCGGCAGCAGTGCCGCGCTTACCTGTCCCGAAAGGAGCATCTGGAGACGGATGGGTATGCTCTTGATATCCACGAGTTTGATGGATTCCCGGGGAACCTTCTTGTCCGCCAGGAGGCGGATGATGAGATATTCCGCAATGGTGTTGGAGCCCGTAGCTATGCCCGCGCGCGCGACGGACGAGAGGTCCTGCTCCTTTGCCCTTGATGAGGCGAGGACGGCGAACATGCGCCGGTCCGCGGTTGTGTTGAAGTTCACGGCCACCATCTTGATCTTCGTCCCGTTGGCGACGAGGACGGTCGGGGTCATGATGTCGCCGAAGTATCCCGCTATCTGTCCCGACGTGAAGGCAATGTCCTTCTCCATCGCCGAGTTGAAGAGGACGATATCGACATTCAGCCCCTGCTCCTTGAAGAACCCCTTCTCCGCCGCGACAAAGAGCGGCAGCGCCTGAAGCACCGGAATGGTCCCGAACTTGAACGCCCGGGGTTTTTCTGTCGCATGAGCTGTGACGCCCAGACAAAGGACAAAAACGATGACGAAGACAACAACAGACTTTACCCGTTTCATAACTACTCCCCTTACCCTTGATCGATGTGTTCGGTCTATTAGTCTAGTGCGCAAACGGGGATTTTTCAAACAAAAACCCCTTAAAACCGTTCAAGGGTTCAAGAGTTCAAAGGTTCAAGAGCAGAAAAAGCTCCAGGGTTCAGGTGAAAGACCATGCGCTGGTCTGCCCTGGTCGGCACTACCCGGGTCTCCTGTCCTGTCAGACTCTTGAGGATTGGAGCCTTTACGGGAGCCTTCACCACCTGAGACTTGAAACCGTTTCTACCCTTGAACCTTCTTTTTCACGGCCACTGATTTCCCGGCCTTGCCCAATCGTGCTCGTTGTACTTGCCCATGGGGATCTCGGACATGGACATGTAGGCGAGCCATTCCTCATCATATTTTATCTTCTTCAGCTCCGGATGGGTGGACATGTGGGTTTGGCGCATTGAGGGGTCAAAACCGTACTGGGGCTCGACAGTGTCGGGCAGGCCGTCAGCGTCGGTGTCCGCCGCCTGGATGGCCGGCAGGCTCTTGCCGTACCTGAAATTATGATAGCACTGCCAGTGCACGAACTCGTGGATGACGGCCTTGGCGAAGGTGTCTATGTTCCTGCTCGTTTCCCAGCCCAGGTGGTAGGGCGGCTGAAGACTTAAGACCGGAAAACGGTTCTGGAACTGGGACCCGAGTTTGGCGAGATTGCACACGTGGATGGTCGCATGCCCCGCGCCGGGCGTATATTGGGCGGGAACCGAGGGGTGTATGCACTCACCGTAGATGCTCCCCCCGTATTCTATATTGACCAGTTGCCCGCGGGGTTTCGCCGCCGGGGTCTGTTTCCAGTAGTAGAACCAGTTGGGGTATTGCCCGCCGGGATTGTTCTTCAGGTCCCGGGGGTAGAAGAACTGGACCTCCCGGCTCTCCGTTGCGGTGCAGATACCCACCTTCAGGGTCGCCGTCACCTTTTTCTTGCCGAACTGGTTGTTGTCTTCCGGCATCTTTTCGTAAATGACATCGAGAACGCTTCCTCTGGGAGCTCCCTGGATCACCCTGCGCGTCA
Organism: Deltaproteobacteria bacterium UBA1386; assembly: GCA_002305765.1. Classification (GTDB taxonomy): domain Bacteria; phylum Desulfobacterota; class Syntrophorhabdia; order Syntrophorhabdales; family Syntrophorhabdaceae; genus Delta-02. Next base: position 20,482 of record DBQU01000083.1, read on the forward strand.
CGCCCTCCATTTCGGGAAGGGTCCATTCGATGGACTCGGCATACTGCTCGGGTTTTGTCTTCGCCCGCAGCTTGAGCTCCAGTGTCGGCGGCTGCTGGGAACTGTAGACAACACGGGTCCTGTCGGCGGGGAAAACGATGGTGAGCTCTATGGGTTCCTTCGGCCCCTCGGCAATGACCCCGCTCAGGACCGGTTCGGTGGGGCTCTCGAGGTGGAACTTCCAGGTCATGGTACTGCCAGTGACCTGGCCGTGCCATGGTACGGTCCTCTCCATGCGTACCCTGTTGTTTATGACCTCCAGGAACATGGTGTCGGAAACACTGCGGCAGTGCACGACGTTTCCCCCAACGGTACATGTTGACTGCATCCTGATCCCGTTTCCCAGATCATGGACGTCATTGGTGGTCATCGCCATGCCCAGCTGCCAGGGATAGGTTATGATCTGCTCAAAAAGCTCGACCTTCCACCGTCCGTTGTAACCCGCCCCGCCTCCGACCTTGTAGGCTTCGACGCGTTCCGTGTAGCTGACTCCCATGTGCGCTGCTGTCCCCGTCATGGTTACACTGTATCGCGGGCACTGCGCCTTCGCCCCGAAGGATGAGAGCGGTGCCAGCAAGAGGGCAATGATCATGAGGTACTTCATGGAACACCTCTCTTCGCCAATGGTTATGCTCTTTTGGTTCTTGAGGTCAAAGACACCGCAGTCTTAACGAACGGCGGCGCCGTATCTTACCGCGCGGGCCTCAATGGCCCTGGGGTGGATCTGTGCGGTGGAGGGTATCTTGCCGGAGATGTTCTCTATCCTGTCCGCGGTGGCGGGATGTGTCGCCGTGATGCCGCCCCCCGACGATCCGCTCCTTTGCTCGAGCCGTTTGAGGAAAGACAGGAGGGCCCGGGGATCGTACCCGCACTTCGCGAGGGTCTGCACGGCGGATTCGTCCGCCGCGTATTCCTGTGACCGGCCGTACCCGTTGACGACGAGGGTCTTGAAGACGTCATCGATGCTGCCCTCGAAGAGGCTGACCAGCTGGGAGACCTCACCGGAGGTGTAGTTGCGCGCCGCCGTGGTGCCGATGACGGTGAGCGCCTCCGTCCAGCGCGCGCTCTTGATCGCGGCTATGCCGTCGCGCTTGCTTATGTGCGCGGCCTCATGGGCGAGTACCGCGGCCAGCTCATCCTCGCTTGCCGTCGTCCGTATCATGCCGCTCGTGATGAAGATAGTTCCGCCCGGGGCAGCGAAGGCGTTTATCTCGTTCGTCTCCAGGATGGCGAAATGGTACCCACCGTAGGTATAGGGTTTGTCGGAATTGAGGGCTACCGTCCTTCCGATGAGATTTACGTAGCGCGTGAGCTGCGCGTTCGTTGTCAATTGATAGGACCCGAGTATTTTTGCGGCCACGGCGCGGCCGACATAGTATTCCTCTTCGTCGGAGATGGGACGGGCGGCCTTGGACGTCTGGTCCACCACGGTCATCGCCGTGCCGATGTGCTGCGAGATATTGCCGAAGCTGCTGGTGTCGCATGAGGCGAGCGCTGCCAGGAGAAAGGGGGCGCACAGGAGCGCGAGGCATTTCTTTGTCATGGCTGCCTCAACCCCCCGGCTACGATGAACTGCGCGATGTCCCGTTCGGGAACAGGATAGCGCTCGACGCTGTCAACGAGACCGAATTTCATTTCCGGATGCTGTTTCTTGTATGTTGCCTCGACCTGCGGGTTGAATCCCTTCCCGGCGAGCGCCGCCTCGCTCTCGCTGACGGAGGACCCCTTTCGCGAATAGGAGGCAGGAACGGCGACGACCCTCTTCTCCACGGCGCTCCTGTGGATGTAGCCGATGGAGGGGCCGCACTTCACCTTGTACCAGTCGCCTTCCATGGAGAGGGCCTCCAACCTGTCGTTATATCGCACGTTGGCCTTGACGGGCGCGAAGAACTTTGCATACTCACGGATCGCGTTCTCTTTCGTGATGACCGTGACCGTGTCGGCCAGCGCGGCGGTCGCCGTAAAGACCATTATCAATGATAGGAATATGGCTTTCTTCATCATTTTTCGGTCATTCTAATAATATCCCATTCTTTTGTCAAAGAAAAATTCCCCGCCAGGGATTCGGCCCGTCTCCTGTAGAATTCGCTCGGTCCGTCGTGGGGGAATTCCTTGAGAAGAACGTCAAAACGCTCCACGGCCTCGGTGAATCGCTGCTCCCTGTAGGTCTGGAATGCCTCGTTATAAAGGTCGACCTTTCTTCTGAGTGCGGCGGGTGCGTCACCTGCCTCGCAGAGGACCTCGTGGACCACGACGGGCTCCGATTTCCCCTTCACCTCGATGGGACCCAGGCTCCGCGACAGGAAGAGATCGTAAGTCTTCGCGACGGTGTGTTCGCTGGCAATGATGTTCGTGCCGAAGACCTTGTTGACCGATTCGAGGCGTGATGCCAGGTTCACCGTGTCGCCGACGACGGTGAAGTCGAAAAGCCGCACGCTTCCCATGTTCCCCGCGATGGCGTCTCCCGTGTGAAGACCCACCCGTATGGCGACGGGAGGGATGCCCTCCCGCTCGAAGACCCCGTTTATCCCGCCGATAGCGTCGATGAACCTGAGCGAGCTCCGGCAGGCGTTGATCTCGTCCTTCGGTGTTTCGAGAGGCGAACCCCAGAAGGCCATGATGCAGTCACCGATGTACTTGTCCACCACCCCTTTCTCATCGATGACGACCTCGGTGAGTTCGTTCAGGACCCGGTGGAGCATGAGCGCCGTGTCCTCCGGGGAATTCCTCTCCGAGATGGTGGTAAACCCGGCGATGTCGGCGAAGAGCACCGTGACCCTGGCCTTCTTGCCGCCGGGCCTGACGATGTCCGGGTTCTGGAGGACGTGCTCCACGATGGTCTTGTCCATGTACTGCGAAAAGGTCCTCTTGATGAACTGCCTTTCCCGCCCCTCGAGGGCGTAGCTGAAGATGGCGGAGAGAATGAAGCTCATAAGGAGGGTCACCACGAGATAGGTCGTCGGGAGGTAGTACCGGCCGGAGAAGAGGGCCGCCGCCACGGCCAGGATGAGAACGAGGCCCGCCGCGAAGACGGAGAGGTTCTTCGCTATGGTGTGAAAAGTGAGTACGAAGGCCGCGATGAAGACGCAGACGAGGAGCATTGAAAAGACGACAAAGAGCACCGGAACGGGGCGCATGAAGGTACTCAGGTAGAGGTTCTCAAAAAGCGTGGCATTTATGTGGACACCCGTCGAGACAGGCATTGTCGGCGTTGACTTCAGGTCCAGAAGGCCGGGTGCCGTCATCCCCAGGAAGACGACCTTCCCCTTGAAGAAGTCCCGGGACATGGCCCTGCCGTTTGGGTCTGCACCGCGGTACGCGCTCAGGACATCGATGGCAGGGATGACCGTAAAGGGTTTCCCGCCGCTGGGAAAACGCAGGAGGAGCCGCCCCTCCGTCAGAGGCAGGCGCCTGTCTCGCAGAAGGAGTCCGCGGGAGTCCATTTTCGTGTCCCCGCGGCCCGTGAACCAGGAGAAGGTGAGACTGGGGAGCGTCATCTCCGCGAGGGTGAATACGAGAGGTACCCTGCGGTACACCCCGTCCCTGTCGGGGCTGATGGCGACATTTCCTGAACCCTTCACGCCGTGGCGTATCGCATCGATGGGTGTCACGACGGAACGATATCCGGGTTTTGGCGGCGGACCTCCGGGAACGGCAAAACGCTTGAGGTACGCGATATCTTCCGGGGCCATGGCCTTCTCGTTCATCGACAGGAAGAAGGGCAGGTAGACATTGGACGCCTTCGCGATGGCGTCGCCCAGCATCATGTCATCCTCCTGGCCGTAAGAGGAGGGTTCGGTGAAAAGGATATCCACGAGGAAGGCATCAGCCAGTGAGGCAAACTCGATGATGGGCGCGTAGACCTGCCGGGGCCAGGGCCAGTTAATGCTCTCGGCGCTGAGCGCGTCTAACGACTGCTGGTCGATCTCGATGATGACGATGCGGTCCGACGCCCGTTCGGGGTTGAGATAACGGGAGAAGAGATCAAAGGAGCGGTTCTCGTAAGTGGCAAGAACATCAAAGAGAAAAAGCGCAAGAGAGATAACAAAGGATACTGAAGCGAGAAGTATGATATTGCGCACCCGACGTTTCTTCTTCGGCACCCGGTTCTCCCTATGTCCTAAAGTGAGCATTCATACCATATCACATACGTCGGAAAAAAATAACCTGTAAAGGTTCACTGCTGTTCTTTTTTGGCCTTTAACCCGGAACTCGCAACGCGCAACCCGCAGCCGTCTTTATTTCCTTGAGCCTCATCCCGCCGATTATGTATCATTAGGTTCAAGGAGAACAGGGACCATGAGACTCAAGAACAAAGTTGCCCTTCTTACTGCGGCCGCGGGCGCCGGCATTGGACAGGCGACGGCCCGGGTGATGGCGCGGGAGGGCGCCGCGGTGGTTGTTACCGACATTCACGACGACCGGGCCAGGACGGTGGCGGAGCAGATAGCCGGTGAATACGGGGCAAGAACACTTGGCCTCAAGTGCGACGTGACAAGCACCTCCGACGTGAACCGCGTCGTGGAGGTGACACTGCAAGCCTTTGGCCGTGTCGACATACTCTTCAACAACGCGGGAACGAACCGCCCCACCCGTGTCGTGGACATCACGGACGAGGTCTGGGACCTCGTGCTCGCGACGACCCTCACGGGTACGTTCCATTGTTGCAGGGCCGTCGTGCCGGCGATGATCAGGCAGAACGGAGGCCGCATTATAAGCGTGACCTCCGTGGCCGGTTTCCGCGGGCTTGCCGGTGGTCATGCCCATTACGCGGCGGCGAAGGCGGGTGTCATGGCCTTCACGAGATGCCTTGCCATGGAGGTCGCCCCCCACCGCATCACGGCCAACACCATAGCGCCCAGTTTCATCTTCAATGAGTTCATCCCGCACATCTATCCACAGGATGAGATCGACAGGATGTTCGACGAGATACCCTACCCCCGCAAGGGGACCCCGGAAGACGTCGCGAACGCCGCGCTCTTCCTTGCCTCCGACGAGGGAGAATACATGACGGGCCAGACCCTGTGCGTCACCGGCGGAAGCTGGATGAGGTAGAAAACGGTTCAAGGGTTCAAACGTTCAAAGGTTCAAGGGGCTGAAGGGCGGGGTACGCTTGTTTTTCCCACTCTTGAACGCTTGAACTTCTGAACTCTTGAACGTTTTTTGGTTCGGGGTTGATTATTCGCTGTGAGGTGTTATTTTTTATGTAACGTTTCAGGACCGGAACCTTTGTCGACAGTACACGATCAGGAGGCAGCCCGTGATCACAAAGTTGAAGCCCGATGAACTCTACAAGAAGTGCGATCCCGATTCCTTTGCCTTTGCCGGGACCGATGCCGTCGTCGAATTGCCGCAGACGATCGGCCAGGAAAAGGCCCTCAATTCCCTGGATTTCGGTCTCAACATGGACAGTGCCGGTTTCAACATCTTCGCCATCGGCGAGAGCGGCACCGGGAAGATGTCCACGGTGATGTACATGCTCAGGAAGAAGGCGGCCAACGAAGAAGCCCCGGCTGACTGGTGTTACGTCCACAACTTCAAGGACCCCGACAGCTCCATAGCCCTTTCCTTCGGGCCGGGCAGGGGTGCCGTGTTCCAGAAGGAGCTCGAGGAGATGATCAAGATCCTCAAGCTCGAGATACCGAAGGCCTTTGAATCAAAGGAATACGAGACGCAGAAGAGCAAGATCGTCGACGAGTTCCAGCAGAAACAGCAGGAGTATTTGGCCCGTCTCGACAGCGAGGCAAAGGAGAGGGGCTTTACGGTAAAACGGGGGCCGACGGGGGTCCTCATCGTTCCCGTCAAGGAGAACGGGGAACTGATGTCGAAGGAGGAGTTCGAGGCCCTCGACGCCAAGGCGAGGAAGAAGCTCGAAGAAACGGGGCGTCTCTTCCAGGAGAAACTGAACGATGTGGTCCGTATCCTCAGGGAGGCGGAGAAGATCGTCGGCGAAATGGTGATGCGCCTTGACAGGATGGTCGCCCTCGATATCGTCGGCCCCATGGTCGATGCCATCCAGAAGAAGTACGGGGACCAGGAGAAGGTCGTCAAGTACCTCGAGGACGTGAAAGAGGACATATTGACTCATCTCGATGATTTCAAGGCCACCGAGGAGGCTCCTTCGCCGCTGCCCTTCCTCAAGATCCCGAAGGCGGAGACCTCTTTCGCCAGGTATGCCGTCAATGTCATAGTCAACAACGGGGAGAGCAAGGGAGCCCCCGTGGTGTACGAGAGCAACCCGACCTATCTCAACCTCTTCGGCAGGATGGAGTACAAAGTACAGTACGGCATGGCGACGACGGACTTCACGATGATAAAGGCCGGCTCACTGCACAAGGCGAACGGGGGCTATCTCGTCATCGACGCCCTTGAACTCCTGAGAAACGCCTTCTCTTACGAGGCATTGAAGCGGGCCCTCAAGAACGGGGAGATCCGCATCGAGGACGTTCTGGAGCAATACCGCCTCATCAGCACGGCAGGTTTGAAGCCCGAGGCGATCCACCTCAATGTGAAGGTCGTCCTGACGGGCAACCCCTATCTCTACTACGTTCTCCATGCCTACGACGAGGACTCCCGGGAGCTTTTCAAGGTGAAGGCCGATTTCGACAGCCGGATGGAAAGGAACCGGGAAAACACGGACAAGTACGCGCTGTACGTAGCCCAGTGTCAGAAAGATGAGAACCTTCTCCCCTTCGACAGGACGGCTGTGGCGCGGCTCGTGGAGATGGGCTCGCGTTTTGCCGACCACCAGGATAAGCTCTCGACACGCTTCGGCGACATTGCCGACCTCATACGGGAATCTCATTACTGGGCAAAGAAGGAAGGGATGGATGTCGTGAGCGCCTCGCACGTGACGCGGGCCGTCAAGGAGAAGATCTACAGGGTGAACCGCATCGAGGAAAGACTGCAGGAGATGATGCTTGAGGATACTCTTATCGTGAACACCGCAGGCGAGAAGGTGGGACAGGTGAATGGCCTCGCCGTCCTTGATATCGGCGACTACGCCTTCGGCAAACCATCCCGTATCACCGCAAAGACCTACATGGGCAGGGCCGGGATCGTCAACCTGGAGCGCGAGACGAAGATGAGCGGCAAGATCCACGAGAAGGCCATCCTCATCATCACGAGCTACCTCGGCGGCAAATACGCGGTCAATAAGCCCATAAGCCTCTCCGCTTCGATCACCTTCGAGCAGCTCTACGAGATGGTCGAAGGTGACAGCGCTACCTGTGCCGAGCTGTACGCGCTGCTTTCATCCATCAGCGGCGTTCCGCTGAAGCAGTCCTTCGCCGTGACAGGCTCCATGGACCAGAACGGGGACGTGCAACCCATAGGCGGGGTGAACCAGAAGATAGAGGGCTTCTTCCACCTCTGCAAGATGCGTGGTCTCGACGGATCACATGGAGTGATGATCCCGAAACGCAACGCACGGAACCTGGTGCTGAGCGACGACGTGATCGAGGCCGTGGAGAAAGGCCTTTTCTCCATTTACACGATTGACCGCATGGAGGAGGGGCTTGAACTCCTGACCGGCATGCCGGCAGGTGAACTCGGGGCCGACGGGAGTTATCCTGAGGGCACCCTCAACCGTCTCGTGGAAAAGCGCCTTACGGAGATCTCGGAAGCGATGGAGAAAAAGAAAGGCAACGGAGAGGAAGACCGCGAGAAGAAAGACGGCTATTATTAGGAAGTAATGGCACTCTGTGCTATGGTCTCGTAGAAATCTTCGGGGGGTTCTTCGTAGAGTTCTTTTATGACCCTGAGCTTCGCCTCATGGATGAGTTCGGGGTCGTCAAGCTCGTCATCGGTAACGAAATCGGCCTCGCCGTCCCTGAGTTCGATGGCCTCGAGTGAAACCTCGTACCACTGTGCGACGAAATCATCTATGGCCTCGTTCGTCGTTCTTTCGACTGCGGCTTTGTCCGGTTCCTGTCCCTTGCTCTTGAGAAGGGTCATCACCTTCTTGACGGTCTCGGTCACGAGTTTGTCCCGCAGGTCCGGGGTTCCCACCTTCTGTTTTTTCATCGCGCAAACCCTCCGAAGAGACGCCCCATGGGTCGTTGTATCCGTAATCGTGGCTGCTTTCATTCATTCTTACACAAAACACGGCGCGGAGTAAAATAGTTTTTCCGGAAGCCATCTGGCACACAGCTTGCAGTGATCGTAGGCATGAAAGCCCGAATCGACAGGATGTCAGGAGCACACAAGACCCGCGGGAACATCAACGAATCCATCCGGGAATGCTTTCACCTTCTCGCCAAGAGCTGCGAGAGATACGGAAGGATGGAAAGATCCAGGGCGCCTCAAGTCATAATGGACATGGAAAGGCTGCTCATCTGGAAACGCATCATGTTCCTCTTCAACGCGGACCCCGACCGCCGGAATTGATGTCATAATACTGACACGGGATGACTGGCCGGAGGTGCCTCCGTTGCGGGAATCGTGCCCTCGAGGAATTGCCGGACGAAGGCCGGCTGCGCGCAAGCTGCCTCGTTGCTTTTGCGGACGTCTTCACGTTACAATAGGCCATGCTCGAAACCATCAGGGACCGTCTCCTGACCCACAGACCGAGGCAGATACCATGCGACCCTTCGCTCAGGGCCGCGACGGCGCTCCTGCTTTTTGAACAGGACGGGGACGTCTTCTGTGTGCTCACGAAACGCACCGACACCGTGCGGCACCATAAAAGTGAGGTCTCGTTCCCGGGAGGCATGTTCGAGGCAACGGACAGGGACTTCGAACACACAGCCCTCAGGGAGGCCGAGGAAGAGGTCGGCGTCCGGTCCGGTGATGTGAAGGTCATCGGCAGGCTTGACGATTCATGGACGTATTCCGGATTCGTTATCTCTCCTTTTGTGGGGGTCATGCCTCATCCCTACGAGTTCTTCCCCAACCCCCGGGAGGTGTCTTATCTCATCTTCCTTCCCTACAGCCTGCTTAAGAGGGAGGAGTTCGCTCCGCGGCAGCGGGGAGACGGTTGGACCTCCTTCCATTACAATGGCGACAGGATATGGGGCGCCACGTGCAGGATCCTCATGACCTTCAGGGACATCATCGAGAATGAGAAGATTTGACCTCAGGGTGCTCCTCATTCTGTCTCTCGGTCACCTCGTGGTCGATATCTACCAGGGGGCGCTTCCTGCCATTCTGCCTTTCCTGAAGGAGAAGCTTGACCTCACCTATGCGATGACGGGCATGATACTCATGGGGTCCAACTTCACATCCTCGATCCTGCAGCCCCTGTTCGGATATGTCTCGGACAAAAGGGCCATGGCCTATCTCCTGCCGCTGGGACTTGTCGCCGCCGGTGCAGGTTTTTCCGCGCTGCCCTTTTCTCCCTATTTTCTCCTCATACTGGGCCTTGTCATAATAAGCGGCCTGGGGGTGGCATCCTATCATCCCGAGGGTTACAAGACGGCACATTTCTTCACGGGGGACAAGCCGGCGACGGGCATGTCCGTCTTTTCCGTGGGGGGGAACATCGGTTTCTCTCTGGGCCCCATCCTTTCCCTGTACATAATAGACCTTTACGGGTTCTCCTGGCTGCCGGTCATCGTCGTGCCCTCCCTCCTGTGCGCGGCGGTGATCGTAATGTTCCGCAGGACCATAATGATGCCCGTGGCCGTCCACGGGGAGGCGGCGAGAAAGGAGACACCGAAGACCTCTTCGGTGGAATACATCGCGCTCGGCATGGTCATCCTCATTGTTGTCATGCGCTCCTGGACCCAGATAGGGCTCATGACATACATCCCCTTCTACTACATCGATTATCTCAAGGGAGACCCGCTCTATGCCGGGAAACTTGTTTTTGTCTTCCTCTTTTGCGGTGCCGTCGGCACGCTGCTGGGAGCTCCCATCGCCGACCGGTTCGGCCACCGTTTCTTTGTACGAATATCAATGCTCCTGTCCACGCTGACCCTCCCCATCATGTTCGTGCCGGCAATCGAGAAGAGCCCGCTTCTCTTCGTTGTTCTCGGTATTCAGGGCATGCTCCTCGTTTCCACCTTCTCCGTCACCATCGTCATGGCCCAGAAGCTCCTTCCCACAAAGCTTGGCATTGCGTCGGGTCTCATGGTAGGCTTTGCCATCGGAACGGGCGGCATCGGCGTCACGATACTGGGAATCATCGCCGACAACTATGGCGTGCCCGTCGCACTCTATTCCATAGGGGTTTTGCCCTTCATCGGGTTCCTGGTGAGCATTTTATTGAGGTATGATGACTAGAAAAGAGAATCTTATCAGTATCGTGGGGAGACCCAACGTCGGCAAATCGACGTTTTTCAACAGGATCATCGGATACCGCAAGGCTATCACGGAGGACACCCCAGGCGTGACGAGGGACCGCAATTACGGCTCCTTCGAAATGGGCGGGCGAAGCTTCCTCCTCGTTGACACGGGAGGTTTCTCATCATCCGAGGAGGACGGGTTCTCGAAGCTCATCATGAAGCAGATCGAGGCGTCCCTTCAGGAATCGGCGGCGGTGATATTCCTTCTTGACGGCAAGGAAGGCGCGATGCCTGCCGACCGCGACATCGCCCGCATGCTCAGAAGGCTCCACAAACCTGTCTACTATGTTGTCAACAAGATGGACTCGAAGAAGCGGGAGGAGACCCTCGTCGATTTCTATGAACTCGGCGCCGACACCCTCTATCCCGTAAGTGCCGCCCACGGCCTCGGCATAGGCGACCTCCTCGACGATATCCTGAAAGGGATGGAAGAAGGGGAGGGAAAAGAGCCGCCCGAGAGTGTCGAAGAGCTCCACGTTACCCGGATCGCCCTCGTGGGAAAGCCCAACACGGGAAAGTCCTCACTGGCCAATCGCATTCTCGGCTCGGAGAGGATGATAGTCAGCGAGATTCCCGGCACAACCCGGGATTCCGTGGATTCCCGGATCGTCCGGGACGGAAGGGAACTGGTTCTCATCGACACGGCGGGTCTGAGGAAGAAAGGCAAGATCTCCGAGAAGGTGGAGGAATACTCCGTGTCGAGCGCGGTAAGGAGTATCGAGCGCGCCGACGTGGTAAACCTCATCGTGGACGGGGCGGAGGGCCCCGGCCATCAGGAAGGCAGCATAGCGCACCTCATCATATCGAGGGGCAAGGGTTTTTGCATCGTCATCAACAAGTGGGACCTCGTGAAGAAGCAGTTCGCCCAGGAGAAATACCGCGACATGGTCTACGAGAGGATTCCCCACGCCTCCTTCGCTCCCGTCATCTTTTCCTCGGCAATACAGGGAACCGGGATAGACGACATCCTTGACATGGATTTTGCCGTTTACGAACAGTTGACAACGAGGATCGGCACCGCCCCCCTCAACAAGGCCTTCGCCGATTTCTTCGCCCGCCACGACATCTCCTACCAGAAGGGCAAACAGGTGAAGATATTCTACGCCAGCCAGGCCAAGGCTTCACCGCCCACCTTCGTCCTTTTCTCCAATCACCCCCGCCTCGTCCCCGACCACTACCGCAAGTATCTCGAGAACAGCCTCCGCCAGGAATTCGGCTTCATGGGCGCACCGATACGGATAGTGCTGAAGAAGAAATGACCGCTTGAACAGCTTGAACAATTCGAGCCGCTTGAACGGGAAAGGAAAGCGCTGCAAGACGAGCATTTCGTGCATCGCGTCGCACGTCACGCGTCGCAAGTAAAATGTCCTCGCCCTCGAACGGTTCAAGCTGTTCAAGCGGTTGCAAACGTCTTTATAAGGGGGTGAGGGATCAGGGGAGGAAGGGGTAACCCCTGAGCCCTCGTGAGGCTTGAACAGCCTCGGGATTGCTGTGTTGTGATGGCCGGGAAGGGTATCTGAATCTCCTGGCTGTCATTCCGGAAGTCCCGGCCATCGTGATCAATCATTTTAAGCAACTTGTGTGCCATGAAAGACCTCTTCTGATATCTTCATGATATCTGGGCCTTACATCGATGAGAGGGAGATGCGGTTTCTTCCGTGCAGGCAAGATATGTCGAAGCCCGCCACGGGTGTCGACAATGATGTCGAAAGCCCTCTGCCGGCGGGCGAGAAAGACAGCGACGCCCCCGCCCCGGGGCGCGTGCGGGCAACAGGGGAATTTCCTTGATTATTTTCGTGAAAATTATACAATAATAGGTCTATGGACAAGCAGACCATCAAGGTTGTTGCGAGGGAATTCTACAAGTATCTCGACAACGAGAAGGGGGCTGCCTTCAACACGAGACGGGCGTACCGCGGTGATGTGGAGGACTTCGTGCGGTTCGTTTCGGAGAGTTCCTCGGACGTCGTGGACCATGAGACGATCCGGGCGTACATAGTGCATATATATAAAGGCCTCAAGAAATCGTCGCTGGCGCGGAAGGTCTCGGCGATCAAGATGTTCTTCAGGTTCATGAAAAAGAAGGGCTATATCGACGAGAACACATCCCTCATAATCCGCAGTCCGAGAATAGAGAAGCATCTCCCCAAGTTCTATACCATAGACGAGATGTTCCACTTCCTGGATTTCCTGCCCAGGGACGGGTGGCTCAATATGCGCAACAGGGCCATCTTCGAGCTCATGTATTCTTCGGGTATGAGGGCGAGCGAGGTCCTCGCCATGGACAAGGAAGACCTCCACCTTGAGGGCATGTGGGCGCGGGTGACAGGCAAAGGCGGCAAGGAAAGGGTCCTGCCCTTCGGCGAGAAGGCGAAAGAGGCCCTCGAGGAATACCTGGCCGCAGTGGGGATAATGGATAAGTTTGCGGCGAACACGGCCCTTTTCATAAATTTCCGGGGCGAGCGCCTCACATACAGGGGCCTTTTGAGGATAATGAAGAAGCACCAGATCAAGGCTCAGCTTTTCAAGAACCTGTCCCTTCACGGGATTAGGCACTCCTTTGCCACGCATATGCTGGACAACGGGGCCGACCTCAGGGGGATCCAGGAGCTGCTCGGGCATTCCAAGCTCTCCACGACGCAAAAATATACTCACGTCTCCATGGACAAGCTCATGGAGATTTACGACAAATCACATCCCAGAAGGTAAAGAATGGAAGCCACGACTGTTTTGTGCGTCAGACACAATGGGGGAATTGCTATTGGAGGGGACGGGCAGGTCACGATGAACGCCACGGTGATGAAACACACGGCGAAGAAGGTCCGGAAACTCTATAACGACAAGTGCCTGGCGGGATTCGCGGGGGCGACGGCGGATGCCTTCACCCTCTTCGAGCGTTTCGAGAAGAAATTGGAGCAGTTCAACGGGAACATCACCAGGGCGGCCGTGGAACTTGCCAAGGACTGGAGGACGGATAGGCTTTTAAGGAGGCTCGAGGCCCTCCTTATCGTTGCCGACCGCGACCACACGCTCATCCTTTCCGGCAACGGCGATGTGATCGAGCCTGACGACGGGATAGCGGCGATCGGTTCCGGCGGTCCCTACGCGCAGGCGGCGGCAAAGGCGCTGGTGAAGCACGCGCCCCTTTCTGCCGTCGAGATAGTCAGGGAGGCCATGGCGATCGCCTCGGACATATGCATTTACACGAATGAAAAGGTAACGATAGAGGAACTTTGATGAAACAGTTGACGCCGAAGGAGATCATGGAGGAGCTGGACCGGTTCATCATCGGCCAGAACAAGGCGAAGAAGGCCGTGTCGGTGGCGCTGCGCAACCGCTGGCGGCGCCAGATGATTCCGGCGGACCTGCGCGACGAGGTGGCGCCCAAGAACATCATCATGATAGGCCCCACGGGCGTGGGCAAGACGGAGATCGCCCGCAGACTGGCCAAACTGGCCAACGCACCGTTCTTGAAGATAGAAGCGACGAAATTCACCGAGGTGGGGTATGTCGGCAGGGACGTGGAATCGATGATCAGGGACCTCACCGAGCTCTCCGTGAACATGCTCAAGAAAGAGGAACAGGAACGGGTCAAGGAAAAAGCCACGATCATGGCGGAGGAGAGGATCCTCGACCTGCTCATCCCGAAGAGACGGGCAAGTTCGGCGGGCGAGGAGGAGGAAAGCCCCGACCAGTCGCGGGAGAAGATGCGCATGCGCTTCCGGGCGGGCAGCCTCAACGATCGTCCCGTGGAGCTCGAGGTCCCCGACCGGGCCCTTCCCATCATAGAGATATTCTCTTCCCAGGGGATGGAAGAGATGGATATGCAGCTTCGGGACATGTTCGGCAACATGCTTCCCCAGAAAACGAAGCGGCGCAAGATGAAGGTCGGCGAGGCCTACGAGCACCTCATCCAGGAAGAGTCCCGCAAGCTCATCGACATGGACCGGGTCACCTCTGAGGCCGTCGACCGCGTGGAGCAATCGGGGATCATCTTCCTCGACGAGATCGACAAGATAGCGAGCCGCGACCACGGCCACGGGCCGGACGTGTCGCGCGAGGGCGTCCAGAGGGACATCCTCCCCATCGTGGAGGGAACGACGGTCACCACCAAGTACGGCATGGTGAAGACGGACCACATACTCTTCATCGCCGCGGGGGCCTTTCACATGTCGAAGCCCTCGGACCTCATCCCCGAGCTGCAGGGCCGTTTCCCCATCCGGGTGGAGCTCGACGCCCTGACGAAGGACGATTTTTACCGGATCATCACGGAGCCCGACAACGCCCTCATCAAGCAGTACCGGGCGCTCCTCAAGACGGAGGACGTGGAACTGGAGTTTCACGAGGAGGCCATCCGGGAGATCACGGACATAGCCCAGCGGATAAACGAGATGACGGAGAACATAGGCGCCCGGAGGCTCTACACCGTGATGGAGAAGCTCCTTGACGACATCTCCTTTACGGCGCCCGACCTGAAGGGCCAGAAGGTGGAAGTGACGAAGTCCTATGTGCGGGAGAAGCTGGGAGAGTTCCTGGACAAAGAGGATCTGAGCAGGTACATACTCTAACGATCGGGGTACCATGATGAGCGAAAAGATACAGACGCTTCTGGAAGCACTTCCCTATATCAGCAAGTTTGCCGGGTCCATATTCGTCATAAAATATGGCGGGGCGGCCATGGAGGAGGAATCCCTGAAGAAGGAGTTTGCGAAGGACGTGGCGCTCCTCAAATACGTCGGGATCAACCCCGTCATCGTTCACGGCGGGGGTCCCATGATCGGGAGGCTCCTCAAGGACCTCCAGATACCTACGCGCTTCGTCAACGGCTTGAGGGTCACCGACGAGAAGACCCTGGAGGTGGCCGAAATGGTCCTGTCGGGCCTCGTGAACAAGGAGATCGTCAAAAATATCAATGATATGGGCGGCAAGGCCATCGGACTATCCGGCAAGGATGGGAGGCTCCTGATGGCCAAGCAGGTCGAGGACAGGGATGTGGGTCTCGTGGGAGAGATCACCTCCGTCGATGTCGCCATCATAAAGGATATCAGCAGGCACGGCTACATCCCCGTCATAGCTCCCATCGCCGACGGGGTGGACGGCAAGGCATACAATATCAATGCCGACACGGCGGCGGGCAGCATCGCCGCGGCCCTCTCGGCGGAGAAATTCATACTTCTCACCGATGTGCAGGGTGTCATGGGGGCGGACGGAAAGCTCATTTCCGTCCTGAAGCGATCGGAGATAGAGAAGCTTATCGATGACAACGTCGTGACCGGCGGGATGATCCCCAAGGTCACATGCTGCACCGAGGCGCTTAAAGGGGGTGTCAGGGAGGCCCACGTCGTCGACGGCAGGACCCCCCATGCCATTCTCCTCGAGGTATTCACCGATTCGGGGATAGGCACCGAGATAACAGGAGACTAGAAAGATGCAGGAAGAACTGATAAAGAAGGCTACGCAGTATCTGGCGAACACATACACGCGTTTTCCCATCGTCGTCACCAAGGGTGAGGGATGCTGGCTCTGGGATGTCAACGGAAGGAGATATCTCGATTTTCTGGCCGGCATCGCCGTGTGCAACCTGGGGCATGCCCACGAGAACGTGGTGGAGGCTCTGACGGCGCAGGCAAGGAAACTTTTCCACGTTTCGAACCTTTTCTACATGGAGCCGCAGATAAAGGCGGCACAGATGCTCGTGGAGCATTCCTTCGGCGACAAGGTCTTCTTCTGCAACAGCGGGGCGGAGGCCAACGAGGCGGCGATCAAGCTCGCGCGCAGGTATTCCTGGGACAGGCACGGGGAAGGGAGGCACGAGATCATCACCATGGACAACTCCTTCCACGGGCGGACGGTCAACACCCTGGCGGCGACGGGGCAGAAGAAATTCGGAGTGGGGTTCGAGCCGTTGACGGGAGGGTTCGTTCACGTACCCTTCAACGACCTCGCGGCGGTCAGGAGCGCGATAACCGAGAGGACATGCGCCGTCATGCTCGAGCTTATACAGGCCGAAGGCGGTGTTTACGTGGCCGACAAGGAGTATGTGACGGGTCTCAGGGATCTCACGAAGGAAAGAGACATCGTTCTCATTCTCGACGAGGTGCAGACCGGCATCGGCAGGACGGGAGCGTTCTTCGCCTATGAGCATTTCGGCATCACGCCCGACATCATGAGTCTGGCGAAGGCTTTGGGCAACGGGTTTCCCGTGGGGGCCATGGTGGCGACCGATGCCGTCATGTCCGCTTTTGTGCCCGGGACCCATGCCTCCACCTTCGGGGGAAATCCGCTCGCCTCGGCCGCGGTCCTCGCAACGCTCAACACCCTCATCGATGACGGTGTGATAAAGAACTGTTCCGAATCGGGCAAGTATCTGCGCAAGGGACTTCTCGCCCTCAAGAAGAAGTTCCCCTTCATTGTCGATGTGCGGGGGCTCGGCCTTATCTGGGGCGTCGAGCTTTCCATCGATGCCGACGCGACGGCGAAGGAATTCCTGGAAGAAGGCGTTATTCTCAATTGCACGAAGGGGACGACCTTGCGTCTCGTGCCTCCTCTTGTCGTGAATAGGGAGGAGATCGACATATTTCTCGATATAGCGAACCGGATATTTGAAAGGAAGATAGGGTGAAAAGGGACTTTACGAAGTTACTGGACATTACGAAGAAGGAGTGCGATCAGCTCCTGAAGAGAGCGCGGCAGCTCAAGGCGTTCAGGCAGGCAGGAAAGCCGTGGCAGCCGCTCGCAGGCAAGAGCCTTGCCATGATCTTCGAGAAGGCCTCCACGCGGACTCGTCTCTCCTTCGAGGCGGGCATGCATCAGTTGGGCGGGCAGGCCATCTTTCTCTCTCCCTCCGAGACGCAGATCGGCCGGGGAGAGCCGATACAGGACACGGCTCGCGTTCTGAGCCGGTATGTTGACGGCGTCATGATCCGCACCTTCTCGCAGGGCATCGTCGAAGACCTCGCCAGGTGGGCGAGCATTCCCGTGATCAACGGTCTTTCCGACCAGTACCACCCCTGCCAGACCCTCGCGGACCTTCAGACCATACAGGAATACAAGGGGGGTCTCAGAAAGGTGAAGGTGGCCTACATCGGAGACGGGAACAACGTTGCCAACTCGTGGCTGGAGGCGGCGATCCTGATGAAGATGCCCTTTGCCATCGCCACGCCGAAAGGCTACCTGCCCGACGGGGAACTGATCGAGAGAGCGTCGGCGGGTACCGGCCTCACCATAACCGACGACCCGGCCGAGGCCGTCCGCGGCGCCGACGTCATATATACCGACGTGTGGGTCAGCATGGGGCAGGAGAAAGAGAAGGCCTCGAGGAAGAGGGCCTTTAAAGGTTACAGGATTGATGACAAACTCTTGAGGCTGGCACACAGGGACGCCATCGTCATGCACTGTCTGCCTGCCTATCGCGGCCAGGAAATAACGGACGAGGTCTTCGAACGCTTTCAGGAGGTCATATTCACGCAGGCGGAGAACAGGCTGCATGCGCAGAAGGCGCTCCTCGAGTGGCTACTCGCGGGACGGGTGAAGGCTTCGGCACAATAAACGGAGGTCAGGATGAAAAAGGTTAAGAAAGTGGTCCTCGCGTATTCGGGAGGGCTCGACACATCGATTCTTGTAAAATGGCTCAAGGATGTCTACAACTGCGAGGTCATAGCCTACGCCGCGGATGTCGGACAGGAGGAAGAGCTTGTCGGTCTGGAAGAGAAGGCCCTGAAGACGGGAGCCTCCAAGGTATACATAGAGGACCTTCGTGAAGAGTTCGCGAGGGATTTCATATTCTTTGCCATCAAGGCCAACGCCATCTACGAGGGCAACTACCTCATGGGCACCTCCATCGCGAGGCCGCTCATCGCGAAGAGGCAGATCGAGATAGCCCGCAAGGAGAGGGCCGACGCCGTCTGCCACGGGGCGACGGGCAAGGGCAACGACCAGGTCCGGTTCGAGCTCACCTTTTACGCGATGGAGCCGAACATCAGGATCATCGCACCCTGGAGGGAGTGGGAATTCACCTCCCGCGACGACCTCATCGACTACGCGAAGAAACATGGCATAGAAGTGCCGGTGACGAAGAAGAAGCCGTACAGCATGGACCGGAACCTCATGCATATAAGCTATGAGGGCGGCATTCTGGAGGACCCCTGGTCGGAGCCGATGGAGAACATGTTCAAGACGACGGTCTCCCCTGAAAAGGCCCCCAACAAGGCCGCATACGTGGAGATAACCTTCGAGAAAGGCGTGCCCGTGGCGATAGACGGCAAGAAGATGTCGGCGTTCAAGATCATTGATCACCTGAACAAGATCGGAGGGAAGAACGGCATCGGCCGCGTCGACATCGTGGAGAACCGTTTCGTGGGCATGAAGTCACGGGGCGTGTACGAGACTCCGGGATGCACCATCCTTCACGCGGCGCACCGGGCAGTGGAGACCCTGACCCTGGACAGGGAAGTGATGCATATCCGCGACGGCCTCATCCCCAAGGTGGCCGAACTCATCTATTACGGGTTCTGGTACTCGCCGGAGATGAAGGCCATCATGGCGCTCACGGACGAGATACAGTCGGTGGTGAACGGGACGGCGCGGTTGAAGCTCTACAAGGGCAACTGCATCGTCGTGGGCCGCAAGTCGAAGAATTCTCTTTACATGAAGGATTTCGCCACCTTCGACACCGATACCGTGTACGACCAGAAGGATGCCGGCGGTTTCATTCGTCTCAACGCGTTGAGACTGCGCATCCGGGCGATGCTGGAGAAGTGAAAGGTCCCCCTTATCGATAGACACGTTTGGAGAACATGATGAACCCCTATGAGCCTCATGCGATCGAAGAGAAATGGCAAAAATACTGGGAAGAGCGAGAAGCGTTCCGTGTCGATGAAGACCCGTCGAAACATAAATACTATCTCCTTGAGATGTTCCCTTATCCCTCGGGGAAGATCCACATGGGACACGTGAGGAACTATTCCATCGGCGACGTCATAGCGCGATACATGACAATGAAGGGACTCAATGTCCTCCATCCCATGGGGTGGGACGCCTTCGGCATGCCCGCGGAGAACGCCGCCATCGAAAGGGGGATACAACCGGCGACGTGGACCCACGAAAACATCGATTACATGAGAGAGCAGTTGAAGCGCCTCGGTTTCGGCTACGACTGGAGGCGGGAGGTCGCCACCTGCGACGTGGACTATTACCGGTGGGAACAGTGGATGTTTCTCAAGATGTTCGAGAAAGGCCTCGTCTACCGGAAGAGCTCGCCCGTCAATTTCTGTCCCAGATGCCAGACCGTCCTCGCCAACGAGCAGGTCGAGGGCGGGAACTGCTGGCGTTGCGGCGAGGAGGTCATACAGAAGGAGCTGACGCAGTGGTTCTTCGCGATAACGAAGTACGCCGACGAGCTCCACGAATACTGTGACAAGCTGCCCGGATGGCCCGAGAAGGTCACGAGCATGCAGAAGAACTGGATCGGCAAGAGTTATGGCGTCGAGGTCCATTTCACCCTGGAGGACGGATCGCCCTTCACGATCTTCACGACCCGGCCCGACACCCTGTACGGTGTGACCTTCATGGTCCTGGCGCCCGAACATCCCTTGACCCTGGAACTGTCCCTGGGGACCTCCCAGGAAAAGGAGGTGGCCGCCTTCGTGCAGAAGGTCAAGGCACAGGACAGGAGCTTCCGGGGGGAGATCAGCCTCGAAAAAGAGGGTGTCTTCACAGGGAAATACGCCATAAACCCCCTGACGGGTCACAGGATCCCCATATATGTGGGGAACTTCGTCCTCATGGAGTACGGCACGGGTGCCATCATGGCCGTCCCCGCCCACGACCAGAGAGACTTCGAGTTCGCGAAGGAGTATGGTCTTCCCGTGATCGTCACGATAACGCCCAAAGACAGGGAGCTCAACGCGGCATCCATGGACTGCGCCTACGTGGATGAAGGCGTTCTCGTCAATTCCGACAGGTTTGACGGTATGAACAACCGTGAGGCCATCGGCGCCATCATCGACTATCTCGAAGAGAAAGGTTTCGGGACGAGGACTGTCAATTACCGGTTGAAGGACTGGGGCATCTCGAGACAGCGCTACTGGGGGGCTCCCATACCCATCATCTATTGTGATGACTGCGGGACCGTCCCGGTGCCCGAGAAGGACCTGCCGGTGGTGTTGCCCGTCGACCTCGAGATTAGGATGGTGGGCCGCTCGCCGCTCGCCGACCACGCGCCGTTCTACGAAGTGGAGTGTCCCGTGTGCAAGAAAAAGGCACGGCGGGAGACGGACACGATGGACACATTCGTGGAGTCGTCATGGTATTTCCTGCGGTACGCCTGCGCCGATTATCAGGATGGCCCTCTCGACAGGAAGCGCGTCGACTATTGGATGCCGGTGGACCAGTACATCGGCGGCATCGAGCACGCGGTCCTGCACCTGCTCTACTCACGCTTCTTTAACCGCGTCCTCAACGAACTCGGTCTGGTCGGTGTCCGCGAACCCTTCAAGAACCTCCTCACCCAGGGCATGGTCATCAAGGACGGGGCCAAGATGAGCAAATCCAAGGGAAACGTCGTTGACCCCAACTATCTCATCGAGAAGTACGGTGCCGATACGGCGCGCCTCTTCTGCCTCTTCGCCGCGCCGCCGGAACGGGACCTCGACTGGAGCGACCAGGGCGTGGAAGGGAGCTATCGCTTCCTCCAGAGGGTCTGGAGGCTGGCTGCCGAGCACGCGGGTTCCCTGGCGGCAGTGACAGCGGTCGACCAGATCCCGGGAGCGGGCGGTGATGAGAAACAGCTCATACACAAGATCCACAGGACCATCATGAAGGTGACGGACGACGTGGAGCGGTTCCATCTGAATACCGCCATCGCGAGCATCATGGAGCTTGTCAATATGACGTACAAATTCGTCGAGAAGGGAATGGACGGCGAAAGAGGGAAGGCGCTGCTCAAGGGCTCCATTGAGGCAATCCTGAGACTCCTCTATCCCTTCGTCCCTCACATCGTGTCCGAGCTGTGGCAGACCATGGGAGGGGATGTGGTCCTTCTCAGGTCGTCGTGGCCGTCCTGGGATGCGGAGTTGGTGAAAGAGGAAAAGGTCATGATCGCCGTGCAGGTCAACGGAAAGCTCCGCGACACCTGTGAAGCCGACCGGGGCATGGGGGAGGATGCGCTCAAGGAGATGGTCTTCGGCCTGGAAAAAGTGCAGAGGCATCTCGAGGGCAAGGCCGTCAGGAAGACCATAGTGGTGCCCAATAAGCTGATCAATATCGTGTGCGGATAGAAAAGGGCAGGGTGCCGGGTCGTGGGCGACGGGCAAAGAGAGGAATGAAGGTAATGGAATGGACTATGAACGGTAAAGGCTTGAGACGGACAGGACTGGTCCTCGTCGCGGCAGCGATGCTGATGGTGACAGGGGCGTGCGGCTATCAACTCATCGGTGGGAAGGGCATATACGGCGGCGACGTGTCGTCGATCTACGTGCCGGTCTTCAAGAACCTGACCTACGAGCCCCACGTGTCCCAGCCCGTCACGGAGTCTTTTTCCAGGGAACTTCTGTCGACGGGACTCTTCACGTTGAGCTACGAAAAGGCCGACGGTATCTTGAAGGGCGAGATCACGGACGTCGCGATGGCACCGTCATCCCTGAACGCTCAGGGCGTCGTCATTGAGAAATCCGTAAGTGTGACGGTAAAGGTCTCCCTTTCCCAGAAGAACGGGGCCCTCATAAAAGAATTCGCCATCAGTGATTCAGAGATCTACAAGATACAGGAAGGGGCGGAGGAATACAACAGGCGCGAGGCCATCCGCAGGCTCTCGGCGCGGATGGCGAGGCGGTTTAGCGCTCAATTGCTCCTGGAGTATTGATGAAGCCTTAGGCCACCTGACTCTTGTGAAGCTTCCGGGCCAGACGGGAGATCTTTCTCGCAGCGTTGTTCCTGTGTACGACACCCTTTGAAGCCGCCTTGTCGATGGAGGAAACGGCATCCCGGAATATGGCCTCGACCTCTCCTTCTTTCCTGTCAATTGCGCCGATGGCCCGTTTTATCCTGCTTTTCATCGTCGATTTGAAGTGGGAATTCCTGAGCCTGCGTTTCTCGGACTGCATTGCTCGCTTGATGGCGGATTTATTCTTCCTCAAAGGTTGTCCTCCTCTTTAAGACTTTTCTTTATTTATCATCCATGGACCCGAAAGTCAAATAGTTCTGCATCATTTAAAAACGCGTCCCTTTGTCGGCATATGCACACGACACCGCAAAAACGACCCGGCGATGCCTGCGGGATCCTTTTCATCGAGGCGGCTTGTCTTATGTGGTCCAGCGATCCTAAACGTCCGCGGTTCCTACTTCTTGCCTGCAGCCCTCTTGGATGCCTTGAGGGGATTGATCTTTTGCTCTTCAGCCTTGGGCGCTTTCTTCACGTGGGTTGACATCGGGCACGAGCCTTTCTGCCATTTCTGGGCAGGATAAGGGAAACTCGAACAGTACTTTCCCGTTTCGAACTCGACGACCCTGGTGCATCCTTCACAATTCTCCACGATTGTGAAGCATTTTCCTCCACTGTACGAACATCCCGTCTTCTTCATGAAGAGACATTCGATTCCCGGTTTCAACGTTGTGCATACCATAACGGCATCACCTCCTTAGAATTGACAAAAGCGTACTATGTAACTACATTTTGGTGCTCATTGTCAATATGCTCCCTGAACCCGGTAATGTATCATTCTTTGTGTCAGGAACAAAAACTGGGG
>DBQU01000085.1 GCA_002305765.1 Deltaproteobacteria bacterium UBA1386
AAGTGGGTGAGAGATCTTGAAAAAGGGGTGGGTGAACGATCTTGAAAAACAGACCGTCTAAATGGGTGAGCTATCTAGAAAAATCACAACGTGGGCTATCTTACTGGCTCTTTCAATTGGTTTTCGTCCTTTTGATGTATAGGCCATTTTCTCACCGCTCAACTGCCCTAAATCGATTAATCTGTACCGGCACAATAAAAGCATTCGAATACGTCTTCATCCGGATGAAACCTTTGTCGGTTGTTCGTCGTAGACTCTCCACAAAATCCTCAAAATCGTAATACTTTGCCACTTCTCTCAATTCTTCGCTGTTGTTCAGGTGTGACACAAACCAGTTCTGGGTGTTTTTAAGCACGTTAGTTGAAATTGAGCTCACCTCTTGAGTAAGGTAAATCAGTCCCAGATTCAACTTTGCACCTTCTTTGGCGATCCGGTTATAAATAAGCGTCAAATCCGCTTCGTTCTTCTTTGGAAAAAGATTATGGGCTTCCTCAAAATACATCTGAATGAAATTTGAAGATTCATTCTTGACAAATCTATCCATAGCTTCACGGAAGATTGACGCGCAAAGCCGATCAGAATATATCCGCTGAATTTCGGGGTTGCCTTGTGAGAGATCTATAATGACTATTTTACCTGTTCTTAGAAGGTCGATGATTTCAGCTTCATAGGATTTCTGAAGTGTCGATGTATGCAGATCACGAAGTCGAACCAGTTTGCGGAAACCAGCTTCACTAGCCTGAGATCCCGGCGATGGCTTTCGCGTTAGAAATCTCATGAGGCTTTTGAGATCATCATCTGCCCACTCTTTGCCATTATTCTGGGCTGGGTAACCGACGAAGAATGGATGGCTGGTATAGTTATCCCATACCCACGCAAAAAACCGTGAAACCTGTTCTAGAGAAAGACCATGCTTCGGGTCAAACCCCAGCGCAGCATTGATCGGTTGAGCACCAGTAAAGCTAACGCGATGGTTTCTTGGTGGTGTAAACCCGGCTTCATACAGAATGGCCTGATAACATGCCCTAAGCCTGCCGTGGCGGATAGTGGCGCTATAGTCTTGTTCGTCAGGCTCTTCCCAATTGATATTTAGAAAAGCCTGAGTGTAGATAGCACGATCATCTTGAAGGCTTGACCGTATCATGTCAAAACCTTCAACGAGCTCCCGGTAAAAGTTGAGCTTCATGACTTTAAAACCAGATTTTTGCAGGATGCTATATCGTGTAACATCGGCGGCATAAAGTTGGTAAATGGCCGTACCCTCGTCTTGTTGATTGTCGTTTGCATACTCTCCGTTCACATCAAAGATGATCTGTCCTATCGGTTCTACCTTTTGACCACCAAGTTGGGCTCCTGATAGCGACAGTCCTGCCGTTGCCTTTATTATCATTTTTACTGTGTTGGACTTTCCCGTTCTTGTCATGCCAAAAAGTGCAGTTCTCTTACCCAGGTAATCTAGCGCTGAAACGTAGACGGGAACTGAACCAGTCGGCATATGACGATGGCTTGAGGCATAACGTACTTCTCCTATGGGTTGATCGCCTAAGGAACCAGGGATCAATTCACCATCTCTAAAGTTTACAATATACTCCAGTACCCGATTGAAGGGCTTGTAAACGGAATAGTTGTTAGGCCCATAAAAATTGTCGACGTCCGCACCAAATCTCGTGCGCGCATTTTGGTCGACATAGAAAGATCCAAGTACACGGCATTCCAGACCCGAGAATTGAAATTCGTATCGTGTGTAAGAATCCAGTTTGCCAACCGCTGGTGTATCCGTTGCGGCATATTCCTTGTAATGCTCGACCATTGCCGCAACTACATCAGGATCAGACGGCAAAGCTGTCGGACCGAGAACTCGAAGAAGAACTACTTCAGGTCGATCACCCACATTATCATACACTGCAACAAGAAAGGTGCCTGCAGCTATTCCGCCAACCCTCTCTTTCCAGTGATCGTTCGATAGAATCTTCATTCGCGAAAAATCGAAGTAAAAGGGCCGACCAACAAAAGTAAGTGAATCAACAATTTCGCGGAACAGATCTACCGTTGCCATTTTTCTCAGTTCAGCATTAATCGACATCAGCTTCTCCCCTGTTCTGACCAATGATTCGCGGAATTCCACGAAAAACCAGCAGGTGTCGGCGGCAGTGTATGACTCGTGTTTGGTGGGGCGAGGATCAGGATTCTGTCTACTTTTGTTGCGGCGCCTTTTTTCTGGTGACCCCATATGCGGCTGACCTTATGTTGCACTGGCAAATGGTCGTTCACGATTCCCAATCGTCGCCATCCTAAGCTCTGTGCCGCATCTTTCCATACTCTTTCAGCAAGATTAGTACTTAGACCAGATCGTTTATCTGCGACATCGCCAATCATTAGAGATAGGTAACCATTCGACGACAAAACGCTAGCCATCGATAATAGTAGTCCCTTCATGAATTCAAGGTACCTGTTGATCGAGCTTGTAGCGACAAGACCAGCATCGATTTGTCGAGGTTCATATTTGAGCATCCATAGGCGTATCCAATTGTATTTTCCGTATTTTATAACCGACAGATAAGGTGGCGAAGTGAAGACGAGCCTAACGGGTTTCTGGAAAGGTAACATTGGTTCTCGTGCATCCGCCTGCCACGCCATCCCACGAGTTGCATTGACATTAGGTAGATTCAAACGCTTCACTTTCTTGTCGATCATATCAAAGACATCAACAACGGGCGGCTTGAGGTGGTGCTGGTCAATATACTTGCGGATATAGGCCGGTGCCATCGAAAATGTATTTGGCATACTAATGGAAAAGCCCCGCGGAGGTGACCCGGGCTTGTAGTTCGCGTGTAGCATTCCAAGAACGGTAGCCATAATGAAAACATCCGTTCGGTCATGAAGATTGAGCGTGTCTCGCAACCAACATAGCTGTCTAAGGGTGTCCGGTGCATAGAGCATGCGAATATCGGGATGCACACCTTTCGGGTTTGATGATGGTACTGATCTGCGAATGTCCAGAAGGCGCGCTTCTATATGGTTGATCTCAGGCGGATCAACCTTTGCAGCGGTCAACACACAAGCAAGAGGGTTTGCGTCTGAACCGAACCCCAACCTACCAAGTCGGCACGCTTCAAGTGGTGCAGTGCCTCGTCCTGAAAACGGATCGTACACCACATCTCCTGAGCGTGTAAGCCATTCAATGAACACTCTGGGCACATGGGGAGGAAACATGGCGAAATAAGAACACAGGCTGTGGAGAGGATGTCCCCACCTACGTGGGGCACGACGCCAATGAAGTGCGATAGCATCCAGTTGATTCATGCTTCTTCCTGTCGGTCAAATAGTCCCAGTACAAGCGCTATGTTTTTAATTGTCAATCCTAATCCCCCATGGTGTTTCTGGTAGAACCGAAGTACAGGTAGGGGACATCCATCAAAAAGTCCGTGACTCTACCCCTATGGCCCGCTCCTTCACCCATTCGCATTCTTCTTTCTAGCGATTATGAGCGAGCAATGATGATGTAAGTGCTGTTAGCCAAATGTTATTCTTCTCCCCCAAAAATGTCAATAACAAGCACGCTGTAGCCGTGCGCTTCGTTGTCTTCCGCCATTGCCTGTTTCTGCGCTGTTGATCAGTGATG
Organism: Deltaproteobacteria bacterium UBA1386; assembly: GCA_002305765.1. Classification (GTDB taxonomy): domain Bacteria; phylum Desulfobacterota; class Syntrophorhabdia; order Syntrophorhabdales; family Syntrophorhabdaceae; genus Delta-02. Next base: position 3,623 of record DBQU01000085.1, read on the forward strand.
GGGTATCTTTACCCACTTGATGCCCGACCCCTATGTATCCTTCCTTGTGGTCAAAGTAATAACTCTGTGGCTATTACTACAACCTATTCCTGGTTGTATGAGTGTCCGGTTCAAACGGGGGCAACTACAGGGGGGTGGGCTACTACAGCCAAACAGTATTGTAATTATGATAAACAATTTGTACAATTAATCATATACAAAGATAATCGCAAGGAAGTAATATTAGGCCCGTGAAAAAGGAAGCCAAAGTACTTCTTGGAAAATCAGTTGATTCCTTGTTCCTAGCGGTGGAGCATTTCAATAGGCCGTGGGATCGCGGGAGGCCCGAGGCGGTACTAGTACTGCTTGACCGGTCGTTCGAGCTTCTCCTAAAATCGGTCATTATTCATCGCGGAGGTACCATTCGCGAACACCGCGCCAAAGAAACGATAGGTTTTGACTCATGTGTAAGGAAATGCGTTAGCGACGCAGCGTTTAGGTGTTTGTCTGAGGAAGAGGCCATTACGGTCCAAGTCATAAACAGCTTGAGGGATGCCGCTCAACATTATCTGTTAGAGATATCTGAACAACAGTTGTACATTTATACTCAAGGCGGATTGACCCTGTACGACCGACTTCTTAGAAAAGTCTTTGAAACATCGCTGAAGAAGTATCTTCCCAATCGTGTTCTCCCGATATCAACTGACCCACCAAAGGATTTGGCCACCGTGATTACTGCGGAGTTCGAAGATGTAAGGACTTTACTCAAACCCGGCTCTCGGAAGCGTCTTGATGCACAAGCAAAGTTGCGGACCCTTCAAATAGTTGAGGAATCTCTGAGCGGTAGTCGTTCCCAACCGGGTGTAGCTGAATTACGTAAATTGACCAAGCAAATCTCAAAGGGAAAGAGCTGGCAGGAGATTTTTCCAGGTCTTGCTACGTTGCAACTCGATACGACCGGAACTGGTTTATCCGTTTCACTTCGCATTACAAAGCATGAAGGCGAGCCAATTCATCTTGTCCCGGAAGGGACGCCAGGTTCCACCGTAGTTGCTATCAAGCGGGTGAATGAGCTTTCATATTATAGTCTTGGCCTTCGCGATTTGGCCGACAAGCTTGGCCTTACTAGTAGCATGACGATTGCCGTTGTAAGAGCCCTGAAGGTTCAGAGCAATCCAGAATACTTCAGTATCTTCAAGATTGGAAAGATAACACACAAGCGTTACAGTGCGAACTGCCTTGATTATCTTCACAAGCAAGCACCAAGCTTAAACATGAAAAGCATTTGGCAGAAATACGGGCCGCGAAAGCGGAATAAAGAATAAAACGTAGACATATACTTCGTGCTCGAAGAATATGGGGGACCAAATCTTCCTTTGAGAGCAGCACAATTCTAGACGCTAAGCATGGCCGGAAAGGGGTGATTTTGTTTTTATGAAGACCATTCTTGAAGTCATAGGCTGGAAAAGTGATCAGGAAGACACCAAAACGCTGGTTAGTTTGATTGACGGTGAGATTGATCGCTATAAGAATAGCGGCAATTCACTCGGAGCTGGTGAGTGGTTGGTCTGCAGGTTGCCTTATAGCGACGAGGATGCTCGTACTTTGGGGACGCCCTTCGCATCTTCACATTCTTCTTTTTCTGGGTCTGCGCGAGCAACGATGATTGTCGATGTATTAGGAAGATGTTATCCCTCTCTCCCGAGAATGTCAATAACGGCCGTGTCTCTTTGCGGATCTTCGGATTCAATGTCTGCACGATGTTCCTTTGATCTTTCACGGATGCCGAATGTGAAAACGCGAAGGATGTTCCCAAGGTTCTCGAACGTCAGGGGTTGAACCGTTCGAGAGATCGTTCTCATCCCTCCGTGTCCCGATTTTTCGTCAGGAAAAGTAATATGCGTTTGGTACCAATCATCCCTTCATGAAAAGGAGGACAAGCATGACCTGCAAGAAGGCCACGTACAAGAACCATAAGGGCACAAGGAGGGTCACCTACGACATGTCACGAAATATGTTGTTGATGGGGTTCATAGCATTGATTCTCTTTTCGTCGGCAAGGATGGCGGACTCAAAGAACCAATGGACGGATCAGGAATCGATACGATTTGCCGAGGATCTCTTCTTCCTCGTCGAAACCATAACGAAGGATACGGGACCCGATTCTCGGGTTTCCCTCGAATCCTATACGATTCACGGCGGAACGATACGGATCATGGAGTTCAGGTTCCCTGATGACAGGATCATATCGATCAGAATCCATCGAAATGTCGCCGAAGAGGACAGTGCATGGCTGGAGCCCATTTCACCGATGAGATCCTTCTTCGAGAAGGGATCGGGCAAGCAGCCTGCAGGGCGTCCCTGACATGCCCCGCAAATCCCGCATAGATGCCGCAGGTGCCCTGCATCACGTCATTGCGAGAGGGATCGAGCGGCGGGTGATCTTCCGTGATGATTATGACAGGGACCTCTTCCTAGACCGCCTCGGCGTGATCCTGGACCAGACGAAAACGCACTGCTACGCCTTCGCCCTCATCCCGAACCACTTTCATCTGCTCCTCAGGACGGGACAGGCGCCGCTCGCACAGGTGATGCGGCGCCTTCTGACGGCCTACGCGATCCGGCACAACAGGCGCCACAAGAGGTCCGGCCACCTGTTCCAGAACCGCTACAAGTCCATCCTCTGCCAGGAGGAGTCCTATTTCCTGGAGCTCGTCCGCTACATCCACCTCAATCCTTTCCGCGCCGGTATCGTTGCCACGACGGAGGACCTGGAGGATTTCCGGTACTGCGGTCACGGTCCCATCCTTGGCAGGTACGCGAACTCATGGCAGGACGTACACGGCGTGCTCCGTCTCTTCGCTGACGAGACATCCCTCGCAAGGACAGCGTATCTGCGCTTCGTGAAGGAAGGGGCGACGGCCGGACGCCGGGATGACCTCGTGGGAGGGGGTCTCATCCGCAGCAGCGGTGGCTGGACGAACGTCCTGGCGATGCGCCGTGAGAATCTTTTCAGGAAGTCCGATGAACGCATCCTAGGCGACGGGGATTTCGTGGACAGGGTGCTCTCTGAAGCAGAGGAACGGATGGAGCGCAGATACCATCTCAAGGCCATGGGATTCGATATAGAAAGCGTCGCCGACCATGTCTGCCGGCTCCTTGCCATCGACAGGGAGGAGCTCTTCACCCCGGGAAAGGAACCGGCGAAGGTCGTGGCACGGAGTCTATTCTGTTACTTCGCGGTCAGCGAGCTCGGTATGAACCAGTCAGAACTCTCCCGCCATCTCGGTCTTTCCACTGCCGCGGTGAGCATGGCCGTGAAACGCGGGCAGAAACTGGTTGAGGAAAGAGGATACAGCTTCCCCTGACCGCTTACATGGCAGGAAAAAACTGAGAATGTGAAGATGTGAAGGGCGTCCCCCAGGGTCCCGCCTGACGCGGCCCAGGAACTCCCATTGGTTCGGATAAGGAACAAGACTGTCATCAACAAAAACCGTATTGCCACTCCTGCGGGGAATTCGCTGAAGGGGAAGAGCGATGAGATTGCCGAAACCTCCACCAGGCAAAGTATCCTGGCTCGGGAAGAATCGATCGTAACTGTCGAATCCGATTCTGTGCCGTCGCGTCATGGCGCGGGTTAGAATGAGCTTCCCCAGTCGACGGGCAGTCTTTGCGGGTAGAGGTTCCTGAAAGAATATCCAGGCGTGGCCTCCCATGCCCGAACGTGACCTCTCGATGTAGACCTCAACGCCCATATCCCTGGCCGCAGCCATATACTGGAGAATGTCCGCGGACCAGTGCTCTTTGTCAAAGTCGGCGACGAGAAATATACAGGTATCGTCGTTGCGGATCGTGTACGTTCCGACGGTAATGATGCCCTGTAGATGCCTGTGAATAACCGACTCATCAAAGGGAGTGAAGTCCCGATTCCCGCATTCGCTGCACCTTATCTTTGGTTTGGCGCAAATGTCACGCACCCATTCTGCTTTGCACGCAGGGGCGTAACCCTTCGCCCCCGTCTTCTGGTTCTCCCACATCTTTGGGAAGACATCCTCACGACAGCGAAAAAGTCTCAGAAACAGGGCGACGCGTTCTTCTTGAGTGCTGAGTGCCTCGTTGATGACGGCAGGAATCCCTATGGCCCCGGGAGGTTGCCTTGCTGTTGACAGGATCTCGAGCTCTTGCAGGAGCCGGAGCTTTTCTTCCTCAAGCTTGGCCAGGCGAGTTTCGATTTCTTTGACACGGGGATTCATGGGCTCGGATATCTACGTCTCGCCCGCCTCTTTCAGCATGCGCTGGACTATACTGTCACCGATCCAGTAACCGCCTTCGCGCAGCTTGTCTATCATGTCTGCAACCGAGTCGATCAGGCCGTTCTTCTTGGCTTCCACAAGCAGTCGTGCTGTTCCAATGACATTGAGCCCGTACACCGACCTTGCGATTTTTCGCGCTTTTCTCTCGTCGATCAGGACGTAGTCGGTGCCCATTTCGCGGGCAGTCTGCACCACGGAGGCCTCCCCCGCATCGAGGAGGCTTTTCAGAGAGGGCTCGAGCGGGTTGCTCAAGGTCTGTATCCTGATCCAATCCATCCGCTCATAGAGGGTGACGTGCATCAAGTTAAAGAAACTTGCAGACTTTCCCTGCAGCACTTCGCGATGGACTTCCTCAGGAACTACTACTTCATCAAAAAGCTCCCTGAGAATCTCCAGCTTTCCTATGAGCATGAGCGCAATGATGGGCCCCGTATTCGACACAAGGCGACCTTTCTTCAGATTACCCATTATGGTTTCGCCTTGAATTCCGCGTCCAATTCCTCATCGTCCCATTGGACGGCGGGCACTCCATATTGACTGCACCGCAGCAGGAAAGAGAAACGGGAAGACTCGGCAAGCTGTGCGGCCTGCCCGGACGTGAGGCGTCCCAACTCAAACAGCTTCACCGCGAGAAGGAATTTCGCTTCCCTCTCAAAATCATCGGTACTCAGATTCATTGTCGCAAGGACCGATTCAGGGTACCGTATCGATAGACTCTTCATAACAACCTCCCGAATTGATTAACATAATACCACATTCACCTGTTCGATGACCACACACATTCACAATGGCCTTAACTTTTCCAGCGAGAAGAGGTCCGGAGAATCCTCCGACAGCTCTCCTGTTAAGATGACCACCAGATGCGGTCGTGGCAGTATACTGTCGGAGAAGGCTGTTGTTCCTGCTGGGAACGCGGTGCACGGACAGGGTGACGAGACACCCCAGAAGAGGGGGGGGCTAGGTCTCAGTACTTTGGGGCCCTTCACATCTTCACATTCTTCTTTTTTCTAGGTCTGAGCGAGCAACGATGATTGTCGGCCGAGCCTCTTTTCGGGTTTTCAGATTCCACGCTTACAAGACGTTCCTTTGATCTTACACGGATGCCGAATGTGAAGATGCGAAGGGCGTCCCCAAGGGTCCTCATTGCGCTGTTTCTCCGTACGTTTGCAGCAGTTCGGCCGCCTCATCTGGAAGACTACCGCGTTGTTGAGTTTGCTTTTCTGTTTCAATGTGCTACAATTGTAACAGAGGTGAATGACATGAGCATAGCGATCCGTATAGACGATGAACTGTACAACGAGGCCAAAAAGAGTGCGGAAGCCGAAAGCAGGACCGTTCCCCTGCAGGTGGCTTACTGGGCCCGGATCGGAAAGGCTGCCCTGGACAACCCGGACCTTCCGGGTGAGCTGATCCGGGACATCCTGGCAGCGAAAAAGCAGGGCGAGTTCGAGCCCTTCGAATTCCGCTCTGAAGAATGAACATTGTCCAGTCGCCATATTTCCGGCGCGTCTACAAGAAGCTTCACCGTAATCAGGTCAAGCCGGTCAACGAGGCGATCAGGCATATCATGTCGGATCCAATATGTGGCGAAGAGAAGAAAGGCGACCTGGCCGGTGTGCGGGTGTACAAATTCCGTGTCCTTGACCAGGAGTTCCTCCTGGCTTATGAGCGTGATGAAGAGGCGCTCTTCCTGCTTGGCCTGGGTGTCCACGAGAACTTCTATCGGGACCTGAAGAGATGAGGTGGTGGAACAGTTCGATCTTTCCCCCCGATATCGATACAGGGGTATGGGTGTGGAACGGAGCCGAGAGCCGAGGGGACGCTCCCAAGAAACCAAGGAACGGGATTTCCCCAATACTCTTCCCGTCCTTTCATGTGTCATGCGCGGGTGGCTTCGCCCTTGACGCTGGTCTTTCAGCGTAGTAACGGACCTTGCCTGAACGAGCAAGGATGATTGTCGATGTATCAGGCAGATGGTACTCTTCTATCCCGAGATTGTCAATAACGGCCGCGCGCCTCTTTTCGGGTTTTCAGATTGTGTCGACCAATAATCTGACTTTCGGGATGGTATAATTACAACAGGTCACCACAAAGCAGTCTCCGGCTGATTTGTGGTGAGATGCTTAAAGCCGAACCACAGAGAGACGCTCGTGAGCAATCCAAACGATACACATCTGAAATCGGTCGGTTACATACTGTGGATATTCGGCTTCACGGGTTCCCACCGGTTCTACTATGGCAAACCAGTCACGGGTACGATCTGGTTCTTTACCTTGGGACTTCTGTTCGTCGGATGGATCATTGATCTTTTCCTCATCCCCTCTATGGACCGTCGGGCCGATCTCAGGTATCACAGCGGCAATCTTGACTACACGGTAGCATGGATCCTGCTGACATTTCTCGGATTGTTCGGCATACACCGCTTTTACATGGGAAAGTGGCTTACGGGGATCGTTTATTTGGTCTCGGGCGGGATCTTCGGCATAGGTTACCTCTATGACCTTTGGACCCTGAATGACCAGGTTTCGTTAATAAACAGCGGACGCTGACACGGGGCACCCAGGGGTCCGTTGGCAGCACATAACTCAATTCTCGGGTGCTTTTCGCGTCATTCTTTCAGAACCCCGGAGATATCCGGAGACCGTTCGACTGTGAGGACCCTTGAAAGAGAAAAGGTCTGGAGATGAAGATGGCACTGTGCTCCGGACATCATGACGGGGCGAGGGTTAGCCATGAAAGAACAAGACAGGGTAAAGACCGAGATCGAGGAACTGCTCTCCGTAAGGGAGTGGGCCAAAACAAGGGAGTTGCTTAGCGATACTCCAGCGCCGGATATTGCCGATCTCCTGCCGGATATGGACAAGACGGACAGGATGCTTCTCTTTTCCCTCCTGCCCCGGCAACTGGCAGGGGAGGCGTTCTCGTACCTTGAATCCAGGAGGAAGGACGACCTGCTCAAGGAACTAACGGACGAAGAGACACGTCGCCTGCTTGCCGAACTCAGTCCGGACGACCGTGCGGAGTTCTTCGAGGAACTGCCCGGCCTTGCCACCCAGAGGCTTCTCAATCTCCTGAACCCCAGAGATCGGAGACAGACCCTGCAGCTTCTAGGTTTTCCCCGGGAGAGTTGGAAGGCTTATGACGCCTGACTACGTGGCGGTCCAGGCGGAATGGTCCATCGACCACGCCCTCAGGCATATACGCAAGAAAGGGAAGGACAGCGAGACCATCAACGTGATCTACGTGGTCGATCCATCGTGGAAGCTTATCGATGCCCTGGAATTGAGAAGGTTCATCCTGGCACCCATGGAGCAGACCGTGGAACAGATCATGGACCATAATTTCATCTGTATCAAGGCTTTGGAGGACCGGGAAGAGGCCGTGCGCATGATCCAGCACTATGACCTCGTCGCGCTACCCGTTGTTGATTCCGAGGGTGTGCTGCTCGGCACTGTCACCGTTGACGATGTCCTCGATGTGGCCGAAGAGGAGGCCACCGAGGATTTCCACCGGGTGGCGGCTGTTGCCCCGCTGAAGATGAGCTACCGTGAATCGGGTTTCTGGTCGTTATACCGCAAAAGGATAGGGTGGCTGGCGGCACTGATCGTTGTCAATATGGCTTCAGGCCACGTGATCGCGCGTCATGAAGAACTGCTGATATCATCCATCGCGCTCTCGTTCTTTATACCTCTGTTGATAGCAACCGGGGGAAACGCGGGGGCCCAGTCCGCCACGCTGATGGTCCGAGCCATAGCCACCGGTGACCTCAGGGCTGACCAGTGGCTGTGGGCCGTGGGAAAGGAACTCCTGGTGGGTCTGGGTCTCGGTGTGACCCTGGGTCTGGCGACGTGGTTCCTGGGATTCTATCGCGGAGGGTTTGACATGGCGGTTATCATTTTCCTGACCATGACGGCTATCGTTCTGGTATCGAACCTCATTGGCGTAGGACTACCTTTTCTGCTCAACAGGCTTAACATGGACCCGGCCGTCGCAAGCAGCCCCCTGATCACCACCGTGGTGGATTTTGTGGGGTTGACCATCTATTTCTCGATCGCTGTTAGAATTCTGTGAGTAGAACTCTTTTCTTACTTTTCTTCACGAAAATGAGGTGCCCGATCCTTCTGTGGGTTGAGTTAACTTGTCAACGAATGTCCCCTTGAGCCCCCCTCGTTGGTTTCAGCATCCTTCACCTCCTTGCGCCGTACCTGTCTATCTCCAATTATGGCAGCGCTGGGCTCCGCTTTGGGAGAATTGGCGGGAACCAGATGTGGAGGCCGACCGTGGAGGCCGATTTGGCTTTGACATACATCCGGCGAAAGGCTACCATTAAAGACACATTCTATCATTGCCAGTGCATAAAGATACGGCTTTCCCCCCGATTCACGGGGAAAATACTGAGACACCGCCAGCACAACAACGGTCTCTTGGTATCGTCACGCATGATCACATCATTCCCGGCCGCGTGACAAGCGTGCTGAAACCGGGTTCCCGTCAGGGAACCCATTGGCAAGGGGATGACGTGTCCTTCAAGGAGGTTGCGATGTACCTGAGCGCCCTGTCACGATGTGCACGTTTGACTGTGTGCGTCCTTTTGTCCGGTTTTCTGCCCTTTACTGCCATGGCGGTGGATTATACGGTTCCTGGAGTTCCGGATCTCAGTGGCGGCAATTTCACGATCACGGCTAGCGATACCCTCACTGTCAACGTCGGCGGCGCCATCACGAACAGCGATGGTGATGTGATGGACAACTACGGCACGGTCACGAACAGCGCGGGTGGCACCATAACGAACGAGAACGACAGTTTTATCCGCAACTACTCCACCCTGACCAACTTCGGAACCATCACGAACAAGGGCAACACAAACACTGATATCTGGAACTACGGCACTCTCACCAACGGTGCGGGTGGCACCATAACCATCGAGAAGGGTAACCTATTGACCATCATCGGCTCAACTCTGACCAACGCCGGCACGATTACCATTGTTTCCGGCAATCTTGCCAGTTCGGGGACCATCACCAACTCGGGCAGCCTGGAACTCGCCTTGGACAGTTCCTACGACCTCACCGGGGCAACCCTTACAAACACCGGGAACCTCATACTCCGCAGGGACTTCACCTTCAATGGAACATCGGGAGGCACGGTGAATCTCAACGCCGGCGGGACCCTTACAAACTACGCAACGCTCACCAACGCGGCGGGACATACCCAGACGAACGTGGGCGCGATCGACAACCAGGGGGCATTCACCAACAACGGTACCTTCACGAACAACGGTACCTTCACGAACAACGGTACCTTCACGAACAACGGCGCGTTCACCGGTGATCTCACCAATCCGGGCACTCTCTCGGGTACGGGCGCTATCACGGGCAATGTGATCAACAACGGTATCGTCGCCCCGGGCAACTCCATCGGCACCATGACGATAACCGGCAATTACACTCACAACGCGAGTGCCACGTACCAGGCGGAGATAAACGCGGCGGGGCAGTCGGACAGACTGGTCGTCACCGGCACGGCCACTCTCAATGGGGGAACCGTATCGGTCCTCGCGGAATCGGGCGCCTACAATCTGAGCACCACCTATACCATCCTCACCGCGGGGAGCGTCGTCGGGACCTTCGGCAGCGTGACGAGCAACCTTGCCTTCCTCACCCCCTCTCTGAGCTATGACCCCACGAACGTCTATCTGACCATGTTCAGGAACTCCACGAACTTCGCCGACGTGGCCGCAGATTTCAACCAGTACGCGGTGGCCTCCGTCCTGGACAGGATATCATCAGGAACGACAGGCGACATGGCGAATGTCATCAACAACCTCGTGGGCCTCTCCGCCTCCGGCGCGAGGAGCGCCTACGACGAGATGGGCGGTCTGGTCCACACTTCTCTCACCGGCATAACCTTCTCATCCTTCGGCCGATACATGAACGTGATGTCGAAGAGGATGGGAAGGTTCATCTCCAGGGGAGGGAGGTCGTCATTCGCCGGCAGGCCCACCATGCTTGCCTCCCGTACAGATACGGGAAGCGATGCGGGGAACACCCTTATCGCCGCGCTGGGGAACATGACGAGGAACACGGGCATCACCTCCCAGGGTTTCTGGGCCGAGGGTTATGGCAGTCTGGGAGAAAGACGGGGCAACGACGTGTCCTCGCGCTACGACTACGACACGGCGGGGTTCGTCGCGGGTTTCGACAGGGCGGTCACACCACCCCTTCTTCTCGGTGCTTCCCTGGGATACTCCTACACGAAGGCGGACATGAAGGACCTCTCCGACAGCGCCACCGTATCGAGCTGGCAGGGTTCCCTCTATGGCATCTACAAGAACGACCTTTTCTACTTGAGCGGCATAGCCGCCTACGGGTACAACCGCTACGATACGAGAAGGGACATCGCCTTCGGGACCATTTCACGCAGGGCGAAGGGTTACTACACCGGTCAGACGGTTGGGGGATACGTCGAAGCGGGGCACCGCGTGGCCACCCCGTCCGTCGACATCATTCCCCTGGGATCCCTCACCGGCATCCACCTCATGAAAGATGGTTTCACCGAGAGGGCGGCCGGGGCGCTCTCCCTTGATGTTGACCCCGACCGAGCCTCCTCACTCGTGTCTTCACTGGGCGTGAGACTTATGAAAGACTACGAAGTATCCCCGGGTATCCTCACCCCTGAACTGAGGGTCACCTGGGACCACGAGCTCATGAACGGAGACTATTCCCTCGACGCCTCCTTCGCGGGCTATCCGACGTCCACCTTCGCGGTGGAGGGCGACAGGCCCGATCGGGATTCCCTCGGCGTGGGCCTCTCCCTCAGATTTCAGACCGAGGAGAACCTTAACCTTCACCTCGCCTACGACGGGAGCTTCTCCGGGGACAACACGCAGCACGCGGCGATAGGGGGGATCACATACAGGTGGTAACAAGGGAATCACGGTTCGCCGGAATCCCCCCGGAAAGGACAGAGGGGAACTTTAGGGACATCTTCACATTCTCTCTTCTACCGGATCTGAACGAGCAATGATGGTTATCGGTGGTATAAGGGCAGATGGTTTTCCTCTCTCCCGAGAATGTCAATGACGACCGCGCCTCCTTTCGATGTTCCGATTCCATGCTTACACGATGTTCCTTTGGTCTTGCACGGATGCCGAATGTGAAAATGTGAAGGGCCCCAAAATCCTCTGTCCCAATATGGGAAAGTTATCATATTCAGAAGACCGTCTCTGTCATCGAATATAGATTTATACGTCACAATCTTTTGATAAACGTATCCGTTTTATATGATTGATTGGAGAACCTTAGGGACACTCTTCACATCTTCATATTCGGCATCCGTGTCTTTCCACCGCCGCGATGAGCTGGTCGTAAAGCGAGGCAGAAAAGTGGTTGAAGCCCGGCGCGTCCTTCGTCATGCCTTATGGCGAAGGTTGCTTATTGATTCTGTCTGGGCTACAATTGCGCGGGATGAATCGATAATAATGAGGGATGTAAAGGGCGTGAGCAGCTCCGGGTTTAAGATCGATGTGTTTCGCCCTGGCGACGCGGTGGGGGTCTCCGGGCTTTTCAAAGAAGTCTATGGTGATGGATATCCGGTAAAGATAGTCTATGACCCTGAAGAGTTTACGAGGGCGGTCGACAGACAGGAATATATCCCTGTGGTCGCCCGTACTCCTGAGGGGGGTATCGTGGGCTTCTCGTCTTTCTACCGGTCCGCTCCGAATAAGAGACTCTACGAGATGGGACTCAGCATGGTCTCGGCCGGGTATCGGAGCACCGCTGTCCTTGGCCTCCTGGTGCGCCGCCTCGTGAAAGTGGCTCTTGCATCGCCTTGTCTGGACGCCTTCTTCGGGGAGGTGGTGTGTAATCATGTCCTGATGCAAAAAAGCTCAGGCGTTTTCAAGGCCGTCGAGACCGCCATCGAGATCGATCTCATGCCTTCTGAGGCCTATGAAAAAGACGAGAACGTTTCAGGACGGGTTTCGACTGTCGTTTCCACAAGGACCATTGTTCCCCGGCCTCATACTATCCGTGTTCCCGAGGTCTACGGCGATTACCTGGCGTACATCTACAACGCATTTGATGACAGCCGCGCCTTCGAGCGGTCGGACGAAAGGCTGCCTGACGACCGGTCCACCGAGTTCACCGTCCAGATCTTTGAGGGCGCAGGGGTGGCAAGGATCACCGTCAACGAGGCGGGCTCCGATTTCGAGACCGTCCTGGACTCGGAAGAAAAGGCGGCCCGAAGCAGGGGCGTTACCGTGACGCAGGTATGGCTCAACCTTTCCTGGCCGTGGGTCGGAGGATGCGTCGAAGCTTTGCGCTCGAGGGGCTATTTCTTCTGTGGACCCTTCCCCAGATGGTTCGGCGAAGACGGTCTTCTCATGGAAAAGGTCGAAGGACGGCCGAACTGGGAGGGGATCATCCTCTATTCCGAGCGGGCCCGGCAGATCCTCGAGTTCATCAAGGAAGACTGGGCGGAAGTGACCCGGAAGATAGAGGGCGGGACAGAGAAACGGGAGAATGTGGAAACGCGAAGGGAGCCTCCAAAATCCAGCTAGAGGAATATCCAGACCGCAAGCGCGAACAGGATGAGGATGATCATTCCGACGCACAGTCGCAATATTCTATTCGAACCGCCTTTGCTTTTTACTTTTTGATAGAGTTCCGGGTACGCTGATTTGATCGCAGGCGCTATGTCGCGGTTCGTGTACACCGCCATTGAGAGATAGTCGATCGCTTCCTGAGTCTTCCCGGCTTTGACGGCTATGGAACCAAGCGTATACCACGCTGTGTAATCATCGGGTCTTTTTGCAGCGACCTTGAGATAGAGGTCCAGGGACTCCCGGTATCGGCCTGCATGGTTATATGCCTCCCCGAGAAGGATCTGGGCCCCGATCTCTTCAGGGTATTTTTCCAGCCACATCCGGCAATGCGTGATAAGGCCGGGCCAATCCCCGTCAGCTTTGAGCGTGTCCGCTTTCATATCCCAGGAATGGGAATCAGCGAATACATCCATAACCATTATCTCCCTTATCCTGCAAGAATTTGGACCGCGTCATCAAAGCAGTATGACTTTGGGGCCCTTGCATTTTTACATTCTCATGTCTTGCAGGAAGTGACCTTTTGAGCCAAAACCATGGTTTGACCTCCAGTACCACAGCCAAGGTCGGCAATGCTCGATCCCTCGCGCATATTGCCAATAAAGCTTAACGCCCTCAGCGTTGCTTCCGGGCTTCCCGGGCCTTGACGATCCATACTGGAAAAATATTCGCAAATCAATGCAATATCAAAATCGTGAATATTATGGTCTTCATCGCTCACCCTGTGTTCCTCCGAGACCAGTATAGCACAGCGCGTTGACGTGGTACAGATGAGGGCGATCTTTCCCGGTATCGATGCAGGTTATACAAGTGAGGGGCGGTTGCCCGCCCCTGCACTCATACCGGGAGTCGCGCCGGTGATTGGCGCTTTATTTTCTCAGTCTGAACCGCTGGATCTTCCCCGTGGCGGTCTTTGGAAGTTCGTCTATGAAGAAGACACTCCGGAGCGATTTGTATTTGGGCAGCCGCCCGTTGACGAATTGAAGGATCTCGTCCTTCAGGCTTTCGTCCGCGGCCTTGTCCCTGTAGTTCTCGTTGAGCGAGATGTAGCCGAAGGCCTTGCTCAGCCCTTCAATTTCGTGTCCAACGACGGCGGCCTCGTTTACAGCGTCGTGCTGGATGAGCGTGTTCTCTATCTCGACGGGGGAAACCCATATCCCGCCGACCTTGAGCATGTCGTCGCCCCTTCCCTGATATGTGAAGTAACCGTCTTCTTGCGTGTACATGTCACCCGTCTTGAACCATCCCCCGGGGATGAATTTCTCCGCGTTGTCATCCGGCCTCATCCAGTACCCCGGTGTAATGCTCCTCCCGCTTATCACCAGATGGCCCGCTTCACCCGGGGGGAGCTCATTGCCGAGATCATCGACGATCTTTGCCTCGTATCCCGGGACCACGCGGCCTGAAGTTCCGGGCCTCACATCGCCGGCCATGTTGGAGATGAAGATGTGCAGGGCCTCCGTGGAGCCGATGCCGTCGAGTATCTCCAGCCCCGTCTTCTCCTGCCATTTCCTGAAGATCTCGGGCGGGAGCGCTTCACCCGCGGAAAGGCATAAGCGGATGGACCTGAAATCGTCAGGGCCTGAGCCGTTCATTCTCTTCAATACCGAGTTGTACTGCGTGGGAACGCCGAAAAAGATGGTGGGCCTGAACGTGACGACGGTTTCCATCACTGCCTCAGGGCTTGGCGGGGAAGAAAGCAGTACCGTGGAAGCCCCGTGCCTGAAAGGAATGTGGAGGCCGTTACCGAGACCGTACGCGAAGAAGAGTTTGCTCACGGAGAAACATATGTCATCTTCCCGTATGCCGAGCACTCCCGTGCCGTAATTGTCGGCAGAGTGGATCATGTCTATGTGCTTGTGCGGTACGCCTTTGGGTTTGCCGGTGCTGCCGGAACTGTAGAGCCAGAAGGCGATGTCGTCTTCTCGTGCAGGATGTGCCTCGGCTTCCGTTGATGCGTTGTCCATAAGGGTAATGAATTCGTTGTCGTCAAGGAGCTTGTAGCAGAAGTGTTCCGGCCTGACGGGTGAGGCCTTGCTCTGGCTCCAGGTCACAAGAACCTTTGCCTGGCTGTTCTCGAGCATGTACCGGTAATCTTCTTCATTCAGCATGGTGTTGACCGGAATTGGCCAGGCTCCGTATTTGATGCTTCCAAGGAAGGCGTAGATGAACATGGGTGAATCGGGAAGGACGATCATGACCCGGTCACCCGCTTTCACGCCGAGCTCTTTCAGAACATTGGCGAATCTGTTCACGTTTTCGAGGACAGACCTGTAGGTTGCCTTTTCTTCCCCGCAATAGACAGCGACTTTGTCGCCGCGTACGGCGGCGTTATGGTCGAGAAGCTCCGATGCAACGTTGAACACCTTTTCCTTTCCGAGATCTTTCATTGTTCCTCCCTCCATTGTTGTGGAATGTCTGATCTTCATGGGGATTGTAAAGGCAAGGGGCGTGCCAGAGGGGGCATCCAGAAATAATCCTTCAATTACGATATGTTAAGGAACGGGACCATATCGATGAGAAAACGCGGATTTCGAAAAAGCTTTTAATTATTCAAATGTTTTTTAACTATTGAAAGATCTGACCGCCGGAATGACAACGCTTTTCAGGAGTGGCGCTGTTTTGATGGGATCCCGTATTGTCGCATTTTTTTGCTCAGCGTCGGTCTCGAGATCCCGAGAGATTTGCAGGCTCTCCCGTAGTGCCAGTGGTTTTCCTCGAGGACCCTGAGGATCCTGTCCTTTTCCGTTTCTGCCAGAACGGTACCCTTTCCGGCTTCACCGGTCTCTTTCCCCCATGTCTCCGGCCTTTCCTCCTTTTCAATGAGGGGGGCGATCGTCGTGTCGAGGATTATACTGCCCTGAGTGTAAATGGCGGCACGCGTGAGCACGTTCTCCAGCTCCCGCACATTTCCCGGCCACCGATGGTCGATCATCCTGGCGAGGGCGCGCTTCTCAACGTGGGCGATGTTCTTGTCAAGGTCCCTGTTTATCTTTTTCAGGATGTACTCGACGAGAAGGGGAATGTCTTCTTTTCGCTGTCTCAGGGGAGGGACCTTTATCGCGGCGACGTTCAGACGATAGTACAGGTCTTCCCTGAATTTGCCCTCCTTGACCATCGAGGCGAGGTCCCTGTTCGTGGCGGCTATTATGCGGGCGTTGGAACGTATGGGCCTCTCCCCGCCGACCCGCTGGAACTCCTTTTCCTGGAGGAACCTCAGGAGCTTTGTCTGCACCTCTGGTGGTATCTCGCCCACCTCGTCGAGGAGTATCGTGCCTTTCCCGGCCAACTCGAACTGTCCTTTCCTGGTCGAGGCGGCGCCGGTGAAGGCCCCTTTTTCGTGGCCGAACAATTCGCTTTCCAGAAGATTCTCCACTATCGCGGAGCAGTTGATGGCAATAAAGGGCTGGTCCCTGCCGGGGCTGTGGAAATGTATCGCCCGTGCCACCAGTTCCTTGCCCGTGCCGGTCTCGCCTTCGATAAGGACCGTTACCCTGTTGCCCGAGAGGATCCCGATGGTCTTGAATATCTCCTTCATTTCCCTGGTCCTGCCGATGATGTCCCTCTCTTCGATCTTCTGCGCCGGACCGATGGTAAGGCCGCTCGTCCTGGTTCTCGAGAGATCCACCGCCCGCTTGATGGCCGCTTCGAGATCGTCGACATCGATCGGTTTGGGTATGTATTCGAAGGCACCGAGCTTCATCGCCTTTATTGTTGTTCCCATGTCATGGAAGGCGGTAATGATGATGATGTGCGGGGCGTTCTTTTCCTCTTTCAGTCTCTTCAGTATATCGAGACCGTCGGCGTCCGGGAGCCGGATGTCGAGGACAAGCACCTGGGGTTTGAAGGAGGCCAGTTTCCGGACGCACTCACCACCGTCAACGGCGCAGCTCACATCGTAGCCCCTCTCTGCCAGGTAGACCTCAAGCAGTTCCAGCGAGGAGGGCTCGTCGTCCACTATGAGCACCTTCGGGGGTGTTTTTTTATTTTCCGTTCTTTTGTCCATGCCTATCCTTTCAGCCGGCAGGTATGCTGAAGCTCACACGCATACCCCTTGGGAGTGCGGAGACTACCCGTATGGTCCCGCCGTGGGCCTCGATGATCTTTTTTGCGTTTGCCAGGCCGAGACCGGTACCCTTTGACTTTTTGCTGAAAAATGGGTCGAATATGTACGGCATGTCTTCCGGGCCGATCCCGGGACCGTTGTCAGTGATCTCCACACGTACCATCTGTTTTTTGCCTTTTCCGCGGCTCACGGTGATACGGATAAGGCCTTGCCGGCCTACTGCCTCGACGGCGTTAAGGAGCAGGTTGATCACTGCCTGTTCCATCTTTTCGGGGTCCATCATGACATGGGGCAGTTTATTCGAAAAGCTCTTTCTGATGACTATGTCTTTTTCCATGATCTTCGTTTCGATCACGTCAAGGCAGGAATTGAGGAGGTCCTCCACGGAGGCCGGCTGAAAGTCGTACCTGACGGGTTTCGCAAAATCGAGCATCTCCGTCACGATGCGGTTCAGCCGTTCCACTTCCTGGGCAAGGATCTCGAGCCGTCTCCTTTCGTTTCCCGTGAAGGCCTTGTTCTTCAGGAGCATCTGTATGCTCATCCTGGCCGATGAGAGTGGGTTGCGCACCTCGTGGGCGAGGGACGTCGTGATCTGTCCTATGTGGGCAAGGTTCTCCGCCTCGCGGACCCGTTTCTCGATTTCCATTCTTTCCGTGATGTCCCGGCATATGCCGATGGCGGCCTTTTCGCCTTCGTATACCGTCAGGACCACATTGTTCTCGGTCAGGAGGCTGCTCCCGTTCCTGTGGAGACGGTTATAGACATAGTGCTCCCTGGATTCCTTTTCCTGCACCCTTCTTTCATAGAGTCTTGTCACCTCATCCATAGACTGGGGCGCCACGAAATCAGTGAAAGGCCTGCCGATGACCTCTTTGAGGGCATAGCCGTGCATTTCGCCGAATGCTTTGTTGGCGAACACTATCCTGCCTCCCCGGTTCACGAAATATCCGTCCCGTATCTCCTCCACGAGTGTCCGGTATTTTGTCTCCGACTCGGCCAACTCCCGCGTCCTGTCCTCCACCTTGATCTCCAGCATCTGGGAGTAGTCTCGTATTTGCTTTTCAGAAAGGGCCTGGAAGTAGTCGCTGAACCTGTGTATGGTGTAGTTGAGGCAAAGATCGAGACGGTTGAGGGCTGCGATGACCTCCGGCACGGATCCCTTCAATTCCCGGACAATGACGGGCATGAACAAGGACCCGAATATCTCGAAGGCTTTTTGCACCTCTGACAGGGTGAACCCGGTCCGGAACCTCAAATCTCCTATTTCTTCGACCACCTCATCGATTCTGGAATAATCGTTATGCACGAGCGCGGCGAAATAGGCGTCAAACGCGGCCGGTATTGTCCTGTGGTATTCCCCGATGGGACGTGCCGAATAGCGGGGACTCGCTTCGGTGCGAAGCTTGCGGATCCATTCCCTGATCATCCGGTCACGGTTCCGGCTGAGCATATCACCCATATTCATTGTTTGTCCCCTTTATTTCAATAACAGAAGGTTATCATGATTTCCACGGGCATGCTACTGAATAGAACAGTCTGCCTTCGGTGGGTCATGCCCGGTCCCTTTCTTCGGATGTCAGATCGCCCCATCCGTCAATTCCTTTGTGCGATCTGCGTAACGAGCGGGTTGACACACACCGATTGTGACCTAGATTCTTATAGAAAAGAAGGATAAGAGGGCGACACGTGGCGGTTTTGTGTCTAAGGTTATGAGCGATATGCAGAAATGAGGAGTAATCATGGAAGATTGGAATGCGGTCATATTGGGTCGTATGGAAGACGTACCGGAACCATTTCGTATACCGTCACCCATCGAACAGCACGGTTACCTCTGCGATGGCTCTATAAGGGAATGGGCCGGTCCCCGGCAGGATGTAGTGTCGCCGATATGCGAGGCTGCCGGAGACACCCTTCGGCAGAAGCGGATCGGGGGCTATCCTCTGCTCTCCGAAAGAGAGGCCCTGGAAGCGCTCGACGCGGCATGCAGAGCGTACGACCACGGGCGCGGAGTCTGGCCGACCATGCCCGTCGAGGAGCGGATAAAATGCGCAGAGGCATTCGCCTACCGTATGAAGGAGAAGCGGGACGAGGTCGTGAAACTTCTCATGTGGGAGATAGGAAAGGCGTTGCCCGACGCCGAGAAGGAGTTCGACAGGACGGTGGACTACATCGGTGATACAATTGATGCCCTGAAGAACCTCGATCGACAGTCCTCGCGGTTCGTGATCGAGCAGGGTGTCATCGGGCAGATCCGTCGTGCGCCGCTCGGTGTGGTACTCTGTGTCGGCCCCTACAACTACCCTCTCAACGAAACCTTCACGACCCTGATCCCGGCTCTCATTATGGGCAACGCCGTCATCTTCAAGCCGCCGAAGTTAGGCATACTGCTCCACCAGCCGCTGCTGGAACCGTTCAGGGATTCCTTCCCCCCTGGCGTGATCAACACGGTCTACGGCAAGGGGCCGATCGTTCTCGGCCCTCTGATGAGATCGGGGAAAGTCGACGTCCTTGCTTTCATTGGCAGCAGTCAGGTGGCGGACATCCTCAGGAAACAGCACCCGAAACCGCATCGACTCCGCTGTGTGCTCGGCCTCGAGGCGAAGAATCCGGGAATACTGCTCAAGGATGCCGAAATCGATCACGCGGTTCGGGAATGCATCCTGGGCGCCCTGTCCTTCAATGGGCAACGGTGCACCGCGCTGAAGATACTCTTTGTGCACGAAGACATCGTTGACGCGTTCCTGACCAAGTTCTGCGACGCGGTGGATGGACTGAAGGCGGGAATGCCATGGGATCGGGGCGTTCAGGTAACGGCCTTGCCGGAGGATGACAAGACCGGCTATCTTGACGAGTTGATTCGTGACGCTCGTGACAAGGGAGCGCGGGTTGTCAACAAGGGCGGAGGCAGGGTAACAGGTAACTACATGTCTCCGGCGGTTGTGTATCCCGTTACCAAGGGCATGCGATTATACACCGAGGAGCAGTTCGGCCCTGTCGTTCCTATCGCGACATTCAGGGACATTCAGGAACCCATGCAATACGTGATCGAGTCCGATTACGGACAGCAGGTGAGTTTGTTCGGGACAGATCCGGGACTTCTGGCCGGTCTGATAGACCCTCTTGTCAACCAGGTCTGTCGTGTCAACATCAACAGCCAGTGTCAGAGATTTCCTGATACATTTCCCTTTACCGGAAGAAAGGACTCCGCGGAAGGGACCCTCTCCGTTTCGGATGCGCTGAGGGTTTTCACCATCAGGACACTCGTGGCTGCCAAGGAAACTGACACGAACAGGAGAATCATCAGGTCAATTGTGACGGAGAGGCACTCGCGTTTCCTATCCACGGACTTCATCCTGTGATCGGAAGAACCGTCTCCCCCAACCCCTTTGTTGAGGATCTTTGAGTACGTGTTCCTGGAAACTCCGTATTGAGTCTTGGGGCATGAAGGGAACATCCGTTGATAAGCAAATAACTCGATCCTCCCGCATTCCAAGTCCTTTCCGCCTGTAAACCAATTCTACATGTAAAATGAGATTACTAGTTTTTACTTATAATGTGATGCCAATCATGTACTGACATGCGCGGTGTGCTCTATACAATACGATAGACACCACTCATCACGACAGGAAGGCCAGATGAAAGACTCATCCAAGACAAGGCAGGAACTGGTCAAAGAGATATCGCTCTTAAAAGAGAGGATCGAGGAATTGGAACAATTGGAGAGGGAACGCAAAAAGGTGGAGGAGGCCTTACGCGCCAGTCAGGTTCAGGTATCGGACGCGACGGGCGTTACGCTCTCTCAGACGAAGGTCTTAAGCGGGTTGCTCCACATTTGTTCCTCCTGCAAGAAAATACGCAACGATGATGGAGGCTGGGAACAGATGGAAGAGTACATAAGAAACCATTCAGACGTGGACTTTTCCCATACCTATTGCCCGGAATGCGCTGAAAAACTGCGTTCTCAACTCCATCAGAAGAAGTGAACGCGAATTCTGCGCAGCATTCCTCCGGGGACAGGCCGGATCTTGCATATCCAGGGTATCCCAGGGTTCTTTCCCTCGATCATTATCTTGTTATTTTCCATGATACGCGCTAGCATTGACCAGGATACCGCCTGGGCCGGGAGACCGGTGCGGGCATGAAAGGGAGGACTGGATATGAGGAATTCCAAGGTGTCGATCATAGGGTCATGTGACCGATGACCGGGCTGGCAGATTTGGAGTTGATATCCTCCTTTGAAGGAGGCAGGCTTTATCGAAGCGGGAAGATCAACGTGCCCGTTCTTCACGGGAGTTATCACCGGATGGGACGTCAGTACGGGCATCTGTTGAGCGGCGAACTGAAGAGCCTGTACATGAATGCCGTTGTCGATCACTTTCAGCGGGCCCGCGGCCTTTCCGGCGACGAGATGGACAAGGCGGCAATGTCCCTGTACCGGTTCTACCCGCGGCGCTTCAAAGATATGATAGGCGGCATGGCGGAGACCTCCGGACTATCCCTGAGAGAACAGATCATGCTGAACGCGATCGAGTTCTACGGCCTTATGCCCGGATGCTCGGGGATCATCGCCTGGGGTGATTACACAAAGGGGCAGGCTCTGGTTGCGGGAAGGAACTATGACTGGTTCGAGGAATATTCCGCATTCGCACAAAGCCTTACCGTAACCGTCTTCAATCCCGACTCGGGCGTTCCCAACGCCATCATCACCTTTGCCGGCGTGATCTATGCCACGACGGGCCTGAACGCGCGGGGCCTGTTCCTGGAGCTTAACAATGGTCTGCCCTCGGGTGGTTCCCTCAAGTATAATGACCGCGTACCGGCCATTGTCAATCTGCTGGCCGCCCTCACTGATTGCGGCTCCCTCGACGAGTTGGACGCCTTCTTCAACACGACCAGGACGGAATTCAGCTTCATCGTGAATGCCGCCGACAGGATGCGGGGAGTCTCCTATGAATGGGCACCCTTCGAGCATCGCCGGAGAGACGGGGATGCGGAAGGGCTGCTGGTCTCGACGAACCATTTCGCTCATCCTTCGTGGGGCACAGTCCTGCAGGACCAGGCAGGCTTTGAGACCGTGTTGAGACGGGAGAACCTGCTTGCCCTGGGGCATGAGAGAAAGGGCAGGATCGATCCGGAGGTCATGGAGGAGATCCTGGATATCCCCATGAACGAAGGCGGTGCCACCTGGCCTGTCGATGGAAGCATGCCATACCGCACAACGTACCAGATCGTTGCCGTGCCCGCTTCTTTGCTGTTATGGCTGAAGGTCCCTGGTTTTCAGGAATGGACCGGAGTTGGATTGGAAAGTCTCTTCGAAGAGAAGCCTCAACGGTATTCCCACCCGTCGTGATCAAGGGGGAAGTTCGATGCCGGCAGATCTAGTCCATCGACAAATGGGCCGTCATTTCTGACAGATCGATCTCCTTTTCGCCGTCAGGCTCATACTTCAGGACCTTGTTGCCGAAATCCCCGGAATCGATCTTTGACTCGACCCATCTGTTCCATTTGTCTCTTTGGGAAGACACGATGGAAGCATAGTCTCCTGATCGGTCAAAGCGGGTCAGAGCTTCATCGACTATCCATACGCAGTAGTGGCACTTTTTCCTTCCCTGTTCCGAAACAACATAGAAATATTGAAAGTGTTTGCTTCCCGGCCTCAGGCCATCGCTGATCTTATAGCCTTTGTACGACCACTGGTTATCCATCTCCTGTTCCTCCTTCTGCGTGTGTATTCGACTACAGGGTGTCCGCTGCCTGCTCGCCTGACCGGTTCCCATAAAGAGCATCTGCAGAACGCCGCCCCGGGCACAGGTTTTTTTGCCCGGGGCGGCTTCCGGAAAGATTTACCCGACGCGAACTATTTCTTTGCCTTGGCCGGTGGCATGATCACGGTATCGATGACGTGGATAACACCATTTGACGCGCCGACATCGGTCTTAACGACATTCGCTTTGTCGACCATCACCTTTTTACCCTTGACCTTGATGGAGATCTCGGAACCTTGAACGGTCTTTGCCTTTTTCAGCTTCACCACATCCGCGGCCATCACCTTGCCCGGCACGACATGATACGTGAGGATCGAAACCAGTTTTTCCTTATTCTCCGGTTTCAGGAGGTCATCGAGGGTGCCCTTCGGCAGCTTGGCGAAGGCCTCGTCCGTAGGCGCAAACACCGTGAATGGTCCGGGGCCCTTCAAGGTCTCCACCAATCCCGCGGCCTGCACCGCCGTCACCAGCGTTTTAAAAGAGCCTGCTCCTATTGCCGTGTCCACGATGTCCTTGTCTTGCGCGTTGACCGCAGGCGCAACCGCCATAGTCATGATCAAAACCACTGCAAACATCAATCCATAGATCCTTTTCATTACTGTTTCCTCCCTACCTGTTTTTTTGGAGGGGTGTCGCGACCTTATCCCTCGGGCAATGAATCGGCATTCGTCGATCAACGCCGTGGAACCGTGCCGGAAACCCGGTATATTGATTAATTATACCGTTGGGAAGCAGTTGTGTATGTCGTGCAAAGCGTCATTCTTGCATGGTCATTCCAATACATGGTGTGTCACCCTTTTTGCTACAACATCTATGGTGAAAGATCCTATGTGATTCTCTCCGGTCCTCAGTTTAGCCTTCGAGCTTGTCGAGGGTCTCGGGAATAAGTTCCGAGAGGGACGGGAATATGTGCATGGCATCCGTGATCTCGCGGTAGTTTCCCCTGCGGGCCATTACATTTACGACTTCCTGTATGAGGATCGATGCGTCGGGGCCGACAATGTGGAAACCGAGTATCCGCCCCGTGTCCTTCTCGACGAGCGCCTTTGCGAAGGAATCGCTGCTCACCATCCTGACATCGCCCTGCACCGTGTCTTCATAACGGGCTTTGCCCACAAGCATATTATTGCCATACTGCCCGGCTGCCTGCTCTTCGGTGAGACCTATCGAGGCGATCTGGGGGGATGTATAGACCGCGTGGGGCACGTTGTCAAAATCCATCTCCAGCTTGTGCTCATGAAAGGCGTTGTGCCAGGCGATTCGCGCCTCCCTGTCGGCGGCATGCGTGAACATTCCCCTGCCCGTGGCATCACCCACGGCAAAGATCCCCGGCCTGCTTGTTTGCAGGTTGTTGTCCACGCGGATAAAGCCCTTCGAGGTCAATGCAACGCCGGTCTTCTCCGTCATAAGCCTGTCGGCATTCGATCTCCTGCCCGTTGCCACCAGGACCCGTTCCCCTTTGATGGTCCTGCCGGTCTTGGTCTGGCGGTCCTGCATGGTGAGCGTGAAACCTCCATCACCTTTCTCAACGGCAAGGGCCTCGTGGGCCGTGTAGACCCCCATCCTTTTCGCGAAGGAGCTCTCCAATGTCTCCGATATCTCCGGCTCTTCGAAGGGGACAAGCCGGTCGGCATATTCGACTATGGAGACCGCGCTCCCCATGGCGGCGAAGAAA
Organism: Deltaproteobacteria bacterium UBA1386; assembly: GCA_002305765.1. Classification (GTDB taxonomy): domain Bacteria; phylum Desulfobacterota; class Syntrophorhabdia; order Syntrophorhabdales; family Syntrophorhabdaceae; genus Delta-02. The sequence goes on from DBQU01000085.1 coordinate 28,023, forward strand.
TGGGCGTATTCAACGCCTACATAGCTGCCTCCTATGATGATGATGCTTTCCGGCAGCTTTTCCAGCTGAAGGACGGACTCATTGGTCAGGCAGCCGATACCGGCCAGGCCTTTTACAGGTGGCATGGCCGGCCGCGCGCCGGAGGCGACGAATATTGTCTTTGCCCTGATCTCTTCCTTTCCCGCCATTAGTGTATAGTCGTCGACGAACTGCCCCTCTTCTTCGTAGAAATCAAGGTCGGCCTCTTCCTTAAGGCCGCTTCTGATGGACGCAGTGCCATCCTGTACAGCCTTCCTCATTCTTGTCATGATCGAAGGAAAATCTATCGAGCTGACCTCAGCGCCTACCCCGAATCTCTTCGCCTCCCCGATCTCCATCACCCTGTCGGCGGTGTACAGGAGCGTCTTGGAAGGGACGCACCCCACGTTGAGGCAGGTACCCCCGAGGTATTCCCTTGCGACAAGGGCGGTTTTCAGGCCCGCCCCAAGGGCCTTGTAGACGATGCTCAAACCGGACCCCGAGCCGATCACAAGGACGTCATAGTCTTTCATGAAACACCTCCTCGTCTTCGCACGATAGCCTCCATGCCGCCTTGAGCCGTTCGCGGAAAACGGTGCGCACATCTCATCATGGTGAAGATCACGGTCACAAGCAGATACGCGAAGGACACCCCGGGTTCACTCTTTTTTCCGGGTGACGCCTTCCGTCGCTGCCGCTAGAGGTACTTCCTCCAGCCGGGTTCCTCCATCATGGGTTGGAAGAACATGATGTACGGCCCCTTGACCAGGTGGGCCATCACGCCCTTATCGTGGATATTGCGGACCTCGTGGTTGACCAGAACCTTGGCGAAGCCGAGTTGGGCCATCTCGGGTGCTTCCCACTCGCTGTGAATGAGGTACTCAGGCGGATTGGGCGCGGCGTCGGGCGTCTCGAACGCCGGTTTCGGGTTTCTGGGAGGCACCGCCCCAAGGGTCTGAAGGGCCTCACCCATGGATCGCGGGTCAAGCATGAAACTGCCGATAGCGCACACGCCGATCTGCTTCATGATCATGTACCCGAGGAAACCCGTCGAATCGGAGATGGCCTCCATCGTCTCTATCGCGCCGGCCTCGAAATCCTTTTCCCTGCCCGGCTTGACGGTATGCTCGGCAAGGGCCACACAACGCATGGGTGTGGCAAATCTTACAAAGTCTTTCTGCTGCTGGATGTCCTGTGCAAGGTCGGCTATCTGGCCCATGGACCGAAGGGGGGGCATTTTGGCCTTAACGATGCTGTAGACCGGCTCCCACGGTCCCTCGACAACCATGGAAAGACAGTGGCCGCAAAGCTCGAAGATCCTGTCGAATTGCTTCATGTGAAAATCGTCATGATCCTGCCAGGTCTTCCACATGGTATATTGGTAATTTCTTATGGGGTTCAGGGTTTGCCGCATATCGACGGCACCACCCCCGAAACGGCCGGCCAGGGGGAGTATGCCCGTCTGAACGTTCGCCTGAAATCCGAGGAACCCGGGATGGGACGCGGTAGTGATACACACCCTGGGACCCACCTGATGCATCTGGCGGAAGCTCTCCTCGGAGTTCACCACCCTGGACATATTGACCGCCACATGGATCGAATCCGACTTGCCCTTCGGCGCCATGGTCTTTACCTCCTCCTTCCAGTGATCACTCAATATGCATGAAAGATCCTGCCGGCATCCATGTCGTCCGGCTCATAATGTGAGTCTATTTGGCCACCCCTGTTCTGTCAAGTTCGCCGGGGCCTCCATTTGGTCCGTCGCGGCAGACAGGGCGGGCAGGGGACATGTTCGGGTTTGACGGGAAATGACTCGATCCGCTCTCGACGCGGCTTGCACGGAAGGAATAAATGATTATATTCGTCGATCGTAAGGAGGACATATGAAACTTTCATCCTCTATCGCGTTTGCGCTTCTTATGCTGATCCCCTATGGTTGTCAGAATACCGGTATGGGCGAACTGCAGGAGAAGGCCATCGTGAAGGACGCGGCAGGTGAAACGCATCAGGGCGTGCGGTCCCGCCAGCGGCAACCCGTTTACTGGAGGAATTTCAAGAAACCCGGAGATGAGGTACTGAAGAAACGGCTCACCCCCCTCCAGTATGAGGTGACGCAGAAAGAGGGGACGGAACCGGCCTTCCGGAACGAGTACAACGCCAACAAGGCGGAGGGCATATACGTCGACATCGTGTCGGGAGAGCCGCTGTTCAGCTCACTCGACAAGTATGATTCCGGAACCGGCTGGCCCAGCTTTACAAAACCACTGGAGCCGGACAATATCGTTACCCGGGAGGACCGGGGTATCTTCGGGGCCCGGACCGAGGTGCGGAGCAAGCATGGAGATTCCCATCTCGGCCACGTGTTCACGGACGGGCCGGCCCCGACCGGCCTCAGATACTGCATGAACTCGGCCGCCTTACGGTTTGTCCCGAAAGACGACCTCGAGGAACAGGGCTACGGGGAATACGCGAAACTCTTCGAAAAGCAATGAGGAGTTGGACGCGCGGCGATCCTTTCAGAGGCGATCACCCCATGCGGCGCTTTTCACCGGGGGGCAGCGGGGCAATAAAAGGGGGGCGTCTGTAAGGACGTCCCCCCGGACCCGCATCCCCGGCATGCCCCGTTTTGCAGCTACAAGGTGAATTGTCCGACCACCTGGTGCAGATCCCGGGATAGCCCGGCCAGTTGGGAGGCGGCATTCGCGTTGTCCTGGATCCGCCTCGCCGTCTCGGCCATGACGCCGGATATCTGCTGTATGTTGTTGGCTATTTCATTCGTCGATGCCGTTTGCTGTTCCGATGCGACTGCGATCTGGTTTATCTCCGTGGTCACCACATTCACCTGATTCAATATGTCCTGAAGCGCGTCCCCCGACTTGGAGGCCTCAGTGGCCCCGCGCCGGGCCTCGGATACCCCTTCCTGCATCGAATTGACAGCATTTTTCGTTTCGGTTTGCATGGCCATGATCGTTTCGCTGATTTCATTGGTTGCGTGCGAAGTCCTCTCCGCGAGCTTTTTGACCTCATCGGCAACGACGGCGAAACCTCTGCCGTGTTCGCCGGCCCGCGCTGCCTCGATGGCAGCGTTCAAGGCAAGCAGGTTTGTCTGGTCCGCTATTTCATTGATAAGCCCCACCACGGCGCCTATCTGTTCCGAGCGCGTACCGAGACTCTCGATGATCTGAGCGGAATCTTCCACCCGTTCGTTGATGGAATTCATGACGGATATCGTTCCCGCGATGATCTCTTCCCCGGTCCGGGCGGAATTGTTGGCATTCTCAGAGCTTTTTGCGACGCGGACGCAGTTCTGTGCTATTTCGGAGGAAGTCGTGGACATCTCTTCGCTTGCAGTCGCGACGGAATTGACCTGGCTCGAAGCCTGTTCGATGCCGGCGGCCATTTGCTCCGCGCCGCTGTCGAGCATTGCCGCGGCGTCTGAGACACGGTTGCTGCTATCCGCCACCCGTGATATCGTATCATGCAGGATCCCAACAAAATCATTGAAATTACGAGCCATTGAGCCTATTTCATCCTTTGAGATCACATCTATGCGTTTCGTAAGATTCCCCTGGGAGATGTCCCCGATCATCTGCACGGTCTTGTTGATGGGCTCAAGGATGACCCGCGTGGTAAGCAGGGTCGCCAGGGCGGACACTATTATGGCTATGACAAGGACGATGATGGACAAGCCGAATACGCGGCGGTATCCGGCAACGGACCCCTTGTAGTTCGATTCGCTCCGCTTGTCTTCCTGATTCATCATTTGAGTGAGATTTTCATTGAGCACCTGGAACTTGTCGTCCGTTGTCCCCATGAACATCGTTGCCGACGCGATATCGACGGACGCGACGTCTATGACGCCTACAACCGGCTTGTTGTATTCTCTGAGATTGTTGAGGAGCAAGCCGTAGATCTTTTTTTCCTCTGCCCCTATATTGCCCCGTTTCAGGTGATCCTCGACATCCTTAATGGCTTTTTGAAGCGTCGCCAGCTGCGTTTTCCCCAGAGCCTCAACCTTATCCTTGTTATAGTTCGAATTTGCCCAGCTCAGGACCTTGTAGATATTGGCGTGCACGTTCGTGAGTTCGTCCTTCAGTTTGGAGGCCTTTTGATAGTTGGCAAACGTATCGTGATACATGTCATCCATGGCACTTTTCTGGTTCATCATCCCGAAATATGCGACAACCCCGAATATGATCAACATGGCGAGGACAACCATGGGCGAGAACAGGATCTTCCTTGATAACTTAAGGTTCGCAAAATAGCGTTTCACATTCCCCTCCTTCCATAGGCAAAAATGGCAGAATGCCGCAGGGGCATTCTGCCATTGTCGTTTCTATGCGGTTTTTTGAGGCGATCTACTTCTTGTAGATACCGCATCCGAAAACATAGCCATCGACCTTCTCCACGTATGTGGTCTTGTCATCGACCTTCTTGGTCACCGGGTTGGTCCACTTGTAGTCGACCCATCCGCTCCCTTTCTCATTCGCGGTCTTTATGATCTCCTTCATGAAAAACTTGCCGTCGGCATCCTTCAACTCGGACATGTCCTTCCCCACCAGCTTGGCATTGCCGCCGTGAGCGAAGACCTTGCCCTTCGAGTCGACGACGAATATGTAGAGATCGCCTTTCGTGAACTGCCCCTTTGGATCGGAGAATTCCGCGAATGCCTTGTCCTTGCCGTTGGCTTTGTAGAACGCCGCGCCTTTCTGAATGAGGGCCTTGGCATCAGCCTGACCTGCCGCATATGCACCCGACATCGCAAGACCCAGGAAAAAACAGCACGCCACCATTACCCACAATACCTTTCTCATTGTAACCCCCTCCTTGTAATTTGGTGTTCCACTTCCGGTATTATTCACCGGGAATATTCGAAACGAATTCGGCTTCGAACTAATTTATCGGCAAATTAAGGAGAACATTAATAATAATCTGTAAATATTATTGTCGGCGGATGGTACCGTGGAAAAAAACGGAATAAGGCCTCAGGGCAGGGACATTATAACCTGGCATTTCTGAGCCTGAGGGCGTCGGCCAGTGCGGACACCGGGTATGATGGAACGGGCAGGGGACATTCTCCGGTAAGAATGCAAGTCAATCCCTCACGCGCCCTTTACGTTGTGCAGTGGCATGTCAGCGTCCCGGGCAGGACAGGGACATCATCGGGAGGAAGGGGTTGGTCTTGCCTGAAAACCTGCGTGCTTTCCGGGGAACGTCTCCCCTGGCCCTTCCTGTCTTACCACCAGCAACCCTGTGGATTCTTCGCGTATATCTTTTCTTGCATGTCGCGAAGTTCCTTCTCTTTCTTTGCCAGGGATTCAGGGGTTGTCTTGGGGTCTCTTAGCGCCTCGAAATACTCGTATCTCTTGTTATGCAGGTCTCTTCTCAGCTCTGAAGTCTCATTGAGGAACTTCTGGCAGTCCTCATTTGGAACACCCCGGCCATAACCGCGAGGGCCCGGACCATAGCCGTAGCCACCCATCATGCCACGGCCCATGCCGTAGCCACCCCGTGGACCGAGATATGAACCGCAATGAGGACAGTAGACGCCGCCCTCACCGTAGCCACCCATCATGCCGGGACCCATACCGTAGCCCGGACCATAGCCGTAGCCACCCATCATGCCCTGACCGTGGCCATAGGTGGCACCCGCAGCTATAATGACGAGCGCCAGAAGCATTGATGCAAACGTCGATACTTTCATAGAAACCTCCTTCCAGGATCAATATAACAACCTGTCTAATTATATATATGGATCGAACGAGTGACCAGGGCACGTTCCTGAAACAGAAGTAAAGTCAAGCTCTTATGCGTATTGCGCATTCCCCGCGATGTCACATGCCAAGAGGGCCTCCATCGGGCTCTTCCGCCGAAAAAGCCTGGCCGGGCCTCCCGTCAATTCTCCCAAAGGGGGGCTCAGTACTGCTATAATTAGAGATAGGCAGGGACCGCGCAGGGAGGGAGACCATGCTGAAACCAACGAAGATCTTGGTGCCAACTGATTTTTCGGGACATTCGGACAGGGCTTTGGCGCAGGGATTGGATATAGCGAAGCAATATAAGGCAAAGCTCATTCTCCTCCATGTTCTTCCCGAGGACATGTACCGCAGCGGCCTGGAGCTGATCTTCCTGGAGGAGAAAGTGCGGCACGAGATCCGGGACCGGGCGACGGATTCGGCTCAAGAAAGCCTGCAGAAGCAACTCGCCAACTTCCCGCAGTCTAAAGAAGTCGAGGCGGCCGCGCATGTCCGTTGGGGTGTTCCCTATGACGAGATATTGAAGGAAGCGGAGGAGCAAGGGATCGACCTGATCGTGATCGCATCGCTTGGGAGATCGAACATCTCGAGATATTTGATGGGCAACGTTGCCCGGAATGTCCTCAAAGGCTCCACATGCCCTGTGTTGCTGACAAAATGAGGGCTCCTCTCCGAGATCGTCGGGGATGTGCCTGACCTGGCAGAAGGAACACGGGATGTCCACCATCCATCAATAAGTGAACAGTTCCACCCCTCAGACCCATTTCGCGTAATTCTGCGGTATCATTCTTCACGAAGAAGGTTGCGTATTGCCGTTGCTGTTTTTAATGGACTGTGGCATTCTGGATATCTCTACTACCATCCGGCTCGTTCCATAATGCTGCAAAAGTTCTCAAAGGAGGAAATCCCGTGTACGGTTATGCGCAGGCGAAGTCTGACAAGACCGGGAAAACCGGCAAGAGATTGTTCGTATGGTTCTCTTCCATGCTGCTGTTCCTCGCACTCATTGTGCCAACGCTTGCTCATGCCGACCCTTTGGGTGAGCACATCCTCGCTGCGATCCTGCGCCAGGAGAAGCCTGGAGACGCGGCGCTGCTGCTTCTGACCCGGGACCTCAAGTGGTACGAGCAGAACATGGGGCGTCTGCCCGAAGGGATACGAGACCGCGTGCAGCAACTTCGCATCAATGTCGCGGGAGACTCTGCGCAGATGGCGGCCAGATCGCTCAATGAGGCCGATTCTGTTTTTGCGGCCACGGGAAGCTGGAGACCGGGCCGCGATGCCGACATCCTCTACCTCGGCAAGAACGGTGACAGCGCGGCTTCTGCCATAGAGTCGGGCTATGACACGGTGACAGGCCGCATACTGGCCGGGGCCGACAGTGACCCCATTCTCAAAGCTTTCCCCGGAGAAGTCCCAAAAAAGCTCTCGGCAGGCAGCCTCGCCGTCTGTACGACGGAATTGCCGAACTACGGGTACCGCGATCTTCACACCGCCTATAAGAAGGCAAAGGAAGCCCTGGCCCGGGGAAGCACCGGTGAGCACGTCATCGGGATGTTCAAGGAAGAGATCAGGCAGTCCATGGTCAGCAACGTCAAGGCGCACTTCGCGGCCGCTTCGAACCCGGACTATTATGGAGGGGCTACAGGACAGGAGTGGTTCAAGAAGACCTATCTCGACGATCCCGGGAGAACACGTGTATTCGCCCGGAATACCGACGGTCAGTGGACACTCCGGGAAGGCGGGATCGCGGCCCTGCCGAACGAGATCGTCGAGCGTCTTGGCTTCGGGGGTCTCGACGGCGGGCAGGTGAAATTCACCAAGATCGCGTCGGACTACTCACTTTTCTTTTCTCATATGCATGGCGGTCCTTCCGACAATGCCAAGTATGCCCTGCGTGTCTGGAAGGACATGGGGCTCAATGCGATCCAGGACCTTACCGAAGAGGAGTTGAAGGTCCTCGTTGCGGCAAAGGCGGTAAGCAACAACCCGGGCCGAGCGAACCAGATCCTGGCCGACCTGGGGATGGGCAACGTTGAGGATCTTAACCGCGGCATCGCGAACATGTTGTACCGCTGGACGGAAACCCAGATGATGAGAGATATGGATCGAATAGTTGCCGAGCTTGGTTCGGCCTCGGGCCGCTCTCTTGACGACATCGAGCGTATCCTGCGAGAAGCGAAGGGTACCATGGACCTCAACGAGATCGTGGCCGGCCTCAACAAGCTGAAGAGCGCGCCGGGAGGCAAGGAATTGCAGACACAGCTGCTGGAGAAGCTGAAGGCAAAGTTCGGCAATTCCAATGCGGGGAAGGCGGCCCTGCAGTACATCCTCAGGAACCTCGGTCTCCTTGGCGACACAGGCCAACTCACCGGTCGCATTCTGAAGACGCTTGCGAAGATGGGGCGGGTCAGCAAGACGGACCTCGATGCCTTCGAGGCCGGCTCAGAGCTTTCGGAGGCGGTCAAGGGACAGGTGAACAGGGCGAGGAAAGAACTCATCGCCCTCAATGCCGGGAGTATGGTCAGCTTTGACGAGACCCTTGACCTCGAAAGATTGATGGAAGACTGGCGACGCAACCAGCCCGGGGCGCTTCTGCAGTCACCGGATGATGGAGTGAAAACCCTGTTGCAGGAGATGCGCGGGGCCTCCTCCGACGATGAGCTGAAAAGGTTGGGCTGGCCCGATGAAGATATCCGCATTCAGAACAGGATCAAGGCAAGCCTGCACCCTGAGCAGCAGACGATGAAGAACTTCGGGGCAAAGGTCCGGCAGCGCATTGTCAGGGGAGGCGGCACGCTTCAGCAGCTTCAATCAAAGCTTCGCGACCTGATGTTCAACCCGGCCTATACCAAGCTTGGTGATCCTTCCGTCAGCATCGGCGCTTTTGATGCCATTGTCGGCGTTGCCACGGCGCTTTACCAGTCCTATGAGATCCTGAACGGGCCGGCGATGAGCCCGGAAGACGAGGCGCTCGCACTGGAGAATGCCTGGGTCACGTCGATCCCCATCGTGGGCGATTTTGCCCAGGGCCTCATCACGGGAGGACAGGCATACTACGAGGGTGACAGGATGAAGGCGCTCGATGCCGGCCTCTGGGTCACCGTCGGCATAGTGGGTTGCGCGCCAGGCGGGCAGCTGCCGGCTGTAGTTGCCGGTATCGTTCTGGCGACGAAACCCATCGCCGCCGCGGCCTATGAGGCCAGGCAGGCCCAGAACCTTATCCAGGCCTGGGTGGAGTCAGGCGTCTGGTCGGGCACAAAGCCCCGGGAACTGCAGGGGCTCTTCGATAGACAGGGATTGCGCCATCCCCTCACCTATGAATGGCTCCTCACGGAGAAGGCTAATGTCCCGTATTCTTCCGAGAAGTTCGGCTCCGCGACGATCAACGATTCGATCCGCGACTATGCGGAGAAAAATGTGATGCCCCGGTATCCTTCCGTCAAGACCTTGCGTGACGCTCTCAAAACCGTCTATCCCGATTTCAACGATAAGGAGTGGGATGATGAGTTCATGGTGAAGATCAAGATCGACACCCGCGGCGGCAAGGGCAGCAGGATACTCTTCCACTCCTACTACCGCGTCAGAACGGCCGCGCTGGGCCAGACGATATCTCATTTAAAGAAGTGGGCGGAGGACGAGATGCGTGCCGCCAGGGACTACAGCGGGGAAGTGGCACGCCTGCGTGATGAACTGAAGAAGCTTGAGGCCGAGCTTAAGACGGGCAACCTGCTCAGCAATGCCGATGCATCCGTCGAGGCATATTCACGGGTCATCAAGAATGTCTGGGAACAGGAAAGCCTGCCTCTTTCAAAATTGCGTATCTATGAGCACTATGTAAAAACCTATGGTGAGATAGCCGGCAGGCTGCGGCGCGTGACGGATCTGATGAACGAGGCGGCCCTGCCGTACGTTCCATCCAGCTGGCACCTTACCGGCTACCCGGAGTTCGACAGGGGGCGGGTTGCCAGGATGCTTGACATGATGGAGGCCGGCAGGAAAGGGATCATAGAACACATAGAGTTTTTGTTGAAGGATATGGGATACCGGGAAGCCCGGTATGACAGGCGCAATGAATGCCAGAAGAAAGTTTTCGACCTCCTTGCCCCGCTGCGCTACAAAGCGGCCTTCGCTGAGAATCTGGCGGAGTACTACAAACAGCTTGCGGGGGGGACCTCGGCGTGGGGCAACGCCTACGACGGGGCACTGAAAAGCTACGAGGAATCCCGGGATGCGGCCCTGAAATCCGGCGGCGTCAATCTCAAGGACCTTATGGGCAATCGGGCGATGCAGGACGCCTTTATGACATTCGTTTTTGCTCTGCCGTACCATCTTGCCTCGGGAGAGGCGGGCCTCTATCAGAGCACCGCGCATGATTATGAACTGCGGCAGGTGGCGGCTCGGAAGGATTTCGACCTGGCAAAAGGCAGGGGAGGGAAGGCCGGACGCGAACTTGAGACCTGTCTCATTGGCGACATCAAGATCGATGTTCAGCTCTCCAACCCGCTGCCGGAAGAGGGCGAGGAAGTGACGGCAACGGTAAAGGTTGTCGAAGGAAATGTGCACAAGGATGTTGTATGGGAATGGCGTTTCGCGGGCGCGTTGAAGAAAAAGGAGGTCCGGGCCGATACGGCAACCATTGTTGTTGACGGCAGGGGGCGACTTACGGCGCTCCTTTACGATTGGTATAACCCGTCGACGGGGAAATACGGAAGGATCCTGAAAGAGGTATCCGTCGATATAGCCCCGAAAGCAAGGATCGCTTTGGCACTTGTCATCTCGGGGCCTTCAGAGACGGAGGCCGGCAGGCAGGTGACCTACTTCGTATCGACAGCAACCAAAGACCCTGCGGCACAGGATGTTCTTGTAAAATCTCGTGTCGAGTGGCGTGTCAACGGGGGCCTGGTGAGTGGGAGCGACAGTTCCCTGTCGTTTGAGCCGAAGGAAACGGGGAGCTATACGATCTCAGCTGCGGTGGTCACCGACAGGAGGAGCGGAAAGAAGACGGCCGGGACGGCGGCGCACAAGACACTGATGGTCCGAGCCTCAAAAAAAGATGTCGAGAGCGAAAGCAGAATGCGGGAACAAGCCACCCAAAGGGAAGAGGAGAGAAAGAGACAGGAAACGCTTGAACGGGAAGCGACCGAAAGGGAGCGCTCGAGAATGGAACAGGATGAGGTTGAAAGGATAAGATCGGAACGGGACCAAAAGCGCAGCGAGGGAGAGAGATTGAAAGCGCCTCCTGCCTGTTCATACGAATATTCCGAATGGGGCGAGTGCAGCCGTGCGACAAAGAAACAGACGCGCTCCGTGACGGCGACGAAGCCGGAAGGATGTGTAGAAAAAAGCAAGCCGGTTCTCGAACAGGGCTGCACACCGCCGCCGACAGAGGCACAGAAACGGCAAAACTTTATGAACTGTCTCTGCTCGTGCACGCAGCCGGGCTTTTGGTACGATCCTGCCGATTGCGCCAGGGATAAGCTGCAGGGTGTATGCAATACCCGTACGCTGGCGTATTCCACGCACCTCTGCCGTTTCATGGCGCCGAGGGCCCCGGAGTGTACTTCAGAGTGTTACCAGCGCCATTATGGAAAGAAGCCCGACAGCGGTGATCTCGACCGGGTAAACAGGGATATAAAGGCCGAGAACAGGAAAAATGCGTTGCCGCTGGAGCTGACCCTCTCACCGAATGCCACACCGATCAAGGCACAATACGGTTCTACGATCAACCTCACGGCAAACGTGAAAGGCGGGATACCGGGATACACGTACTCGTGGTCGGGACAGGGCAGCCCAAAGGACAACACCTTCACGTTCATCAACACCCGTAAGCCAGGCAAGTATTCCGTCTCGGTTACCGTCACAGACGGTGACGGCAGTTCAGCGACGGCTGCAGCGACGATCCTCGTCGAGGGCATCGAGGTAACCATTGAGAAGACGGCTCCCGCGGGATCGACGATCATGGTGGGCGATCAGGCGTCATTCAAGGCAGTCGTGAAGGGTGCCGGGGATGTTTACTACCTGTGGCAGCCGCATCCTCAGATCGAGTTCAATCCGTTCGAGAAGTCGGCAACCACGAGAGCGACCTTCAAGGACCCTGGAAGCGTTGGCATCTGGGTAGAGGTGTTCATGAAGGACGGTGATGCCATGAGGTCTGTCGGCAGGTCCAACGAGATCACCATCCAGGTTGCCAATCCACAATGGTCGATCGAATTCAGTCCCGTCGCCCCGAAAGTTGGTCAACCGGTAAAGGCGAAGATGACCCCGACAGGTCCCAATGCCGCTTCGACCAACACCTCAGAGATGAACTTCCGCTGGCAGATCCCCGCCAATGCAAAGCAGACGGGCACTTCAAAGGATGACAGGGAGATCACCTTCGTCCTGAGCGATGGCAAGCCCGCCAGAATATCCTGCATGGCAAGCACAAAGAGGGCAAATGCGAATATTGGAAGTGCCGGCAAAACCATAACGGCGCGCAGTTATCAGGTGACTGTGTCCGGGCCCCGGGCGCGCCAGGTGGTTGAGGTCTGGAAGTGCGAAACACAGCTGGGCGGAGCTCCTTCCTGCGGCATGAAGAAGGCGGAGAACCAGTTCGCCGTGGACAACGAGATACTCTTTTCATCAAAGATAGAACCCGCGCCCGAGAGACCGGTCAGTTACAGCTGGACGGTAAGCCCCGCGGGATGCACCATAGCAAGTCCCTTCAGCAAAGACATCGGCTTGAAATGCAGCGCGACAGGTAATTACGGCGTGACGGTGAAGGCGAAGTCTGACGGGATGGATCTGGGCTCGGCGAGTGCAAATGTGAATGTGACCATTTCGCGGGACGATCAGAATAATTCTCGGAAGTCAAAGGATGCCTATGAGAAGCTCAGGAAGGCAAAGACGCTGGTAAGTCAGGGCGGTCTCGACGATGGCATCGATCTTGCGCGCGCGGCACAAGGGCTTGATCCAAAGAACGTCGAGGCTGCTTCGCTCACGAAACGGTGGTCCGCCGAGCGGAAGAAGGTAAAAGACCATTTGAACGCATCTGCCGCATATATCCAGGAGGGCGATCCGGCAAAGGCCGGGGAGGAACTCGGTGCAGCCCGGAAGCTGCACCCGAAATACCCTTCGGTCCTCGAGGCGGAAAAGAGACTGAAACGGGCGGTCGAGAGCAGCGACAGACAAAAGAAGGAGAGTGCGGAAAGGATGTCACGGGCGAAGACGCTCGTATCGCAGGGCAAACTGGACGAAGGCATCGCCGCGGTTAGCGAGGCATTGAGGGCCGATCCAAATAACGCCGAGGCAACGGCGCTGGCGACCGGATGGAAAAGTGAAATGCAGACGGTCACAAGACATATCCAGGAGGCGGGGAAGCTGGCTCGTTTGGGCAAGATCGCCGACGCGGAGAAAGAAGTGTCGGCTGCCAGGATGCTCCATCCCAAATACGGTCCCGTAATAGAAACGGAAAAACTGGTTGCCGATGCGAAAAAGAGACTGGCCGACAAGCAAAGGACGGAGGAGACCGCGAGGGCCGCTGCACATATAAAGGAATTGCTGAAACAGAACAGGCTGGACGAGGCGAAAAAAGCCGCCGAAGAACTGAGCCGACGTGACCCGTCCAGCGTGGAAGCGAAGAACCTGCTGCAGGAGATAGACAAAACAAGGATCAGGCAGCAGGAGGCTCTGCGCACGTGCGAGGCGAAGTGGACGGAAGGAAAGGCGCTGTACGATGCCGGCAGACATGCCGAGGCGCTTGTCAAGTTCAGGGAGAACATTGCCTGTGCCCCCGGCAGCAAGGACCGCGAGGCGTACCTCCGTAAGTTGGATGACTCCCTGAAGAAGCAGGCGGCCGCGAAACAGCAGTGCCTCGCGGCAAGACAGCAGGGGGACGGCCTCGTCCAGCAGAAGCGGTACGGAGACGCCATTGCCAGATACCGCGAGAGTCTGCGGTGCCAGCCGGACCCGAAGCTGGAAGCCTATATAGGCCAGCTGGAAGCGGAGATGAAGAAACAGGCCGACAAACAGGCCGCACAGGCCCGGGCCGGACAACTGCGTGATGAGGGTACCGTCCTCCAGAACCAGAAGCGCTACGGAGATGCCATTGCCAGATACCGCGAAAGCCTGCGGTACCTGCCGGATACGGCCCTTGAAGATCACATCGTCAAACTGGAAGCGGAGATGAAAAGGCAGGCCGACGCCCAGGCGAATGCCGCCAGGGCAAAGCAACTGCGCAGCGAGGGAGAAGCGCTCCAGAAACAGGGCAAGGTCCCCGAGGCCATCGCCAGGTACAAGGAATACCTGAGATACGCGCCTAACGACACCGCCATGGCAAACCATGTAAAGACCCTCGAGGCAAAGCTCGTCGACGACCAGAGGAAGATCCAGTACGCCATGCAGCTCAGGTTGCAGGGAGAAGCGCTCCAGAAACAGGGCAAGGTCCCCGAGGCCATCGCCAGGTACAAGGAATACCTGAGATACGCGCCTAACGACACCGCCATGGCAAACCATGTGAGAGACCTGGAGTCAAGGACCGCGCTTTCCATGGACACTACCGGAGGGGTCGGGAGGATCCATACGTCAGAACCCGCTGGACCCACCCCTTCTTCACAGACCCCTGAGTGGACCGGTGCATGGCGAAGTGATCCCGGACGGGAAGGCGAGGTGATCACTTTCGCTCTTTCTACAAGCGGCAACCGTATTACCGGTTCCTTCAGTGTTGTGGCCCCCTATAAGACGTCATCGGGCGTTCGGAATTCAGAGGTCATGAAAGGCCCCCTGGAAGGAACGTTGTCAGGCAACCGTGCGACGGGAACTTTCTACCCGGTAAGTGACCGGGAGAACGACGGGACATTCGAGCTTGTCATGGCGTCAGGCAGCAACCAGTTCAGCTGCTCCGTCCGATCCAATAAGAGCGGCGAGAGGAGGACCTACTCGGTGCTGCGTGCACGGTAGCTGTTTTCCGGGCAACAGACGATTTCCCGTAAAGCAGGCATGGTTGCTCCCGCTAAATTCATCACATTGTCGCGGGCGCGAGGGCCTTCTCATATTGCTTCGCATTGCTATATTCGATGCTGCTCGATCAGACTGTTCCTCAGGGTCTTGAGCTTGCTGCTGATGCCCACCTTGTAGACGTGCGGGTTTTCGAAACGTTTGTACTCCGCCGGGAGCAGCGCCAGGCGGTCCCGGCAGTATTGCGCCGTTTGGGACAGGGGAGGGGGATCATGGACGATCTTGCCTTTAGCCATGACGAGATGCAGCGACGGCTCGATCTCGTAGGGATGGAGGACCAAAGATTGATGAGGTTCGAATGGATGGTGCATGATGTCGATTTTCTTCTCGTCATCGAATCCGATCGCGTCGGCTCCGAGGAACAGGCCCTGGCCATTGATGGCGCGCCAAACCTGCTTTTTCTCGGGCAGAGTGATCTTGGAGACGGTTTCCGAAAGTTTGATGACCGAATGCCCGTTGGTCCACGCCAGTTTGTAGACGCCGTCAAGCGAGGCATCAGGTTGTCCTGTGACCAGGTTCGTCCCGACGGCGAAAATGTCGATCGGTGCCCCCTGCGCCACGAGGCTTCTGATGACATACTCGTTGAGCTGGTTCGATGCAGCTATCTTCACGTCCTGTAATCCCGCCTGATCCAACATGACGCGACTTTTCTTGGCCAGATAGGCCAGGTCGCCGCTGTCGAGACGGACGGCTTTCAGGCGATGACCCCTTCTCTCCATTTCCTTTGCCACTGTGATCGCGTTGGGCATGCCGCTCTTCAGGGTGTTGTAGGTGTCCACGAGCAGCACGCAATCATCGGGCCGGGCGGCGGCGAAGCTCCGGAAGGCCTCGATCTCGCTTTCACAGCTCTGCACATAGGAATGCGCCATGGTGCCGAATGCTCTGAGGTCATAGTCCCGTGCCGTTCGCAGGTTGCTGGTGCCGGCGAACCCGCCGATCACGGCCGCGCGGCTGGCATGGTAGCCCCCGAACCCCTGCGCGCGGCGCAACCCGAAATCGATGAGCAGACCATCTCCGGCTGCAAGGCGCATGCGGCTGGCCTTTGTAGCGATGAGTGATTGGAAATTGAGCATGTTGAGCAATACAGTCTCGATGAGCTGGGTCTCGATGAGGTTTCCCTCGACTCTCAGGACGGGGCGTGTCGGGAATACCACATCACCTTCCCGCGGTGAATAGATGGTCCCCCTGAATCTGAAGCCCTTCAGATAGGCAAGGTAGTCTTCATGGAAAGAGTACGCTTTCAGAAAATCGAGATCGTCTTTGTTGAAACGGAAGTTTTCAAGGACGGCGAGCAGGTCCGGAAGACCGGCGAAGATCGTGTATCCGCCGTTGAAGGGGTTCTTGCGGAAAAAGTAATCAAATACGGCAGGTTCGTCCTTTCGGCCGGCCATGAAATAGGCCTGCCCCATGGTGAGTTCATACAGGTCGGTGTATGTTGCGGTAAGGTCCAGAACAGGCTTTTTGTTCATCCCACGTCCTTGTGTTACGTTGTCGGTACTGTATAAAGCGTACTTCCGACTGTTCCCGCGCGTCAAATGGTTTCTTCTCCTGATGCTGGCCGGCGAAATTCGCAGGGCCGGCCAGGGGGACGTTCATACTCTCTTTATTCCGTCTAGACCTGGTCAAGGAATATGGCAATCGGGGTTTCCCTGATTTTCAGCAGGTATTTTCCTTAGAGCAAGAGAAACGAGGGGGATCGTTTTTCAGCACCCCAGCGCGTAGACGGCGCGGTTGCGCCCCTCGTTTTTTGCCTGATACAGGGCCGCGTCGGCGGTGCCCAGCACCTCATCCACCGTCCCTCCGGCGGTTGCGCAGGCCGCGCCGATGCTCACCGTAACGGACAACGCTCCCGATCTTGTCGTGATCGTGCTCGCGGCGATCCTTGAACACAAGCCGTCGAAGAGGCATGTGTATTCCATGCCCGCCCTTATCGGGGAGATCACCAGAAACTCCTCTCCCCCCATGCGCCCGGCGGAATCGTGTTCACGGAGATTTTCGATCAGAACCTGCGCGAATGCGCGGAGCACCTCATCGCCGGCCTGATGGCCGTGCGTGTCGTTAACGCGCTTGAAATGGTCTATGTCGCAGATCGCGACGGCCACGGCATCTCCATCATGGGCTGCCGGGGCGAGTTCCTTGTGCAGCCGGTCGAGAATGGCGCGGCGGTTCAGCATACCCGTCAGGGGATCGTGGGTGGCCTGGTGTGCCAACGCTTTGCGGCTTTCGATGAGAGCGGCCCGCATCTCGATCATGCGAAGGCCGACCCCGACCCGGGCGCCGAGTTCCCCGGGGTCATAAGGCTTGACAAGGTAGTCGTCCGCTCCGGCTTCCAGCCCGGTGATGATGTTCGCCTTCTCATCCTTGGACGTCAGCATTATGATATAAGGCGGCTGGTTGGTTTCAAGGGAACGTATGTGCTGGCACACCTCGATACCGTCCATCTCCGGCATCATCCAATCGAGGATCGCGAGTCTGGGGGCGTCGGGCTGCTGCATGGTTGCCCAGGCGTCCGCGCCGTTCACGGTCGACACCACCTCGTAGCCCTGCTTTTGAAGTACCGCCGTCAGGATGGCGCGTGATGTGAAATCGTCTTCAGCGATCAATATCCGCATGGATACGTTCCCCCGATCATGGTCTGTCATCGTCCGGAGCCCACGAATTCATTCATTGCTGCCTTCAGCAAGGCGAACTGGTCCATCAGTTCCGGCAGGCGCACCCTGGCGGTTTCGAGATCCCCTGCCCTTCCGGCCTTCTCCATCTCAAAGGCCACGGCGCGCAAAGCCTCACCGCCCAGATTGGCCGATGCGCCCTTGATGCTGTGGGCCTGGCGCTCCGCGCTCGGGGCATCGCCGGCTTCCAGGCAGCCTTTCAGGGTCTCGATCTGCTGCGGCAGGTCCTCAAGAAAGCCTTTCACCACCGTTCGCGCCAGATCTTCATCGCCCATAAGGCGTGCCATCATCCCCGCCCTGTCGAACAATGACGCCGCGGTCCCGCTCGCGGTGGCGGGCCCCGGGACTTTATGCTCAAAGGGGTTTTGCTCCGTCGCTGCCCCGGCATCGTCGGGCAGCCACTTCTTGAGCGCACGGGCCAGAGCCTCGGGGGAAACGGGCTTGCTCAAATAGTCGTTCATCCCCGCGTTCAGGCACTTCACGCGGTCACCCTGCATCGCGTGGGCGGTCATGGCGATGATCGGGACATGGTGATCGCGAACCGCGGATCCGGGATCGCGGATCTGGCGGGCAGCCTCCAGTCCGTCCATTACGGGCATCTGAACGTCCATGAGCACCAGGTCGTAGGGGAGGGTCTCGAGGGCTTTCAGGACCTCCCGCCCGTTGGTCACCGCGTCTGCACCCAGACCCAGTCTCTTGAGTATCCCCAGTGCCACCTGCTGGTTGGTGATGTTGTCTTCGGCCAGAAGAATGCGCACAGAGCTCCGACGCATCTCGCGGACCATATGACGCGTGACTATGGGCCGCACCTGCTCAGCCGTGGCTCTTCCGGCCAGCACGGCTGACAGGCAGCCGGCGAGGTCCGACTGCCGAGCCGGCTTGGTCAGGTAGGCGGAAAAGCCGATCTCTTCCATTCTCCTGGCATCACCCCGTTGGCCCAGAGAGGAAAGAAGGACCAGGTGAGTGTCCTTGAGCGCTTTGTCGGCCTTGACCAGTCTGGCCAGCTCTGTGCCATCCATTCCGGGCATCAGCATGTCGAGAATAGCTATCTGGAAAGGATCGCCGGCGTCTTTCGCCCCGCGGAGCGTTTCAAGGGCCGCGGGCCCGTCGGAAGCCTCCCCGGCACGCACGCCCCAGGCGAGAAGCTGGGCCATCAAGACCCTTCGGTTGGTCGCGTTGTCATCGACCAAAAGGATATGCGCCCCCCGGATCTCGGCGGGAGGAGCGCCAGGGGCTTTGCGTTCCCTTTGCTTTGCGAGATGCACGGTGAACCAGAATTCCGAACCCCGGCCCTCCTTGCTCCTGACCCCTATTTCGCCATCCATCAGCTCGGCCAATTGCTTTGAGATCGCCAGCCCCAGCCCGGTGCCGCCATACTTGCGTGTCGTCGAGGCATCCACCTGCGTGAACTTCTGGAACAGGATATCCTGCTTGTCCTCGGGGATGCCGATGCCGCTGTCCTTTATCGAGAAAAGCACCACGGCCTCATCGTCTGTCTCGGAGACAAGGCTCGCCCGCACGGCGATCTCCCCGGTGTTCGTGAACTTCACCGCGTTACCCGTGAGGTTGGTGAGGATCTGGCGCAGACGGCCGGGGTCGCCGCGGAAATGGGTCGGCATGTCCGGAGCGGCAGAGCAGATGAACTCAAGCCCCTTCTCCTGGGCGCGCAAGGCCAGCATGGCGGAGAAGTCGTCAAGCAGGGCGCGCAGATCGAAGTCCAGCATCTCCAGGTCGAGCTTGCGCGCTTCGATCTTGGAAAAATCCAGGATATCGTTTATGAGCGCCAGGAGTGATTCCGCGCTCGCGTGCGCGGTCTCAGCGTAGCGCCGCTGCTCCTCGTTGAGATCGGTGCCCAGCAGGAGGCCCGTCATGCCCATGACACCGTTCATGGGTGTGCGGATCTCATGGCTCATGTTGGCCAGGAACTCGCTCTTGGTGACGCTGGCCGCATCCGCGGCCTCCTTGGCGGCCC
Organism: Deltaproteobacteria bacterium UBA1386; assembly: GCA_002305765.1. GTDB lineage: Bacteria > Desulfobacterota > Syntrophorhabdia > Syntrophorhabdales > Syntrophorhabdaceae > Delta-02. The sequence goes on from DBQU01000085.1 coordinate 47,432, forward strand.
GCAATTTCTCAAGGGCCCTGTTGAGTTCTCGTGTCCGCTTTTCCACGATCTCCTCGAGAAGGGTGTTGCGCTCGAAGAGCGAGAAGGCGCTCCCCGCGGTGTCGATACCTCGTTCCACCCTTTTCATGAGGGTTGACACCGTCTTGTCCCGGGCGGCAAGTTCCCGTTCGAGACGATCGATCCGCGACTCAAGAGCCTCGATGATCTCCGGGGCACGGTCGGTCTTCGCTGTTCTGTCAGCCATGGATGATCACCCCGGTAAGGGTTTGATTGACGTGAATGGAGTTGAACTGCTCGCCGTACGTGCTGAATCCTACGGCGGTGACCCCGGAGAGGATGCGTCCGAAGTCTTCTTCCAGTGACTTGTCCGCCGCTTCCAGTTTTCTCAATATGCAATCGCAGAAAATGGCGAGGTGATCTCCATGGGGGTCTATTCGCAGCCCACGGATCGCCTCTCTCAGATCCTCCGCCATGTCCGATCCCTTTCCGATGGTGAGGACGAGACCCTCCTCGATGGCGCAAAAGAGACTGAGACTCATGTCCGGGTTGACCTTCTGAATGGAACGGACGTAGTAGTCTCCGCCCAGGCGGATCATGAGGGGATTCTCCGAGAATACGGTGGGATTGAGATCCTCGACCGGGAGACCGAGGACCCTCGCGTATTCCACCCCCGCGGGATAACCGTTGATCTCCCTGATGATCCTGCTCCTGGCGTCCGCCTCCGTCACGACGATCTTCAGGTCTGTCGGCTCGAAATGCTGGGTCTTGAACGTGGAAAAAGGCAAAGAGGTCTCGCACAGCGCAAAGACGGCGCTGTCCCCGTGGAAAGAGCCGTTGGCGTAAACGAAGGTCTCCTGGAAGCGGAGGTCGTCCCCGGCGGACCCGCCGATTATGGGTATTCCATCAAGATTGGAATAGAGCGAGGCGATCGTCTCGTCTTCCATCTTCGACAGCCCGTCGATCAACAGGAGTCCGAACATGTGGTCCTTGTCGAAGGAGGTTCCCAGAGTAAGGTTCTTTCTCAAGTCGACGGCAAGATCCATAAAATCGGAGGCCTTCCTCCGGGACAGGGAAGGCAGGATGCGCGTGTGGACCTTCAATTGCCGCGAAGTGACAGCCGCCGCAACAATTCCTCCCTGCTGGTATCCCGCCGGGGAGATCTCGCCTGCCGTCGTGCAACCGATAATGGGACATCGGAAGCGGGCCTCCAACGCCTTCGAAAGTCCGGTCCTGTCGTATCCCGCGGAACAGAAGAATATCAGAATATCCGGCCCGGATGTCCCTATGGCCTGATAGAGCTCCGATACGGCAGCCTCCGCTCCCTCCCGCAGGGACCTCCCCCAGCGTACACGCATGCGGTCTTGCTCCGCGGCGCTCTTGTTGGAATGGTTCATATTTCTTTTTTATCGGCTATGGGGGAGGAGGCTTTAGGGATATTTGTGTGAAGGGTTGTAAATAATTCCTGAAGATACTATTCTAACTTCTGGGCGTCGACTGGTTTCAGGCGTCAGAAAGGATGAGCATGATGATCGGCGTAAAGGGAAGAATTTTGTGGATAGGTCTGATCGGGGTAGTTGTCTTTTGCCTGTTTTGTGTCGAAGTGCTTGCTCAGTCTCCAGGGGATCTCGAGCGAAGGGCACGACAGCTTGAGCAACAACTGCAGGGTACGACTGACATGAACGGGCTTATGGACGCGTATCGGGGGGCCATGGAGATCATGGAAGACGCCGGCGGGGGTATCGGTATGCAGGCCATGCCCATGCAGCCGGCTGCAACCCCGGAAAAAGAAATGGAACGCCGTCGCGAGATCATCAACAGGCAGTACCGACAGGCAAAGAGCATGATGGGCAGTCTTCCGGCAGGCACAGAGAAGCCGCAGATCTCCGAAGCTTTTCCCCTGGAGGGATACATCATCGTCAACGGGGGAGAGAAGGAGTTCTTCTCCAATGAAGTGAAGACGGATCTTCTCTACACGATCAAGGAGAGGTTTGTCGGCAACCTGGTCGTCATACATGCCTACGATCCGGCAAAAGGACAATTTGACAGGGAAAAGGAGTACGATATCCAGTCTCTGTCAACGAAGATCGACGTGCCGGGCGTTCTGGGAAAGAAATGCGTGCGCAGGAGTTCGTACGTGCCGTCATCCTGTACTCGCTGGGCCCGCTTTCTGCGCTACGAGATCTCCAACGGGGAGCGCTACCCGCAATTTCGTGCCGGCGTGGTGAGCGCGAGCCCTGCCGCGAATGGCCGGATCAAGGTCACGGCCGATGCGCCTTCAGTCACCTTTATGGGGGATGACGGTACGACGAACCTGGGGATGGGGTGTTTCAGTGCCACATGGACGCTGGGCGTGTCAGAGTTCAAGAAACTGCTCAAGGGGGGCGAGGTGCTGTTGCGCAAGGACATCGGCAGGCCGATGGGGCCCTCTCCCGGTTGCCGCCCCGGTTCCACCATGACGCTGTATCTCAAGATGAGGGAGAGCGCGGAGGAGTGCAAGGACATGAGGTCCGTGAAGCTCATGATCATAAGCCCTGAAGACAAGAGCAGGTATGTCTTCAGCGATGAGTACCTCTTGAGCGAGCATTCCAACAAGCTCACTTTGGAACTTGAGGCGAGAACGGTGCCCGAGCACTATGCGGATTCCATCGAGTGGACCGTTCCCGAGATAGAAGGCTCCACGCGAACCATTGTTCCCCCTTCGACATCATCGACGCCGAAAGGACGAAAACTCACCGTCGTCTACAAGGGACTGCCCGAAGACAACAACGAGTTCGGCAGGAAGACCGTGAAAGCTAGCCTGAAAGTGGGTTCCTGCAGGATGGAGGAAACGAGGGAGGTGCGCCTCTTCTATCCGAGGGATGAGAAGAACAATCCCGAGGGCAAGTATCCCAACTGGTTCTATTACTGGAAACAGACCCCGGCGGCAAGGCCGTTCGGACAGAATGTCAGGATCGCGTACCAGTGCGAAGGGATTCCGGCCGATAAATGCGTTTGTGGCCAACGCGGCGTTATAGGCCAATATAATCCATATTATTCCGACTACAAGACCATTAACGTGTGCGACCTCAAGACGAACACGTGGGACCCTGACACGTTCTATGTGAAAATGCCGGCGGTCAAACGATCAATACCGTCGACGCTTTCCGGGAAGAGTTACCTCGACTACACGTACATTGACACCTTTGCCGTCGATATTATGCACGAGTTCACCCACTTCAATAATTTCCACACCTTTTGGCCCGAAGGCTGGAAAGAGAGCGAGGATCGCGACGGGGATGATATTCCTGACAGGCTTGAGCCGGGAATGGGGTTTAGTCCGGACTTAAAACAGACGTACTGGCAGGGTGTCGACCTGAGCGGCGACGAGGAGTTCCTGACATTGGAGGCCACCTACGACTACAAAACGGGGACCTATGACGAGTACGACTGGGCGAGACCGGGCAAGAACTGGCCCAAATAGATACTAAGGCCTGAAGAACAGCACGAAGCGCGTCCGAACGGGAAGGAAAAGCGGGCCCGAAGGCCCGCTTCGCTTGATCTATTTCTTTTTCGGCTTGGCTGCCGGTTTCTTCTTCGCCGGTTTTGCAACCGCCTTGCCGTTGACCACAGCCTTCAGCGTTGCTCCCGCGGAGAACCTTGGAACCTTCTTCGCGGCTATCTTGATCTCCTTTCCTGTCCGGGGGTTTCTTCCCTTCCGGGCCGCACGGCTGGCAACGGAAAACGTGCCGAACCCTACGAGCGTCACTTTGTCGCCTTTCTTCATTGCCTGTGTGATGCTGCCCGTGACCACCGCAAGTGCCTTTGCCGCTGCCGCTTTGGAGACCTTGATCTCTCCCGCAATCTTTTCCACTATCTCTGCCTTGGTCATTCTTGATACCTCCTTGGGTAAAGTGTAGGTATATCTATGATCATCAGGCAAACATCCTGCGCCTGTCCCGTTGATACGTGCTCACTTGACCGATATGCGAGTAATAGTACTACAATTTCCTGACAATGCAAGCATTTTCTTTATTTGTTGAATTGATGGCCCTTCTACGCCGGCTCATCCTCCCGTTACCGATTATCTCTTGAAAAGACGGATGGAATGGCGTATAGAAATCACACCGTGAAGACCATCGATTTCCACACCCACATCTATCCTGATCATGTGGCGCACAGCACGGTCACGGCGGTTTGTCGGCGGTCGGGGATCACGGCGTCCGCGGACGGAACCCTGGAGGGGCTGAAAAGGTCCATGGCGGCCGCGGGGATCGATCTTTCCGTCGTGGCGGCCGTGGCGACGAAGCCGGAGCAGGTCGGATCCATCCAGCGCTGGCTGGCAGACATTCGACAGCCGGGCATTGAAACCCTGGCCGCAATGCACCCCGCGGACCCACTGACCCTGGAGCAGATGGGAACGCTCAAGCGGCAAGGTTTTCGGGGTTTCAAACTGCACCCCGATTATCAGGATTTCTTCGTCGATGATCCCCGCATGTATCCCCTCTACGAGACGGTTGCGGAGGCGGGAATGTTCGTACTCTTTCATGCCGGGGTGGACCGGGGGCTCCCCTATCCGGTTCATGGGACCCCAAAGCGTCTCGCCGCAGTCCTCAAGGCCGTTCCGGAACTCTGCATGGTCGCCGCGCACCTGGGAGGGGAGGACGCGTATGAGGAAACGGTGGAATGCTTGCTGGGCAAGGATGTCTATCTGGACACGGCCTTCGTGCTGCGCCAGATGCCCGGAACGTTCCGGGAGCGCATCCTCGGGGAACACCCGGCGAATCGCCTGCTGTTCGCATCGGACAGTCCGTGGATGGACCAGGGGGAGGAACTGCGGTTCCTGCTGCAGTTGCCTTTTCTCACGGACAGCGAAAAGGAAAAGATCTGTTTCTCCAACGCGGCGCGGCTTCTGGGGCTGGAGGATTGAGAAGAAGAGGGCCGCCGGGCGTTCCGGGAACGCCCGTTACTTCCCCGGCCGGAAGGACTCCGTGATGACCTTGAAGATGCCCTCATATCTGGTTCTCATGCTGTCCGGGACAGACAACCTGAGGACGTAGAAACCCTGGTCATTCTCGTCGGGGATCACGACAAAACGCTCGAAGAGGATTACCTTGCCGGGGTTGAGCGAGCGCCCTCCGGTGTACCTGACATTCCTCTGCTCGAAGGTCACGGCCTGTCTTCCCGCGATGGCGGCAGGATACACCTCCCCGTGGGACCCATCCCCTGACGGAGGACCAAGGACGGGTCGGGAATGGGTCCGTATGAACTTGTCCATCGTCCTGTGCAGGAGATTTCCCGGAGCGTAATAATGAAGGGAGATCGTCGGAGGGGCGGGGCCTCCGTCGGATGGCCCGAATAGGGTCACGCCATACACCTTCTTCTCCTCCTGGGAAAGCCCGAAACCTGGCTGATATTCGCCCCAGTCCCTGGGAAGGGAGCATGTGAAGTGATTTCCCTGAGAGACATATTCCCTGAATTGCTTTTGCTCATCGACAGCGGGGCAGGAAAGGGGGTAAACGGCCATGGTGATGAAGGCGAAAACTGCCGACAGTACAGCGCCTATAATACGGTTCTCAATCATGCACCCTCCGAAGCATAAGATCCGAGCTTTCCCAAGAGTGGTAACGTGTCGTCCTTATTTCTACCACCGTTCATGTGGTCATGTCATTCCCGAATTTCGGGTCGAGAGGACCGGCTTGGAGAGAAGAGGCTTGCCCATACGAAGAAGTGCGGCGCGATCGTTGTGAACGCTGTCAACATAATCGTAGGATCGTTCCTGTCAACCCCGGGGTTTCCGCTCGCTTTTTGATCCTGCCTCCATCTTGACAAGCTTCGAAACTTGATTATATTTTTTTCGAAACGCGTTGGTAGTGATCTAAAAGCTCTGAAAATAGTTGGCGAAAGTCGTCGTTTATCGATGATCTTACGAGGCTGTTACCGGAGCTTTTTTGATCGCCAGCGGATGTTGGAACGAATCACGAAAAGAGGAACAAGCTATGTTTTTGCTGCGAAGACCTGATTATTGGCCAGCGTCGGGATGGAGAGATCCATTCGAAGAATTGGAACGCATGAGAAGACAGATGGACCTGATGAGCACCGCTCTTTTCAGGGCCCCTTCCGGCGAGACCGCGGCCGGTGTCTTCCCCATGATGAATGTTACCGAGGACAAGGACAGCTACTACCTTCGCGCTGAGCTCCCCGGCATGAAGGCCGATGAACTTGTCATCTCCGTGACAGGTAACTCCATCTCCATTTCGGGGGAAAGGAAGCTCGTCGCCGAAGACGGCAAGGCCCAGTATCACCGCAGGGAGAGAGAAGGGGGCACATTCAACCGGATCGTGAGCCTGCCTGCTCAGATCGATTCGGAGAAGGTGGACGCACGCTGCACCGATGGAGTCCTCACGGTCAAGCTGCCCAAGTCGGAGGCGGCAAAGCCCAAACGCATTGCCGTGAAGCTATCCTGATCGGAAAGGAGGGACATGCAATGACGGATACGGAAAGCAAGGCCATTCAGGCTAAAAGTAAAACGGAAGCGGCCACACCGGCCGAGCAGACGAGGCCGGGCCTCGTGTTCACGCCGGCGGTCGATATCTTTGAAACGGATAAAGAGATCACCCTGCTCGCGGACATGCCCGGTGTGCGGGGTGAAGACCTCCTCATTGACCTTCACGAGAATGTTCTCACCCTCGATGGGAACGTAAGGCCTCCCGAAGGTCCCGGTGAGGTGGACGTGTTCAGGGAATACAGAACGGGAAAGTATTACAGGCAGTTCACGCTGTCAGAGATCATAGATCAGGCCGAAATAAAGGCACGGCTTGAGGGCGGCGTCCTCAGGTTGACACTGCCGAAGGTAAAGGCCGCCACACCGCGGAGGATAATGGTCAAGGGCCAATAGGGACCTTGCCGGAGGCGCCCTTCACGTTTCCCGTTCCGGGCGGCAGGGGCGGAAGAGGCCGTCATTCTCTGCACGGAAGGTCTCTCACGCCTGTGAGGTGTTCATGCCTGGGTGGCAGAATACCTGGTCCGGAATGTGAGGCCGTGCGGGGCGTCTCCGGACTCCTCGAGTCTGTCCGCTAAAAATAGAGGTCGCGGGCCCCGTGGTCGATCTGGCCCAGGACCGCGGTCATCCTTGTCTTGAGGGACTTTTTCTTCACGTCCGATACAAGCTTGTCGATGAGGCGCAGCCCCCTCTCCTTTGTCTCGGGAGACGCGAAGTCGAGCAGGTACTCCTTGAAGGTGAACACCGCGTTGGGCATGCAGAATTCCTTTATGAGACCCGGCTTGGCTAGGTCCATGAAGTCGTTCCCAACCCTTCCTTTCCTGTAGCAGCCGGTACAGAACGAGGGGATATATTCCTTCTCGATGATCGACGATATGACCTCTTCGAGGCTCCGGTGGTCCCCGAGAGAGAACTGACTTCCATAGTCATGGTCTTGCCCCTTCGAATAGGCCCCCGGGTTCGTGCGGGAGCCGGCCGATATCTGACTGACGCCGTGGTCGAACAGCTCGGTCCTCATCTCCTCGGTCTCTCTCGTGCTCAGAATGATGCCTGTGTAGGGGAGGGAGATCCTGATGATCGCGATGATCTTCTTGAAATCGTCATCGCTGACGGGGTAAGGGATGTCCTTCGTGAGCGGCGCGTTGTCCGCGGGTTCGATCCTGGGAAAGCTTATCGTGTGCGGGCCGCAGCCGAAAACGGCCTCGAGATGATGCGCGTGCTCCATGAGGGCGAGGATCTCAAAGCGATAATCGGCAAGACCGAAAAGCACGCCCAGCCCCACATCGTCTATTCCACCCTGCATGGCCCTGTCGAAGACCGTGAGCCTGTAATCGTAATCCGCTTTTGGCGTCCCGGCGGGATGGTACTCCCTGTACAGCACCGGATCGTAGGTTTCCTGAAAACAGACGTAGGTGCCGATCTTCTCCTTCTTCAACCTGCTGAAGTCTTCCACGGGAAGAGGGGCGATCTCGATGTTTATCCGGCGCACGTAGTTTCCCCCCTCGCGGACGGCATACGTCGTGCGGATGGCCTCGCACATGTAGTCCGTGCCGTTCCTCTCCGATTCACCGCAGATGAGGAGGATCCTCTTGTGGCCGTCCTTAAGGAGCGACGCCACCTCGGCCTCGATCTCAGGCATCGTGAGGACGGTGCGCTTCAGGGACTTGTTGTCACTGCGAAAGGCGCAGTAGAGGCAGTTGTTGACGCAGACATTCCCGGTGTAGACGGGCGCGAAGAATACGAGGCGCCGCCCGTAGATGTGCTCCTTGACGGTCCGCGCCGCCTCCATTATCCGGTGTATCTGTCCGGGGTCGCTCACCCTGAGAAGTGAGGCAACTTCCCGCTGGTCAAGGCCTTTGAACTGCAAGGCCTTGTTCAATATGGCGTTCAGTTCGTTCTCTGACGGAGCCTTTTCCTCTATGAGGTTGTACAGCTTGTCCCTGTCGATGAAGGGCTTTTCTTTCTCGTGACGGTCCATGTCTATTCTCCTTGTCCGCCGTCAGACGCGAAACGCCGCGCTTGCGTCTCACTGCTCACGGTATTTTGTGAGAATAGATCTTACCTCCACTCCCTCGAGCTTACCGATCTTACCGGTAAGGGCGTTTATCTGATCAGTGTTTCCTTCCACGACGAGAGAGATGATGTTGATGCCGTGGTCGCGGATGGGGATCCCCTGTCTTCCCAGGATGATCTCCGCGTACTCCGAGAGCAGGGTGTTGACCCTGGGCACGCTCGTCTTGCTCGTCAGAAGGATGAGAATTGCACCAAATCTCTTTTCTATCGGACCTTCTCCTCTAGATCAGAATGAACGTTGACACTTCGAAAGAGATAAAATCTATTTCTCAGTTCTCCTAACTATAACTCACGACGAGAGAGGGTGCAAATGCTTTTTATCATCGCCGCTCCTCTCCCCAAGTGTTTTCCTTACCGCGGTTCCTTCGCAACCGGTTTTTTCGTGTTCCCCTGCAATGTTCTTCCCCGCTTGTTCTCCGGGGCTTCTTTCTGGCTGATACGGAAGGCCTTGCCGGCAACGGTGATGGTGCCCGTCCGTTTGGCGCCCTTGTTCTCGCCCACGGTGTATTGGACCGCACCGCTTCCCTTTGACGATGCGCCCGATGCAATGCCTATCCAGGGGGTTCGCGTCTCTGCCGTCCATGGACAATCGTCGCCGGTCTTGACCTTGAATTGTCCCGAGGACCCTCTCGATTCGACGGTTGTGCCTGAAGGTGAAATAGTGGCCTTGCAGTCACTTTTCGTGGTTCCCGCTCCCGCAGCTTTAGCTGCCTGGGCATCCTGTTTTACCGTGATGGTCTTGCCCGCCACCTGTATGGTCCCGGTGCGGGACGAACGTGACCTGTTCAGTATCACCCTGTACTGGACAGTCCCGTTTCCCGCACCGCTCGCGGTCAAAAGCTTGATCCAGCTCGCGCTCGTTTTTGCGGTCCACGGGCACCCCGCCCTGGTCGAGCCGACACTCAGCGTGAATGGTGCCGATGATGCCCCCGCTCTGGGATCAGCGTCCGTCCCCTGCCACGGTACTGAAACGCTTGCAGGTGAGACCGAAAAGGTGCAGGTGCCCGTATAGCCCTGACTGACCGTGACGACCTGATGGTCTACGCGTATGCTTCCGGTGCGCGGCGAACCTGACGTGTTTTTCATTACCTGGTACTGGATATATCCGCTTCCTTTGCCTTTCGTGTCCGCGAGGTGGATCCAGGGACTGTTTGTCGATGCCATCCACTGGCAGTTTCCCTTGCTTGTCGTGACGGTCAGTCTGGGTCGCGGTGACGATGCCCCCGCCCTGGGATCGGGCGATGCCTCAGGCGCTCCTTGTTCGGACACGGAGACGCTTTTTGGCGAGACAGAGACGACGGTGCAGACAGTATCGGAATCCTGATTGACCGTGATGGTCTTGCCCGCCACCTGTATTGTCCCGGTGCGCGGTGTGCCCGCGTTGTTCCCGGTTACCCTGTATTGAACATATCCGCTTCCCGTTCCGCTCGAGGCGAGAAGCTGGATCCAGGATGCAGTTGTCGATGCAGTCCAGCCGCAGTCGGTCTTGCTTGCCGTGACGTTGACCCTGGGCGGCTGTGCGGAGCCGGCCCGGGGATCGGTCGGATCCGGCAGGCCATGCACGCCGGCGGTTACGCTGGAAGGCGATACGGAGAAGGTGCAGGTCTGCGCCAGCGCTATATCGGTACCGCAGAAGACAAGTAGGCACAAGCTCATAAGACAAACAAAAAACGTTGTTGCACTCCCCGGTCGGATCATCGTGTTTACCTCGAATGGATTCGTTTGCTTATCGTGATGGTAAAATGGAGATGCGCGATTGTCAACACCCTGTCCGTTCCTCAAATTCCGCATTCTCATTGCATGCGTTTCATTCCGCTTTGGTCAGGCGGCGTATCGTGCAGTTGTAGGAAACGATCTGCCAGGCGATGAGAAGCAGGATGATCGCGGAACTGGAGATCGGAAGCCCGTTGTACGAAAAGACATCGTACCGCTTGAGGACTCTATCGCTCTGACCAGCCTCGAAATCTTTGAAGAGTGAGAATTTAAGACCCAGGGAAAAGCCGCGGGTCTTTCCATCCAGCGCTTTGTCGGGCGGCAATTTGAAGAAAGATACCTGAAAGCAGGAAAGACAGAACAGAAAGATCAGGATGGCCAGCGAGGTCATGAGCGTGGTCTTCGTCGCCTTCCCCGTCAGGAGGGCTTCGCGTTCGTCGCGCTCCCTCATGAAGGTCAACCTGGCCAGCACCCTGTCCCGGAACGCCCCCGAAAGCACAAGCCGGATGCTCAGGTAGATGGAAAGGAGCATCCACGCGGCATAGAGAAACCCGCTGGCATTATACGCCGTCTTGAGGTGGCCGGCAGCAAGCCCTGCATCGAACACGTAGTTGAACAGGGCGATTCCGGCCAGAACAGGAAGCCCGCAGAGAAACACCTTCAGTATAACCTGATCCAGCCTTTTCATCTCTTTTCCTCCTCGACTGAAAAAATGTCATTGATATCCGTCTTGAAATACCGGGCAATCCGAAAAGCAAGCCCCAGGGAAGGGTTGTAGTTCCCTTTCTCGATCGCGACGATGGTGGCCCGCGTCACCCCGACCCCTTTCGCCAGCCCCTCCTGAGTGATACGGTGCTCCGCACGCAATACGTTCAACCGGTTGACAATCCTTAACGGCTCGCATGATCTTCCCATCTCTCCCACCTGAAGTATAGTTAATATTACTTATAGTATAGTTGATATTACACCATGTCAAGTTAATTATACAGACAAGTGCGCGAAAAGGGGTTTGGAGCCTTCCGGTCCCTTTTCCAGTTCGGTTGGTCCCATCATTGTGGTGCCCGATGTCCCGGCCTGACAGACTATAGCGACGATATCGGGTCCGGCGGACGTTGTTCAGGTGGTTCGCGATCTCGAAGTATTCCGACAGGCAACAGGGCAGGTGTTTAACGCAAAGTGTGGGTAGCATGCCGGCGAACTGCCGGCGCGCGAACGTGAAGCAGACCGGTACTCTTTGACCTCAAAGGGGCCTTCGTTCGTCGGGTCTGACCCGGGGCGACTGTGCCGGCCCGACCGGGGGACACCGCAGGTGTTAGAGAATCCACAGAAAGCAGGTCCTGCCGACTGATCCAAGAAAAAAGAGGTGATGAGCTTATGGCAAAGAAACCCGCCAATCTTCTCTATGATGTCGATGACCGGCCCCCGGCCGGCGTGTGCGTGGTGCTGGCGATCCAACACATCTTCTTCCTGACGGGCGGTTTCATCGTGGTGGCCATCGTCATGGGCCAGATGGGCTGCAGCCCCGAGCTCATCCGCAACGTCGTGTCCATCACGATGATCGCGGGAGGCATGGCAACGATCCTCCAGGCCCTGAACCGCGGCCCCGTGGGCAGCGGCTACCTCTGCACCGAGGGTACGGACCCGAGCTTCCTCTCCATCTCCATCCTGGCAGGCAGCGTGGGCGGATTGCCGCTTATCTTCGGCATGACCATCGTCTCCGGCGTCATCGAATGCCTGCTGTCGCGGGTCATGCACCGTCTTCGCGTCATCTTCCCCCCTGACGTTGCCGGGGTGGTGCTCACCATGGTGGGTCTTAACATCGTCCCCATCATGATCCTCGACTTCATGGGCGTCAAGGACAGGGTGAGCCCCGTCGAGACGGCGAACGTTCTCGTCGCGTCGATCACCCTTGCCATCATGGTGGGTATGAGCGTGTGGGGCAAAGGCAAGCTGCGTCTCTATTCCGTCATCGTCGGTATCGCGGGCGGTTACGCGGCCTCCATCCTCCTGGGGGTGCTGACGGTCGCACAGATGCGTGAGGTGATCGATGCGCCGGTGGTTTCCGTGCCTGACTTCTCGCACGTCAGCTATTCCTTCGACCCGGCCCTTATCATCCCCATGGTGATCGTCACCCTGGCCTCCACCCTGAAATCCGTCGCCTCTCTCACCATGTGCCAGAAGGTCAACGACACGGCCTGGGTCCGCCCGGACCTCGTCAATATCGGAAAGGGCACCCTGGCCGACGGGCTTGCCTCCATCATCGGCGGTGGGTTGGGGGCTTTGGGGAAGTCCCTCTACGCCGCCAGCGTCGGTCTCACGGTGGCCACCGGCGCTACGAGCAGGATCATCGCCTGGTATATCGGGTTCATCTTCATCGCGCTGGCTTTTCTGCCGAAACTGGCGGCGGTCTTCAGCATCATGCCGAAGCCCGTCATGGGCGGGGCCATGGTCTATATGGTCGCGTTCATGGTGATCTCCGGCATTCAGATGATGACCTCCCGGATGATCGACAACCGCAAGACCTTTGTCATCGCTGTCTCCCTCATGTTCGGCATGAGCGTGGACATATTCCCCGACCTGTACCGCCACGCCCCTGCGTGGCTGGAGCCCTTCCTCAGTTCCTCCCTCACCGTCACCACGGTGCTCGCGATCGTTCTCAACCTGATCATGCGCATCGGGATCTCCCGCCGCGCTACCCTGAAGGTAACCTCCGGGGAACATTCCTCGGATATCGTGTTCCGGTTCATGGAGGACCTGGGCGCCTCCTGGGGTGCCCGCAAGGAGGTTGTCTACAGGGCCGTGGCAGCCATGAACGAGTTCGCGGAGGCCATCGTCCACTGCGGAATGGACGGCAGGCAGGTCCTCATGACCGCCGTCTTCGACGAGCTGAGTTTGGATATCCGCATCACCTACGAGGGCCCGCCGGTGGAATTCCCCGAGGAACGCCCCGACATGGCGGCCATCATCGACGACCCGGAGGCGCTTGCCCGCATGTCCGGATTTCTCGTCCGCCACTTCACGGACCGGATCAGGATGTCCCGGGAAGGCGAACGGACGAGGGTGGACCTCCACTTCGACCATTGAGGAAGGTTTTCTTCGGAAAGGAATGCCTCACTCTGGAGACCCGGCTTGGGGCGCACCCGGAATGTTCCCCCGCAGGTTCTTGAGAGGCCGACCGGCAGACGTTCGGGACCAGCCCGGTGCTTCAGCCGGGCAGCGAAGCGATGAGGAGATAATGATACTCTCCCACGTCGGATACGCTGTCGGTGTGAAAGCCGAAGGGCGCAAGAAGGCCTTCAACATCCTTTTCCGAAAGGCGTATCCTGAGTGGCGGGCCTGGCGGGCCCTCGATCTTCTTGAACTCCAGCACGGCAAGTTTCCCACCCCGTTTCAGGACCCTGAGTATTTCGCTGAGAACGGTCTCTCCCGTCGCGTCGCGCAAGAGGTCGTGAAGGACCGTTGCCACGAGGCAGAGGTCGATGGTCCCGTCTTCGAGGGGGATGGACTCGTTCGCGTCGGCGAGGAGCGTTTCGATGTTGCCGAGGCGTTCCAGTGACGCGCGCTCCCTCACCCGTGCGAGCCCTTCCTCCCAGGCGTCCAGGGCAAAGACGCGCCCGCCGGGCCCGGTAGTCTCCGCGAGGCGGACCGTGTAGTTGCCGGCACCGGCTCCGAGGTCAAGGATGACCGTCGACGGGCGCACGTTAAGCGCCTCGAAGACACGGTCCGTGTCGATAAGATCGAATGCGCTGCGGCCCGCACCGTGTGGTTTTCGCGCCTCCTCCATGATCTTGAAACCCCCTTTTCGCTCTATGTCGCCCCGGTCTTAAGGAGAAGCGTCTTGCTCCTTTAATGTGCGGCATCAAGGGTTCCGCTGTCAATCCCGGGGGCAGGGGACGCTGCCTCAGTGCGGTGGAAGTCCGGCTCCGGAAAGTGTGCGGAGAGGACTTTCCTTATGCTAACCCTCGTGCGAACGCCATGACCGCCTCCGCGGATTCCGCCGGTCTTGTCTGCAGCAGGCAATGCGGCGCATCGAGCGTCACAAGCTCGAAGGATGCAAAGCGGGTCCTGAACCAGTCGGCCGCCCGGGAGGGGACCACCCGGTCCTGTGCCGCCTGAAGATAGAGGCAGGGCAGGGGGAAGCGGTCATCGGGGAACGGGTATCCGTCGGCGATGAGCCTCGCCCGCCGCCTGAGACCGGCGGGTCCTGCTAGCTGCACTGATCGGCGCAGCAATTCTTTCAGGGCCTTATCGGCATGGGAGTGAAAGAAGAGGACGTTGAGGAGACCTGCCGGCAATCTCCTCGCCAGTGAGGCTGCCCCCGGGATCGAGGCGGCGGCGCGGATCAGGAGGGGATGAAGGGGTTCCGCGAAGGCGGCGCTGAAGACGACGCCTTTGACGCTCGCGGGCCTCGCATGCAGAAGCATCAGCGCGACGAGACCGGAAAAGGATTCCGCGACGAGGACGGTGTCCTCACCGGTCAGTCGGGCGGCCACAAGGTCGGCGTGGTCCTTGAGGGAAAAATCCTTATCATCGGGATAGGTTATGACGGTCCGCGGGACATCCGGCGGTAGTGCCTGGATCAACGGTCCGAAAAACATTCCCGTGCCATCGAGGCCGGGCATGAGGACAAGCCTTATGGCGCCGGGATCGACCATCATGTCCCTGAGCTTGTGAGGACGTTCCTGATCCCGTCACAGAGAAGTCTGGACATCTCCTCCCGTGTTTCTCTCGTCGCGGACCCAAGGTGGGGAAGCAGAACCGTTCGCGGAGCCCCGCGCCACTGCCGATCGATGTCCGGCTCGTTCTCGTAAACGTCGAGTCCCACACCGCCGATCTTCCCACAATGGAGAAATTCGATCGCCGCCTTCTCATCCACGATCCCGCCCCGCGCCGTGTTGATGATGAAGGCCCCTTCGGGGAGCAATGCCAGGTTTTCGCGGTTGAGAAGCCCGCGTGTCCGGTCCGTGAGCGGACAATGCAGGGACAGAACGCTGCTTCCGCGCAGCAGGTCGTCGAGCGGCAGGCGCCGGATTGTCTCTGCCCCGAGGTCGACAGGTTCGCCGGTGTCTTCGCGATCCCAGAAGACGACCTCCATGCCCATGGCCCGGACGCGCCTGGCGAAGGCCCGGCCGATGGGGCCGGAGCCCAGGATCCCGCAGGTCTTCCCGGCGAGGCCCGATCCCAGGAGAAGATCGGGAGCCCAGCCTTTCCACTCCCCGGACCGCACCAGCGCCTCGCCTTCGCGCACCCGGCGGGTGAGCGCCAGGAGGAGCGTGAGGGCGAGATCGGCCGTGGCGTCCGTCAACACCCCCGGTGTGTTCACGATGCGGATGCCCCGTGCGTCACAATAGTTCCGGGGAAGGTGGTTCGTGCCCACGGAATAGGTGCCGATGACCTTGAGGTTCACGCAGGGTTCCAGGTCCATCTCCGTCAGGGGTTCCGACAAGAGGACGACAAGCGCCTCTGCCCCGGGGAGCGCCTCCGTCCAGGCGGCGGAGCGGTAAGGAGCAATCCGCGATTCCGGAAAGTCGCGACCGAGGTCCTTGACATGGGGACCTATGAGGGGTGATGTGCTCAGGATCCGGATGTTCATTTGCCTGACCGCCTTTCCGCTCAATACCGTTCTGTTCAAGAAAGTGTAGTAATGCCCGTTTTCGAAGTCAAGACAATCTCGTGTTTCGTATTTCAGCAGGGAGGAGAAAACGAAGGGATACCCGCACTGTCCCGCCGCCTCGCCTGGCGGGTCGTCGAGGTCGATCGCCCCCGGGAGCAGCGGGCCAGGTCGAGCTGCGCCGTAATAGGATCCCTGAACATTAACAAGCGGTTACCAGCCCGATCCTGCGAAAAACAAGCCCATTCCTGGAACGGGCGGTTTTTCCTTGACAAAGATGGACCAATGGGAATAGTATTATCTCATGGAACAGCGTTCCAGCGGACGGAACACCAACGGAGGAGATATGAACGATATCTCGGAAAAAAGGTTCCAAAACAAGCTCCTGGAAAGGGCGTTCAGCATTCTGGGCAGTTTCTCTCTCGATAGAAAAGAACAGACTTTATCGGAATTGTCACGGGCAGTGGGCCTGGCAAAATCGACGTGCCACAGGCTGGTGTCGACGCTGATCGCCTTTGGGTATCTGACCTACGATGAGTCATCGAAGTACTATTCTCTGGGACCGAAGTTGTTCGAACTGGGTTCCGTGGTCTACGACTCGATATCGCTCCGGAAGATCGCGTCGCAGCACCTGAATGACCTGCTGTCCAAGGTGGGGAACAAAGCGGTCGCCCTTGCGATCTTCGAGGACGATGAGATCGTCTACCTTGACAGAAAGGAAGACAAACGCAACCCGATCAAGTTCAGCACCACCGAAGTGGGCAGGCGGAGGCCTCCTCACTTCGGCATGTTTGGCCTGCTGTTCATGGCGTACCTTGGTGATGATGAGGTGGAGCGGCTGCTGGGGAAATACCCGCTCGTCGCGACGACCGCCAAGTCAGCCAGAGATTCCGCGGAATTCAAGCAAAGGCTGAAGAGAGTGCGGGAGGTGGGCTATTCATTCGACGATGAGGGAGCATTCGAGGACCTCTCCGGTGTCGCTGCAGCGATCAGGGATGGAAGCAATGCGGTGGTGGGAGCCGTTGGATGCAGTTTTATCTCGGCATCGGTGAACGATGAAACACGACAGGCGGTGATCTCGGCCGTATGTGAAGCGGCGGCAAGGATATCGGGGAGCCTCAGCAACACGGTTCTGCCGAGAGCGATCTGGGGCAGGAGATGATGAGTTCGGATTCGGACGGTCGCAAGAGTGAGGGACGGGAGCCGCAGGAGGATAGGTAGAAGAGTATGGATCTGTTGAAGGTGGAGAATCTATCAAAATCGTTCGGGGCCCTCTGGGCGGTGAACAACGTGTCCTTCTCGGTCGCTGAAGGGGAGATAGTGGGCCTTATTGGTCCCAACGGTTCGGGCAAATCGACGGTGTTTCATCTCATTACCGGTCTGCTCAAGGCCAACAAGGGCAGGATCAGCTATCAGGGCAAGGACATCACGCGTTTCAAACCCTACCAGGTATCACGGTCCGGGATAGCGCGGACCTTTCAGATCGTCAGACCCTTTCCCGAAATGACGACCTTGAAGAACGTCATGGTAGGCAGGGCTTTCGGCAGTTCCAGCGCGCGATCGATGCATGATACCGAGGACGATGCCCGGCGGCTGCTTGAACTGACCGGCCTCGCGGACAAGGTGTCCGCGACGGCGGGCCACCTGGGTCTCGTCTACAGGAAGAAGCTGGAACTCGCACGGGCGCTGGCGACAAAACCCAGGCTCCTTCTGCTGGACGAAGTGATGGCCGGGTTGAACCCTACCGAGATGATGGAGACCGTGGAATTTCTGAAAGGGCTCCGGAATACGGGAGTAACGATGATCGTGGTGGAGCACGTGATAAAGGCGCTTTTCAGCATGACGGACAGGGTTGTCGTGCTCAACGCTGGAGAAAAGATCGCCGAGGGTACGCCTCACGAGATCTCCCGGAACGAAGAAGTGATCAAAGTCTACCTTGGGGATTACGAACATGCTTGAGATTACAGGGATAGATGTTTTTCATGGTGACCTCCAGGCTGTATGGGACGTCTCGTTGAGTATAGAGGGAAAGGGGATAACCACCCTCATAGGCTCCAACGGGTCCGGGAAGAGCACCGTGCTGTCAACCATAGCGGGGTTGCTGAAGCCGGTCAGGGGAAGCATCTCCTTCGACGGGATGCGCATCGACACGCTGCCCGCGCATAAGATCGTCGATGCCGGCATTGCCATGGTGCCTGAGGGGCGAAGGCTGTTCCGGGAAATGACCGTGATGGACAACCTCGAAATGGGAGCCATAACGAAAAGGGCCAGGAAGATGAAGAACGAGACCATGGCATGGATCTTCGATGTCTTCCCCATCTTGAAGGAAAGGGCCAGGCAGAGGGCGGACACGCTGAGCGGCGGTGAACAGCAGATGCTGGCGATAGGCAGGTCCCTTATGTCCCAGCCGAGGCTTCTGCTCGTGGATGAGCTGTCTCTCGGCCTTGCGCCGGTGGTGGTCCAGAGGATAAGCCAGACTCTGGACGAGATAAACAAGACGAAAGGGATAGGCATCTTCCTGGTGGAACAGAATGTCGTCATGGCCCTGGAACTGGCTGAGACCGGCCACATTATCGAGAACGGCCGCATTGTGGGAACAGGAAAAGCAAGCGAACTCCTCGCGAGCGATCAGGTGAGACAGGCCTATCTCGGAATGGAAGGCGAATAAGGCTTAAGGAGAAGATATGGAGTTTGCTCAATACATCACCTATGGGGTCATCAATGGGTCGTTGTACGCCCTTGTCGCCATCGGTCTTGCGCTTATCATGGGAATAATGGGGATCTTCAACATAGCCCAGGGATCGCTGGCTATGATAGCCGCGTATGGGAGCGTCCTCTTTTTCCAGCACATGAAGATAGACCCCTTCGTGTCCCTGGCGCTTACGTTGCCTGCCATGTTTCTCATCGGCGTTTTCATGTACCTGACCATGTTCATGTCCATGAACAAATTCGATGCCGGGCAGAAGCTGAGGAATTCGATGCTCGTTTCCTTCGGGCTGGTCCTGATCATGGAGACCCTCGCGACCATACTGTGGACGGCAAACGAGAGGACTGTCACCACGGGATACTCCGGCACCGTCATGGCCCTCGGCGATCTGCGGATTCCTTACACCGGTCTGGCCACCATTGTTATGGCCATAGTCGTCATTTTCGGGCTCCACTCCTTCCTGAAGCATACGACCTTCGGTAAATCCATATGGGCTGTGTCCCAGGACCATGACTGCGCCATGCTCATGGGGATCAACGTGAGAAGGACGACCCTCGCCGCCTTTGGGATAGGCGTCGCACTTTCCGCGTTTGCCGGGGCGGTGGTCAGTCTTCATACGGTGAGCCCGGCTGTCGGGATAGATTGGACGAACAAGGCACTCATCCTCATTGTGCTGGCCGGTGTCGGCAGCATAAACGGCATCTTCTTTGCCGGTTTGCTTCTCGGTATCGTGGAAGCCCTGGGTGTCTACCTGGTCGGTGTCCACTACACGGGTGTGGTGGGTCTCCTGATCTTCATCATTGTGCTTATGCTGAGGCCGCAGGGTCTCTTCGTGAGAAAAGCGGGGGTGTGACGTGGTTGAACGGAAAAAAGGACTGGTAATTGCTGCTGTTGTGATCGTCGCCCTCGCTTTGGTCCCTCTCTTTACGGGCAGGGAGTATGTGTTCAGCATACTATGCATGCTCTTTCTCTACGTGACGCTTTCGCAGAGCTGGAACATCCTGGGAGGATACACGGGCCAGATAAATGTGGGGCAGGCGGCGTTCTTCGGAATGGGCGCCCTCGTGGCCAGGCTGCTGTGGGTGGCCGGCGCACCCTTCTATTTGTCCATCCTGGCGGGCGGCCTGAGCTCGGTCATTTTGGCAATCATCATCGGGCTGCCTGCCCTTAAGCTCAGGGGCCATTATTTTGCCATAGGCACCCTCGCGGTCGCGACCATAGCCCAGATAACCGTCGGGAACATACTCCCGGGGATCAGCTTCCTGCCCGCTCAGCAGATGGCAACGTACAGCCTGATCCCCCGCTACTATGTCTTCCTGATCATCATGGCCGCGGCCCTTGCAGCCATCTATATCACGGTCAATTCGCGGGTCGGTCTCGGGATGGAAGCGACGAGGGATGATGAAGAGGCAGCGCAGATGGTTGGTGTCAATACCTTCAAATACAAGATGATCGCCTTCGTGATCAGCAGTTTCTTCGCCGGTCTTGCCGGCGGCGGGTTTGCCTATTTCAATGCCAGTTACTACTGGTATCTTCCTTTTACGCTGATGTGGTGTTTCGAACCTATCCTTATCGTGTTCATCGGCGGAGTGGGCAGTTTCCTCGGTCCTGTTATAGGCTCTGTCTGTTACGTACTGCTTAAGGAGCTTTTCGCCCTGACCCTGGGCGAGGCGAACCTTCTCATTTTCGGAATTGTGTTCATTCTCACAATTCTCTTCTTTCCCAAGGGCATTATCGGCCTGCCGGCGAAATTACGCCAGTTGTTCTACAGGAGAGGAAACGTTGTCGGTCGTTAGGTTTGTGGAGTATCAGTAAAATCTTTAACCAGGAGGTTTGGAATGCAGAGTAGACGGTTTACATTAGTTATGGCAGCGGTAGCATTCATCTTCTTCTCGTTCGTGAGTGTGGCCGCCATCGCGCAGGAGGCACCCAAGTCGATCAAGATAGGCGCGTCGATCTCCCTGACGGGACGGTTCGCGGCCGGAGGGATCGACGTTGCGGACGGGTACAAACTGGCAGTGAAGCACGTTAACGACAAGGGCGGGATCCTTGTCAAGCAGTTCAACAAGAAGATACCGGTGGAGCTTATCATCTATGACGACGAATCGGATCCAAGCAAGACCGTGACGCGTCTGGAGAAATTGAACGCCGAGAAGGTGGTCGCCTACCTTGGTGAGTTCGCCAGCGACATGAACATCGCCGGGCTGGGTATTGCCGAGAAGAACAAGATCCCCTGGGTTGGTGTGACGATCGCGGTGGAGAACGTGTTCAACCAGGGCTTCAAGTATATTTTCGGTCCGAACATGTTCTCGTTCATGGAAGTGGCCGCTTTCCTCGATGCCCTTGACAAGATCCCTGAGAGCCAGAGGCCGAAAAAGATAGCGAACTTCGAACTTCAGGTAGACTGGGGCAAGGAATGCACCAAATACCTCCACGAGTATGCCAAGAAACGGGGTTACACCATCGCGCTCGAAAAGAAGTTCGCCCCCGACACGAAGGACTTCTCCTCCATGATCATGGCCGCCAAGTCCGAGGGTTGCGACGCTGTTTTCGCGGTCCCGACGCCTCCCCAGAGCATGGCCCTGATCAAGCAGATGAAAGAACTCGATTACGCCCCGAAAGCTACCTGTTTTGTCAGGGGTCCGGACCTCTCAAATTTCTGGCAGGTGATGGGGAAGGACGCGAACTATATCATGACCTCTGGTGAGTGGACGCCCGATATGCCCTATCCCGGAAACAAGCAGCTCGTCGCCGATTATCGGAAACTCAATCCCAACAAGCTGATGGGTATGCCTGTCGGAAACGGATATTCCGCGTTCCAGGTCCTGGCAGACGCGATCTCCCGCGCCGAGAAGCTGGACCGTGATTCCATACGGCAGGCCCTGACCACGACCAACATAGTGACGGTAAAAGGGAAGGTCACCTTTGACAAGCGCGGAGTCGGCAACGTTCCGCATGTTCTGGCACAGTGGCAGAATGGCGAGCTTGTTGTCATCGTCAGCCCCGACTACAAGACGGCACCGGTCCTCGTGGCAACGCCATGGAGCAAACGGAAGTGAACAGGTAACAAGAAGCGGGAAGGCCCTCCGGGCAACCGGAGGGCCCCACATCAGAACAGCAGCGATGTGTTTCGCAGCAAGGAGGGAGAACTATGCCTGTCGCAGGGTTCAATGAATACAGACGCGAAGACGCGCAAAGATACAACGATCGCAGATGGTGGCTCGGCCTGACCTGGGGAGATCTCTTTGACAAGGCCACGGACACCTACCCGGACAGAGAAGCCCTGGTGGACGATACGAGGAGGTTTACGTACCGGGAGTTGAGAGATAGCGTGGATCGGCTGGCCGCGAGCTTTATCTCTCTTGGGATAGGGCAGGGAGATTTCGTGCTGCTTCAGCTTCCGAACTGGAACGAGTTCATCATTTCCTTTTTCGCCCTGCAAAAGGCAGGCGCGCGAACGGTTCTCCTCATCGCCCGTCACGGGAGATCGGAGATAAACTACTTGTCCGAGCTTACCCAGCCGAAGGCGTGGATCGTCCCCGAGACCTACGGCAAGATCAACTATGAGCCCCTGATAGCCGACATACGGAAGGACCATGCCTGCATTGAACATGTCGTCCTGGTCAGGGCGAAGCAGAAGACAGGACATATCGATCTCGAAGACCTGATCCGGAAGGGCGCGCGCGACGAGGCATCGCTCAGGATGATAGAGGAACGAAGACCCAACCCGATGGAGTTGTCCCTTATCCTGCCGACAGGCGGTTCGACAGGCCTTCCCAAAGCGGTGCCGAGAACGCACAACGATTTCATCACCAACGTCGAGTACCACTCGAGGCCCTGGGAGATCACAAGCGAAGACACGCTCCTCACTGTCGCTCCGGTCAGTCACGGCCAGGGGATGCTCTGTGGCGTCGGGCCCGCTTTCCTCAACTACGCGAGGTACGTGCTTCTCGATTCCACCAGACCGGAGGACATATGCGCGGTGATCGAACGCGAAAAGGTCACGGCGCTTCCGACGGTTCCGGTCCTGATCCAGAGACTTGTCAACCTGGAGGGGCTTGAGAAATACGACCTGCGTTCGTTGAGAAAGATCTATTCCGGTGGCGCACCGAGCAGTCCGGAGCTCGTAAAGGCCGTATACGAGAAACTGGAGTGCAAGTTCGTGAACGCCTATGGTTCGACTGAAGGTCCGTCCGCCATGACGAATCTTTATGACGATATGAACACCATCTGCACCACCGTGGGCAGAAAGGACTGCCCGTACACGGATTTCAAGGTGATCAACCAGTATGGTGAGGAATTGCCTCCCGGAACGGAGGGTGAACTCGTGACGAAAGGGCCGACGATCTTCACGGGGTATTTCAAATCGCCCGAAGACAACGCTCAGATCTTCACGAAGGACGGCTATTACAAGACCGGCGACCTGGCGAGGATCGATGACTCGGGGATCATTACCCTTACGGGGAGGATAAAAGAGACGATCCTCAGGGGCGGAGAGACTATCAGCGCGATCGGGATCGAACGGCTTATCGGCTCTCATCCCGCCATAGCGGATGTGGCGGTCATAGGAATGCCCGACAAGGACCTTGGCGAGCGCATCTGCGCCTACGTTGTCCGCAAGGCCGGCACCGCTCTCACCCACGAGGAGATAGTGGCGCATCTGAAGGGATTGGGCGCATCGGTCATGCAACTCCCGGAAAGGACCGAGTTTGTGGCATCGATCCCCACGACCGGTGTGGGCAAGGCGGACAAGAAGATCCTGAAACAGGACATTGCAAAAAAACTAAATTATTCACTCTGAGAGGTTCGAGATGAAGTATGCAAGATTGTTCTCCCCATTGAAAGTCGGAAGCTGCGTATTCCCCAACCGGATCATGTCGACGGCGGCGGTCACGAGACTGGCGTCGGAGGAAGGGCACATAACGCCGAATTTCGTCGAAAGGTACAGGAGACTGGCTGAGGGCGGGCTGGGCGCAATGGTTGTCGAGGCCGCCGTAGTGCTCCCGTCAAAAAGCTCCTTTAATCTGCGGATCAGCGATGACGCGTATATAGAGGAATTGAAGAACTTCGTCGACGAGATCAGGAAGGCCAATAGAGAGGTCAAGGTGGGGATCCAGCTCATTCATTTCCTCAAGGTTGCCAGAAGCGGCTGGAGGCAAAAGGTTGAGGATCTGAAACCGGAAGAGATAGCCGTAATACCCGGTCAATTTGCCAGCTCCGCCAAACGGGCGAGGGCGGCGGGTTTCGATTTCGTGGAGCTTCACATGGCCCATTTCACGACCCTTGCTTCGTTCCTGTCCCTGGTGAACAAGAGGCAGGATGAATACGGAGGTGACTTCGAGGGGCGCGTGAAACTGCCCGCGGAGGTAGTGAATGTCACCAGGGAAGCCGTGGGTGATGACTATACCATCGGCGTGAGAATGCTGGGTGAGGAATTCACGAAGGAAGGTAATACGCTTCTGCAAAGCGCGCGCGTGGCGAGACGGCTCGCTTCCCTGGGAGTCGACTATATCAGCGTCTCCGCTGGAGAGAGATTTGAGGATGCCGATCCCCCTCTCGAGAATTTTCCCCCATTCGCGGGCACCGGTTACAGCGGTTACAGGATGAGCCCGAGATGGTGGAACCCGGACGGCGTGCAGGTCTATCTGGCGGACGGCATACGGAAAGCGGTGAGACAGGCCGGCTACGAGGTGCCCATCGTGTGCGCCGGCAAGGTCAGGATGCCCGATCTTGCCGAGAAGATACTTGAAGAAGGAAGGTCGGATGTCATAGGCATGGCGAGGACCCTTTTTGCCGACCCTGACTGGCCCGTGAAGGCGAGAGAAGGCAGGGCTGACGAGATCGTGAAATGCGCCGCCTGCGGGTACTGCAGCGAGGCGGACGAAAGGTATGAAACCGTCGTCTGCATCGAATGGCCCAAGGGCGCCCTGTCCGCTCCATCTCCGTGGCTCCTTGCGCCTCCATGCAAGGCCGCCTGCCCGGCAGGATTGGATATCCGGAGCTACATCGATCTGGCTGCACAGGGAGAGTACGAAAAGGCCCTGGCGGTGATCGAAGAGAAGATCCCCTTTCCCGCATCGGTGAGCCGGGTGTGCCCGCATCCGTGTGAGAGAGTATGCAACAGGGGCACGTTCGACCGACCGATCGCGATCAACGGGTTGAAACGGTTTGTCGTGGATGCCGTGGCGAAAGCGGGAAAAAGGGAGAAGGTCGAGCCTTTTCCGAGGACGCGGGATGAAAGGGTTGCCGTGATCGGTTCGGGACCGGCGGGCATGACCGCCGCCTTCGAGCTCGCGAAGCTCGGTTACCCCGTTACGGTCTTTGAAGCGGCCCCCGTACCCGGCGGCATGCTGGCGCTCGGCATTCCCGAGTATCGCCTGCCGAAGAAGATGGTAAGGGAAGAGATCGATGCCATCGAAAAACGCGGCGTGGAGATACGGCTCAATACCCCTGTCGGTGAAGGCGGCATGCCTTTCGGCAGCCTGCGCGAGGAAGGGTTCAAGGCGATCGTTGTCGCCATAGGAGCCCACAGGAGCGTGAGCCCCGGGATCGAGGGCGAAGGGCTCGAGGGTGTGCATCATGGTGTGGGTTTCCTGAAGGCGGTGAACCTGGGAGTCTCTGTGACCATCGGGGAAAAGGTCGCGGTCGTCGGCGGTGGCAACGTTGCCGTCGATGCGGCAAGGACGGTCCACCGCATGGGAGCGAAAGAGGTCACCATATTCTACCGGAGATCGAAAGATGAGATGCCCGCGTACCCGGAGGAGATCGAGGCGGCTGAGACCGAGGGCGTGAAGATCGTCTTCCTGTCGGCACCGGTTGAGGTGACAGGGAAGGACGGGAAGGCGACGGGTTTGAGATGCGTGAGGACGGAGCTCGGCGCGCCGGATGAAAGCGGCCGCCGGACGGCGCATCCCGTAAAGGACTCGGAGTTTGAGATCGCCGCGGATTGTGTGATCCTCGCGGTGGGCGAAACGCCTGATGCCGGCTTCTTCGGGTCTGCGGGGCTTCCCATGAAGGTGCAAGGGGATTCGCAATGGACCGGCCAGGAAGGCATATTTGCCTGCGGCGATGCGGTAACAGGGCCGGCGACCGTCATCGAAGCCATCGCGTCGGGCCGCCGGACGGCGACGGGTGTTCACAGGTACATGTGCGGTGAATCCCTCGACTATACGATAGCGGAGCCCGCGGTGATCCCGGTGGAGGACGTCGAACTGGAGCGTTTCAAGAAGAGGGAACGGGAGAAGATGCCCGCCCTCAACGTGCCCGACAGGGTTGGCAATTTCAGGGAAGTGGAGCTTGGCTTCACGGAGCTGATGGCGTCAAGCGAGGCTGAGCGGTGTTTCCAGTGCGGTATGTTCCCGAGGAAGGACAAGAACATCGGGTAGTCCGCACCGGGGCAACACGAGCACCAGCAACAACATAGATGGAGGTACCACAATGTCAAAAGAATGTTTTAACGTGTTCGATGAAATGTACAAGCGGAAGAAATTCACCTGGAGTGATGCGGTAAAGAAAGGCAAGGTCATAGCCATCTCGGGTACGGTGGCCACCGACGAGAACCACCGGACGCTCTACGCGGGCGATCTTAACGCGCAGATGCGCTATATATTCGAAAGCGTCAAGAACCTGCTCGAAAAGATGGGCGCGAGCATGGACGACGTCATCAAAACGACGGATTACATCACGCCCCAGGCCGTCCCCGACTACGCGAAAACGGCCGGCATACGAAGGGAGTATTTCAAAGAGGACAGCTATCCGGCCGCCACGGGAGTTGTGGTGCACAGCCTCCTCAGGCCTGACTGGCTTATTGAGATCGATTTTCTTGCAGTCGTGGACTGATAGCGACAAGAGCGACGTGAGCAGGGCAGGCCCTGCGGAATCTCAGCGGGGCCTGCCCACGAGAGGAGAATATGGACCAGGGTGAGGTGATCGTCAGAAAGGATGGGAGAGTGCTCTATCTCACGATAAAGCGTGAGAAGGCGCTCAACGCTCTCAACAGGAACATACTGGAGGGACTTGCGGTCGTCTTCGAAGGTCTCGAAAAAAAACGTGATGCAAGCGTGGTGGTCAT
This sequence comes from Deltaproteobacteria bacterium UBA1386, assembly GCA_002305765.1. Classification (GTDB taxonomy): domain Bacteria; phylum Desulfobacterota; class Syntrophorhabdia; order Syntrophorhabdales; family Syntrophorhabdaceae; genus Delta-02. The sequence continues at coordinate 74,085 of DBQU01000085.1, forward strand.
GACCGGATACGGTCCGAAGGCCTTCGTGGCCGGCGCGGACGTGCGGGAGATCAAGGATGCAGGCGCGGGCAGAACGGAGTTCATCAGGATGGGACAGAGGGTTTTCCACCGGATAATGACGTCCCCCAGCGTGGTCATTGCCGCCGTGAACGGGTTCGCACTGGGAGGAGGTTGCGAGCTGGCGCTGGCCTGCGACATACGCATCGCGTCAGAGAATGCCTCCATCGGCATGCCCGAGACAGGCATTGGAGTGATGCCCGGCTATGGGGGAACGCAGTTGCTCTCCCGCTTGCTGCACCCTGGAATGGCGAAATACATGATCTTTTCGGGAACCCCCGTGAATGCCTCTGAGGCCCTGCAACTGGGCCTCGTCGAAAAGGTCTACCCTGAGGGCGTGTTCATGGAAGAAGTGGAAAAGCTCGCGCGGAAGATCGCTTCGAGAGGTCCGATCGCCCTCGAGTGCTGCAAGAGGGCCATCGACAACGGAGTGGGGCTGCCCTTGCGGGAAGCCCTGGAGGTGGAGATCGTCGAGTACGACAAGGTGGCCCGTTCCCGGGATGCCGAAGAGGGTCTCTCCGCCTTTCTCGAGAAGAGGGAACCAGTCTTCACCGGAACGTAGATAAGGAGATCACAATGGAAATAA
>DBQU01000029.1 GCA_002305765.1 Deltaproteobacteria bacterium UBA1386
AGAGTTTATCAACAGGCTGTTGAGCGGGAAAGGCCAGCATCCTTTTGATGATGGAAATGAAGGCGGTTTACCTTCCACCATCAGACAGGATGCGCCTGGGCCTAAGGCTTCGGGGTCTGGCTGTCGGTCTTCTGTTTTTTATGCGATCTTTGCCTTCTGGAATCCCCCTCTTTCCAGGCGCGAGAGGGCCGGTTGCTTTGTGCCGATGCGCCGGGCAAGTTCCTCCTGCGTGAGTCCCGCCTCCTCCCGGGCCTTGATCACCATTTCAAGGATATTGAACTCCGCATCGAGGTCATTCCAGGCCTTTCTATCCCGGGAAATCATCCTACGCCCTCGCCGGGAACGTCCGCCTCCTTCCCCTCTCCGAGATCGGCACCACCTGGAACTACCAGTAGACTCGTTACGGGACCCGTTCGTCTCTTCGCTCCTCTCTGGAGTTGGGGAGCATGGGGAGAACTCCCGGTGAAGACGGGATGCGTTCAATCCAGGTATATCCTGCTGAGGTTGTGGATCAGGCCGTGGAATTCCTCGTGCTTGCCGAGGCCTATGCGGTCTTCTTCTATCTTTTCGAAGCCTTCGAACAGTTCATCCTGCTTTTGTTCCGACAGATGACTGTCTGCCATCACGAAGAGGATGGTGTTCTCCTTATCGATGTGGCTCCTCAGGAGAGAAATGTAACCGTGCGCCTCCTGCATGATCTGTCTCGATGAAGACCTGTCACCCGCTGTGAATTCATCATACGCCTGGCTTATCGCCGCGACATGCGCCCTTCCCACTTCGTGTTCGTAGAGCATGACCGCGATAGGTCCTTTCTCCGGGATGCCCGCAGCCACCAACGCGGGAAACAACAGTTCCTCTTCTTTCCCATGATGGCATTTGTCGACAAAGACCTTCAGGAACTCCAGGATGCCATCAAAATGCTCCCTATCGATGCCTCCTGTTGTCTTCAATGTGTCACAGACCTTTTCCATCACATCAAGCATCACCTTGATCCCCCCATGCTCATCTCTCAACTGTCCGGTAGCTTTCATATCATCCCTCCCCTGAACGATACATGACACACCCCGCTCCGGGCCTGCCATGTCGCACTATAGTATCAAGTATATCACGCTCCTGGGGGTGTATTTCTTGTGGGCTTTCTGCTGCAACAGAGTTTTTCCTGGACCCCGGCCTTCGCCGGGGTGACGGGGTGAGGGGGTGCCGTTCTTTCTATTCCCAGATAACGACCTTTGTGCTCTTGTCCTTGACCGATCCGAAGTGTCTTCTGTCTTTCGTGTGGATCTCGTTGCATCCGTTCTCGAGGAAGGACGCTATGATGATGGAATCGATATAGGGGGTGCCGTGCCCTCCCTTGAGAGCGGCGGCCCTTTCTACCACCGCCCTGTTGACGTCAAGGACAGTGCACGTCTTTTCTATGCCTTCGACCATTTTCCTGCCCTGCTGTGGTTTGCCTATTCGTATGGTGAGATAGAGGATCTCACCCAGGGTCAGAACGGACACGCAGGGCAGGGTCTCTTTTTCCTTCAGGGCTTCCCAGTGCCCGATGATGCCCTTGTCACCGAGCATCATCCCCATGAAATAACCCGTGTCGAGGCCTACCATCGGTCGGCATCCCTGTCGGCCTGCCAGGACCTTACCGCGTCCTCGAGGCCCCCGCTCCGCCCTATCTCAGCGGCGGCCGCCGTGACGTCGTCGTAGCCCGACCTGTCCTTACCAGCCTGCATGACAAGCCGTATCGCCTTCTGTACGACCTGGCTCGCGCCTTCCTTCTGGGCATTGATGAAATTGATCTGATCGTCAGGCAGATAGACGGATATATTCTTCCCCATTCCGCACCTCCTGTATTATCCTATAACATATTATATCTAATAGTCCACAACGAAAGTAACTGAATACCGCCGGGCGTAAGCGGCGGCTCAGTCTCTATCCTCTAACGCTCAACAGGCTGTCAAGCGGTTCAAGCTGCTCAAGCGGTTCAAGCCGTCTTTCAGGTTTTTCCCACGTATCGGACGCCTTCGATGTCTCTGAAGTGCGCGTCCTGCGTCCAGACGGTCGCGTTGTGGGCGCGGGCTGTGGCGAGGATGATGCTGTCGGCAAGGGGCATTTTCAGTTCCGTCCCGATCTTCGCGGCGGAAAGGGCCAGGGGGGAAGACAGGTCAACGGCGAGTCCCTGGTGCATCAAGGCGACGGCCTGAAGGGCCGGGGCCTCGCCGCGCTGCTGCAATATCTTCCTGAAGACCTCATAGATGCATATCACGGGGACGATGAGGTTATCGGTGTCCTCGATGGCGCCGGCGTAGAAGTCCGCGTTGGGGCCATCCGCGTAGTACTCGAGCCACCCGCATGAGTCGACAAGATTCATGCCCTGTCGTCCTCCTCCCGCTCCACCGTGGTATCGATCCCCCTTACGAAACCTCTCATCGTCGCCGGGCTCCTCACGGGAATAAGCTCGATGCGGTTCTCGTACAGGAGGACCTGCACCTTTGTACCGGGCCTGATATCCATGGTCTCCCTGATCTCCCGGGGGATGACCACCTGGTACTTCGGAGACACCTTCACCGCCTTCATGCCAACCTCCATCGATAACAGTTACGTTATACGATACCGTCATCGACAGCGTAAGTCAAGAAGATGATTGGAACCGTCTTCTATTCTTCGTAATATAACGGGCACAGCTCCGACGAACCGGGGACGTAGTCGCGGCATACTTTGGGGCGGGTTTCGTAGATCTCGCAGAAGCACGTTGTGCCGTTCCAGCCGAGGTAGACGCAGGTTGTCACCTTCGCGCCGGAGGGGTCGATGAGCCGGTCGCCTGCCCAGATGACCTCGTTGCGGCCAAGCCGGGCGATAATGTCCTGCCGCCCTTCGATTTCCCACCTGGCGATGTCCTCGGAGGTAACGTAGGCGACCATGTCCACCTGGCAGCAATTGCCGCACTGTCGGCAGACCCTGTCCTTCTTTTGTTCCACTTCACTACCGCGCGGCCGCCTTCGGCCTCTTTCCGGCCGGATATTTACCCAACCGCGGCCACTGCAAACAGTATAACCCCTCCGGCCCTCGCACGGCCAGGGATTTTTCCGCCCGAACCGCGGAAAACCACATCCAACCCCTTGTAAACCCGCACCTTCCCTGTGTTACAATCCCTCTGAAGAAGGAACGAAGGAGGAACCGCATGTCCCATAGCAAGAGGGTCTTTCTACCGATTCTCGTCCTGCTCATTTCCGTCGCCCTTGTGGGTTGCGGCAACGGCCGTGAGGAGAAGGCACCTGAGAAGGGGGCCCTCAAGGACACGGGCATCAGGGTCAAGGTGCACATGGAGGACGACCAGGGGAAGAAGACCACGATAGAGGGCTACGGCAAGGTGGTCATTCCGCCCGAGTTCCCGAAGGACATAATGGTCTATCCCGGCGCGGAGGTGCGCGAGGCGATCATGGCGGAGTCAGGCGACGGCTGCTTTCTCCGCCTCGAAATCCGGGAACCCCGCGAAAAGATCCTCAGCACCTACAAGGACAAGATGAAGGCGAAGGATGGAAGGAAACTTCCGCCTCCACCATTGGCGCCATATCGCAGAGAGACTACGCAAAGGGCAACAGGACCGTCGGCCTCGCAGTCACCGATATCGGTGGAGGAAGGATGGAAATACAGATGAACCTGACGGCAAAATAGGTTCAAGAGTTTAAAGACGGTTCAAGGGTTCAAGAGTAAAGACCTTGAGACCTGCATTGCTTTGGCCCTTAACCTGAAACCTGAGACTTGGAACCTTGTATGTTACTCCCCA
>DBQU01000014.1 GCA_002305765.1 Deltaproteobacteria bacterium UBA1386
GTGCCCCTCCTGCGGGGAGCCCTACCCCTCGGGACGGGGTGACATATGCCCCGCCTGCACGGGGGGGATATTGCCGTACGGGTCGGGGACACGGGAAGGCGGCCAGGTGAATAGGCGTGAATGCGTCTGAGATTGGGAAACAATAAATGGATATTATGTTTGTCCACCGCCGGTATGGGGTGGACAAACGCGTTAATGGCAAGGAGAGCGGATGGTGAAAGAGGGGAAAAGACTGCTGATCGATGCAGATGTTCAGGCCGTCCTCGAGAAGAGGGGCATAAGGGAAGAGGACATTCAAGGGGTCCTTGATTTCGGAGAGGAAACGGGAAATGTCTACATACACCCGGACACGGGACATCTTCTGTCCTACTTCACGCCGGCGACGACGACCTATTGGGTCGAGTTCGGCCGGGACGGCGGGGCGTACAGGATATACAGGGCCTATTCCCACCGCATGGAGATACTGCATGGCTTCAACATGCCCGCGAAGAAACAGCAAACGCTTGACTGGACCTGTATGAAGTGTGACAGGAGACTCGAGCTGGCCACGGTGAAGCTGAAATACATGGAGGAGACCTTCGGTGTCGACATACCTGCGTGTCCTTCCTGTCAGCGCATATTCGTAAGCGAGGAGGACGCCACTCAGAGGATGGCCCAGGCCGAGAAGATGCTCGAGGACAAGTAGCGCCTGCCATGGAGAATGATGAACGCAGGGCATGCCTTCAGAGGATGACGGGCGGGACCTTGAGGCCCGGTGGACTGACCCTGACGACGAGGGCTCTCGAACTGTGCCGTATGCCTCCCGAGGCCCGGGTCCTTGACGCGGGGTGCGGCAACGGTGTGACGCTCAGGCATCTCAGGGAACGATACGGGGTTCGGTGCTGCGGCCTCGACCTTTCCATGGAGATGCTTGCGGCAGCGAGGGACGAGGATGGGGAGGGTTCTCTCGTGCGGGCAAGAATGGAAGAGATTCCCTTCAGGAACGGCGCCTTTCAAGGCGTCCTGTGCGAGTGTGTTCTCTCCCACACCAACGCGGAGGTGGTGGTGAGGGAGTTCTCCAGGATCGTGGAAGAAGGCGGCTTCCTAATTCTTTCCGACCTGTATCATCTCTTTCCCGGGTCGGCTGCGCCGCAGGGCATGGAGGTCCTTGGCAGGGACCGTCTGGAGGAATGCCTGGCCCGGTCCGGCTTCGACATCGTAACCTGGGAGGACAGGACCGCCGACCTCAGGAGGCTGGCGGCCGAGCTCATCATGTCGGGATGCTCGTTGCCGCCGTACCATGTGGACCCCGGGGCTGCTCCCGCAAAGGCATTCCATGATTGGCGGGGCATCGGGTACTATCTTCTTGTTGCAAGGAGGACCAATGACAACCAATGCCGATAGTGAAGTGATCGAACTCAACGAAAGTGTCCTGGAGGCGGCGAAGCTCAACAGCATGGGCTATTGCTGCACGCAGATAATGGCCATCATGATGTTAAGGAGCATGGGTCGTGAGAACCCGGACCTCGTGCGGGCCGTCGGCGGGTTGTGCAAGGGCATAGTCGACGCCGGGGAGACGTGCGGCGTTCTGTTCGGAGGTGTCTGTCTCATCTCTTTGTTCCTGGGGAAGGGTTCCGACGACGAGACGGCGAAGGGCGACCTTCCCTTCGCGATCTACGATCTCGCGCAGTGGTTCGAGCGCCAGACCAAAGGACCCTACGGCGGAAAGAAGTGCGTTGATATCCTCACCGTGAGTCCCGACAAGAAGGCCTGTCTCAGGCTGATCGTGGGGACCTACGACAAGGTGCTGTCCATACTCGAGGCCTATGGCGTTCGCCCCGGGGAGACCGCGCGTGGGTGATGCCCGTGCCGCACGGGTGGTCAAGAGGTCGGAGAGCCTCTGTCCTGTCTGCCTCAAGCTCGTCGAAGCCACCCTGATGGAGAGGGACGGAGAGGTTTTTCTGGAGAAAACCTGCGGCGAGCATGGTCGATGGAGTGTGCCCGTCTGGAGGGGCGACCCGCGATATGAGGATTGGACGCGACCGAAGAGCCCCGCTCACCCCGAGGTCCTCTATGGCCGGGTCGAGAGGGGGTGCCCCTTCGATTGCGGTCTCTGCGCGGCTCACCGCCAGTATCCCTGTTCCGTCCTCCTCGAGATCACGAACCGGTGCAACCTCGGGTGCCCCGTCTGTTTCGCCGATACACCGCGCGATCCCATACGGCCCGACGAGCCGGACCTTCGGACGATCAGCTGGTGGTATGATCGCGTTATGGATGCGGCCGGCGCATGCAGCATACAGCTGTCCGGCGGGGAGCCCACGCTCAGGGAGGACCTGCCGGAAGTGGTGGCCCTGGGGGTGAAGAAGGGGTTTTTCTTTATCCAGGTGAATACGAACGGGATCCTCATCGCCGGCAGGCCCGGTTACGCGAAGGTGCTGCGCGAAGCGGGCCTTTCCACCGTTTTCCTCCAGTTTGACGGAACTGAGGACCGGATATACACGGAACTCAGGGGCCGCCCGCTTCTTGACGTGAAGATGGCCGCCATCGAAGAGTGTGGTGCGGCCGGACTGGGAGTGGTCCTCGTTCCCACCCTTGTGGCGGGGGTGAATACGGGCGACATCGGATCCATCCTCCGCCTTGCCGTGAAGCTGAGCCCCGTCGTGAGAGGTGTCCATTTTCAACCTCTCAGCTATTTCGGGCGCTATCACGTCGCACCCGAACCGGCAAGAAGGTTCACTCTCCCCGAGGTCATCGCGGCGATCACCGGGCAGGCGGGCGATCTTTGCGACCGATGGAATTTCCTGCCGCCGGGCACCGAGAACGACCATTGCTCCTTTCATGGCAGTTTCCTCGTGATGCCCGACGGCCATCTGAAGGCGACGTCCCCGTCGGCCGACCTGTGCTGCCGGGGGACGAGTGACGGCAGGGAAGGGCTCCAGCGGACCGTTTCCACCGTGGCCAGGCAATGGTCACCCGCCTCATCCTGCTGTGCGCCCGGCATTCCGGCACACAGGGATGCCGCCGCCGGCAAACCCCTCGTTTCCGACGAGGGTGTCGTCGATCTCGACGCGTTCCTGGAGAGGGGAAGGGACTTCGGGTTCTCCATCTCCTGCATGGCCTTTCAGGACGTCTGGAACATCGACCTCGACCGGCTGCGGGACTGCTGCATCTCCATAGTGTCACGCGACGGCCGTCTCATTCCCTTCTGCGCGTATAATCTCACGAGTGAAACAGGACAGACGCTTTACCGTGGAAGATAGGCCAGCAAGAACACCTCTCGATGAATGGATCGCCGGGAAGATCGGGGTCGGCAGGAAAGCATCGCCATTTCTCTCACGGGACGACCTTGATCGGTATCACCTTGAGAAGCTCCGCGGCGCGGTGGACTATGCGAAGCTGAACAGCCCCTTCTACGCAAGGCTCCTCACGGCGTTTTGCGGGAGGGACCTCACGTCTCTGGAAAGTGTCGCTTCCCTGCCTTTCACGACGGCACAGGACATAAAGGACTCTCCCCTAAGCTTCCTCTGTGTCTCTCAGGACGAGATAGCGCGCGTCGTTACCCTTGCCACCTCGGGCACGACAGGCGCGTCGAAGCGGTTCTTTTTCACCGCGGAGGACCTGGAACTCACCATCGACTTTTTCCATCACGGCATGTCCACCCTCGTATCCCCCGGGCAGCGGGTGCTCATACTCCTCCCGGGGGAAAAGAGGGACAGCGTGGGCGACCTTCTGAAAAGGGGGCTTGCCAGGATGGATGTGGAGGGGATCGTTCACGGCCCGGTGCGCGATGTCGAAAAGGCGCTGTCGGACGTCGTGAGGTTCGGCATCGACTGCCTCGTCGGGATACCCACGCAGGCGCTCTGGATGGCGCGGCACGGTGGGAGGGGCATCCCGGCCGACCGTATCAAGAGCGTGCTCCTGTCGACGGACCATGTCCCGAGGGCCATCATCGACGAGCTCGGGAGGGTGTGGGGTTGCCCCGTCTTTTCCCATTACGGCATGACAGAGACGGGGCTGGGCTTCGCCGTCGAATGCGCGGCCTTGAACGGTCATCACATCCGCGAAGCGGATTTTTACGTGGAGATCGTGGATCCCGTTACGGGCCTGTCCTGCGACGACGGAGAGCAGGGGGAGGTTGTCTTCACCACGCTCACCCGGAAGGGCATGCCGCTTATCCGGTACCGCACCGGGGACATCTCCCGTTTCATGACCGAACCGTGTCCCTGCGGCACCGCGCTCAAACGTCTCGGCAGGGTCTCGGGCAGGTTGGAGGGCGGGGTGCCCGTCGGTAAAGGCCATATCCTTACCATCCCTGACCTTGACGAGGCCCTGTTCCCCATTCCGGGATTGATCAACTACTCCGTTGAGATCGTCCGCGGAGAGGGGAAAGACCAGCTTCTCCTGGCTCTTTACACCGGCACGGTGGACAACGGCGGCCTGGCGAATGCGGCGCGTAAGGCCGCGATGACGGTGCCCGCCATTCACGAGGCAGTCACGGAAGGCGCCCTCGAAGTCTCCCTCCCCACCTTCACCGAGACAAATCCCTTCACGACAGGAGTGGGGAAAAGGAGGATAGTGGTGAAAGAATGAGGGTTAGAACCGTTGGAGCCGTTGGACAGCTTGTGGACAGAGTCCTCTCAACAGCCTCTTCCAACGGTTCTAACGGTTCCAACGGTTCTAACGAGTCCAGCGTTCAAGCGGCTGCCGTTACCGCATCTTCCCCGTCACCTTGTTGATCGTATCTATCCTGTATTGCAGATTGGGGTGGGTGTCAAAGAGACCGGTAGAATCCGAATCTTTTCCTTTCGACGCGGCGTATTGCTTCATCTTTTCCAGGGCGGAAACATAGTGGTCGGGGGTGAGCCTGAGGAGGTGGCACTGGTCGATGACGTCCTTGTCGGCCTCCAGTTCCTGCGACCTGCTATACCCGCTCGTGACGAGAGGATTGACGATGAGGTTCCCGTAACCCACGCCGGGGAGGAAGAGCCCGGCTATGGTGAACGCCGCTGATGTGGCGTCGGAGAGGAGGGCGTTCTTCGCCGCGTGGTCGTACTTGATGTGGGCGTTCTCGTGAAGAAAGATGAGGGCGAGCTCGTTGTCGTCGCACATCTGCAAGAGACCCGTGGTCACGACGAGGATGCCCTTCTTCGTGTTCACCCAGGCGTTGGGGGCCTTGTCTTCGAGCACGGCGAACTGGAAGCGGTAGATGGGATAGGGATCGACGGCCCTGCGCGAGTCCGTGAGGACACGGTCCACCCTCTGATACATCTCGGGATTCTCCCGGGCCTTGACATACTTAACCTTCTGCCCCGCGCATCCGCAAAGGAGAAAAAGGCAAAGCACGACCATCAGAGCCCTGGTGCATATCACCATTCTGCTTCCTTTAGGGGACATGTTCTTCTTCCCTCAACAGCCTGTCAAGCCATTCAAGCAATTCAAGCCGCCTCTATCTTTTTTTGAATACACACGTTATCTCCGTAAGATCGCATTCCTCGTTGCATGGTTCGACGTGCACGATGACATCGGAGAAGGGTATCTTTACCTTTATCCTGTCCTCGATGCCGTGGGCGAGGGCGTGGGCTTCGTCGATATGAAGCTTTCTGCACGCGAGGAGATGAAAATCGATATACTTATTGCTTCCTGAATGGCGGGTCCGCAATTTGTGAAACCCGGCCATGGGGAAGGACATCGCATTGATCATGTCCCTGATCTCGCGCTCCACCTCGTCATCCAAACGCGAATCCATGATGCCCGATATGCTGGTCCGGAAGATCTTGATGGCCGAGAAGATGATTATCAGTCCGACAACGACGGCAAAGGCGAGGTCGAAGACGACGAAGCCGGTGTAGTGGGTGAGTATGATGGCTATTATCGCCCCCGAGTTGGAATAAAGGTCGCTCCTGTAATGGAGCGCGTCGGCCTTGAGCGCGCTGGAACCCGTGCGGTTGCCGACCCTGAGAAGGGTTGTGGATATGACGAAGCTGAAGACGAGGGAGAGGCACATCGCGAAAAGATCGAGGAAGGAATACGCTATGGTCCCCTTTTCGATGAACGTTTGCGAGGCCTTGAAGATGATGAATCCCCCGGACAGGACGATGATCATGGATTGAAAGGTGCCCGCGAGGTCCTCCGCCTTGCCGTGTCCGTACCGGTGCTCATCGTCGGCAGGCTCGGATGCCTTTCTCACGGCATAGAAGTTCATGGCGGACATGAAGACGTCGAGAAGGCTGTCGAGACCGGAGGAGACCACCGTCATGGAGCCCGACAAGAGCCCTACGGTGAACTTGCCCGCGGCTAGAACGAGGGCCGAGGCTGCGGCAAGAAGGGCGACCCTCTGTTTGATGTCCATGGGCATAGTCTCATACTATATGAAAAAATCTGGAGGTTGTACATTCTTTTTGGGGGGACCAGCGGCGCGGAATGGGGTCGGACGGGGCTTTAGGAAGTTTGAAGGGGTACGGGTCCCGTCCGTGTGAATGTGGACGCCAGGGCATCACCTTCCTGATAAACTCTTTGTTCAGGGGTTTCGTCATGAGGCTGACAAGCACGAAGGTGATCCACCCCACGACCTGACCGGGAATGATCGCGTGGATCCTTCCCGACTTCTGTCCCTCGGCTCCAAAGAGTATGCTCCAGACAAGAACAGTGAGGAACCCGAGGGTGGAGCACCATACTGCCCCGGCGGCAGTCCCTCTACTCCAGCGCGCGGAGTCCCGGTGCATCCGGCAACCCGCGCGCCAACTTCCGGCATCAATATACGTTCTCACCGGAGCCTTCCCCAACAAATGTGCCGAACCAACCCCAACCATACACGAACACCCAAATATGAAGAACCCCCAGTCTCTTTCTGCCCTCTCGCGTCGGTGAAAGAAGGAAATGCTTTGCATCTCCCGCAAGAAATAACCCCCACTCCTCAGCCACTCTCACACCGTCCTACAGGTCCCATATGTCCTATAGGTCCTACAAATCCTATAGATCCTATAACAACGAGCTTCTTGTCAGGGATAAAGGTGAGACTATTTTCTGCTATGGCTGGTGGAAGTCCACCGTGGGCGGCGGGAAATCCGTGTTGGGGTAGAAGGGAAGCGCCTTGGACATGAACTCGATCCAGATGGGCAGCGCCGTTGTCCCGCCCGCTTCCCTGGCGCCGAGGTTCGTCCTCTTGTCGTAGCCGACCCAGACGGCGCAGAGGAGGTTCGGTGAGAAGCCGATGAACCAGGCGTCGCGGAAGTCGTCGGTGGTCCCCGTCTTGCCCGCAAGGTAGTAAGGCATCTTCGCGGCGGCCCGGGCGGTGCCGTGCTTTATGACGCCTTTCATGATATCAACGAGGGTGTAGGCGGTCTCGGGAGTGACGATCGGCTCTTCGACGGCCTCCTCGCGATAGCGCTCCTCTCCGTCCATGGTCGTGATGGCCTTGACGGATATCGGCTGGACGTACGCGCCGCCACGGGCGAAGGCGGCATACGCCGCGGCAATTTCAATCGGGGCTACCTCGGTGGTGCCGAGTGCGAGGGAAAGATTCGGCTCGAACTTGCTCGTTATGTGGAGCTGTTTGGCCATGTCGATGACATTCTCGAGACCCACCTGCTCCAGGAGGCGGATCGTTGCCGTGTTGAGCGACAGCTCGAGGGCTTTGCGCATGGTGACGTCACCGTGATAGTCGTTGCCGTAGTTCCGGGGGTTCCAGACGACGCCTGTGTAGGGGTTCGTGTAGGAAAGCGGTGAATCCTTGAGGATGGTGCCGGGCTCGAGCCCTTGTTCCAGCGCCGTGAGATAGATGATGGGCTTGAAGGAGGAGCCGGGCTGCCTTTTGGCCTGAACGGCCCTGTTGTATGGAGACTGGGAGAAATCGCGCCCACCCACAAGGACCTTCAGTTCCCCTGTCTTGACCTCCATGGCGACGAGGGCCACCTCGGGCAGTTCCTTGACCCCGGGATGGCGTTTCTTGTACGCTTCCATGCCTTTCTCTATGGCCTCGTAGGCGTACTGCACCATCTTGAGGCTCATCGTGGTCTTCACGTTGAAGCCGCTGGTGAACACGTCCTGCGCGTGCTCCACGTACTCCTCGAGCACCTGTTTCACGTACTCGGTAAAGTATCCCGTTCTCTTTTCATATGTCTTGAAGGGCGCGATGGCGAGCGTCGTCTGGACGGCCCTGGAGTAGGTCGCCTTGTCGATGAACCCGGCCTCGTGCATCTTCCTGAGGACCGTGTTGCGCCGCTCCACCGTCCGCGCGGCATTCTTGTAAGGGGACAGGCGGGAAGGGGACTTGGTGAGCGCCGCCAGCATTGCCGACTCCTCGAGGGTCAGGTCCTTCGCCTTTTTGTGGAAGTACGTGTACGCGGCCGCCTCCACCCCGTGCGCACCCTCGCCGAGGTAGATGAGGTTGAGATACATGTTGAGTATCTCGTCCTTGGAATAGGTCCTCTCTATCTGGATGGCGAGGATGGCCTCCTCGATCTTTCGCTTGTACGTTCTCTGAGGCGTCAGGTAGAGATTCCGGGCGAGCTGCTGGGTGATCGTGGACGCCCCCTCCGTGATGCCCTTGTTCATGACGTTGCGAAGGAACGCGCGCCCGATGCCGCGGATGTCGACGCCGAAATGGTTGTAGAACCGGACATCCTCGATGGCGACGAAGGCGAGCCTCAGGTGCTTCGGCATATCCGTCAGAGGGATGGGAATCCTCTTTTCGACGAAAAGCTCCGCGAAGAGGGTGCCGTCATCGGCATAGAGCCTGGTGGCCGATTTGGGCCGGTAGCTCTCCAGCTGCTTCACGTCCGGGATCTCGAGGTAGTTCACGAGGCCGTAGCCTAGGCCCACCCCGAAGATCATGGGCAGCATGACGAGGATGACGGTGAATTTTATAATCCTTGAATACATCCGGGGGTTATTATACTGTATATCACCCATGTTATCAAACAGGATAAGGGTTGTCGCCATAGGCGGACCCACGTGTACGGGCAAATCGGAGCTCGCCGTCACCCTGGCGGAAGGCCTCGGGGGTGAGATCGTCAACGGAGACTCCATGCAGGTCTACCGTTATTTCGACATAGGGACGGCGAAGCCCCCGGCCGCCGCCCGTGCAAGAGTACCCCACCATCTCGTCGACATCGTGGACCCCGATGAGGAGTTCAACGCCGCCCTTTTCCGCGACGCGGCCGACAGGGCCATCTCCGGCATCAGTTCGCGGGGCGCCGTGCCCATCATCGTCGGCGGCACGGGGCTGTACCTGAGGGCCCTCTTTTACGGGCTCTTCCCGGCGCAGAGGGACGATGCCCTCCGCGAGCGGCTGGGCGCCGGGTACGACCGGGACCCCGTCGCCTTCTACGAGGGGCTCAAGGCCGTCGACCCGGCGTATGCCCTGAGGATCAGCTTCCGGGACCGCGTTCGGGCGGTCCGGGCCATGGAGGTGTACCTCCTGGGGGGACGGCCGTTCTCGGAACTCGAGAAGGAGCATGGCTTCCGCGAGGCGCGGTATGACATCTGCGGCATCGTCCTCACGGCACCGCGAGAGGAGCTCTACCGCAGGATCGACGAGAGGGTCCTTGACATGCTCTCCCGGGGTTTGGTGGACGAGGCAAAGGGAATTCTGGCGCGGGGTTACGACGAAGGATCGAAGCCTTTTTCGAGCATCGGCTACCGCGAGGTCCTGCGGTATCTTAGTGGTTCCATTGGATATGAAGATATGGTAAAAGATATACAGAAAAATACCCGACACTATGCCAAGAGGCAGTATACCTGGTTTGCAAAAGAGAAGGACATGCGATGGTTCGAGTACCCTCGTGAGATGGACGGGATCATCGAAACGGTATCGGAGTTCACGGGTCGATGGAGCTTAAGAACATCATAGAGGCGGTCCTCTTTTCCTCGCCGAGGCCGGTGACGGTGAAACAGGTCGCGCGGCGTCTCGGGGAATTCTCTCTCGAGGATATCGAGAGCGCCTTCCACGCTCTCGTGGCGGAGTATTCCGACCCCGGGCGGTCCGTCGAGGTGGCTGAGGTGGCCGGCGGTTTTCAGATGAGGACGAAGGTCCTTTACCGTGACTGGGTAAAGCGCTTCGTCCGGGAAAAGGACGTGGGACTCTCCCGGCCGATGCTCGAGACCCTATCGATCATAGCCTACAAGCAACCCGTCACGAAGAAGGAGATCGATGTCGTGCGCGGTGTCGATTCGGCTCGGGCCGTCAAGCACCTCCTGGAGAGAAGGCTCATCGAGATCGCCGGGCGGAACGGTGAGGCGGGAAAGCGCATGGTGTTCAGGACGACACAGAGATTTCTCGAGGTCTACGGGTTAAAGAGCCTTGAAGATCTGCCGACATATAAGGAGATAGAATCGCTCGAAGGATAGGAGGACACCATGGACATATCTGAATTGCTGCGTTTCGCCCTCGAAAGCGGAGGATCGGACCTGCACATCAGCGCCGGGGAACCCCCCGTGATCAGGATACACGGCGAAATGACGAAGGTCGACTTGCCGCCCCTCGATAAGGAAGACGTGCACAATATGATCTATGACATACTGAGCGACTTCCAACGGAAGGTCTTCGAGGAGCACCTCGAGCTCGACTTCTCCTTCGGCCTTGGCGACCTGGCCCGCTTCAGGGTCAACGTCTTCAAGCAGCAACGCGGCGAATCGGCTGTCTTCAGGACCATTCCGAGCAAGATACCCACCTTCGATGAACTCAACCTGCCCCGCGTATTCAAGGACATAGCGGGCCTGGAAAAGGGCCTCGTCCTCGTCACGGGGCCCACCGGCAGCGGCAAGTCGACGACGCTTGCCGCGATAGTGGACTTCATCAACGATACCGTGAAGGAACATATCCTCACCATTGAGGACCCCATCGAGTTCCTCCACAACTCCAAGAAATGCCTCGTCAACCAGCGTGAGCTGGGACCGCATACGAAAAGTTTCGCCAACGCCCTGAGGAGCGCCCTGCGTGAGGACCCCGACGTCATACTCGTCGGCGAAATGAGGGACCTCGAGACCATCCAGCTTGCCCTGACGGCCGCTGAAACGGGACACCTCGTATTCGCCACCCTCCACACCAGTTCGGCTCCCGACACGGTCGACAGGGTCATCGACGTCTTCCCCGCGGGCCAGCAGAACCAGGTGCGCTCCATGCTCTCCGGCTCCCTGCAGGCCGTTATTTCCCAGGCCCTTTTCAAGAGGCGTGACGGCAAGGGGAGGGTCGCCGGCTTCGAGGTCATGATCGCCACGCCGGCCGTGAGAAACCTCATCAGGGAGAACAAGATCGCTCAGATACCCTCCATGATCCAGACGAGCAAGGGGATCGGGATGCAGACCATGGAAGCGGCCTGCAACGAACTCATCGCCAAGAACCTCGTGACGAGGGACGAGGTTTCCTTCTACCTGAGCAGCTCAATGAGGTGATCCATGGACATCATCAATGAGTACCTGAAGTACATGGTGGAAAAGGACGCGTCGGACATCTACTTCACTGTGGGGGTGCCACCGGCATTCCGCATCGAAGGCGTCGTATCCCTTTACGGCGACAAGGCTCTCACCGCGGAGGACACGAAGAGCATCGCTTACGCCATCATGAATGAGCGGCAGCAGGCGAAGTTCGAGGAGGAGATGGAGATGAACCTGGCCATCTTCCAGCCCGAATACGGCAGGTTCCGGGTGAACATCTTCCGGCAGAAGAGCTTTATCGGCATCGTCATACGCCAGATCAAGCTCACGATCAAGACCATCGACGACTGGGGGCTGCCCGCAATCATGAAGGACATATGCATGTCCAAGCGCGGCCTCGTCCTCGTCGTCGGCGCCACGGGAAGCGGCAAGTCGACCACCCTGGCCGCTCTCATCGACTACCGCAATTCCAATCAGCCCGGCCACATCATCACCATCGAGGACCCGGTGGAGTTCGTCCACCAGCACAAAATGAGCGTCGTCACGCAGAGGGAGGTCGGCTTCGACACCCTGAGTTTCTACAACGCCCTCAAGAACACCCTGCGGCAGGCGCCCGACGTCATCCTCATCGGTGAGATCAGGGACGCGGAGACGATGGAGGATGCCATAACCTTTGCGGAGACGGGCCACCTTTGCCTCGCCACTCTCCACGCGAACAACGCGAACCAGGCCCTCGAAAGGATACTCAATTTCTTTCCCATCGAACGCCACCTCCAGATCTACATGCAGCTTTCCCTCAACATCCGTTCCATCGTATCCCAGAGGCTCATCCCCACAGTGGAGGGCAAGCGCGCGGCAGCGATCGAGATCCTTCTCGACAGCCCGAGGGTCAAGGACCTCATCCTCAAGGGCGAGATCACCCTCCTGAAAGAGACCATGGCGGAGTCCTATTTCGAAGGGATGCAGACCTTCGATCAGCACATCTTCGACATGTACCAGTCGGGCCTTCTGGACCTCAACAACGCCATCGCCTACGCGGACAGCCCCAACGACGTGCGGCTCAAGATAAAGATGGCCGAGATGAAGCCCGACGACGCGGCGGAGAAGAAGGATTCGGGACTGAAGCTGAAGCTCTAGAGGCGGCTCTTGAATCGCTTGAGCCGTTAGAACCGTTTATTATCACCGTCATTCCGGCGAAGGCCGGAATCCAGAAAACACAATGGGTTAGAAAAACCTTTGGATCCCGGATCAAGTCCGGGATGACGAAAAGAGGAGTTTGTCAACAGTCTGTTAAGCGACTCAAGCCATTCAAGCCGCCTTCAGAGAAACCGAGGATGATGACTATGAGGAAAACGGGTATTGGCGCTGCATTGTTGCTGCTTGCGGTATCTTTGATGTCTGTTCTGGTTCCAGTTTCTGATGTTTCCGCTGAAGAGACGGCGATCGCTTTTCCCGTCGAGGGGAAGAGGGCGATGGTCGTGACGGGGCAGGAGCTGGCGACGAAGGAGGCGCTCCTCGCCCTCAAGAAGGGTGGGAATGCCGTCGACGCGGCCGTGACCGCCGCCTTCGTCATGGCTGTGACCCTGCCCAGGGCGGGCAATATCGGCGGAGGCGGGTTCATGCTCATCCACAATGCCGCGACGAAGGAGGTCATCGCCCTCGATTTCTGGCAGAAGGCCCCCGCGGCGGCGTCGCGCACCATGTTCGTAAGGGATGGAAAGGCGGACGCCAAACTGAGCCGGGAAAGTTACATCGCGGTGGCGGTGGCGGGAACCGTGGCGGGTCTCGCCTTCGCACTCGGAAACTACGGGACCATATCCCTCGGCGAGGCCCTCAGGCCGGCCATCAGGTATGCGGAGAAAGGGTTTGTGATGGGCGCCGGCCTCTCCTCGGACATCAAGTCCTACGAGAAATTGCTCAAGGCCCGCCCAGGGTCCGCCAGGAAGTTCTTCAAGCCGTCGGGCGGGTACTACGAGGCTGGCGACCTCTTTGTCCAGAGGGACCTTGCCCGGACCTTGGAAGCCCTGGCGAAAGGGGGGCCTGATGTTTTCTACAAGGGAGACATTGCCGCAAGGATAGCGAAGCAGATGAAGGAGAACTCGGGCCTCGTGACGAAGGAAGACCTTGCCGCCTACTCACCGGTGGCCCGCAGGCCCGTTCAAACGACCTACCGGGGCCATGACGTGTACTCGATGTACCCGCCCAGTTCGGGCGGGGTCTGCATCGCTGAGGCCCTCGGCATTCTCGAGAGATTCGATCTTGCCCGTGCCGGGCACAACAGTGCCGCTGGCATCCACCTTATCGCTGAGGCCTCGAAGCGCGCCTTCGCCGACCTTTTCGTCTACGCCGGAGACCCCGACGCCGTTGCCATCCCCGTCAAGGGGTTGATGTCGAAGGCCTACGGGGCGAAGCTGGCGGCGGGCATCGATCCCGCCCGGGCGACCCCGAGCAGCCAGATACGTTCGGGAGACGCTAAGGTCTACGAGAAGGACGAGACGACGCACTTTTCCATCGTCGACGCCTGGGGCAACGCGGTGTCCGCCACGTATACCCTCAACGGGAACTTTGGCAGCGGCATCGTGGTCGACGGCGCGGGGTTTCTCCTCAACAACGAGATGGACAACTTCAACTCCAACCCCGGCACGCCCGACGGTGCCGGCATCATCGAGAGCGAAGCAAACGCCATCGCCCCCAACAAGAGGATGATAACCGCCATGGCCCCCACGATGGTCTTCCGGCAGGGGAAGCTTTTTCTCGTGACGGGCAGTCCCGGCAGTTCCCGCATCATCTCGACGGTCCTCCAGGTCATCCTTAACGTCATCGACCACAAGATGAACATCCAGGAGGCGGTCAACGCCCCGAAGGTCCATCATGAATGGATGCCCGACGAGCTGCGCGTCGAGAAGGGCATAAGCCCCGACACGATGAAACTACTGGAGCAGATGGGCCACAACGTGGTCCTGAGAGGCCCCATGGGCTCGGCGACAAGCATCCTCATCGACCCGGCCACCGGGAAGAGATACGGCGCGGTGGACCCGAGGAGGGAAGGGCTGGCAGAGGGGTATTGAAGACGGCTTGAATGGCTTGAATCGCTTGAATGGCTTGAGAGTGAGACGCAGAAGATGAGAAGCAGCCGGATCGGGGAAAGTTCCGGTCCCGGCTTCCGCCGGGTGGACGGGCCGTACGGTCCCGTGATGTTCTTAACCCTCAAGCGATTCAAGCGATTCAAGCCCGCATTTTGTCTATGTTCCACAGATAAAACGCGGAGGCTTCGAGGGTGCTCGTGAGCATGTAGGCTTCTTCGAGGGTTTCGCCGCGGGAGAAGCTGCCGTGGGCCCTGATGAGGATGACCCTGTTCGTTCTCATGAGTTCGCTCGCCGCGTGGGCTGCCTCTTCGGAGGCGGTGGGGTTGCGGGGGGTGGCGACGGGGACGCGTCCCAGGTGATAGCCCCCTTCGACGTCAATGGGGACGAGCTCTCCGCTCATGGAAAGAAGGGTCGCGTAAGGCGGGTGGGCATGGACGATGGCTCCGGCGCCGGTGGCGAGGTAGATGGCGCGGTGGATGATGTATTCCGACGAGGCGAGCAGGGCGGCGGGGTCGTCGGAGCGCTCCATGTCGACTTGCACGATATCGGCGGCCGAAAGGCGGCTCGTCATGCCCCCCTTTCGCGTGATGTACACCCGCGAACCTTCCCGGATGCTGATGTTTCCCGCATGAGAGCTCACGAGCCCCCGAAGGAACATGTCGCGCCCGACTTCGATGATCTGCATGATTTTCGCATCCTCTGCCATGACACCATCCTTTCGGTAAGTTTTTAACACAGATGGGCGAGGCCGGGGAAGGCTTATCTTTGGAGCGCTGAGGGTGAGGTGGGAGCGGGGGGGGAGGCAAGGTCTTCCCCTTTTCGGCTTGAACGGCAGGGTTCATTGTTTTATACTCTGCGCAGTAAAGCTGTTTCTGGTAACGCCGGATATTTCACGTGAAAGAAGGAGATAATGATGCCTGATATCGATGGGATAAAGGAAGCCAAGAATTTCTATACGGACAGGCCGCAGACCTGTGAGGGGTTCTTTCTGAAGGGGTCGAATTCGCTGGACTGGGGTCTCAAGAACAGGCTGGCGCGGATATTCAATCCCGTGTCGGGGCGGACGGTCATGCTCGCCATCGATCACGGGTATTTCCAGGGACCGACGACGGGCCTGGAAAGGGTGGATATCAATATCCTTCCGCTGGTGCCTTATGCGGACACACTGATGCTGACGCGGGGCATCCTGCGCAGCGTCGTTCCACCATCGACCTCGAAGGCGATAGTCCTCAGGGTGTCCGGAGGGGCAAGCATCCTGAAGGAGCTTTCCAACGAGGACATTGCCGTCGACATCGAGGAGTCCATACGGCTCAACGTGTGCGCCATGGCCGTGCAGGTGTTTATCGGCGGAGAGTACGAGAAGGAATCCATCATCAACATGACGAAGATGGTCGACATCGGGAACCGCTACGGCATTCCCACCCTTGCCGTGACCGCGGTGGGGAAGGACATGGCCCGCGACGCGAAGTACTTCCAGCTTGCGTGCCGCATCTGCGCGGAGCTCGGCGCGCATTATATCAAGACCTACTACGTGGAGAAGGACTTCGACACCGTCACAGCCTCCTGCCCGGTGCCCATCGTCATGGCGGGCGGCAAGAAGATACCCGAGCTCGACGCCCTGACCATGGCCTACAACGCGGTGCAGCAGGGAGCGTCCGGAGTGGATATGGGGCGCAACATCTTCCAGTCCGACGCGCCCGTTGCCATGATACAGGCGGTGAGCGCCGTGGTGCACCAGAACATGACCCCGGCCGACGCGTTCGACCTGTACAGGAGTCTCAAGGGAAAGGGTTGACGGAAGACCGATCGACGAGGGATAGATATTAAAGTCTCTTACTGGTACAACAACAGGGACATACGCATAGTGGAGGTTCCGACGCCTGTCCCCGGCCCGCGGGAGATGGTGGTGAAGATCCACGCCTGCGGTATCTGCGGGAGCGACATCGTGGAATGGTATCGCCTTCCGCGGGCGCCGCTTGTCCAGGGTCACGAGATAGGCGCCGAGGTTGTGGCGGTGGGGTCAGCCGTGCAGAGGTTCAAGCCGTCAGACCGGGTCTTCATTCCTCCCAAGATACCCTGCGGGTCATGCGTCTACTGCGTGAAAGGGCACTTTCCCCAATGCGCGGAGATCAAGGAGCGGTTGCCCGGAGCCTTTGCCGAATATGTCCTCGTGCCGGAGGTGTTCGTAGAGAAAGGGACGTACCCTCTCCCGGACAACATCAGCTACGAACAGAGCACCTTCATAGAGCCCCTCGCATGCGCCGCCCGCGCCCAGCGTCTTGCGGGGGTGAGGAAAGGGGATACAGTCCTCGTCATGGGCTGCGGAATGTCGGGTCTGCTCCACGTGAAGCTGGCGGCGGCGAGGGATTGCAGGGTGGTCGCCGTCGACGTCAACCCGATGAAGCTCGACTTTGCCGCAAAGGCCGGCGCGGTCATGGTTGTCGATGGTTCGGAAGACATCGCGGAGAGACTGATCGCCGGGAACGGCAGGAAGGCGGATATCGTGGTCCTGTGCTCTTCGGCGCGTCAGGCCGTGGAGGCCGCCTGGCGATGCGTCGACAAGGGCGGAACGGTCGTCCTCTTCGCTGTGCCCGGCCCCGAGGAACAGGTCGTGGTGCCCGTCAACGACTTCTGGATGAAGGAGATCACCATCCTGACGTCCTACTACTGCGGTCCCCCCGACATCATGGAGGCAATGGATCTCATTGGATCGGGCACGGTGACCGTCCACGACCTCATAACCCACCGCCTTCCCCTCGACGACATAGTCGAGGGCTTCCGACTCGTCTCCGACGGCCGCGAATCGATCAAGGTCATCATCGAGCCGCACAGGAAATAGAGAGGCGTTATCTCACGCCTGTTCGGTGCGCTGATCGTGAGGCGAGAGCATGGGGGAGAGGCTCAAAAACCTTATCTCTCGCCCGCTTCGCTCGAGTTCGCAGAGGTCGCAAAGAGAGACAGAAAAGAGAGAAAAGATTGCCGCCGGATCTCGGAGCCTCCCAAGATCCGGCGGCCTTCTCGTCCCGCCGTCCCGGCGGGAGAGAAAAGAATATCCTTAATTCTTAATCAACCTCTCCCCCCTCATCCCACCTGTAGTCATAGGTCCTATGGGTCCTATATGTCCTATAGGTCCTACACCCTCTCCTCCATGCCCCATACCACCTCACCCCCCCACACCTTCTTATCCCTTCCCCCCATCACTCCCGTCTCAAGTCAAAGCCCTTCCTTTCCCTCCCGTCGCAGACGGGATGCAAAGACGGCCGGATTTTGGGAGGCTTCGAAATCCGGCCGAATCTTTTCTCTGCGATCTCTGCGGACTCGAGCGAAGCGGGCGAGAGGCAAGGTCTTAGCTGTTGGTCTCTATTCTGCGATTACATCATTTTGAAAAGCTATCCCCTCGAGCCTGGTCACATGCTGATCGGCGGGGATGTCTGTGAGGAAGCCGCTCAAGGGTTTCTTCAGGGCGGGGTGGATGAGGCCGGGGTCTATCTCTATAAGGGGGACTATGGCGAACCTTCTGCGGTGAAGTTCTCTGTGGGGGATGGTGAGGCGGTCGTTATCGATGATGCCGTCGCCGTACATCAGAATGTCGAGGTCTATGACGCGTGGTCCGTTTTTCTCTTCCCGCACGCGGCCCATCGAGGATTCGATGCTGTTCAGGAGGTCGAGGAGGTCGAACGGGGAGCCCTGCCAGTCGATCTCCACGGCGCAGTTAATGTAGTCATCCTGTCTTATGTCCGAGACGGGTGATGTCGAATAAAAGGACGATATGGACTTGAGCCCCGCCCGCTTGTCGCTGGATATGCGTTTTATCGCTGTCTTGCAGTTCTCGAAGCTCTGGCCGATGTTGGAGCCGATGCCGATAAAGATCTTGCTGTCCACGCCGGTACCTCCATGCCCCCACAGTTGATGCCAACGTGCAACTCTATTGATCCTTGCTGTCGGTGTCCTTGACCTCTTTCTTGAAATCCTTGATGCCCTTGCCCAGAGACGACATGATGGAAGGCAGCTTGCCGGCACCGAATATAAGGATCACGATGACCAGGATTATTATTATCTCAGGAACGCCCAAACCAAACATTACTAATAATATCATCGGAAAAGAAGGCGAGTCAATGCTTTTTCACAGGGTTTCGGACGTGAAAATCCTTGATTATATCCGTGCCGTAGGTGTAAATAGAAGCGGGTGCACATGAACGACACGGATATCATCAGGGACCTCAACACAATGCCCGTGAACGTGAAGGCTCGCGGGCTTCTCGAGATGCTCGGCGAAGAGGCACGGGAGGGGAGTCTCCATTGCGTGCATGCCGCGCTATATGCGATCGAGAAGGGTGAGGTCGTCGTGGAGACTGACGTTGCGGAGACAGTCAACGCCATGATGAACTGGAGGCCGCCGCGGCTGGTCAATTTCCTGATGCTCATGAGCGGCGAGGACTACGACCCTCCCGGCTGGGAAACCGCCGCCGACCTCCGGGAATTCGCCGGGGCGATCCTCGACGATATCGAGGCCAAAATGGTGACCCACTTCCCCTATTACCGCAGCCCCGAATCCTAGAAACGGCTTGAATCGCTTGAATCGCTTGAGGGTTAAGGACCTTGCATGACCGTACGGCCCGTCCACCCGGCGGAAGCCGGGACCAACGCCTTTATCGATCCAATCGCCTTCAATCTTTTCACTCTCAAGCCATTCAAGCCATTCAAGCGATTCAAGCCGTCTTTAATCCCTTGAAAAGACAAAATCCTCCGGGTATAATCAAGTGATTCCAGGCTTAGATCAGGCTCGGTTCCATACTGATTCCCGCGGGGTGACGAATGAAGATCAGGTTTCTCGGTGCTGCAAGAAAGGTCACGGGGTCGTGCTTCCATCTGTTGACGGATGGTACCCAGGTCCTTGTGGACTGCGGTATGAACCAGGGCAGGAATTCCGACGCCCTCAACCGGGAGCCTTTCCGGTTCCATCCCGACCAGATCGACACGCTCCTTCTCACGCATGCGCACCTCGACCATTCGGGACTCATACCGCGTCTGGTGGCTGGCGGCTTTTCCGGCAGGATACTGACCACGTCCGCGACGGCGGAACTGGCCGGGATCATCCTTCTCGATTCGGCGCATATCCAGGAAAAGGATGCCGAGTGGCAGACGAAGAAGGCGCAAAGGGCCGGTAAGGACCAGGTGTTCGAGCCCCTTTACACGACGGAGGACGTCAAGGCCTGCCTCCCGCAGTTTGACCAGAACGGCTATGATTCCCTGCATCAGCTGCCCGGCGGGATGAGGTTCCGTTTCGTCGACGCGGGGCATATCCTGGGATCGGCCAGCCTCGAGCTGTGGTTCCATGACGGAGGCCGGGACAAGAAGATCGTTTTCTCCGGGGATGTCGGCAAGAGCGGGAACCCGATAATCAGGGACCCTCAGCACATCACCGAGGCCGATTATGTTGTGGTTGAATCCACGTACGGGAACCGCTTTCACAAAGATCTGGAAGCGAGCATCGACGAACTGGAAGCGGCCGTCAAGGAGACCTTCAAGCGGGGAGGGAACGTGCTTCTGCCGTCCTTTGCCGTGGGCAGGACACAGGACGTTCTCTATATCCTCAACAGGCTGGTGAGGGAAAAGCGTCTCAGCGACATCAACGTCTACGTGGACAGCCCCCTTGCCGATAAGGCCACGAAGATCTACATGTCTCATCCGGAGTTCTTCGATGCCGAAACATTGAACACCTTCACATTCAGGAGTTCGGCGGGGATGAGGATCCACTTCACCACGACCATAGAGGAATCGCAGAAGCTCAACCGCGTCAAATCCGGCGCCATCATCATCGCGGGCAGCGGGATGTGCGAGGGGGGCAGGATCCGCCATCACTTCAAGCACAACATCTGGAGGCGGGAGTGCAGCATCATCTTCACCGGTTTCCAGGTGCCCGGAACACTCGGCCGATACATCGTCGACGGCGCGAAGAGGGCCTATATCCTCGGAGAGGAGATGGCCATTCGGGCAAAGGTGTACACCATCGGCGGGTTCTCGGCCCATGCCGACCAGGGGGAGCTCCTGGAGTGGCTCGGTGCCTTCACGAACAACCCGCGGGTCTTTATCGTCCACGGCGAGGAACCTGTTGCCCTGGAGTTCGAAAAGACGGTGAGGGAAAAACTGGGGCTCACCACGTATGTGCCCCACCCGGGAGAGGAACTGGAGATCTGAAAAGCCCGGACTGGTCCGGGAAAGCTGCAAGACGTCAGAGGGAACGTGGAAGGGCAGTCTTCTCTCTTTAACGAAACGGACTTTCTCAACTACCGCATCGTCCGCAGCAAGATGCGCAAACGAACGATGACGCTGAAGGTGGAGAGGAACGGAGCGGTCGTCATCCTTGTTCCCGAAAGGACGCCCGATGAAGAGATAAGCCGGTTCTTCAGGTCGAAAGTTCCCTGGATAGCGAGGAAGCTCGAGGAATACAAGGACGTCTTTGGCGAGACGGGGCCCAGGCGCTACGTGACGGGAGAGCGGTTCCTCTATCTCGGTGAAGAGTACCCGCTGGAGGTCATCGAGGGGAGGTCGGCAAAGCTGACCCTTTACCGCGGCACGTTCCGGCTGTGCAACGACCACAACGCCGACGGCCGCGAGATGTTCCGGGAATGGTACCGACAGAGGGCTCGGCAGATCTTCCCCGAACGTGTCGCTTTCTACGGCCGGCGCCTTGACCTCACGTGGAAGGGGATACGGATAACGAGCGCGCGGACGCGCTACGGTTCCTGCTCTTCTGACAACAGACTCTCCTTCAGCTTTCGACTTGTCATGGCCCCCTATGACGTCATCGACTATATCGTGGTCCATGAACTTGCGCACATAAAGATCAAAAACCATTCGAAGCGGTTCTGGGAGTACATCGGGAAGGTGATGCCGGACTACGGGAGGCGCAAGGAATGGCTTGCGAAAAAGGGTTATCTGCTGGACATATAGCGGTCCGGCGAGGAGACGCGATGAGAAAGATCATGATCCCGATGGCGGTAGCCGTTGTCGTCCTTGTTCTCGGTGTCATGGACGTCCATGGCCAGACGCCGAAAAAGCAATCCGTTGGAAAGCCCAAGAGCGGAAAGTCGCAGATCGTGATCGAATTTGTCTCCTTCCCCGACCAGTACAAGAGGTATGAGGTCTACCCGTGGGAGACGCTCAAGGTGGACGATTTTCAGGAGGCCTACACGGCGATGACCCAGGAGGGAAAGTTCGAGGATTGGGTAAAGTCCCTCTCGGGCACCGCCCAGGGCAAGAACCGGATGATACGGGTATCGAGGGAGAGCTTCGTGCTCGTTGTGTGCTGCAAGCCCCACATGTGTGACACGAGCCAGATCATCGTCCTTTACGATCCCGTGAAGAAGAAGACCTTCAGCATGCTTGCCGTCGACGGCAAGTTCTCATGGTTCGGAAAGCCTCCCGAGCACATAAAGGACCTCCTCAACGTGCTCCTCGTGGAGGAGTTCAGGGCCATATACAGGGGTCAGATCTGAAGCGCTTCCCCTGAGTACCCTTCTTCCACGGCCAAATATCGATATGTCATAATGCCGCATCGAACAAGGAAGGAAGTGGAACATGAAGAACGGAGTTATCGTCGTTGGAGCGGGGCTTGCCGGAATGATGGCGGCCATCGCGGCCGCGGATGAGGGCGCGGAAGTGACCCTCGTAGACCGGGGCGCCATAGGACTCGGAACGAACACGGCCATGTCGAACGCGGTCTTCGCGGGTGTTTCCGACTCGTACGGGGTACAGGAGTACGTCCGGGAAACGATGGAGATAGGCCGTTTCCTCAACAACAGGAAGAAGGTCGAGACCGCGGCGGAAAAGAGCCGCGAGGCTGTCGCGTTGCTGAAGTCCCTTGGGGTCCCCGTGGGTCTCGTGGGGACCCTCTACCAGGTGAGATCACCGGATCCCCGGGTCATCTCGGGAGTGACGCTGGTGAGAAGGGTTGCCGAGGCGATAGGTTCCCGTCCGAGCATCCGGGTCATTCGCGACCTCTATGTTACCGGTATCGTGAAGCGGGATGGTGTGGTGGAGGGCATAGAAGGTGTGGACTCCCGTGGCGGGAGCATTGTCTGCCGCGCGGATGCTGTTGTCCTGGCAACGGGCGGCGCCGGGGCCATGTATCTCAGGAATGACAACCAGAAATACATCATGGGACAGGGATACCACCTTGCCGCGGCCGTCGGCCTTCCCTTGCTCGACATGGAATTTGTGCAGTTCTTCCCTGTCGTTGTTTCAGGAGAGGGCCTGCCGGCCACCATCGTCTATCCGCCCGTCCACGAAGCCATAAGACTGGTCAACAGCGCCGGGGAGGACCTGGCCGTCAAGTACGGTCTCGGCAGCCTGACCGACGCCGTCATGAAGAAGCGTGACGAACTTTCCATAGAGCTCTACCGGGAGACCCGGAAAGGAACCGTGTTCCTCGATTGCCGAAAGGTGCCCGGGGAAGCGTGGAACGAGCACCCCTTGAGCATCCTGAAGCTCATCAAGCACGATTTTGCGACCAGGCCTCTCCCTGTTGCTCCGGCGGTGCATTTCATGATGGGAGGTGTGATGACCGACGACACCTGTCGATCCGGACTGCCGGGGCTCTTCGCCTGCGGGGAGGTGACATGGGGCCTCCACGGCGCCAACAGGCGCGGCGGGAACGCCCTGATGGAGTGCGCCGTCTTCGGGACGTTGGCGGGACGCAATGCCGCCCGTTTCAACGAGGGGGGTCCGAAAGGGGTGAAGATGGAGACCGTAAAGCCCGGCACAGGCGGGACCGTGGCCCCCGGAGGATCTCGAAGGTCCCTCGGCGACATAAAGGGAGAGATACGGCAGATGGCCTGGGACTACGCGGGCGTGATACGCTCGGCGGAAGGATTGACGAAAGGCCTTGAAGCCGCCCGCGAGGTCCATCGGGAATTGGACGGGTTCGTGCCCGGTTCGAGGCGCGAGACATGTGCGAAGGGAGACCTGACAGCAGCGGTCGTGACCCTGAAGGCGATCCTCACGGCGAGCCTTGCCAGACGGGAGAGTCGCGGCAGCTTTTTCCGCGATGACCATCCCGGCGAGGACGACGCCGGCTGGAAAAAGAACTCTTCCCTGACCTATGACCCCGTGGAGAGGGCCTTCGCGGTGACCCACGTCGCCGTCTGATGACTACCATACACTATCGCAAGGAGACTGCCATGATCCAGCATGCACCATACGGTTCACTGATGTCCGACGCCAGCGCCTTCACGAAGAGCAGGGTGATCCTTTCCGCGGTGGAGCTCGATATATTTACTCTTCTCGACGGGACGGCCGAGACCTCGGCCGCTCTGGCCAGGAGGGCGGGATTCAACACCCGGGCGCTCTCACACCTTCTCGATGCCCTTGCCTCCCTGGGTCTTCTCGCGAAGAACGGCGGGTCCTACTCCCTCACGGAGAGCGGCGCGCTCCTGTCTTCGCGTCATACCGGGTCGATACGTCCCATGGTGCTCCACATGAGCAGGCTCTGGGACACCTGGGGAGACCTTTCGCGCGTGGTGAGGAAAGGGCTCAAGGGAAAGCGCAGGCACGCAAGCCGGATGGACCCTGAAACCCTGGCGGCCTTCATCGGTGCCATGGATGTGATAGGCAGGGACCTGTCCCTGGAAATAGCGGACTCCTATGACCTTGGGCCGTACAGGAGGCTTCTCGACGTGGGAGGGGCATCGGGGACGTACACGGCGGCCTTCCTGCGGAAGAACCCGCTCCTGCGGGCCACGATCTTCGACCTCGGCGTCGTCATACCCATGGCCCGGGAGAAGATAGCCTCGGAGAGCCTCTCGCAGAGAGTGGACCTGGTTCCCGGTGACTTCTACGCGGACGACCTGCCGGGAGGGCACGACCTCGTCCTGCTTTCAGCCATAATCCACCAGAACGATCCCGGACAGAACGTCGCTCTTTACCGCAAGGCCATAGCCGCCCTTGTCCCCGGCGGGGCCATACTGATCCGCGATCATATCATGGACGAGACACGCACCGCGCCGTCCGCGGGGGCGCTCTTCGCCATCAACATGCTCGTGAACACCCGTGGCGGCAGCACCTATACCTTCGAAGAGGTGAAAGAGGGTCTGGCGGAGGCAGGCTTTGAGGACATCAGGCTTCTGCGCACGGGTGACAGGATGGACTGTTTGGTGGAGGGAAAGAAACCGAAAGGATAGGATTCTATCTCACGCCCGCTTCGCTCGAGGGCGCAGAGGTGATGAAGAGAGCGTTCAGAGAGAAGATGCGGCCGAATCCCGGCGCCCGCCGGGATATTCGGCCGTCTTTGCATCCCGTCTGTGGCGGGAGGCAAGAAAGAGGTTCTTCTTCGATTTCTGTAGCACCGTTGGATGACATCATCAAGTCAGAAAGCACTACATGATTAATGTCGGTGCTGTGACAGAGATTGGGGATGCAGTGTGCTAGTCTGTACCTGATGCATGCCCGATCGGGAGCTATGCGGTCCGCACCTGCGGAGGAGGGCGCTCTGGATGATCGGGAAGGCTGTTCGTTTCGGCTTGCCGGGCTCCGCTTTGACCACTGTGCGCTCTAATCAGTGTTCGAGTGCGGTCTTGTCGTGAAGTGAGGAGGTCTTCGTGTATGTCGCAGGCTGGCATCGTGTGAAGGTCTTTGCCGCTGTGTTCGCTCTGGTGGTCCTCTTTGCCCCTTTCCGTACCGCTTCATGTCAGGAGATATTCGCAAACGGGGGGATAGCCGGAGGTGCGCACAGAGGCACGTCCACAAGGGGCCATTGGTCTGTGGCATATTTTCAGCACCTCACCGAGCATGCAACGGTCAGCGCGTCCTATATCAACGAGGGACACCAACCGGACCACGACAGGGACGGTATAGCGTTCCAGATATGGGGACGGGGTGCCCCGTTGGGTCCGGGTGTCTCCTTCGCCGGAGGGGTCGGTCCCTATTTGTTCGCCGATACGCGAGAAGGAACATCGGGGTACGGCTGTGAGATCCAACATGGTCTGGGGGCCATCTTCAGCGGCGCGATCACGTGGTACGCCCTGAGTCCCCTTCTGTTGCAGGCGCGCGGAAACTACATCAACGGCTCGAACGGCTTCGACACCCTTTCGGCCTCCATCGGTATAGGGTATCTGCTTGGTGACGAAGGCCGAGGGAACCCTCCACCCGGCGATCATTCGAGGAAGAACGAGGTGGCCCTCTTCATGGGCGGGACCGCTTTGAACTGCGATCACAGCAGCGCCCTCTCTGTTGGTCTTGAATACCGTCGGAAGCTCTCTCCCAATTTCGACTGGACGGTGGCGGGGCTTCATGAAGGCGACAGACGCCCTGTCGGCCGGTATGGAGTGATGTCCGAGGTGTGGGCAGTGCGGGCGTTCTATGGCGATCGCCTCGGGTTGGGCATCGGCGCGGGAGCGTACCTCGCCCGGGACAGGTACGGTGGAGATGAGGGAGGCGCGAGGGACGATGTGAACGCTGTGGTTTCCCTGACGGCTGTCTGGTGGTTCACGCCCCGCCTGGGGCTCCGTGCGGTATTTCATCGGGTCGCCACAGACCACGACCGCGACGCGGATGTTCTTGTGGGAGGCCTGGCGATCTCGTTCTGAAGCCGCCCTGTTCAGCGAAGCTTCCTGGCCCACTTTGCCAGTTCGGCCAGGAGTTCCTGTATCATCTGCTCTGTCCTGTCATCCGTGAGGTTGCCCGAGGCATCGAACTTCTGCTCCGCGAAAGGGACCATTATCTCGGGCCGGTTGAGAACGAAACAATCGAGGAAGACGCATATCTGCCTCAGATGGTACTGCGCCCTGGCGGTCCCGAGAGTGCCGATGGAGGCGCCCATGATGGCGACGGGTTTTCCCTCAAAGGGGTTAGTACCGTACGGCCTCGACGCGGCGTCGATGGCATTCTTCAGGACCCCCGGAACGGAGTAGTTATACTCAGGTGTGGCTATCAGGACGCCATCGGCCGCCTTGACCTTTTCCTTCAGCTCCCTGACCTTCTCGTGCGGCTCGTTCTCGAGATCCTGATTGAAAGGGGGGATCCCCCCGATGTCGAATACCTCCAACTCCACATCCGCCGGCGCGACCTTGACGGCGGCATTGAGAAGCATCTTGTTAAAGGACCCTTTCCTCAAACTCCCCGCGAAACCGAGCACTTTCACCTTTCCACCTTGTTTGTCGGCCATTGAAACCTCCTTGTGCGGCGTGTGGGATGAAATCAAACTAAGTCGTCCGGGTGATGGTGTCAACGACAAAGACCTTGCCTTTTGAGCCTCCCCCCCGCTCCCACCCCATGATCAAGGCACCGATAGAATGTGAGATAAGGCGTTCCAGTTATTGACTCTGCGAGCGGATGGTTTTAAAATAGTGCATGTCCACAATCGATATTCGTGTCATACCCGATCCTGTTCTCAGGAAGCTTGCGAAGCCTGTCGAAAACATCACGGACGCTGTCCTCAAGCTCTCCGGGGATATGGTCGAGACGATGATCCTGGCCCATGGAGCAGGTCTGGCGGCACCGCAGATCGGGCTCCCGATCAGGCTCATAACCATTGACGCCTCCTTGAACCCCACGGAGGAGAAGCCCATCATTCTCATCAATCCCGTTATCGTCGAGACCCACCTGGAGGAGAACGGCGAGGAGGGGTGCCTGAGCGTTCCCGGGTATTACGAGTACGTCAGGAGAGCGAAGAAAGTGCATGCCCGTGGTACGGACCTCAGGGGGAACATCGTCGACTTCGAGTGCGAGGGACAGCTTGCGCGCGCGTTCCAGCACGAGATCGACCATCTCAACGGCGTCCTCTTCGTTGATCTTTTAAGTCCCATAAAAAAGAACATTTTCAAGAAAAAGTATACAGGCAAGAAGGCATGAGGATCGTCTTTTTCGGATCCTCCGCCTTCTCCGTACCGTCCCTTCTAAAGATCAAAGATTCAGTGGTTGCCGTTGTGACCAAGAAGGCGCGCCCCAGGGGCAGGGGATACCAGATCGACGACAACGAGGTCAAGAGCGCGGCCCTGAGCCTCAATTTACCGCTCATCGAGATAGGCTCCTTCAGGGATGACGAGGCACGGTCCATAGCCGACTATCACCCCGACCTCTATGTCGTGGTGTCCTTCGGGCTCATCGTACCAAAGTGGGCCCTCGATATCCCGTCCATCGCCCCCGTCAACATTCATCCTTCCCTTCTGCCGCTATACCGCGGCCCGTCACCGATGCAATGGGCTCTCCTGAGCGGCGACGCGGTCACGGGGATCACGTTTATAAAGATGAACGAGAAGATGGACGAGGGGGACATCATCGGCCGGGAAGAGGTGGCGATAGAGAAGGATGACGATTACACGACCCTGTCGAAGAGGCTTTCGGCAGAAGCGGCACAGATGTTGCAAAAAGTGGTGGATGATATCGGGAAGCACGGCATGATGGAAGGAACGAGACAGGATCATTCGGCGGCCACCTATGCCCCCATCATCACGAAGGAGATGGGACGGATAGACTGGACCATGGGCGCCGCCCGGGTTGACCGTCAGGTGAAGGCCTTTGTAGAGTGGCCCACCGCTTTTACCTATCTCGATGGGAAACTGCTCAAGATATACAGCTCGTTCGCCGATGAGAGCGTTCAGGCACAAGCAGCTGCCGGTACCGTGACGAGCATAACCAAGGCGGGCCTGGAAGTGGCGACCGGCAAAGGTTTGCTCATTGTCAGGGAGCTTCAGCTGGAGAACAAGAAGCGCATGAAGGCATACGAGTTCTCCAGAGGTTACAGGGACTTACAAGATAAGTTGCTGAATTAGCTTCATGAATGTCGATTTTTTTATTGACAGGAAAGGCATATTGCCCATATCATCAAGATAAGGCCATTAGAAAGAGGCTACGGGTAAGGGGACCATGAAACGATCTATCGCCGCGGCAGCATTTATTCTTCTTCTTCTCGCAGGATGCGCAACGAACAATCAGGTATCGACGGGAGGCATCGGCAGCCATGGATATCCCGTCGTCGTGCAGGACCAGGCTCCCGCCGGGACTGCGGGCGCTGAGGGAGATCCCTCCCCGGTTTCCGGAATGGGGAAGGGTACCGCCGCACGGTCGATGAAAACGAAAGCGATCAATGCTCATACGAGGCAGCAGGACGCTCAGCGGAAGACCCGGCCTCAGCCTTACTCGCTGCAAGTGAAGGTCGACGACGACGACGACATAACGACCCTCCTCACCACGAACTACGATCGAAATTTTGACATTCCCATCGTGTTCAATGACGCGGTGAAGTACTACATCAAGTGGTTCTCCGAGGACAAGAAGAAGGTGTTCGCCAACTGGCTGAAGCGTTCCCGGCTGTACGTTCCCATCATCACCGAGATCCTCCGGGAGAAGAACATGCCCGAGGACCTTGTCTACCTGGCCATGATAGAGAGCGGTTTCAACCCGAAGGCTTATTCGCATGCAAAGGCATCAGGACCGTGGCAGTTCATCTACTCCACGGGCGGGCGGTATGGCCTTGAGGTTGACCACTGGGTGGACGAGCGCAGGGATCCGGAAAAATCAACCGTTGCCGCTGCCAAGTACCTCAAGGACCTTTTCGATCAGTTCGGTTGCTGGTATCTTGCCGCTGCCGGCTACAATGCGGGAGAGGGGAGGATAGGGCGGCTCATCCAGAAGCACAACACGAACGATTTCTGGGAGCTGTACAAGTACAACACCCTTCCCCGTGAGACACGGAACTATATCCCCCAGTTGATAGCGGCGGCCATCATCGCAAAAGACCCCGCGAAATTCGGCTTCGGCAGTATCGTCTATGACCCTCCCGTCAGGTTCACAGAGGTCGGGGTCCCCGCGGCCACCCCGCTCGCGGCAATAGCAAGGGCCTCGAACTGCGATATGGAGACCATTCGCACGTGCAATCCCGAGGTTCTCCGGGGGATCACCCCTCCGGGAAAGAGCGACTACATGGTGAAACTTCCGTCGGATGTCGACAAGCGGGCCTTTGCCGAACGTCTCGCAACCGAGCTTGAGAAGTTACCGTCCGTGAAGAGCGTCGTCACGTACAAGGTTCGGAAAAGGGACAGCATGGCCAGGATAGTGAAGAAGTACAAGGTCAGCGAGCGTGATCTCGTCCTTGTGAACAGCAGCGATGACGAACTCAAGATCAAGCCGGGTATGGTCATCGCCATACCCAAGTTCTCAGGAGAGACGGCACGCGGCACTGTGCTTGCCAGGGATGTGACCCAGGATCCGCCGGCCGCGGAGCGTTCTAAGGCCAGGCGCAAGAGCGACGACGACAGTCCCGCCAGGGCCCTGTCGTCGAGGACCGTGGCGAAGAAGAATGAGCCTCCGGTGCGTTCCGAAAAGGAGATCAAGGATCGTCCCGTCAAGGCGTTCCACGTAGT
This sequence comes from Deltaproteobacteria bacterium UBA1386, assembly GCA_002305765.1. GTDB lineage: Bacteria > Desulfobacterota > Syntrophorhabdia > Syntrophorhabdales > Syntrophorhabdaceae > Delta-02. The sequence goes on from DBQU01000014.1 coordinate 29,798, forward strand.
AAAGAGGGGAGAGACCCTTTCGGAGATAAGCGACCGTTACGGGATCGATGAGGCAAGCCTGCGCTCGGCAAACAAGCTCAAGGGGAACAGGGTATACCCCAACATGAAGATCCGCCTTGTGAGCCACATTGAGCCGAAGAAGGCCCGCGTAGCCGTGAAGTCGGCAAAAAAGGTCCGTTACCACACGGTGAAGAAAGGCGAAACGCTTACATCCATATCCGAAAAGTACGGTATCGATGTCGACGACCTCAAGACGGCCAACAAACTGAAAGGCAACAGGATCAACACCAGAGCCAAGCTCAAGATAATAAAAGAAGGGTAATTAAAGGCGGCTTGAGTCGCTTGAATGGCTTGAATCGCTTGAGAGTTCTGGCACCGCGGATTTGGTCCGGGATCCGGAAGGCCTTCTTGTCCCCTCTCTCGTCTTAATTCAGTTCATCTTTTCGTGCAGGTCTCTGAAGAATACGATCATCCACGAGAAGGAAGGTTTCTAAACCCTCAAGCGATTCAAGCGATTCAAGCGACTCAAGCCGTTTTTCAGACTTTCAGTACCAGGTTTATCATGTCGCCGCGGGAGAAGCCCATGGCGTGGAAAAACTGCAGAAGGTCCCAGTCGTTCCAGTTGACGAGGGTGTATATGGTGTCGACGCTGTATTTCTGGAGGTTCTCCACCAGGCCCACGGCGAGGACCTTGGCAATGCCCCTGTTCTGGTAGTCGGGGTCTATGCCTATGGTATCTATCCAGCCTATGTTATTGGGTACTTTGAATTCCCAGCCGCTCACCTCGCCGAGGATGAACCCGGCCACCTTGCCGTCTATTTCCGCCACGAGTGAAGCGTCGGGAGGCCTGTTCTCGGCCTGCTTTATGATCTTCGTGACCCAGTAATCCTTCCTGCTTTCGCCCAGGACCTTTGTATCGATCTCGACGATGGCATCGAGATCCTCCTTAACCATCTGCCTGACGGTCAGTTTATCAAGAAAGTTGCTCATGTGTTTTTTACCTCGCTTGTACATTTTTTAACATAGTGGTCTTGGAAAATGCAAGAGAAAGATTGGTCATCCATCCAGTGAAACAGGTAATGTTATCGGAAAGTTAGAGTAGGAAAACGGGGAATGGCGCCGTTTCGGGGTCAGGCAGAGAGACGACGCTCACGGGAGTGAGTGGTTTTTCCGTGCGGCCGCCCCCTTCTGTCCCGATTCGCCCTTGCCCTGGTCTTTTTCATCTCGGCTTTGCATCGCGGGCACAAGACTCCCGCGGAATCGTCATTGATAGTGAACAACTCCCCGCAGAGATAGCACATTTCCTGGTCTCCCGTCCGTGTCGGGTAGTCCGGGTAGACGCGGTGCAGACATGTGGGTTTGGAGCATACGAATACCTTCACCGCGTTGGTGACGTCGAAGTCCGCGTACATCCTGGAGCCGCAATGGGGGCAGGGTGTCGTCGATATTATGGTTTCTGCCATGTGCAACCTCCCATGTATCTGATGGGATTATCGGCACGAGACCGGAATGTCTTAGCAAAAAAACTCACCAAGCCCACTCTTTGGGTCAAGGCTGCAATCTGCCTGAAAGTCCGAAGGTAATCCATCGTTGTGGCCCGGGGTCGATATGAAAGACTTTGGGTTGTCCGGTAAGACGGTGGTGTCTTTGTGTCGTGCGGTTCCTGTAGTTCCTGTCGTAAGACCTGAGACCTGAGACGTGAGACCTGCGACTATCCTTCGCCCAGGAGGGTTACACGGGTCTCGTCCTGCGCCGGGCTATCTCAGCGAAAAGGCTGTGAAGGACGGGAGTCCTCTCGAAGTCTTCCGTCGAGATCCGGCGAACAGCGATGTCGGTCATTGCGACGACCGTCGCGCTTCGCCTGCGATCGTCGGTGAAATAGGCCATTTCTCCAAAGATGTCCCCATCGGACAGTTGGGCGATGGTTTTTCCCCCGGCGTCTTGAACGCGCACGTCTCCCCGGGCCAGATAGTAGATGCCGTTCGGTTCGTCGCCTATGCTCATGATGACGTCACCTTCTTTGAACCAGTGGATCCTGAAGAGGCTTTCCCAGTCCGTGTTCTCGATCAGGGCGTGATAGAATTCGCGGTCGAAGGCTTTGATGAGCTGCTGCGAGAGAAGAAGGAGCCTGATCCCGATGGAATGCCCCTGTTTCTCGTCTATCGCCATGCCCTGTTGCTCAAAGGTATCGACGGGATAGGGATTCTCATGGATGTACTGTGATATGCGAAGGGTTGCCATATCAAGCTGCCCTGTGGCGTCGGTGAACGCCATTTCCGCCTGATGCAGCTTTTGTTCCGCGATCTGGAAGTTGGGGGTTATCCCTTTCTGCGCGTTTCCGATGAAGTACTCGATCGCCTCGTTCTTCAAAGCAATGAAGGCGTGGAGATGTTCCCCGTCAACATCTGCCGGACACTTGTGTATCCCCGGCTTATATATGGAATAGACGTGGATGGGGTGTTCGAAGCTCTTCGGCGTTACCTTTCCTATCGCGACGATGTATTGTGCCAGATCGTCCTGGGCAAGAGCTACCTCGCGGTCCATAAGGATGGTTGTTCCGAAGTAGGCGCAGAGTTCCTCGAGCCTGTTGGCGGCGGCGAAACAGTTTCCAAACCTGAGGGTAAGAGCGCCGAATGGTGCCTCTATAATATCCCCGACGTAGATACCGATCCGGGTGAAGGGGATCTTTCCCGATTCGATGGCCTCGGCGATGGTAAGGGCCACCTTAAGTGCCCGCCTGCATTTCTGTTCCCTACCCTCGCCCGCTTTTTGCCGGAAGATCGCTATCGAAGCGTCTCCCGCGCAGGGTTCGAATTCGTCGGCCCTTTCCTGGTTGTCCATGACCATGGTCTGCAGGTGTCCGTGATAGCCGATCATGTAATCCCGAATACCTTCGGCGGTCATGTTCGACGTGAGCCTGGAATATTGATGGATGTCCGTTATGAGGACGGCGACTTCGTTTTCGGGACCGTTTGTTCTTCTCATGCTGGTGGTGAATCAATTATACGCAAGAAGCTGCCTGGTAGTCAAGGAGCGCAAAAGAAGA
>DBQU01000056.1 GCA_002305765.1 Deltaproteobacteria bacterium UBA1386
GGGCGGTTACTTCTCAGGAATCACCTCCTCATCTTCGTCCCCTACATCGTCATCACCCTTACCACCTTCTACTGGACGTTGAAACAACGCAGTTACACGATACGGGACCTCATGTCGGGACAATTGCTGACCTTCATCACCTTCCCCGTGTTCATGAAGGCGAGCGTCCTCGCCCTTCTCGGCTTCAAGGGGACCTTCGGCATCACGCCGAAAGGAATGAGCAGGGCCCTGCCGCTCAGGGCAATGTGGCCCCAGCTTCTCCTCTGGGCCATATGCCTTTGCGGGGCGGTATGGGGTGTTAACAGGCTCGTATACGAAAGGGAACCCTTCGCCGGAATACTCGTCAACGTTTTCTGGTGCCTTTATCACGCCGCGATACTCTCGTCGATATTCTACTTCAACACACCCGTGGAAGGAGCCGGGGAAGCAGGGGAGGAAGGAGGGTGAGATCGAGCCGGACCGTCTCACTTCTTCTCATCGTCGCTGCGATCCTTCTCGCATCATCCTGCGGGACCTCCGGAGCGGGACCTTCGCTGTGGGGTTTTGCCCTTGACGGGTACCCCATAACCCCCGGGAGGATCTCGGGTGTCGAAGCCGCGACCGGACTTCGCCCGGACATGGTCGTCTTCTTTCTCCAGTGGCCGCCGGTCGAAGACCCATCCGGCGGCGAATTCCCTCTCGAAAGCCTCGAAGCCATCGCGGCGAGCGGTGCCCTGCCCTGCATCACGTGGGAGCCCATGTTCGTGAAGGGAGACAGGGAGGTCGCCATCTCCCACGCCGACGTGCTCGGCGGCCGGTACGATGGGTTCATAAGAAGGTTCGCCGAAAAGGCGCGCTCCTGGAAGAAGCCCCTGCTCATGCGCTTCGCCCACGAAATGAACCTCAAGCGGTATCACTGGGGCACGGCGGAGGATGAATACGGCCCGGAAAGCCCTGCCATCTACCGGAGGATGTACCGGCATATCGTCGAGATCTTCAGGCGGTCCGGCGCCGGCAACGTCCTGTGGGTCTTCTGCCCGAACGCGGAGTCCGTTCCGAATGGCACCTATGACCCCTCCGCAGCATGGAATGTTTTGTCCGCCTACTATCCGGGAGACGACTACGTCGACGTCCTCGGCGTCGACGGATACAACTGGGGAACGACCAGAAAGAAGGACGTCCACGGATGGGAAAGTCGCTGGAGGTCCTTCCGGGAGATATTCGAGGCGGCCGTCGCGGAGCTCAGGGGTTTGAGCTCCGCCGCGTCGCGAAAACCCCTCATCGTCTTCGAGACCGCCACCGTCGGCACGGGAGCGAACAAGAACGAATGGATCCGGGACGCCATGTCAGCCGCAAGCACGCTGGGTATCGACGGCATCGTCTGGTTCCAGTCCGACAAGGAGGTCGACTGGCGGATGGAGACCGGCTCCGATGGAAGCCACGTCCCCGCAGTGAAGGGGCGACGCAGCCCCGGGCATGACCGCCTCACAGAGCTTCTTGAAAAAGGAGAACGGCCGTGATGCGCGGGTTCAGCCTCAAAACGAAGATGGCCACGGTGGTCTCTGTCCTCTTCCTCGTCATCTTCGCCGCGGGCGCCTTCATGTTCGAGCGTGTTTTCGAGGACCATTTCAAGAAGACCATAGCGGACCAGCAGTTCGAACTCGTTTCAAAGATAGCGTACGATGTGGATCTCAGCATCCACGAGGCCTTGAAGGTGCTCATCGATGTCTCGAAGCTAATCCCCGTCGCGGACGTCAACAGCTATCCCGCCATGCAGAAACACCTGGAGAGGATAACGGAGACCCGTTTCTTTCTGAAGGGATATTTCGACCATGGCATCGTCCTCTATTCAAGGACAGGACGGGTCATCGGCCAGGTGCCCCAGGCCCCCGAATTGTCCGGAAAAGACTTCTCCGACAGGGAGTATTTCCAGTACACGATGAAGACCAAGGCACCATACATCTCGAAGCCCTTCAGGTCGATAAGGCCGCCCTACGACCCCATAGTCATGTTCTCCGTCCCCGTCTTCGATAAGGACGGGGAAATCTCCGCCGTACTGGGCGGTGCCGTGTCCCTTCTCAAAGATGTGACCTTCGGGGGCATAGCCGGCATCAAGATAGGCCGGACGGGTTACCTCTACCTCTTCAACACGGACCGCACGATCATCGTCCATCCCGACAAGACACGGATACTTAAACAGGACCTCCCCCGGGGAGCGAACCACCTTTTCGACGCCGCCATCGACAACTGGTTCGAGGGAAGCGGGGAAACGGCGCCCTCAAAAGACGTGCCGGGCATAGCGACCTTCAAGCGCTTTCGGAACACCGACTGGATACTGGCGGCACATTATCCGATCAAGGACGCCTATGCGCCCATCTACAGGGAGCGGTGGTACATCGTGGCCTACACTGCCATCGGCATCGGGCTGTGCGTGCTCATCATCCTCATCGTGATGCGCAGGAACCTGTCGCCCCTTTCGGAGCTGGCCTCGCAGGCCGAAGGGATAGGAAGGACGGGAGATCCCCTTGGCCCCGTGCACGTGGACACCGGTGGGGAGATAGGGGCGCTGGCTTCTTCCTTCAATGCCATGCTCGAACGTCTCGCCGAAAGGGAAGCGTCTCTGAAGGAGACCATGGAAGAGCTCCGCAAGCTCCACAATGCCGTCGAACACAGTTCGGCCGTTGTCGTCATCACCGACGGGAGGGGCGACATCGAGTACGTCAACCCCAAGTTCGTCGAGGTCACCGGTTATGAAAGAAGCGAGGTTTCAGGCAAGACGCCCCGTATCCTGAAATCGGGAGAGCTGCCGCCCGAGATCTATGATGATCTCTGGTCGACCATCACCTCCGGTGAGGAATGGCAGGGCGTCTTTCACAACAGGAAGAAGAACGGGGAGCTCTACTGGGCCGCGGCATCCATCTCTCCCCTCAAGGACGCGACAGGCACCATTACGCATTTCGTCGGGGTCCAGGAGGACATCACCGCCGTGAAGCTCTTCGAGCAGGAGCTCAAGGGAGCCAAAGAGGCGGCCGAGACCGCCAACCAGGCCAAGAGCGATTTCCTCGCCAGCATGAGCCACGAGATACGCACGCCGATGAACGCCATCATCGGCATGGCCGAGCTGCTTCTGGAGGGGCCCCTCGACGAGGAGCAGAGAAGGTATGTCACAACGCTGCGGAACGCCGGGGACAACCTCCTCAACATCATCAACGACATCCTGGACATATCGAAGATCGAGGCGGGCTACCTGGAGCTTCACGAGACCGCCTTCAACGTCAGGGAACTCGTCGATGCCGTCTGTGACACCATGGCGATACGCGTACGCGAAAAAGGCCTCACCCTCGACTGCATAATAGGAGCCGACGTGCCGGGGCATCTTTCGGGCGACGTGGGACGTTTGAGGCAGGTCCTTCTCAATCTCGTCGGCAACGCCGTGAAGTTCACCGAGGAGGGCGGAATAACGATCACCGTCGAACGTGACGGGGCGAGCGGCGGGAACGACGTTCTCATCTTCTCCATCAACGACACGGGCATCGGCATACCACAGGATAAGATCCCTCACATATTCGAGAAGTTCACTCAGGCCGATTCGTCGACAACGCGAAAGTACGGCGGCACGGGGCTGGGGCTCACCATATCCCGGCGTCTCGTGGAGCTCATGGGCGGCCGCATATGGGTGACGAGCACCGTCGGCGCGGGAAGCACCTTCTTTTTCACGGCATCTCTCGCCCCTGCTGCCGATGACGGGACCACCCGCTCCCCGGCAGGACAGGCTCCGGCGGCACCCGAGACCAGTCCCGAAACAAGGCCCCTCGCCATACTTCTCGTCGATGACTCGGAGGACAACCGGCTGCTCATCCAGTCCTTCCTCAAGAACACGCCCTTCAAGGTCGACGCGGCGCGGGACGGGCGCGAAGCCGTGGGCATGTTCACCACATCAGCCTATGACATCGTCCTCATGGACATACAGATGCCGGTCATGGACGGATACGAGGCCACGCGGCAGATACGGCGGTGGGAGCGCTCGCAGGGCCGAGGGGCGACGCCTGTCCTCGCACTCACCGCCTACGCTCTGGAAGAGGAGATGCGAAAGAGCTACGAAGCGGGCTGCACCGGCCATCTCACCAAACCCGTCAGCAAGTCGGCGCTCATCGAAGCCATCAGGGCGCATACCAGAAACATCCCCGCTGCGGAAGAGACCTTCGCGGCACGAGAGGCGGCACATGAACCGTCCGCTAAGACCGTCGTGAAGATAGACAGGGACCTCGAGGACCTGATACCTGGATACCTTGAAAAGAGACTTATGGACGTGACATCCATACGGGAAGCGGCCGGAAAGAACGACCTTGAAACGATACGGATCCTCGGCCACACCATGAAGGGCAGCGGCGGCGGCTACGGTTTCGACCGCATCACCGAGATAGGCCGCCAATTAGAAGAAGCCGCAAAAACAGGCAACAGCGAAAAATGCCTGCAGCACGCCAACGAACTCGCCGATTACCTCACCCACCTCACCATCACATACCAATAACACCAACCCTTTTTTTCACGTCCTATAGGTCCTAAGCGTCCTATAGGTCCCATATGTCCTATAGGTCCTATCGGAACCCTATAGGTCCTATCGGAACCCCATAGGTCCTATAGAAATCCTATTGGTCCTATCAGAAGAGAACCCGCTCCCTACAGCGAGTGAAGATACAGCATCACTATCGTGTTGTAATTGAAGTAGAGCCTGTTCTCCAGGTCCTTGATGGCGTTGAGGTAAGGGACGATGCTCTCGTCGGAGAAAGCGGCCTTGAATATCTCGACATAGACCTCCGACTCCACCATTGCCCTCAGCTCTTCGAGGTCGATGAACCTGGCAATGTCCGACGGTCCCGGCGTCTCTGTCCGGGTCTTCACGTACAACGCCTCGAGCTGGTCGCAATGCTCCCTGACGCGCGATCTGACGTCGGAAAGGAGGAAATTTTTGAGCTGGGGATACTCGTCCCGGGGATACCGTGCGATACGGGAGAAGAAGGGCACCAGGTGGCCGAGGTAGATATCCACGCCCTTCTTGAGGAACGCCGTGTCCTTGATCACCCTGCACAACAGACTGTCCCGCACCTCGAATTCCTCCAGGTTGACGGACACAGAGCCGGACTCGATGGAGATGAAGACGGGGTACGAAGGGCGCCCCCTGTTGCCCAGGACGGCCCCGCACGTCTGTGCTCCGATCGCCTCGTCCCATTTCGTCCACACTATGACGCCCTGATTGTAGTATTGTTCCCCGATGTTGATGGGAAGATGGAAGTTGACGGTATCACCCTTCGTGATCCCTTCCCTGCTCACCACCCAGGTGGGAATGGCGAACCCGATGCCGCTCTTGCTCAGATCGAGGACAACGTATTGGAAGAAGGAGTGGTCGCCCCCCCGGGTGCCCAGAAAGGGCAGGTTCACGGAGCTTATGTCGAGCCGTTTTTCCCTTCGCCTGTCCTCTCCCTGGTCCATTATCCGCTGTTCCGCCACACCTGTATAATACATGCTGGGAATCCCTCCGACAATGGAAAAAGATACGCCGGGGTCACGGGGCGCAAAAAAAGAACCCGTCACATCTCTCCGGAGCGGGGTCCCCGCGGCCGAAGGTCGAGGCTATTAAAAAACATGGCATATTCCCGTCATTGACTGTAATATAGAAGCATACATGAAGGAAAAGATACTGATAGTCGACGACAGTGAGGACATCCGGGTGCTTCTGAGGCGGATCCTCGCGAATGCGGGGTATGACGTCTCCGAGGCCGCCGGCGGAGAAGAGGCATTCTCCCGGGCCGGGGCCATAAAGCCGGACCTCATCCTTCTCGACATCGTGATGCCCGGCATGGATGGTTTCGCGGTCTGTGAGGAACTCGGACGCAAAGGGCTCCTCACCGACGTTCCCGTCATCTTTCTCTCAGCCAGGTCGGACACCGCGGACAAGGTGAGAGGACTGGGGGCGGGCGGTTCCGATTACATCACAAAACCCTTCGACAAGGCGGAAGTCCTGGCACGGGTCGAGAACCAGCTGAAGATCCGAAGGCTCACCTGCGAGCTGAAAAGGTCCAACGCGAAGCTCACCGAGAAACAGGCCGTTCTCGACGAGGACTTGAGGGCGGCCGCAGGCATCCAGCAGAGTCTCCTGCCGCGCAGCGTACCGGATATAAAGAGCCTGGCGATCGCCTGGAAGTTCATGCCCTCCCACGTGATCGGGGGGGACATATTCAATGTCTTCCGCCTCGACGAGGACCACGTCGGAATATACATGATAGATGTCAGCGGCCACGGGGTGCCCTCCGCGCTCATCACCGTCTCCGTCTCCCAGATCCTCCAGCCCAACAGCGGACGGGTGACGAAGGCACGTACCTACGAACCACCCGGGTACCGGATAACATCGCCAGGGAGGGTCATGGAAGCCCTTGACAGTGAATACCCCATGGAACGTTTCGGCAAGTATTTCACCATTGTCTATCTCATTATCAACACGCGCACGGGCTCCCTCACGTACAGCAACGCCGCCCACCCGTCCCCCCTGATCATGCGAGGCGACGGAACCCTGGAGCCTCTCGACAAGGGCGGGACGATCATCGGCCTCGACGGCCGTCTCCCTTTCGAAGAGGAAGAGAAGTCTCTCAGGAAGGGGGACAGGGTGGTGCTCTTCACCGACGGGGCAGTGGAATACTGCAACAATTCAGGGGAGTTCTTCGGGGAGGACCGCTTCCATTCACTCCTCTCCGGTCTGAGGAACGAAGGGGTCGAGGCCCTTCTTGACGCTGTTGTCGCCGCCATCGAGGATTTCGGAAAGGGGGCGGAGTTTCAGGATGACATAACCCTCGTGGCCCTGGAATACAGAGGAAACATCGAATAATCAGGGATCCGGCCGCGGAAAGGGCACCGGCCGGAGATATCTGGCGCAATGGAGGCGTGCACATGGAAATAGAGGAAAGGAAAGTGGGAAACGTTCTCGTCGTCCTGCCCCGGGAGAAGCGGATAGACGCGTCCGTTTCGACAGGCTTCAAGGGAAGAATGGTGGACTGGATCAACCAGGGGAACAGACGCATCGTTCTCGACCTTTCTGAGGTCGATTTCATCGACTCGAGCGGACTTGGGGCCATCGTCTCGACTTTGAAAACCCTGGGGAATGACGGCGACCTTGTCATCTGCGGCATCAGGGAGACCGTCATGGGGCTCTTCAAGATCACGAGGATGAACAGGGTGTTCCAGATCTTCGCCACCGAATCCGAAGCGATCGAGGCGCTTTCCCGATAACATGTCCGGACCTGCGTCGTCGTCGAAAACGATCACCTTTCTCGTAGACAGCAAGCTGAAGAACGTCTCTCTTGCCGGTGTCGCCGTTCGCGGAATATGCAGCTACCTTTCACTCGGCGATGTCGACGCCTATTACCTGGAGCTCTGCGTGGTGGAGGCGGTGAACAACGCCATCAAACACGCCTACGACAACGAGGAGGGACATGTCGTGGAGGTCGACATAACCTACTCCAGCGAGGAGATCGTCCTCGATATCAGCGACAGGGGGAAGTCGATGTCACTGTACGACGCCACCCTTCCCGACTACGACCCTGAAGACCTCAAGGCCCTGCCGGAGCACGGACTCGGCCTCTACATCATCAACACCGTGATGGACAAGGTCACCTACACCTCCGAAGGCGACAGAAACACCCTCAGAATGACAAAAAAACTATACAGAAGCTGACAAGAACGGGTGATTGGTAAGAGACGATGGGTGATGGGAAAGGCCCTTCCCCTTGAACTCTTGAATCCTTGAACCTTCTTTTAGTTTCCCAATCCATTCTCGATGCTGTAACGGATGAGCTCGGAGTTGTTCTTGAAGTTCATCTTCTTCAGGATCCTCGTCCGGTACGTGCTGACGGTCTTGATGCTGAGAAAGAGCCTCTCCGATATCTCCTTGATCGAATAACCGGAGGCGATCATCACCATGACCCTGAACTCTCTCTCCGAAAGAGTGCTGTGAAGCGGGACGTCCGCCGGACGTTCAACCACCCCTGCCAGCTTCTCGGCAAGCGTGGCGGTGATGTACTTCCTTCCCTGAGATATCCGGCGTATAGCCATGACCAGTTCGTCGGGAGCGCTCTCCTTCGTCAGATACCCCGAAGCCCCTGCCTTGAGCACCCGCATGGCATAGTGTTCCTCCGGATGTACACTGAGGATGAGGACGTTGGCGTCGGGCTTCTGCTGCTTCAGCTCCTGGAGCACATCGAGCCCACTCTTCACGGGCATGGATATGTCCAGGATGACGATATCGAAGGACCCGCCCAACGCCTTTCTCAGGGCTTCCTGGCCATCACTAGCTTCATCGACGACCATCATGTCGGGCACGTCGGAAACGATCTGTTTCAGTCCTTCCCGAACGATAAAATGATCGTCGGCGATCAGGATCCTTATCATGATCGCCTCCGCCAACAACCGTGGGCTATATAATACATTGTCAGGGCCTCCATTCTGTCTGTCGTCGATGCGTCACAAAGACCCGGCACACGCGAACATGCACCGGCACCCTTAAGCCCCTTACATGTTTATCATCGATCTCGTCAGATATCTTAAGGCTATGATATCAGACTTCCGGCAGGGATGGAATAGAGATAGCGAAGCCCCTGTTTGCCTAAAAGAAACAGTCGGGGGGGATGACTTTTGTCTCTTTCGTTTTCTTGGAAGCTAACCTCGATGAGTAAACGGCAGTAATTTGTTGCGCAAGCTCGAAAGGGGCTTCGCTATAGGAAGTCGCGCGGAGGGAGTACATATGATAGGTGACAGTCATCAGATGGTGTTATTATAACAGAATCTTTCCTAATCCCGATATGTAATTTATGGGTACGTAATATAGATGGGATTTATATATATAATCGTCTAACCTAGCGATATCAAATATGCTCTCAGATTCAGCTTCTTTCCATTCAGATTGAGTTTGCTCCGGATATTGTTGCGATGGGTATCAATGGTTCCCGTGGAAACCTTCATGATCTCCGCTATCTCCTTTGAGGTCTTGCCGGCCTTTATAAGGTTCGCCACCTGTATCTCCGTGGGTGTGAAATTCGAATATTTCATGGACATCTTCTGCAGGAAGGGCGAGAGGATGTCACCGAGATTGCGCTCCACGATGTCCACGTAGGAGACCTGACCGGGCTCGAGGCGGCCTTTTTTCATCTTATCGATGTACGGAAGGACGAGCGTCTTGATGTTCGCTATGAATTTCTCCTCGAGCTCTTTCTTGTCGTCGTCGCGGTGCTTCAGGAGGACCTTCAGCGCCGTGTTCGCCTCCTCAAGACGGCTTGACTCTATCTTGAGCTCGACCTCTCTCTTCTTCAGGGACTCCTCCGTGATCTTGCGGCCCGTTATGTCCTGGATGATGGCGCAGACATACCCTTCCCCTTCGTATTCCATGTAGTTTCCGGCGATCTCCACAGGGAAGAGTTTTCCTCTCTTCGTCCTGAAGACGGTCTCGACACTTTCCGGCATGCGGTCATAGGTCCGCCTGCCGTTGTCCATCCACAGGTCCCCGGAACTGTTGGCATCAAGCTCGTAGATCGTCCTTTCCCTCAGTTCCTCCCTGGTATAGTCGAGAAGCCTGCAGATCTCATCATTCCCGTATATTATCTCCCCGTCCTCGGATATCCAGAGAATACCGACCGCCGCGTTGTCCACGGCGAACTGGGTAAACTTCAGGGCCGCTCCGGCCTTCTTGATCTCCGTCACGTCATTGGCAAGGAAGATGCGGTAGTTCTTCCCGGGGAACTGCAGGGCGTGGCCGGTTATCTCCACATCGATGATGATCCCGTTCTTCAGCCGGTGCCTCCAGGGAACCCTCTCCTGGGAAGGGTCAGGCTTCGAAAGGTGGGCAAGAAGCGCCGGAACGTCCTCGTCGGGCTTCAAGTCCTTGAGTGTCATGCCCAGGAGATCCTCACGCGAATACCCGTAGCTCCGCACGGCGAAGGTATTCACGTCCACTATCTTCAATGTCTCGAAATCATAGACGAACGTCGGAAAGGGAACGTTGTCGAACATGTTCCGGTAGCGTTCCTCGCTGTCCTTGAGCTCCTTTTCAGTCTTCTTCCTCTCCGTGATGTCCCGCCAGACAACATACATGAGAGGCCTCGTGTCGCCGAAAGGGATCGTCGTCACCGATATCTCGACCCAGAATTCCCTGCCGTCCACGCTCCGGTGGAGCCACTCGAAACGGTTGCTCCCCTCTGTCCTGGCCCGTTCCATGATCCTCGTTCCCTTCACCCGTGAAAGCTCTCCATCCGGCTGGTGCTCGGGCGAGATCTCCAGGGGATGGTACTTGAGGAGCTCCTCCTTGGACGTGCATCCCATGATGCGGACAGCCGCCTCATTGCAGTCGATGTAGTTCTTTCCGTCGAATATGAAGATGGGGTCCACGGACTTCTCGTAGAGGAGCCTCAGTTTCGTCTCATTCTCCTCCAGGGCCTCCCGGGCCTTCGCCAGCTGAGTGATGTCCTCGTAGGTCATCAGGATCTCGCCCGAGGCAAGCTGGACGGGCAGGAAGTGGATGATCTTGACCGTCCCGTCCTTGCACGCCACGCGAAAGACCCAGGGTTTTTTCTCCCCCGGTTTGAAGAGCTCGAAGTCCTTGATCCAGGTGTCCACCACGGATTTGCGGTATTCCGGGTCGGGATACGCCTTTTCGAACCACGCCTTCCCATCGGGAATGTCCCGAAGGTCCCAGCCGAACATCTCTCTGAACTTCGGATTGAGGTAGCGGTATTCCCCCTCCACGTTGATAAGGGCCAGACCTACAGGTATGTTCTCCGCCAGTATCTGGAATGTTTCGCCTTTTTCGACAAGCATTGGCCCGGCCCCCACCCGAAAACGCCGCGAAAGCACCCACTTACCTTCTTTTGCGACCCACCGGTGATCGAGATGTTTTGGCAACATTATAATTTACTCCCGGTGTCCAGTAAATAATTTTCACAGCGGCCCCGTCGGCGTCTGACGCACCCTTAAATCGCCCCGCGGATGTTAACACGCGGGGAGGTAAGGTTGACATCGCCGGAATAACTGGTGTATGAATTATGCATGATAAACGGGTATTGGGCACGATTCGGCGCATTCCTGATCATGGTGATCCTCTGTTTCACCATACCTGCTGCGGCCGTGTACTCCTCCTTCCAAAAACAGCAGCACATCCGGGAACAGATAGCCCTTCATCTCAGAAACGCGAACGAGAACCTCAACGAAAAGCAGCTTCGGGCCATCTCCCGCACCGTCTACGAAACATCGAAGAAACACGGGATAGATTACAGGCTCGTTCTCGCGTTGATGAAGGTGGAATCAAACTTCCGCCACGATGCCGTCTCCGGGATGGGGGCGCGGGGTCTTCTTCAGGTCAAGCCGTCGCTGGCCAAGTTCATGGCCCGCGACATGGGCATCGAGTGGAACGGAAACCGTACCATCGACGACCCCGGGAACAACATCAGGATAGGGATCCATTTCCTTTCGGAGCTTGTCCACCGGTTCTATTGCGTCACCACGGCGCTCCGCGCCTACAATATGGGCCCCGAAAGAACACAGGACCTGCCCCCTGAGAAGATGGCCTCCGCCAGAGGTTTCCCCGGGCTCGTATTGCGGGAATATGACAAGAACATAGTGATACTGCCCGATCCTTAAGAAACCAATGTCCGGTGCACCCTTCCGTGAGCGACCCCCAGCACGATAAAGCCGACGACGCGCGTGACGCCTGTCTGTACATAACCGGCAGGGCAGGTTCCTTTGTCTCATTCCTCGTGGCGCAGAGGAAGAGAAGGACACTGGTCCTGTATGAGGACGACGACTCCGCGGAACTCGTCAGGGACGAGATAGCATACTACGGCAACAGGGACGTCGTTCTCTTCCCGCCCTACCAGGACCGCGTCTTTGAGGAAGAGGACGACCTCAAGCGCACCGGCTTCCTCTATCGACTGGCAACAGACGACAATTTCGTCGGGCTTTTCCCGGTCTCTGCCCTCACCCACACCCTGCCTCCCCCGGACAGGATCTCCGAGGACATCACGACCTTGAAGGTCGGCGATGCCGTCTTCCCCGAGAACATCCATGACGACCTCGACAGAAAGGGCTACGAACTGGCCCCCCTGGTGCGCGAGGCCGGCCAGTATGCAAAACGGGGCAGCATCATCGATTTCTTCCCTCCCGCCTCGGACAGGCCGGTGAGATGCGAGTTCATAGGAGACCAGATACTCTCCCTGAGACATTTCAACCCTCTTTCCCAGAGGTCCGAGAAGGAGCTCGACCGGTGTGATATAACATCCATCGTAAAGAAGGACGGTGGCGGGTCATCCACCATAATCGACCACCTCGGCGGTCCCCTCACCCTCGTTCACCCGGGAGACTCCCTGATCGACCACGCCCTTCACGCCGCCGATGCGGCGACGAAGGAAAACTGGGCACGGCTTCTCGCCGAAGCTCCGCAGATCGACCTCTCGGGCGTTGTCGGCCCGTCGGAGACCCAAAAGACCCTCAGGGCCGTCTCCAACGATGACCTGCGGCAACTCTTCCTTCTCCACAAGACCCGCATATTCCATATACTCCGGGAAAAACTGCAGGGGGAGTGGTCCCACTACCCCTACGTCTACCTCTTCGCCAACACGGCGCACCAGGCAAAGAGGCTCCAGGAGATATTCGAGAGCTATGGCCTGGTTCTGCCCATCCTCCCGCGCATATCCTACCGGAGACGCTCCAGGGAATGGGGCATCATCGAAGGGCCCATCCGCAGGGGCTTCAGGACCGACGACATCATCGTCCTCACCGAGGACGACATAGCCGGACCCAAGAAGAGGGTCGTCAAAAGACACTGGGGCAGCCGGGATGAGTTCCTCGCTTCTTTCAAAGACCTCACCGAGGGCGAGCTCGTCGTGCATGTGGACCACGGCATCGGCGTGTATCGCGGCATCGTCCCGCTGACCGTCAACGGGTTCACGAAGGACTTCCTCCTTATAGAATACCTGGGCGGAGACAAGCTCTATGTCCCTGTCGACGATCTGCACCTCGTGCAGAAGTTCATCGGCAGCGAGAAGTTCAAGCCCAAGATCGACCGGCTCGGCTCGAGGTTCTGGCTCAACACGAAGAAGCGGGTTCGCAGGCAGATCGAGGACATCGCCGGCGAGCTTCTCGAGATCTACGCGGCGAGGCAGATGGCGGAGGGCCACAGCTATCCGCCCGAGGACGAGCTCTTCAGGGAGATGGAGTCCCGCTTCGAGTACGAGGAGACGGAGGGCCAGATCAATGCCATAAGCGATGTCCTCGCGGACCTGAGAAGCACGAGACCCATGGACAGGCTCGTCTGCGGCGATGTCGGCTTCGGCAAGACGGAAGTCGCCCTCAGAGCGGCCTTCAAGGCCGTCCTCGACGGAAAACAGGTGGCCGTGCTCGTGCCCACCACCATCCTCGCCCAGCAGCACTTCAAGACCTTCAGCGACCGTCTCTCCGATTACCCCATCGTCATGGGCGTGCTGTCGCGCTTCCGGACGAAGGAGGAGCAGGCGGAAACGGCAAGGCTCCTCGAGAAGGGGCAGGTGGACATCGTCATCGGCACCCACAGGCTCCTGCAGAAGGACGTTTCCTTCCGCGACCTCGGTCTTCTCATCGTCGACGAGGAGCACCGCTTCGGTGTGAGACATAAGGAAAAGCTCAAGGCCATCAGGAAGACCGTGGATGTTCTGACCTTGAGCGCCACGCCCATTCCTAGGACCCTCTACATGGCGACCTCGGGGATCAGGGACCTCAGCGTCATCGACACGCCGCCGCTCGACCGGCACGCCGTGAGGACAACGGTGGTGAAGTTCAACGACGCGGTGGTGGCCCGCGGGATCCGCAACGAGCTCGAAAGGTCCGGGCAGGTCTTCTTCGTGCACAACTTCGTTCACAATATAGGGGTCGTTCACGACCACCTGGCGAGGATCATACCGGAGGCCCGCATCGCCGTCGCCCACGGGCAGATGAGCGGGAGCCGGCTGGAAAAGATAATGGTGGACTTCATAGAGAAGCGCTACGACATACTCCTCTCGACGAACATAATCGAATCGGGGCTCGACATATCCAATGTCAACACCATCTTCATCAACAATGCCCACAGGATGGGCCTCGCCGACCTCTACCAGCTCAGGGGCAGGGTAGGACGGAGCACCCGGCAGGCCTTCGCGTTCCTGCTTGTTCCCGACGAGGAGAAACTGACAAGGGACGCCCGCATCAGGCTCAAGATCCTCGAAGAGCTGACCGACCTCGGTTCGGGCTTCCAGATAGCCAACTACGACCTGGAGATACGCGGCGCGGGGAACCTCGTCGGCAAGGAGCAGTCGGGCAACGTGAACCTCATCGGCTTCGAGCTTTACTGCGACATGCTTGAAGAGACCATGATGAGGCTCAGGAACAAGGGCCCCGTGACCGATGAAGAGATCAACACCGAGATAAACATCCCCGTGAACGCGTACATACCCGATACGTACATCCAGGATGCCACGCAGAAGCTCCTCGCGTACAAGCGCCTCTCCCGTGTGCGCGATGAAGAGGAGCTCAGGGAGATGGAGGGCGAGCTGAAAGACCGGTATGGCACCCTTCCCTCCCCGCTCGTCAATCTCCTCGAGGTCATTTCCCTGAAGTCCCTGCTGACGCGACTGAAGGTCCGTAAGGCCGAGAAGAGCGAGGGACAGGTGATTCTCCATGTTACAGACCGGACGCCCCTCGACATGAAAAGGCTTCTCGCCCTTGCCATGGACGACGGCAAAGGCATCAAGCTCCTGCCCGACGGGCGGATCGTCATCCGTTCCGGCCTTCATGAGGGGGAACTTATGAATTTCATAAGAAATATATTGATGGAGATCGCACCGCTGTGATATAAGATTTCGTTACAGGCTAATTGATCGCCATCGTGTGTTTCGGGTCGCCCCGGTCGGGAGCAGCCGGTGATAGAGGTCGATATATGCTGGAAAATCGAGAAGGGCTAAAGAGGTGGGGAATGAAGAACGTGGCAATCTGTCTGTGTTTGGCACTGTGTCTCTTTGCGTGCGACAAGAAGGATGACAGCAAGGTGCTCGTCACCATAAACGACGACAAGGTCACGATGAAGGAGTTCAACAAGGAACTCGACAGAATACCGATGAACATGAAGATGATGGTCGCCTCCCAGAGCGGCAAGAAGGCCTACCTCGACCGCCTGATCATAAAGAAGCTCCTTCTCGCGGAAGCCCAGAAGGCCAACATCGAAAAGGACAAGGATTTCGAGAACAGGCTGGCGGAGATCAAGGAACAGCTCATCATCGAATCGCTCCTCAAGAAGAAACTCACGGCCGGCGCCAATATCACCGAAGACGACCTCCAAAAGTACTACGAGAAGAACAAGGAGAAATTCCGTAAGGACGCGGAGATCAACACGCGGCACATCCTCGTGAAATCCGAGGAGCAGGCCAGACAGGTGAAAGAGAAGCTCCAGGCCGGTGAGGATTTCACGGAACTCGCCAAGAAATACTCCATCGACCCCAACGCCAAAGTCACGGGTGGCGAGGTCGGTTTCCATCCCAAGGGCACCCTTCTGCCCGAATACGAGGCAGCGGCATTCAAACTGACGAAGATCGGTCAGACGAGCGGGATCGTTAAGACCCAGTTCGGCTATCACATAATACGACTCGAGGGGATAAAGCCACCCGCCTACGTCCCCTTCGCCGAGGTAAAGGATTTCATCAAGCAGCAACTCATGCAGGAGAAACAAAAGGAAGTCCTCGACAAATACATCGAGGAACTGAAAAAAAGCGCGAAGATCACCATCAACGAGGACCTCTTGAAGGACCAGGCTCCCGCCGGTCCGGCAAAACCCGAAGAGACCAAGGACGCGAAACCGGAAGTGAAAGATACGAAGCCTGAAGCGAAGGAAGCCCCAGCAGCAAAGCCGGCGGAACCAAAGACCGCGACACCGCCGAAAAAGGAGACGGTACCGCAAAGCAAATGAAACGTATACCAACACTCATAATCGCCGCAACCATCATGGCCCTGACCGGCTTCGGCGCGCAGGCCGAGGTCGTCGACAGGGTCATCGCCATCGTCAACGACGACATCGTCACGCTGAAGGATTTTGAGGCCTACGTAAAGATCGAGAAGCGGACGAAGTTCACATCCATCGATGAATACTTCAGGAACCTCCAGATGAAGGACAGGCTCGAGGCTTACGTCGAAGGCCTCCTCATCAAGCAGCAGGCCAAGAAGATGGGCATCGTCGTCTCGAACGAGGAAGTCTCTGGTTTCATAGAAGGGATTAAGAAACAGAACCTCATCACCGACGCCGAACTCAGGGAGCAGCTCAAGAAGGACAACGTAACATACGAGCAATTCCGGGAGGGTGTCAGGTTGAACGTCCTCCGGACGAGACTCCTAATGCGTGTCCTCTCCACCGAGATCAAGGTGACCGAGGCGAGCCTGAAGAGCTACTACGAAGCTCACCAGGACCTTTTCAGGGAGGAAGAGTTCCATCTTCAGCAAATATTCATCTCCGGCCAGCATCCGGACATCAAGGAGAGGGCTGAAAAAGCCTATACCCAGCTCACCACGGGGACGCCCTTCGCTGATGTGGCGCGGAGCCTCTCCGACGACCCCTCCGCCAGGCAGGGAGGGGACATCGGCTTTGTGAAGAGAAGCGATCTCATGCCCACCCTGAGGGAAGGTTTGACGAACATTCCCCCGGGATCGTTCACGCAGGTCATCCCCACACAGTACGGCCTCCACATACTCAAGCTCCTCGAAGTGAAACAGGCGGAGGTCCTTCCCTACGAGGAGGTCAAGAAGGTCGTCAACGACCGCATGGTCATGGAGGAATCGAACAAACGCTACCGCGATTACATGGACAAGCTAAAAAGAACCTCCTACATAGAGATCAAGATATAGAACCCCAACCAGCGCGACAATGACTAACCCGATGCCTGCCAGCAGACCTATCCGTCCTATAGGTCCAATACGTCCTATAGGTCCTATCCCAGGTTTCTCCCCATGAACCGTATCGCCGTCACCATGGGCGACCCCGCCGGAATAGGCGGCGAGATCATACTCAAGGCGCTTCCCCGCCTCGCCGGCAGGACCATCCCCATCATTATCGGAGACATGAAGGCCCTCGCTGCGATCAAGACGGGACTGCCCTCCCTGCCGCCGCTTTCGTTCAAGGGCCCCGGGCAGGGCTCTCCGGGAGATGTGGAATTCCTGGACCTCGGTTTCATCGACACCGTACAACCCGGCATCTCGGACACCCGTTGCGGCGAGGCGTCCTATCTGTACATCCGGGAGGCCTTGAAGCTCGTCTTCACCGGCGAGGCGTCGGCCGTCGTTACCTGCCCCATCAGCAAGGCCTCCCTGCAACTCGCAGGGGTCCCCTTCCCGGGCCACACGGAGTTGCTGGCCCACTCGGCGGGAGTGGACAGCTACGTCATGATGCTCGCAAACCCCAGGATACGGGTGAGCCTGGTGACCATCCACATCCCCCTCAAGGACGTACCGGCCCGGGTAACGGAGGAAAAGGTCTTTCGGACCATCGCCATCACCGGGCGTTCCCTTCGGGAAAGTTTCTCCATAGACCGCCCCGTCATCAAGGTCTGCGGCCTCAATCCCCATGCAGGCGAGCAGGGCGTGATAGGGAGCGAAGAAGACCGCATTTCCCGGGCCATACTCCGGTCCCGGGAGATAGGCATGGACGTGACGGGACCCTATCCCGGCGATTCGCTTTTCCATCATATCGACTGTGACGCGTACATCGCGATGTATCACGATCAGGGCCTTATACCTGTGAAGACCACCGATTTCAGGCACACCGTCAATATCACGCTGGGCCTGCCCTTCGTCCGGACATCACCCGGCCACGGCACCGGCTTCGACATAGCCGGCAAGGGCATCGCGGACCCCGCGAGCTTCATCGAGGCGTACAGGACGGCTGAGATCATGACGGGCACCACCCGCCCGTAAAACGCATCCCGGCAAGGATTCTCTTGACACCCCCCGCGCCTGTGTGGTACAAACAGGCCATGTCAAAAAGGGCAGAACACTTCATCATGAACACAAAATGGGCTTGGTGGTGGCGGACATAGCAGGTGTGAGACCGTAAATGTTCGGCCATGGACGGTTTCGCACCGTCCATGGCCTTCAAGTTTTTAAGGCCATGGGTTCTCGATACCCCATGGCCTTTTTATTTTCGACATACTGACATCAATACGAATAAGGAGGATGTTCCATGACAAGACGTAAGGCTGTTTCCCTGCTGGTCGCGGCGGTGCTCATCGCCGCGGCGGTATTTCTGGCGCGAACCCCGGCAGACGCGGCGTCCATCGTCCTCAAGTACGCCAATTTCCCGCCTGCCACCACCTTCCCCTGCATCCAGATGGAAAGATGGGCAAAGGAAGTTGAAAAGAGGACCGGCGGCAAGGTGAGGGTTCAGACCTTTCCCGGAGGCACCCTCCTGCCGGCGAAGAACATCTTTGACGGAGTGGTGGCGGGTATGGCCGATATCGGTAATTTCGCGATGAGCTACCAGCCGGGAAGGTTCCCCCTCTCCGAAGCGATCGACCTCCCCGTGGGCTTCAAGAACGCGCGCGCGGCAAGCCTGGCGCTCTTCGACCTTGTTGAGAAATATCAACCAAAAGAATTCGCCAAAGTGAAGGTCATCACCGTCTTCACCTGTCCTCCCGCTGACATCATGACGACGATGCCCGCGCGTTCCCTGAAGGAGTTGAAGGGGGTGGAGCTCCGGACCTCTGGCACGGGCACGGACGTTCTCAAGCGGATCGGGGCCATACCCATCGGCATGCCCCAATCCGAGGCCCCCGAGGCCATACAGAAGGGGATCGTCAAGGGCAATGTCTCCTCGATGGAGATCCTGAAAGACTTCAACTTCGCCGCGTACCTTCCGTACGCGACGGAGGCAAACCTTTTCGTCGTATCCTTCGCCGTCGTCATGAATAAGGACAGGTGGGATTCCCTTCCCGCCGACGTGAAGAAAGTCATCGACGGCCTTGCCCGGGAACAGGCGGAATGGACCGGGGCATATGTGGACAACCACGTGAGAGAGGCCGTTGAATGGTCCAGGAAGAAGTATAACCACCAGGTCGTCCGGCTCTCCGACGCGGATCAGAACGAGATAACACGCCTCACGAAGCCGATGATCGACGATTACGTCAAGAAGGTCACCTCCCAGGGGCTCCCCGGCAAAGAGATCATGAAGGACGTATACGCGCTGAAACAGAAGTACGAAAAGAAATACAAATAGAGGGGTCGTGGGCCAGTACACAGGATCCAATTCATGCTCATGGAGGATGCGATGAAGTATCTCGAACGGGTCAATGTTGCTCTCAATGGATTTCTTATGGTCATAGGCGGTTTCGCCGTCCTGGCGCTCATGACGGTCGCGACGGCGAATGTGGTGCTCAGGATGGTCCATGCCCCCTATCGGGGGGCCTATGAGGTCGTTTCGTTCCTCGGGGCCGTGGTCATAGCCTTCGCGCTCGGATACACGGAGAAGAAGAAAGGCAACATAATCGTCGAGATCCTGACGGAGAGGTTCCCGAAGATGCTGCAGAGGACCCTGGAAGGGGCGAGCTATGTCATCAGCGGGATCTTCTTTTCCCTTGTCTCCTGGCAGATCTATGAATACGGCATGAAGATCATGGAATCAGGCGAACTTTCGGAGACCCTGAAGATCGTCTTCCACCCCTTCGTCTTCGCCGTCTCCTTCGGTTTCGCAGCCCTCGCCCTGACCCTTTTTGTCGACCTCGCGGGACTCCTCCTGAACAGGGAGGGGAACTAGCATGGAAGGACCGATCGTCGGAGTCATCGGTATCGTCGTCATGTTCGCGGTCCTCTTCCTCCTCAGGATCCCCGCCGCCTTCACCATGGCCATTGTGGGGTTCGTGGGAGTGGTCTATGTCACCTCATTCAAGGCCGCCCTGGTCATGATCGGGGCAGACATGTGGAACATCTTCTCCAGCTACGGCCTGACGGTCATCCCCATGTTCATCCTCGTCGGGGAATTCGCGCATTGGGGAGGTTACAACAACAGCCTCTACAACGCCACCTACAGGTGGTTCGGTCACTATCGCGGCGGACTTGCGATAACCACCATCATGGCCTGCGCGATCTTTTCGGCCATCAGCGGCTCCAACTCCGCCACGGCGGCCACCATGAGCACCGTCGCCATACCGGAGATGAAAAAGTATAACTACCGGCCCGAGCTCAACGCGGGCGCAGTCGCCGCCGGGGCGACCCTGGGAGTCCTCATCCCGCCGAGCATCGTCCTCGTTATCTACGGGCTCTACACCGGGCAGTCCATCGGCAAGCTCTTTTTCGGTAACGTCATCCCCAGCATCATCCTGACGGTCCTTATCGCCGCCACCGTCTTCTACATCTGCTGGCGTCACCCCGACTGGGGCCCCAAAGGTCCGAGGAGCACATGGCGGGAACGTTTCGGGGCCCTTCCCGACCTCATCGAGATCTCGCTCCTTTTCGGGATCATCATGTTCGCCCTCTTCACGGGCTGCGTCACCGCCACGGAGGCCGCCGCCGCCAGCTGCGCCCTGGGCCTCGTAATGTGCGTCATCCGCCGTAAGCTCTCCTGGAAGGGGTTCATCGCCTCCGTCACGGACACCCTGCGCATATCGGCCATGGTCTTCATCATCGTCGCAGGCGCGGTGATCTTCGGGAGGTTCCTGGCCGTCACGCGGCTGCCCTTCGAGGCGGCAGCGTGGATATCCACCCTTACCCTGCCCGGCTGGGCCCTCTTCTGGATCATCATGCTCTGCTACATAATAGGCGGCTGCGTCATGGACGCCCTGGCCTTTCTCCTCGTCTCCCTGCCCATCTTCTACCCCATCGTGATGGAGATGGGCTATGACCCCATCTGGTTCGGCCAGGTCATCACGATCGTCACCACCATGGGAGCCATCATGCCCCCTGTGGGCCTGTGCTGCTACGTGGTGGCCGGAATGGCGAAGGATATCCCCCTGGCAACGGTCTTCAGGGGCAGCTTCTACTACATCCCGTCCTACATCATAGCCATCCTCCTGCTCATGCTCTTCCCGTATGGGACCGTAATGGTGCTGTCGAACCTGGTGAGGTAGGGAAAGCGAAAGGCATATCACGCCCGTTCGGACCTTTGGTCCTCACTTGAGGGCAAGAGGTTTTGAGGAGAGCGCGCAGAGAGAAGATTCGGCCGGATCCCGGCTCCCGCCAGGATCCGGCCGTCTTTGCATCCCGTCTTCGACGGGAGGCAAAAGAAGAGTTTTGGTTTCAGGTGGGGCTGATGGAGGAAGGGGATAGGAAGGTGTGGGGGGGGGTGAGGTGGTGTAGGGCCTGGAGGATGATCATAGGACCTATGGGACATATAGGACTTATAGGACCTATGACTACAGGGGGGATGAGAGGGGAGAGGTTGTTTAAGGATAAGGATATTCTTTTTCTCCCCCGCCGGGACGGCGGGACAAGAAGGCCGCCGGATCTTGGGAGGCTCCAAGGTCCGGCGGCAGTCTTTTCTCTCTTTTATCCTCTCTCCGCGACCTCTGCGAACTCGAGCGAAGCGGGCGTGAGATAATGTCTTTAGAGTTTCTTCCCCGTCAGGATCGTGTATATCTCCTTGTATCTCTCCGACGTTTTCTTCGCCACTTCCGGCGGGAGCTCCGGGCCGGGGTAGGTCTTCGGCCAGTCGAGGGTGTTGAGGTAGTCCCTGACTATCTGCTTGTCATAGCTGTCCTGGGACTTGCCGGGGGCATAGTCTTTGAGGGACCAGAAACGGGATGAATCGGGTGTGAGGACCTCGTCGATGAGGAGGACGTTGCCCTCGATGACGCCGAATTCGAACTTGGTATCGGCAACTATGATGCCTCTCTTCTCGCCAATGGCCCGCGCCTTTTCGTAGATGGCGATGCTCGTGTCCCGCACCTTCCTCGCGTAGTCGTCGCCTATGATCTTCACCGCCTCTTCAAAGGAAATGTTGAGGTCGTGCCCTTCGTCCGCCTTCGTCGAGGGCGTGAATACAGGCTTTTCGAGCTTGGAGGACTCCTTCAGGCCTTCCGGGAGCGTGATGCCGCAGACGGTTCCCGACTTCCTGTACTCACTCCAGCCGGAACCCGCCAGATACCCCCTGACAACGCACTCCACGGGCAGGACCTTCGCCTTCTTGACAAGCATGCTCCGGTCCCTGAGAGCGTCGCCGTACTTCCTGAGGGCCGCCGGATATCTGTCCACATCCGTCTCTATGATATGGTTGGGGATGATGTCCTCCATCTGTCTGAACCAGAAGAGAGAGAGCTTTGTCAAAACCTTCCCCTTGTCCTCGATGCCCGTGGGCAGAACGACATCAAAGGCTGAAAGCCTGTCGGTGGCCACGATGAGCAGCTGCTCGCCAAGGTCGTATATGTCGCGCACCTTGCCCTTCTTCACTTTACCCAGTGTCTCGAAGTCTGTCTCCCGCAATATGTCCGTCATGTCAGCCCCTCTCTATACCTTTGAGAATTCGCCCTTCGAAGCGTTGCAGATCGGGCAGGTGAACGTCTCGGGAAGGTCCTCAAAGCGTGTGCCCGGAGCGATCCCTATCTGGGGCACTCCTTCAGCGGGATCGTAGACCCAGCCGCAGGCGTTACACACGTACTTCCCCGTCTCCACCGGACCCGCAGGCCGTGAGTCTTCCTGCACGTACGTGGGGGCAGCCTTCGGAGACTTTCCTCCCTTGACCGTGTGGTAGTACGCATAGGTCATGGGCTCCGCATCGCTCAGGACATCGCAGTCGGTGACCTTCCCGATGAACACCGTGTGAGTACCCGCGTCGGTCATGCTCAGGACCTCACATTCGAGGTAACCCACGGTGCTGTCGAGCACGATGGGCGCGCCCGTTGTTCCCATCCTGTGTCCGGTATCAGCGAATTTATCGATGTCCCTGCCCGACTTGAACCCAAACTTGCCGATAAGCGTCATGGGAGCGAACTTGGAAAGGATCGATACCGTGAACACCTTGCTCGACGTTATGTATTCGTGGGTCAGGTTCTGTTTGTTGATGCTGATCGCCAGGGTCGGCGGTTCCGACGCGATCTGGAAGGCAGTGTTGGCTATCTGCCCGTTAAGCTTTCCATTGTTCTTCGAACTGATGATGTAGACGCCGTAGCAGATCTTCTGAATTGCCTTGAGATTCATTCCGTTCTCCTTTCAGTACGCTATGTTGGCTTCAATAGAATTCTTTGAGAGATCCTGACAGTCTTTCCTTCAGCTCCTGCCATCTGCCTGACCCGTCCACGAGGGGCCCGCCTTCTATGACGGGGATCCTCTTCTCGAAGGAGGGACGGTCATTTCTGTATATCACGCCGATGGGTATCCTGTCGCCCCACTCCAATGCCTTCTCGAAAGCCTTGACCCTGTCACCGAGATCGTGGTCCTCCCCGATCCGGTAGACCCTTTTCCCGTACCATTCCCAGGTGTTGACCTTGTTCAGGGAAACGCAGGGCTGGAGTATGTCGACAAGCGATAACCCGTCGTGGTGGAAGGCCGAGCGGATGAGCTCCGTGAGATGCTCGCGGTCTCCCGCGTATCCCCTCGCCACAAAACCGCAGTCCAGCGCCACCGCCATGGCCAGGGGGTTGAGCTGCTCCGACAGGACACCGAAGGGTTGGTTCTTGGTCACCATCCCCTCCATGCTCGTCGGCGAGGCCTGGCCCTTCGTGAGCCCGTAGATCTGGTTGTCGTGCACAAAGACCTTTACGCCGATGTTGCGCCTCATGGCATGGAGAAGGTGATTGCCTCCCTCGCCATACATGTCGCCGTCCCCGCCGACGGCCACGACCAGCAGCTCGTGGTTGGCAAGCTTGATCCCTGTGGCAACGGGAAGCGCCCTTCCGTGGAGTCCGTTAAAGGTGTTGCATTTCACATAATGAGGAAATTTCCCCGCCTGACCGATACCTGAAACGATGCAGAACCCGCCAGGCTCGATGCCTTCGGCCTCAAGGGCCGCCGTGAAGGCGTTCAGAATGGAAAAGTTCCCGCAACCGGGACACCATGCCGGAGTCTCCCCCAGGTACCTGTCGCGCGCTTCCATCAGAGCTCCTCCATCAGTTCCTCCACCAGGAAGGGCCTTCCGTCGTACCTGAGGACCCTGTCCGTGACGGAATACCCCGTCTCGTATCTCAACAACCGGGCGAACTGCCCCGTGGCGTTCATCTCTATGGAAACCGTCCTTTTGGCACGCTTCAGCACGTCAAGATAATCGAAGGCCTCGAGACCGGGCAACGGGAAGACCTCACTGAAATGAAGCATCGCCATCTTCCTCTCCGGCATGGCTTCCACCACTTCCCTGACGACACCATATGTGGACCCCCAGGATACAAGAACAGTCTCCGCCTCCTCCGGGCCCAGGAACAGGGGAGGTGAGATGTCTTTCCTTATGCTGTCCATCTTGAGGAAGAGTCTCTTCTCCACCATCTTCTTCCGCGTCGGCCCGTCCTCGATGATGTGCCCCGCCTCGCTGTGTTCGTCGCTATCGGTGACGACGACGTGCCTCGTCTTTCCCGGTATGGCGAAGGGCGAAACCCCCGAAGGGGTGAACGCGTGTCTTCGGTAGTCATCGACGCCGTCGATCTCCTTGCCATCCATACGCCAATCGCGCATCGGAAGACCGTCCACGGAGAAGCCGTCCATCGTCCATTGCGTGTCCGCGAGGTACTGGTCGGTCATCACAAAGACGGGGATCTGGTGCTTCTGGGAAAGGTCGAAGGCCTTCGCCGTCAGATGCACTGCCTGCCCCGGGTCGCCCGGGGCGAATATGACGCGGGGAAATTCGCCGTGGCCGGCGTTGAGGGCGAACAGGAGATCGGCCTGTTCGGTCTTCGTCGGCAACCCCGTTGCCGGCCCCGGTCTCTGGGCAAGGGCGATGACGATGGGGGTCTCCGTCATGGCCGCGAGGGAAAGCCCCTCGGTCATGAGGGCGAAACCGCCCCCCGATGTTCCCGTCATCGATCTGACCCCGGCAAAGGAAGCTCCGAGCGCCATGTTGATGGCCGCTATCTCGTCTTCCGCCTGTTCCACGATAATGCCGTAATCCTTTGCCCTGGAGCTGAGGAAGAGCATTATGCCCGTGGATGGCGTCATGGGATAGGCGCTGTAGAACCTGCAGTCCGCCGCCAGGGCGCCGAGACCGATGGCCTCGTTCCCGCCCATGAGCATCTTCGCACCGCCGGGTGGCTTAAGCGTGAAGGCGCAACGTCCGCAGTTCTTCGCCGCGTATTCATAGCCGGCCACGGCGGCGCGCCTGTTCTGCTCCCGCGTCTCATTGTCCTTTCTTTTCAGGAGGGCGGTGATGATGTCGTAGAGCGGGTCGATGGAAAAGCCCAGCATTCCCAGGATGGCCCCCGTGGCCACCGTGTTGGCCGCGATCGGCTTCGCCCCCGCATCGGTTGCAAGCTTCACGAACGGAACATCCAAGAATTGAGACCCGCTGAAACTCTCCTTCAACTGGGAGGAATCGTATACGATGATCCCCTGTTCCACGAGCTCGCCCTGATGGACCGTGATGGACGCCCGGTCGAAGGCCACCAGGATGTCGAGGGGCCCGCGCGGCGCGCGGACGGGCCGGTCGCTCACGCGGATCTGATAGAAGTTGTGCCCCCCGCGGATGCGCGACTCGTAGTCCTGGCTCGTGAAAACATGGCATCCCAGCCTGGAGAACACCCTCGCCAGGGCATCGCCCACCGTCTGGATCCCCTGTCCCGCCTCGCCGCCTATCTTGATCGTATAGTCCATTTCGCTCAGAACAACATTATAGTGGGTTGCCTGGCAAATATCAACCGCTCCTTCCTGCCGAGGATTGGAAACATTGAATAAACGTGATATAACCTATCATGCGGAAAAAGGGGACTGCCAAACAGGGAAAGAGGGATGCCGAGCCCATCACCGATGCCCAGGTCCTCCGGGTGCTGTCCAGTGCGCGACGACCCGTAGGCATCGATGAGTTGGGAGATGTTTTCGGGCGTGGCAGACCCGGACGCCGGGATATCATGCGTCACCTTCGCTCGCTTATAGCAAAGGGCCGCGTGACGGAGCTGAAGAACAAGAGGTTTGGTCTCACCAGGGAGATGGACCTCCTTTCCGGAACCCTGTGGTGCACCCGCGGCGGCAACGCCTTCGTCATACCCGATTCAGGGGATGAGAAAGACGTCTTCGTGTCGTCCCGGAACCTCAATCACGCCGTTCATGGCGACCGCGTCACCGTGAGACTCGACCACTATCGGGGGAAGCTGGAAGGAAAGGTCATCAGGATACTAGAGAGAAAATCATCTATTATCATAGGCTTCACAAAGATAGCAGACAATATGATTTACGTTATTCCGGAAGACTTCCGATATCAAACAAAATATCTTGTATCACGACCACGCAGGGAAGTCCGGGACGGGGAACTGGTGGTCGCCCGGGTAACAGCCTTTCCCGGCGAAAAGGTCGAGCCCGAATGCGCCATCACCAGGGTTCTCGGCGACCTCACGAGCGTCGCCGCCATCGGGAGGTTCATCGAATACAAGCACTCCCTTTCCCGTCGCTTCCCGAAACATGCCGAGGACGAGGCGCGCTCCGCCGTGACTTCCCTTACTCAGAAAGGCCGCTCGGACCAGAGGGACCTTGGGTTCGTCACCATCGACGGGAAGAACGCGAGGGATTTCGATGACGCCGTCGCCATCGAGCGCGGGAGATCGGGGTTCACTCTCCATGTGGCCATCGCCGATGTCTCCCACTACGTGAAGACCGGCTCATTGCTGGACCAGGAGGCCGGAAAGCGAGGGATGAGCGTCTATTTTCCCGACCGGGTGCTCCCGATGCTTCCCAAGACGCTCTCCAATGGGATCTGCAGTCTCAATCCCCTCGAGGAAAGGTATACCGTCACGGCCACCATCGAGTTCGACAGGAACGGCGTGGTGCTCGGCGCCTCCTTTCGACCTTCCCTGATACGCAGCACCATGCGCCTGACCTATGAAGCCGTCGAGAAGGCCGTCGTCGAGAATGACGGGAAGACGCGGCAGAAGATCGAACCCTGCCTCGCGGCCCTGACCGACATGGCCGAGCTCGCCGGGCTTATCAGCTGCACCCGGGAAAAGAGGGGAAGCATCGATTTCGACCTTCCCGAACCCGAGGTCATCCTCGACATCAAGGGCGGCATCCGCCAGATCGTCCGGTCCCGGCGTCTCTATTCACACCGCATCATCGAGGAGTTCATGATAGCGGCCAACGAGGCCGTGGCACGCTATCTCGAAGCGAAGAACGTCCCGGCGCTCTTCAGGGTCCACGAACCCCCGGAAAGGGAGAAGCTCCGCGACTTCGAACGTCTCCTCCAGGGGCTGGGCATCGGGCACAGGAAAACCGACACTTCGCGGGCCCTGCAGGACGTGCTGAGCACCGTGAAGGACACCAATTACGAGTTCATAGTCAACAGGGTCCTGTTGAGGTCGATGAAACAGGCCCGTTACTTCTCCCGGAACAAGGGGCATTACGGCCTTGCCTCCGGCAGCTACCTCCATTTCACATCGCCGATACGCAGGTACCCCGACCTTGTCTGTCACAGGATACTGAAGGCCGCCCTGGACGGCAGACAGCCCCTCTATGACGAAGAGCAACTTGCCGCGATGGCCGGTCATCTGTCTGAGCGGGAACGCCTGGTCATGGAGGCCGAACGGGAACTCGAGGACAGGATCCGGATACTCTACATGAAGGACAGGGTCGGTGATGTTTTCGAAGGCATCATCTCCCACGTCACTTCCTTCGGGTTCTTCGTCGAGCTTTCCGAGGTGTTCGTGGAGGGTCTCGTCCTCATCTCGAGCCTTGGCGACGACTATTACCGTTTCGAGGAGGAGCGTTTCAGGATCACGGGGAGAAGGACGAGGAAGACCTATCGCGTCGGTGACGCCGTGACGATACGGGTCGTCATGGCGGATGTGGCCACCAACAGGCTCCATTTCGAGGTGGCAGCCGGCGCGGGCGCCGACAAAAAGCTTTAGCTTGTATCGGATCCTGATGATAATATAGTACGACAAGAACATCCTTGAGAGACGACCATGTCCGCGGAAGACAAACTTAGATCCTCAAAGCACGCGGGGCGCCGCAAGGGACGACCCGAAAAAAAGCCTTCCGTCGCGTCGGGCAGGAATACACCAAAGACGACGAAAATGCGCCGCCCAGGCCTCGTCAATGTCTTCGATCTCGAGGATATACGGGACCTCCAGAACACTCTCGCGGAGGCCTTCGGTGTCGCGTCGGTTATCCTGGACCAAAGCGGCAAGGCGGTCACCGACCATGTCGGATTCTCCAGCGTCCTCAACACCCTCACCAGAAAGGACGGCCTCACCTTCCTCACCTGCATGGAGCCATCGCTGGTCGCCGGCAGCATACGGAAGGGAGAGATGGTCATAGAGCAATGCCCGCGATGCGGGCTCCTGTACGGTATCATACCCATCACGGTGGGTACTCACCGTCTTGCGAGCTGGCTCGTGGGTCAGGTGCGGGACAGGGATACCGACGTGGAAGAGCTTGTCGCCGGGGCGGACGCGATGGGAGTGGATGGTGAGGCGTATCGCCGTGCCCTCGCGGATGTGCCCGGAATGACACGAGAGCAGTTCGAAAAGGTATGCCGCGCCATTTCCCTCATGGCCAGGCAGCTTTCCCTCCTCGCGATGCAGAACCTCCGCCAGGCCCGCGACATCTCGGCCCGCGAAGAAGTTGAGGAAGCGTTGCGGATGAGCGAGTTGAGATACCGTCAAATGTTCAACAACGACCCTTTCCCCTCTCTCGTCTACGACATCGAAACCCTCCAGGTCGTCGACGTCAACGACATCGCGCTTACAAGTTACGGATACAGCCGTGAGGAATTCCTCTCCCTGACAGTGATGGACCTCGTAGCGTCCGAGAGTATCCCGGCACTTCTCGACATCCTCTCCAGACATCCCACGAGCCGGTGCGCGGCTTCCTCGCGGCACGTGAAGAAGGATGGCACCATCATCGATGTGGAGGTCACGGGCCATCTGCTGGACTTCCCAGGGAAGCAATATCGCATGATAACCGTTATCGATGTGACGGAGCGGAAAATAACGGAGGAGCGCCTCAATTTTACCCAGGCCGTGGTCGACCGTGTCGTGGACTGCATCTTCTGGCTCGACAGATATGCCCGCATAATCTACGTGAACGAAGCTGCGTGCCGGACCACGGGATACTCCCGGGACGAGCTCCTCTCCATGACCGTATTCGACATCGATCCCACCCTGACGAAGGAAGGCTGGGAATCGCACTGGAAACAGAAGAAAGCCTGCGGGTCCCTGCTCACCGAGTCCTACCACCGCTCAAAGGACGGCAGGGTCTATCCCGTTGAGATATCGGGCAGTTATCTTGCCTATGGAAACCGGGAATACAACTGCACGTTCGTCAGGGACATCACGGAGCGCAGAAAAGTGGACCAACAACTGCTGCTCACGCAGTTCACCGTGGACAAGGCCGCCGCCATCATCCTCTGGATAGGGGAAGACGCCCGGATACTGTACGCGAACGACGAGGCCTGCCGCTCCACGGGTTACACGCGGGAGGATATGCTGGGCCTCGCTCTTCCCGTCATCGACCCCTCCTTCGCGCCCCCCGTCTGGAATGACCACTGGAACGACGTTAAGGAGCGGGGAACCATCATCTTCGAGTCGTTTCAGAAGCGCAAGGACGGCTCTCTTTACCCCGTCGAGATCAAGGGAAACTACATGGAATACGGCGGCATCGGCTACATCTGCTCCATTGCCTTCGACATTACGGAGAGGAAGAAGACCGATGAACTTCTCCGCATGACCAGCTTTTCCATGGACCAATCGGCGATACCGACATTCTGGCTCGACATGGACGGCAACGCCTTGCGCGTCAACAAGGCGGCCCTTGTTTCCCTCGGATACACGGAAGAGGAGATGCTCGGCAAGAACGCCAGGACCTGGGACGAGGATTTCCCCCATGACCTCTGGGACGGCCACATCTTCCCGAAACTCAAAGCAAGGCATTCCCTGACGATGGAATCGAAGTGCAAGAGGAAGAACGGGAGCAAGTTCCCCGTGGAGCTGAATCTGAACTACATGACATATGCGGGCAACGAATATGTCTTTGTCTTTGCCCACAACATCAGCGAGAGAAAGCGGGCCGACGAGGAAAGAGAGAGGCTGCAGGCCCAGCTCCTCCAGTCCCAGAAGATGGAGGCCATCGGCCAGCTCGCTGGCGGTGTCGCGCACGATTTCAATAATATCCTCACCGCCGTGATCGGTTACGGGAACCTCCTGGAGATGGAAATGGAACAGGAACACCCGCTGCGCGCCTACGTCGAGGAGATCCTGGCTTCCTCGGAGAAGGCCGTCAACCTTACCCAGAGCCTTCTCGCCTTCAGCAGAAAGCAGAGCATCAATCTCAAGCATCACGATATCAATGACATCATCTCCGGAGTCGAGAACCTTCTGAAGCGGCTTCTCTCGGAGGACATCGACCTCAAGATATCGCTGACGAGCCCGGGCATCACGATCATGGCGGACATCACGCAGATCCAGCAGGTGCTCATCAACCTCGCCACCAATGCCCGGGACGCCATGCCGTCGGGCGGTATGCTTTCCATCGAAGCCGGGCATGTCCGGCCCAATGACAGTTTCCTCAGGTCCCAGGGCGGAAAGGGCTCGCTCTACGCGATGATCTCCGTCTCTGACACGGGCAGCGGTATGGACGAGCAGATCCGGGCGCGCATCTTCGATCCTTTCTTCACGACCAAGGAGGTGGGAAAGGGCACCGGGCTGGGACTGTCCATCGTGTACGGCATAGTGAAGCAGCACAACGGCTTCATTTCCGCTTATTCCGAAAAGGACGCGGGGACAACGTTTCACATCTACCTGCCCGCCGTTGAGGAAAGGACCCGCGAGGGCAAGGTGAAGCCTTCCGTGGCAAGCAAGGGGTACGGAACGATCCTCCTCGCCGAAGACAACCCCGAGGTCCGTCGGCTGGCAACCAGCGTCCTCAGGAAGACCGGCTATAGCGTCATCGAAGCCGCCGACGGACAGGAAGCCATCGAGGCCTTCATGGCCAATCAGGACGCCATCGACCTCATCATCATCGATGTGGTCATGCCCCGGAAGAACGGAAGGGAAGTGGTCGATCGGGTCAGAGAGGTCCGACCCGATGCGAGGGTCCTCTATACAAGCGGATATACGAGAGACATACTCTCCGACAAGGGCATGGACGACACGAGCTTCGCCTTCCTGGCAAAACCTCTCTCCCCCCATGAATTGCTTCAGAAAGTCCAGGAAATACTGACCACCACCGCTTGAACCCAAAAAGATGGTTGCAGCCGCCTTTTCTTCGGT
>DBQU01000062.1 GCA_002305765.1 Deltaproteobacteria bacterium UBA1386
GAGGTAATTGCGACACAGTCTCTTAGGCCGGAATGACGAAAGAGCACGAACCGCCTTCAGAAATCAGTTTGTCAACAGGCTGTCAAGCCATTCAAGCGATTCAAGCCGCCTTTTAGCGTCTTCGGCGCTGAAAGACCTGTTCCACTTCGTCCGTGGTGCGGGTGTTGAGGATGTCTTTTGCCTCCTGCCAGCCCTTTCTGGCGATGCCGACACCGTAGAAGACCTCGGTGAGGCCGGCGCCGCTGTGGGCGTCGGGGTTGATGGAGATCGTGACACCCCTCAGCTTCGCGTAGGGCAGGTGCCGCCAGTCGATGTCGAACCGGTAGGGGCTCGCATTCAGCTCGATGACCACGCCGCGTTTCGCCGCCTCGTCGATAACCGCCTTCATGTCTATGTCGTAACCGTCCCGGGACAGGAGCAGCCTGCCCGTGGGGTGTCCCAGCATGGTCATGTGCGGGTTATCCATCGCCTTGATCACGCGGGCGAGCTGGTCATCGCCCTTGAGTTTGAAACTGGAGTGCACGGAGGCGATGACGAAGTCGAAGCACCTCAGGATGTCCTCGTCGTAGTCGAGACTGCCGTCGGGCAGGATGTCGCTTTCGATGCCCTTGAAGATGCGGAAACCATCGAGCTTTTCATTGAGGCCGTCGATGAGCTCCCATTGCCTCTCGAGGTCGTCCTTCTTGAGGCCCCCCGCGTAGTAGGCGCTCTTGCTGTGATCCGATATCCCGATGTAGGCGAATCCCAGCTTCCTCGCCGCGTCCACCATCCTCTCGAGGGGCTCGGACCCGTCGCTGAAGTCTGTGTGGACATGAAAGACACCCCTGATATCGGACTCGCCGACGAGCGCCGGCAGACCCCCCGACCCCGCGGCTTCGATCTCTCCCATATCCTCGCGCAGCTCCGGCGGGATGTAGGCGAGCCCCAACTCCCGGTACACATCCTCTTCGGACCCCACAGCAAGGGGCCGGTCACCATCGAACAACCCGTACTCATTGAGCTTGAGGCCTTTCCTCTTCGCGATGCCCCTTAAACGCACGTTGTGTTCCTTGCTGCCCGTGAAATACATGAGTGCTGAGGGGTACTCGGCGACGCTCACGACGCGCAGGTCGGCGTCGACCCCGGAGATAAGGCGGCAGGAGGTCTTGGTCTCGCCCGTCAGGTAGATCTCCTCGATGCCGGGAAGGGCCGTGAAGGCGATGGATATGGCCTCCCTGTCATCCCCCGCGGCGAGGATGTCCATGTCCTTGACGATCTCCTTGCGCCTCCGGATACTGCCGCAGACCTCGACGAGGCCGCCGGGGACCAGCTTTCTGAGCCTGTCCCGGATGGCCGCCGCGTCGGGATAGACGTCGCCGAAGAGATGCTCACCCTTGTGTTTCTTGATGAACTCGATGCCCTTGAGGATCTTTTCCTGCGTCTTCTCGCCGAAGCCGGCGAGGTTCACGAGACGGTTCTCGCGGCAGGCGTATTCCAACTCCCCTACGTTCGTGATATGGAGCTCTTCGAAAACGGCCCGTATCTTCTTCGGCCCCAGGTTCGGGACCGTGGCGAGCTCGAGGAGAGACCCGGGGACATCCCTCTTCAGCTCCTCGTAGTAGTCGATCTTTCCCGTCGAAAGGTATTCAGTCACCTTCGCGGCGATCGCCTCGCCGATCCCCTTGATCTCACGGAGCTTTCCTTCGGCAACAATACCGTCCAGGTCCTCGATGCCCGCCAGTGCCCGTGCGGCATTGAAATAGGCCCGCGACTTGAAAGGGTTCTCCCCCTTGATCTCAAGCAGCGTCCCGATCTCTTCAAGGACTCCCACAATGCTCTTTGCCGACATGGATATAATCCTAATGTCAGCCCGGCGGGCTGTCAAATCAAATCTTCGAGAGGGCGGGGGGATAGGACCTGTTCTCCTATTCGTCCTATCGCCCTACCCCCTATCCCCCTTGATATTCCTTGCAATCGCGCAATTCTTCGGGTATTCTTGCAATCAAAGGACAACCGGTGCCCGGCAAGAAAAAAACCCTCTACTATACGGAACCCCTCTTTGAAGAGTTCAGGAAGGACTACTGCTATGTCTGCGGCCAGCGTATAAAGGAGAACGAGGGCCTCTGCGTCGGCAACGGCACCTGGCGCCACAAAAGATGCAGGCCCGGCAGCGCCCACTGGCAGAGAAGCCCCCTGGCAAAAGCGGAAGCAGCACTCACCGTGTACAAATCCTGAGAAAAGAGAGACAGGAGAAGGAAAAGGATAGGACCTATGGGACATATAGGACCTATTCTCCTATTGGTCCTATCCCTGCCACCATCATAAAAAAAGGCGCCCCTTTTTGGGGCGCCTTTTTTTATGGACTCTTTTTCTTCTAGTCGAGTTTCTCTTCACCGATCCTCATGCCGTAGAATGAACGGTACACGAAGATAATGGCGATGATGAAGAAGATGCCGCCGATCACGTACTTCACCGTCTGTGACTGGATCGTCACAGCGATCTCTGTTGCCAGGAGGCCGAAGAGGGTGGTGAACTTGATGACGGGGTTCATGGAGACCGAAGAGGTATCCTTGAAGGGGTCGCCGACGGTATCGCCGACAACGGCTGCTTCGTGAAGCGCCGTACCCTTTTCTTTCAGATCGACTTCAACGATCTTCTTGGCATTGTCCCAGGCGCCGCCGGCATTCGCCATGAAGATCGCCTGATAGAGGCCGAAGAAGGCGATGGCGACGAGGTAGCCGATGAAGAAGTAAGGGTTGAAGAAGGAGAGTGCGAGGGCCATGAAGAAGACGACGATGAAGATGTTCCACATACCCTTCTGAGCATACTGGGTGCAGATCTTCACGACTTCCTTGCTGTCCTCGATAGAGGCCTCCGCCTTGTCAAGGTTGATGTTCTTCTTGATGAAAACAACAGCCCTGTAAGCACCGGTGGTGACCGCCTGTGTTGCAGCACCCGTAAACCAGTAGATCACGGCGCCGCCCATGAGAAGACCGAGAACGATCGTGGGCTGAACGAGGCTGAGGTGGGACACAACGTTCCCGAACATATTCTCCAGGAGAATGATGATACCGAAGACCATGGTGGTGGCACCGACGACGGCTGTACCGATGAGAACCGGTTTGGCCGTTGCCTTGAAGGTGTTACCGGCACCGTCGGCCTCTTCAAGGTAATCCTTGGCGACGTCGAAGTTCGGCTCGAAGCCGAAGTTCTTCTTGATGTCTTCCTTTACGTTCGGAACGGCCTCGATCCTTGAAAGCTCGTAGACCGACTGCGCGTTGTCCGAAACGGGGCCATAGCTGTCGACGGCGATCGTCACGGGACCCATGCCGAGAAAACCGAAGGCCACAAGACCGAAGGAGAAAACAGGCGCCGCAAACGCAAACTTCGCAGGCATAAGGGCCATGATCGAAGGATGCTGGGACACCAGGTAGGCGATGAACATGAGAACGAGAATGACAAGACCTTCCCAGAACGCGGAGAAGTTACCGGCAACAAAACCTGAGAGGATGTCCAGCGACGCACCGCCGTGGCGGGCAGCGCCGACGACTTCCTGGACGTGCCGGGATTTCGTGCTCGTGAAGACCTTGGTGAATTCCGGTATCAGAGCGCCCGCGATTGTACCGCAGGAGATGATGATGGCCAGTGCCCACCAGAGTCCCGGATACTGAGCATTAAGGTCACCGAGGAGCATGTAGCTCGCCCAGAAGGTGACGATGATCGCAACAGCCGAGGTGATCCATACCAGGTTGGTAAGAGGCTGTTCGAAATCGAACTTTGTCTTTGAACCGTAAACAGATGACGTGATGCCCCTGTTGATGAAATAGGAAACAAGGGAGGTGAGGATCATGAGGATACGCATTGCGAATATCCAGATGATCAACGTACCCGACATCATCGGGTTTGCCGCAAGAGCAAGGGCGAGGAAGGCGACAAGGGCAACACCCGTGACACCGTAGGTCTCGAAACCGTCCGCCGTGGGGCCGACGCTGTCGCCGGCGTTGTCACCGGTACAGTCGGCGATAACACCGGGGTTCTTCGGGTCGTCTTCGGGAAGCTTGAAGACGATCTTCATGAGGTCACTGCCGATGTCGGCGATCTTCGTGAAGATACCACCGGCGATCCTGAGTGCGCTGGCACCGAGGGACTCACCGATCGCGAAACCGATGAAGCTGGGTCCGACGAGTTCCTTCGGCAGGAAAACAAGGATGCATATCATGAAGAAAAGCTCGACGCTCACAAGAAGGAGCCCGACGCTCATTCCCGAGGTCAGGGGGATGTTGACGACTTCAACCGGTTTGCCGCGAAGCGACGCAAAGGCCGTCCGGGAGTTTGCCCATGTGTTTATCCTCATACCGAACCACGCCACACCGTAGGAACCGAGGATACCGAGGATGGAGCAGATGAGGATGATGACCATGTTGCCAAAGGGAGCATGGGACAGGCCCATGAAGTAATAGACCATACAGGCGGCTATCAGGAGCCAGAGAATGAAGAGGAACTTGCCCTGCTGGGCGAGATAGGATTTACACGTCTCCCAGATAACAGCGGAAACCTCAAGCATTGCCTTGTGGGCAGGCATCTTCTTTGTCTGGCTTGCCTGCATGATGGCAAAGATCAGACCGATAAAACAAATAACGATACCGAAATACATGATGCTCACACCGCTCACCACGCTGCCGAAGATAGTGAACGTGACCGTCGACAGATCCGGCAGGATGATGTCCGCCTCACCGGCGAACGCCGGCAAAGCGACGAGAGTGAACATCAACAACAATAGTGCAGTGCTTAAACCTTTTTTGACACTCATCTATGGACCTCCTTTGAGATGAATAATGAATAACCATAATTACCTGTGGAACGGTATGGATTGGCTCCCTATATTAAACATTTTCTTTTTCGATTGTCAACCAAACATAGGAAAAAATTCACAATACCCTTCACAAAGCTGACAAGCTTCGTTCTTCCATGAAAACATTATGTTAGGCGTAATGGCGAGGCGCCTTTCACACCCGGAAGCGGCTGACGATATCCTCGAGGTCGTTCGAGAGCTTCGCCAGCTCTCCCGATGCCTGGGCTGTCTGTTCCGAGCTTGCCGACGTCTCCCGGGAGACGGCCGCGATCTGCTCGATGTCCCTGTTGATCTCCTCCGATGTGGCGCTCATCTCATCCGTTGCCGAAGCGATCTGCTGGACCATTCCCAGGAGGTCGTCGACGCTCGTCACGATGACCCGGAGCGACTGGCCCGCCTTCCCGGAGAGGTCGACGCCCGTTTCCACCTTCTTCGCCACGGTGTTCATGGTCATGACGGCACGTTCCACATCGCCCTGGATCGCGTTGATCATGCCGCCGATCTCCGAGGTGGAGTTCGCGGTGCGCTCCGCCAGCTTGCGCACCTCGTCGGCCACGACCGCGAAACCCCTGCCCTGCTCGCCGGCCCGGGCGGCCTCGATCGCGGCGTTGAGCGCCAGGAGGTTCGTCTGGTCGGCAATGTCATCGATGACGTTGACGATCTCTCCGATCTGGTTCGAACGCTCCCCGAGGGTCCGTATCGATTCGGCGGAATCGCCGACGGTCCGGGCTATCTCCTCCACTTCCTTCGTGGCCTGGTTGACTATCTCTTCGCCTTCCTTCGCTATCTTCACCGTATTCGCCGCCGAGTTCGCTATGTTGTTCGTGTTGCGCGCTATGTCGACTACCGTCTGTGACATCTCCACGGAGGCCGCGGCCACCTGGGACGACCGGTTGGCCTGCTCCCCGGAGCCCTTCGACATCTGCTCCGCGCTGGCGCTGAGCTGGACACCGGCGGAGGATATGCTCGCCGCGGCCGATTTGAGGCTCCCGACGATCTCGCGCCACTTCTCCACCATTTCCTTCGCCGCCTTCATCTCGTCGCCGAACTCGTCCTTCCTGTCCGTGGGGACCTCAAAGGCGAGGTTCCCTTTCGCCATGGCCTTCACCGCCCGGGTGTTCCCGCGGATGGGCACGACGATGCTCCGGGTGATCGTGACGGAAAGGATGATGCCGAGCACCACGGCGGCTATGCCGAAGACGAGGAGGATCAGGGTGTACTTCCTGTTGGCCTCGCGGATGGACGCGAACTGGCCGCGGACATTGTCCTCCTGGTACCGGATGATGGACTGCAGGGTCGTGATGATCTCCTTTGTGGCAGGTTTGTTCTCGTTGATATATGTCTCTATCGCCCTTGCCTGTTCCTTGCCCCCCGCGTACTCGATGATCCGGTTGTTGGAGTCCTTCGCCTTCGCTGTCGTCTGTTTGAAGCGGGCGATGAGGTCCTTTCCCTTGGGGTCCTGCTCGAGTTTTTCGAGCTTCGCCAGGGCCTCGCCATAGGTCTGCCGCATCCCGCCCAGGTTCTCCTTTTCCGCCTCGATGACGGCGGCGTCCGTGGCAAAAGCGATGACACCCATGGAATTGTAGGCGTTGTAGATCGCCCCCATTACGGTGTTGGCGAGGATGGTCTTCTCCAAGGCCGCCTCGACGATATGGCCGGCCTTCCTGTCCACGTCATCGATGATCTTGAAACCCAGAAGGGCCAAGAGCGCTATGATGACGATGAAGATGGCGAAACCGATGCCGAGACGTTTGCCTATCCTGATATTCTCAAAGAAACGCATGTCTCCCCCTTCGTTGCTTCATTTGTTTAAGGATTAGGTATTCTATATTTAATTAAGGGAGTGACTTTATTTCAAGACATTTCTTCGCCGGGGGCCTTGCCCGGCGGGTCAGAACCCCCTGCCGTCGAGAACGGTGCCGCAGAATTTACAGGCCCCGCCCTTCAGGTTGTACTCCGTGATCGAGTACCCGTAACGCCCTATGACCGTCTTGCCGCAGTTGTGGCAGGAGGTGTTCTCTCCCCCGGAGCCGGGGATGTTGCCTTCGTAGACATAACGGAGCCCCTCATCGCGGCCTATCTCCCGGGCCCGGGCGAGGCTCTGCGGGCTCGTCGGCTCCACGTCGAGGAGCTTGTAGGTGGGATAGAAGGCGCTCACGTGCCAGGGCACCTCCACGCCGAGGTCTTTCGCTATGAACCGCGCGATGGACCTCAGTTCCTCATCGCTGTCATTGTGCCCCGGTATGATGAGCGTCGTCAGCTCTATCCAGACCCCCAGTTCCCTGTAAAGGCGTATCGAATCGAGGACACCGGAAAGCCGAGCCCCGCATACGTCCCTGTAAAAGACCTCGCTGAAGCCTTTCAAGTCGATGTTCGCCGCGTCGAGATAGGGGGCGATGGCCCGAAGCGGCGCCTCCTCGATGTACCCGTTGGTCACGAAGTTGTTCGCCATGCCCTTTTCCCGGGCTTCGCGTGCTATGTCGAAGGCGTATTCGAAGAAGATGGTCGGTTCGGTGTAGGTGTAGGAGATGCTCGCGCACCGTGCCGCGAGCGCCTGCTCCACGATCTCCCCGGGGCTCACCGTCTCTCCGAAGACCCTCCCGTTCTCGCGGGGACCCTGGGAGATATCATGGTTCTGGCAGTGGAGGCAGCGGAAGTTGCATCCCACCGTGGCCACTGAGAAGGCCTTCGAGCCGGGATAGAAGTGAAAGAGGGGCTTCTTTTCTATGGGATCCACGTGGTAGGCACAGGGAAGGCCCCAGACAAGGCTGTAGAGGGTGCCATCCCTGTTCTCGCGGACACCGCACAGGCCCCTTTTGCCGTCGGCAATGACGCAGTTGTGGCGGCACAGAAAACAATGGATGGTCTTACCGTCCCTCTTCTCATAAAAGGATGCTTCTTTCATGTTTCACACCTTTTTTCCAAAAACTGCCGCCACCACGTCGTCCATGGTCTTCACGGAAAGGAAGGTGATCTTCTTCTTCACGTACTGGGGTATCTCGACAAGCTCGTGGTCGTTCTCGTGGGGGATGAGGACCCTTTTCATCCGGTTGCGCAGGGCGGCGAGGGTCTTTTCCTTGAGACCACCTATGGGAAGGACCCTGCCCGTCAGGGTGATCTCCCCCGTCATCGCTATCTTCCTGTTGATGGGACGTCCCGTGATGGCGCTTATCATGGCAACGGCCATGGTGATGCCCGCCGAGGGACCGTCTTTGGGGATGGCGCCCTGGGGCACGTGGACGTGCATCTCCAGATCGTCGAAGATGGCCTTATCGATGCCGAGAGCCTCCGCCTTCGATTTGATATAGGTGAGCGCCGCCTGCACCGATTCCTTCATCACCTCGCCCATGTTGCCCGTGAGGGTCAGTTCCTTCTTGCCCTTGCGGCAGGAGGCCTCGACGTAGAGCACGTCGCCGCCGAACTCCGTCCAGGCAAGCCCGCTCGCCACGCCCACATAATCCTGCTCCATCTGGCTGTCGGGCAGGTACTTGACGGGCCCCAGGAAGTCGTGGACGTTCTTCGGGGTGAGGGTCACCTTCTTCTTGTCCCCCTCGGCGACCCTTCTTGCCACCTTCCGGGCGACCATGGCGATCTCCCTTTCGAGGTTCCTCAGACCCGCCTCGCGGGTGTATTCGTTAATGATCTTCTCCATGGCCTTGTCGGTTATGCTGAGCCGCGCGCCCGTGAGGCCGTTCTCGGAGAGCTGCTTGGGGACGAGGTAACGCCTGGCTATTTCGAGCTTCTCCTTTTCGGTGTATCCGGGGATATCGATGACCTCCATCCTGTCGCGCAAGGCCGAGGGAATGGTGTCCATCTGGTTCGCGGTGGTGATGAACATGACCTTCGACAGGTCGAAAGGAACGTTCAGGTAGTGATCGCTGAAGGCGTTGTTCTGCTCGGGAT
Organism: Deltaproteobacteria bacterium UBA1386; assembly: GCA_002305765.1. Lineage (GTDB taxonomy): Bacteria > Desulfobacterota > Syntrophorhabdia > Syntrophorhabdales > Syntrophorhabdaceae > Delta-02. Next base: position 8,735 of record DBQU01000062.1, read on the forward strand.
CGAGCACCTCGAGGAGCGCGCTCGCGGGGTCTCCCCGGAAATCGTTCCCGATCTTGTCTATCTCGTCCATCATGAAGACAGGGTTGTTCGTCCCGGCTATCTTGATGTACTGTATGATCCTGCCCGGCATGGAGCCAACGTACGTGCGCCTGTGGCCGCGGATCTCCGCCTCGTCCTTCATGCCGCCCAGCGATATGCGGGAAAACTTGCGGCCGATGGCCCGGGCGATGGACTTGCCGAGCGACGTCTTGCCCACACCCGGCGGTCCCACAAAGCACAGGATGGGGCCCTTCATGTCGGCCTTGAGCTTCATGACGCTCAGGAACTCCAGGATGCGGTCCTTCACCTTGTCGAGGTCGTAGTGGTCCTTATCGAGGATCGCGCGCGCCTTCTTTATGTCGATGTTGTCCTTCGTGGATTTGCTCCAGGGGAGCTCGACAAGCCATTCGAGGTATGTCCGCACCATCGTGGATTCGACGGCGTCGGGGTGCATCATGTCGAGGCGTTCGAGCTGCTTTTTCGCCTCCTTCTCCACCTCTTTGGGCATCTTCGCCTTCTTGATGCGCTTGCGGAGCTCCTCGACCTCCTCCGTACGCTCGTCGCCCTCGCCGAGCTCGGTGCGGATGGCGCGCATCTGTTCCCTGAGGAAATACTCCCTCTGGGACTTGGACATCTCCTCCTTGGCCTGGGAGAGTATCTTGGCCTGCATATTTAGGAGTTCGATCTCCTTGCCCAGGATCTCTGAGAGCTTCCTCAGGCGCTCGACGGGATCGGCGATCTCCAGGACCTCCTGGGCCTTGTCGACGTTGAGCCCCAGGTTGGCGGCGGCTATGTCGGCGAGCCGTCCAGGCTCGTCAATGGTGTCGAGGACCATAAGGATGTCGGGGGGCACCATCCTGCCCATGGAGACAACCTTCTCCATCTCCTCCTTGACATAGCGCATGAGCGCCTCGATCTCCAGGGTGATCTCCGTTATGATGGGCTCTTCGATGGTGCTCAGCCTGACGAGAAAGGTAGGGGTCTCCTGGATGTATTCCTCGATCTTCGCCTTCCTGAGACCCTGGATGAGGACCTTCACCCTTCCGTCGGGGAGCCTGAGCATGCGCATGATCTGGGACACGACGCCCACGGTGTAGATCCTTTCGGGCAGCGGGTCTTCATCGGTGAGGTCCTTCTGGGCCGCCACCACGATGAGGCGGTCCTGCGACAGCGACTTCTCGACGGCGTTGATGGACATGTCGCGTCCCACGAAGAGGGGCAAGAGGACACTCGGGTACATCACCATGTCGCGCACCGGCAACAAGGGCAGGACGTCAGGTATATCTATGTGTTCGAAATCCGTCATTCGCGTGGCGCCTCCGTTCCTTACATCTTAAAAAAGGCCTGAAATGCCCTGTATGTCTCAAAAATGTCGAGCTTGTTCGAAAGTTCATAGGGAGAGTGCATGACCAGAATGGGCGCTCCGCAGTCGATGATGTCCATGCCGTAAACGGCAAGGTGCTTCGCCACCGTGCCGCCGCCGCCTTCATCTATCTTCCCCAGTTCGCCCGTCTGCCAGATGATGCCCGACGTGTCAAAGAGCCTGTTTATCTCCGCGACATACTCGGCATTGGCGTCGCTCGCCCCTATCTTGCCCATATGTCCGGTGAACTTCGTTATGCACGGTCCGCGGCCGAGATAGCAGGCGTTCTGTTTTTCGTGGACCTCCTGGAAGGTGGGGTCCACCGCTCCGTTCACATCGGCGGAAAGCGCCTTCGAGCGGAAGAGGGCCTTCCTCATCAGGGCCTCGTCGGCCTTTATTCCCATCCCGGCCAGCACATCGTCGAGGAAGACATGAAGAAAGGCCGATTTTATGCTCGTCGAGCCCTCGGAGCCTATCTCCTCCTTGTCCGTGAAGATCGCGAGGCAATGCCTCCGCGGGTCCTTCACGGCGCAGAGCCCTTTGAGGAGGGTGTATGCCGATACCCGATCATCCTGGCCGTAGCCGCCAACCATGCTGCGGTCGATGCCGACATCCCGCGCCTTGAAAGCGGGTACCACCTCGATCTCGGCACTGATGAGATCATCCTCGGTCATGCCGTAGGCGTCGCCCAGCATCCTGAGGACGTACTGTTTCACGGGCTCCTTCTCCGCACCGGTAAGCGGTAGCGACCCGAAGAGGACGACGAGCTTCTCCCCGTCGATGGCATCGCCGAGCTTCTTCTCGTCCTGCGTCTTTCTGGAGAGGTGGGGCAGCAGATCGTCGATGAGGAAGACGGGGTCGTCCTCTTTTTCACCAATGCAGATGTCAACGGATTCCCCGTCCGCCTTCACCACCACCCCGTGGATGGCGAGGGGGACGGCGACCCACTGGTACTTCTTGATGCCGCCGTAATAGTGGGTCCTCAGGAGCGCCAGGTCGATATCCTCGTAGAGGGGGTTCTGCTTGAGGTCGAGTCTCGGGGCATCGATATGGGCCACGACGATGTTGAGCCCTTCGGAGATGTCACCGCTCCCCCGGACGAAGGCCATCACTTCCTTGCCCCTGTTGACGGCAAACACACGTTCCCCCGAGGGGTCAGTCCCAAAGCCCTCTGCTTCGAGGGTCCGAATGATGGACCGCACGGCCTCCCGTTCGGTCTTCGCCTCGTCGAGAAAGGCCTTGTACCCTTCGGCGAAGCTGTAAATCTCCTTGATGTCCTCTTTTGACTTCGATCTCCAGCCGGATTGTCTTTGCATGGGGTCCTTTCAGGGTATCAAAATAGCGCGGGCGCGTCAACCCGGGGTACCGGAGGGTTGATATATGGTGGAGGCGGTGGGAATCGAACCCACGTCCAGAAAAGAAGGCTTCAGACAGACTACATGCTTAGTCAGCGTTTTAGATCTCGGACAGCCAGGCACCCGCTGACGGGTTCCTCACTGCCCCAGCCTACAAGGTTTCGCCCGGCGCTATAGGCGTTACGCCGGACTATCCCGCTAAGATGACACCATACACGGACCTAAAGCAGGAGGAAGGTCCGGATGATGTGGCTGCTTACTAGGCAGCCAGTGCGTACTCGTGAGAGTCTGCAGTTGTGTTTAGTTCCGCTTGGGTACGGGTAAGCAGTAACCCGGCATGCCTCTCTGACCCTCACTTCCCTGTCGAAGCCAGTCGCCCCCGTCATCGCATTCTTTCCTCACGTTCCATGAGACGTTTCTCGTCCTTGCGCCTGATTCCCTCCCTTTTGTCATAAAGTGTCTTCCCCTTTGCCAGTGCCAGTTCCATCTTGGCCCTGTTCCTCTTGTCGAAGTAAAGGGAAAGGGGGATCAGCGTGTATCCCCTCTCCTTGACCTTGCCGATGAGCCGCATGATCTCCCTCTTGTGCATGAGGAGCTTGCGCGTCCTCTTCGGCTCGTGGTTGTATATGTTCCCGCAGGAATAGGGGCTTATGTGGGCGTTCACGACGAAAACCTCGCCGTCCTTGACCTTGGCGTAGCTTTCCTTGAGGTTCGCCCTGCCTTCCCTGAGTGACTTCACTTCCGTGCCCGTAAGGACTATCCCCGTCTCGAACTTCTCCTCGATATGGTACTCGTGATAGGCCTTCCTGTTCGTGCAGATAACCTTCATAGGCAATAATATAACACAGAAAGGCGGGAAAAGACAGGTCTGCCGGGCTCCGGCCCGGCAGACCGCTTGAACAGCTTGAACAGCTTGAACCGTAGGAAAGCGGGTAAGGCATCTACGCAAGCAGTGTCCCCGGTCGATGGTATTGTGCCATGCCGCCGGGACTTTCCTTCGTCTTTTAACGTTCAAGCGGTTCAAGCGGCTGCAACTGTCTTTTCCGGTTCAAGCAGTCTCTGTTATGGGTATCTCTATGATGAACTTCGCGCCTTCTGGCACGTTGTCTTCGACCCGTATCCTGCCGTGGTGCTCGAGGATGATGGAGTGGACGATCGCGAGACCGAGGCCGGTGCCGCCTTCGTCCTTCGTGAAGTAGGGGTCGAAGACCTTCTCCTTGTCCTGGTCGGGGACACCCTTGCCGCTGTCCGTAAATTCGATGATGCCGGCGCGCTTCGCCCTGTCGTACCGCGTGCGGACCGTGATGGTCCCCGCTTTGCCGTCGATGGCCTTGACGGCGTTTGTGATGAGGTTGATGAAGGCCCGTTTCAGCCCGTCGCGGTCCACACGCACGAGAGGGAGTTCCCCGGGCTCGAAACCTATCGATATGTTGTGATAGAGGTTCCGGTAGAGGTCCAGGGTCTCGTCAACGACGCCGTTCAGGTCCTCCAGGGTCCTCGCCTGGGATGTGTGGGTGAGCTTGGTAAGCTCGTTGACCAAGTCCTTGATATCAGCCACGGACCGGATGATGACCGAGGTCGTCTCGTCGAGAACGCCCTTGTCGGGCCCTGTGAACCGCGCCATCAGCTTCCTGCGGATGCGTTCGGCCGACAGAACGATGGGCGTGAGAGGGTTCTTGATCTCGTGGGTGAGCTTGCGCGCCACCTCCTGCCATGTAGCCAGCTTCTCCGCGCGCACCACGTGGGTGATGTCGTCGAAGGCGATGATGAATCCTGCCACCCTTCTGCGCTCGTCCTTAAGGGCCGTGAGCGAAGCCCTGAGGTATGTTATGTCCTTCTTGAGGTTGAGCCTTAAATCCTTCGTGATGCTCTCGCCCTTCGAGGCCCTGACCTCCCTCAGGAACGACTTCGTAAGCGCCTTGAAATCGTTGCCGAAGACCTCTCTCAGGGACATCCCCTCCAGCTTTTCCCTCTCGACGCCGAGTATGACGCGCGCGGCGTTGTTCGCGAGAAGGATGGTTCCTTTCTTGTCCGTCGAGATGATGCCGGCGGCCACATTGTTGAGGACGAACTCCAGGGAGCGGCTCTTGTCCTCTATCTCGTCCTTGGCTATCTTGAGCTCCTTCGCCATGGTGTTGAAGGCCTTCACGAGCGTGCCGATCTCGTCCTTTCCCCTATCCTCGAGATTGATGTCGAACTTCCCCGTGGCTATGATGGCCGCGCCTTCCTTCATCTTCTCTATGGGGACGGTGATCTCCGTGGCCATCTTGATGCCCACCCAGAGGGAGACGAAGATGGTGAGGATGGTGATGAGGAAAAGAGGAATGATGAAACTGTACTTGAGGACCTTCTTGAACACGCGGGATTCCCTGAACTCCTTGCTCGTGACGGCGATCTGCCTCATGCGCTCCTTGCCCTGGATCCTTATCGTGTCACCGAGAAAGAGTATGGGAGCGCTGTCCCCCGCCGGCGCGAGGCGCATGCCCACCACGAGCATCTCGCCCTGCTCGTCGGGGATGATCTCCTGGGAAACCTCCTTCCCCGTGAAGAGCTTCAGTTTCGAAAGGATCGTCCTTTCGGACTTCGCGGAGCCCCCGACCCTGACCATCGCCGCCGACCGGGGATCGTAAACGGCCACGTAGCCGAGCAGGTGGGTCCGCTCGTACTGCCTGAGGAGCTTTCTGAGGCCTTTCTCATCCTCGAGCAGTTCCTTTTTCCCGATCTCCTCCGCCATCTGCTCCCCGATCCTCGTGTGGCGCTGGAAGACCTCCTCGTAGTGAAGCCGGGAAAGCTCGAGGGCGCTTTCCATGGTGTCCTCGACCTGCTGGCTGAACCACCGGTCCATGCTCACATAAAAGAAACCCGTCGCCAGAATGAATAGGGTGAAAGAAGGCACGATGGAAATAAAGAGGAGCGTCGAGGTCAGCCTCTTTTTGAGGCCCGACCCCCAGATCCCCCGTTTCTTCTCGATGTATGCCTTGAGGATGATGCGGGTGATGAGGAACAGAAGCAGAAGGATGAGCAGGAGGTTGATGTTCAGAACGACGACGAGAAGCTTGTTCTCCCACACCGGGAAGAACCGCGCAAAGTTGGGAAGACTCGACTCGATCAGGACAAGCGCCCCGAAGGCAACGAGGATACCGATGATGATCGAAAGCTCTTTTTTAAGTTTCATAAGAACGGGTCTTGGGCTATGGGTGATAGGTAATCGGAAATACCCTCTCCTCTTTACCTCTTACCCCATTACCTGCAACCCATCACCCGTCTCTTCCTTTTCTCTTCCCATCGCCTATCACCTATCGCCCGCCTCTTCTTTGTCCTTTCCCGCTGCCCATAACCTATCACCCATAACCCGTCTTTTCCCTTTCTTCTCCCATCACCTGTCTCTTATCGCCACAAAGTTCATCTGCCGGGCGTTGCGGGCGCCCCTGCGATAGGAAACGAAGTCATCACCGCTGCAGCAGGTGCACAATCCCGTGTCGAAGATCGACGTGACGCCCTCCTCGAGGACGAGGTGAGCGTTGGCAGCCTCGAGGTCGAGGTGCAGCGAACCGTTGACGGAGGTCAGGATGTTCCCGGGGAAACCCGCGTCGAGGAACGCGTCCGTGACCTCCCTGCCGACCTCGTAACAGCAGCCGCGGATCGAGGGGCCCATGAGGGCAAGCATGCGCTGTGTCGCCGCTCCCCGCTCCGTCATCATCCCGACCGCCCGGGAGGTTATCTTCTTGAGGGTGCCGCGCCAGCCGGCGTGGACGATGGACACCATGGGGAAGCCGGGGTCGACGAGAATGACGCACAGGCAGTCCGCGGTGTTGATCACCCCTGCAATGCCCCGTTTGTACAGAAGGATCCCGTCGCCCTTCGAAGGCCTGTCGCCATTAGCGATCACGTGGATATCGGTTCCGTGCTCCTGGCTCAGCGAGACGGCGTCGCTGAGCGAAAAGGCGTCGAGGAACGCCTCCGCCTCCCGTCCCCTAAGCGGGGACGCAGGCGACCTCCGGGTGAAGAACCCGTGCAGGATACCCGCATCCGTCAACCCCGGGACATGGTAGTATTCCCAATCATTCCTGTTCTCGAGTACAAATTCCTTCACAACCCCACCCCATCCTTACAGAACACGTTTCATGTTGTAGTTTACGGGTTTTCTAATGCAGTTGTCCACGATGTTTTTCGACGAAATCGATCATGTCTGCGGGAACGGGCGCCTCGATGGCCACGGGTTTCAATGTCGCGGGGTGGATGAACTCTATCCGCCAGGCGTGGAGAAGGGGCCTCGCCGCGGACCTCTTCGCCCTCCTGCCGTATGTCTCGTCGCCGACGATGGGATAGCCGGCGTGGTTCAGGTGGACCCGTATCTGGTGGGTCCTGCCCGTCGTGGGATAGGCCTCGACGTAGGAAAAACCCTCCAGCCTCTCCAGGACCTTGAAGCTTGTCTGCGCCTGCCTTCCGCCGGAGCGCAGCACGGCCATCTTCTTTCGCTCCACCGGGTGGCGCCCGATATTGCCCTCGACCGTCCAGGAATCGGGGCCGGGCGTCCCCTCCACGACCGCCCGATACGTCTTCCGGACCTTCCTGTCCTTGAAGAGCACCGACAGTCTCTCCTGCGTCCTCTCATCACGGGCGACGAGAATGACCCCCGTCGTCCCCTTGTCCAGCCGATGCACGATCCCCGGCCTCACCCCCGCCATGTCGCTTTCGCTGCAGGGTTCCTGCTCTCTTGATCCTTGAACCTTGAACCTTGAACCCAGTCTCTCGAGGTATCCCAGCACCGCGTTCACCAGCGTGCCCGAGCTGTGGCCGAAAGACGGGTGGACGACCATACCCGCCGGTTTGTTGACGGCCAGGAAGTGATCGTCCTCGTAAAGGATGTCGAGGGCTATCTCCTCCGGCGCCACGTCGAGGGCCGTCTCCCGCGGGACCTCTCCCGCTATCTCCATGCGCTCCTTCAGGCGCATGGCGGGCTTGGGCGTCCTGCCGTCGACGCTCACGTGGCCGCCGTCGATCATCTCTTTTACCTTGGTCCGTGTCAGGGAAAGCTTTTCGGAGAGAAAGACGTCGAGCCGCACATCGCTTACGTCACAGACGATCCTGAAACTATCGGTCATTTTCGAAGGCGCGGGCCACCGCCGCGACGAGATCGGCCTCATCTTCCGCGAGGACCGTTCTCAGGTCGAGTATGAGCCTTTCCTTTTCGATCCGCGCGATGACGGGGAGAGGGAGATGTCTGAGCTTGGCCTCCAGGGCCGCGATGGTCATCGTCCGGGACTCGAGTGCCACACCGACGGAAGGGATGACCATGTCGGGAAAGCTCCCGCCGCCCACTTCGGAGTCGACGTCGATGACGGAGACCCCGGCATCGGGGCATCTTTTCCTCAACTGTGAGGCGACCCGCCTCGCCCTCTTCCCGACGGCCCCCTTCTCCTCGAGGATCATCCTGATAGTGGGAATCCCGGCCGCCGAACCGGCATCGAGGCAGAGGAGCAACGTCGCCTCAAGGCCGGCAAGGGTGAACTTGTCGGGGCGCAGCGCCCTCGTCATGGGGTTTTGCTTCATGGCCCCGAGACAGCCTTTCTCGCCGATCACGATCCCCGCCTGGGGCGCTCCCAGCAGTTTGTCGCCACTGAAGGATATGACATCGAAGCCTTTTTTCAGTTCCTGAGGTATCAGGGGCTCGCCCGAGGCACCGAGGTCTTCGAAATTGTAGAAGAGCCCGCTGCCCGTGTCGTAATAGGTGGGAATATTGTACCTCTTCCCCAGCGCGACGAGCTCCTCCGAGGACGCCTCATGCGCAAACCCCCGGATGCGGTAGTTGCTCGTGTGGGCCTTCATGATAAGGCCCGTGTTGTCACCGATGGCCCGCTCGAAATCCTCGATGTACGTCCTATTCGTGGTCCCCACTTCCCTGAGCACGGCGCCGGACTTCTTCATCACATCGGGTATCCGGAAGGAACCCCCGATCTCGATGAGTTCGCCCCGCGAGATGATCACCTCTTTGCCTTCCGCCAGGGTATTGAGGATGAGGAAGACCGCGCCGGCGTTGTTGTTGACGACGAGGGCGTCCTCCGCGCCGGTAAGCGTCCTCAAGACGGACCGGCAATGGTCGTACCGGCTGCCCCGCTCGCCTTTCTCGATATCATACTCGAGGTTGGAGTAGCCCGTGGCGACCCTCATGATGGCATTGACGGCCCGGCTCGCGAGAAGCGATCTTCCCAGGTTCGTATGGATGATAATACCTGTGGCGTTGATGACCCTTTTCAGCCCCGGCTCGATGAGGACAGCCGCTCTTATGCCCACGGCGGTCACGATCTCGTCTATGGAGGGCACCGCGACTACCCGCCCTTCCCGTATGCTAAGACGCAGGGAATCGAGATGCTCGCGAAGGACATCCTTCGCTATGGGCTCGGGACAGACGGAAACAAGGGACGCCCAGCCGGCGCTCTCAAGTATGGAATCCACCTTCGGTATCTGTCGCAGCAGGTTGTTTGGCATATCTCAGGTAGGTTGTATCATATGAAGAGATCTTTTACAAACCGTTTTGCCAGCCGGTGGACTCGAGGTCGTCTCAATCGGTCATTTCCACTTTGGCATCGACAATCGCGCAACCTTCGCCCTCATCGTAGACGATCACCGGGTTGATGTCGAGGTTGACGATGCGCGGATTCTCAGCGAGAAGTGCCGACAGCCGGACGATGACATCCCTGAGGGCTGGTATGTCTGCCGGCTTTCTGCCCCGTGCCCCTTCAAGGATCGCAATGCCTTTCAATTCCGCGATCATCCTGCCGGCGGTTTCATCGTCCACGGGCGCGACCCGAATGGACCTGTCGGCCAGGATCTCGACGTATATTCCGCCAAGTCCGCAAACGACAACGGGTCCGAACTCGTTGTCGAAGCGCCCCCCGACGATGACCTCTCGACCCGGGGGTGCCATCCTCTGGATCAGATATCGCTTCGCCTCCATCGAATCGAGGGCATTCAGGAGGTCCTCGGGGCCCTCGATACCGAGCAGCACGCCTTTCGCCTCCGACTTGTGCAAGAGGCCGCCTTCGCCCGCCTTCAGGGCCACAGGGTACCCCAGGCGCGCGGCGCCCGCCAGCGCTTCATCACGGTCTCGCGCGGCGACATGGTCCGCGACGGGCAGACCCCATCGTGAAAGCAGGGAGAAACACTCCTCGGGCTCGAGGAAGCGTCTGCCGGACCCGTCATCGGGCGGAACCCCCGACGCCAGGCGCGCAAAGTCTTCCGGAAACGCACGGGGTCCGCAGCTCTTCGCCAGACAATGCCCGTACGACCACGCAAGGGCCCTCATCGCCTGGTCCACATCGGTGAAGACGGGAAGATCGGCCGCCTCTTTCACAGCGAACCATTCCGCCCTGTTCGTCACGACGCAAAGGGCCACCGGCTTGTCATACAGCGGTGTGATCCGCGAGGCGAAACGGAGAAAATCCCTCACCTTGCCGCCATCACTCTCGGAGCTGTAGGTGACGATGAAGACGACCCCGTCCACCTCGTCCTCCCGAAGCGCCATCTCGAGGATGGAACCGTATTCGCCGAGGTCGTAGACGTCTCCGATGTCCAGCGGGTTCGTCGCCGCGATGACATTGAGCTTCTTCCGCGCTATCCCCTCGAAGAAGCCATCCGAGAGAGGGGCGAACTCAAAACCGTATCTTCTGGCCGCGTCGGCGCTCAACACGCCGTGGCCGCCGGACCGCGAGATGAGGGCAAGCCTCCTTCCTTTGAGCACGGGCAGACTGAATATCTTGAAACAGTCCACCATCTCCTGGAAATTGGCCACCCTGATGACACCGGCCTGCCGCATGGCGGCGTCGGCCACATCATCGTCGCCGGCGAGCGCGGTGGTGTGGAATTTCGCTATCTCGCCGCTCGCCGGGCTTCTGTTGGCCTTGAGGACCACGATGGGTTTGTCCGACGAGGCCGCAAGGGCCATGAACCGCCTGCCGTCCGAGAAGTTCTCCAGGTAGAGCCCGACGACAGCCGTTCCCCCGTCCTTGAGGATGTACTCGAGAACGTCGTTCTCGTTCGTCATGAGCTTGTTGCCGATGCTCACGAGTTTCCTCAGGCCCACGTTCTCCACGGAACAGAGCATGCAGGTATCGTAGAAAACGCCGCCGCTCTGGGATATGAGCGATACTGACCCCTCTTTCATGTATTCCGGGTCTATGATGAAGAAGGGAAGAACGACCCCGGCCTCGAGATTAACAACGCCGAAGCAATTGGGCCCGACGAAGGTCATGCCGTGCCGCCGCGCTATCGAGAGCACCTCGGCCTCCAGAGTCTCACGGTCTCCGGAGAGCTCGCTGAAGCCGCCCGATTCCAGGACCACGTTGTGTATTCCTTTCTCCCCGCATGCCTCCAGGGTTTGAGGGGCGTACCGGGCGGGCACGAGCACCACGGCAAGGTCGGGCGCGGCCGCCACCCCGTCGAGGTTCTCCTTTATCTCTATCCCGGCAACCACGCCCCGGGCCGTTCCGACGGGGTAGATACCCCCCCGGAAGCCAAAGCGCAGAAGGTTCTCCACTATGACGCGGGCAAGATTGGACTGTGCCTCGGAAACACCGAACACGGCAACGCTCTCTGGGTAGAAGAATTTTTCCATTCTGGGTCCTTGCAGAAAAAACGGTCTCAACGCGCTCTAGTATAACCCGCGAGAGCCGCGAATACAAGGTCTGCCGGGGCTCGCCGTGTTGACACCGAAAACCGTCCCCTGTTACCATAGTGAAAAGCCCGAACGGTTCTTACCCCTTAATATTTCACATCGACTAACGGGCTCGCGGACACGAGCCGATAACGCAGGGCAGACAACGGCACGAAAGGGAGGTACCTCATGACAAGAAAGGAAAAGGCACTCGAGGCATTTGCCAGCGGGCTCAATTGCGCTCAGTCCGTCCTACTGGCCTTCGCGGATGAACCGGGGCTCGACCCCGAGAAGGGTTTGAAGATGGCCAGCTCCTTCGGGGGCGGCATGGGAGCGATGGGTCTCACCTGCGGCGCGGTGACGGGCGCTTTCATGGTAATCGGCCTCGACAGCGGGTACGCGTCCAGCGTCGACAGACCCGCCAAGGAGACCATGTACGGGGCAGTGCAGGGTTTCGCCCGCGAGTTCACAGAGGCCCACGGATCCATCGCCTGCCGGGAACTCCTCGGATGCGATATCTCAACCCTCGCGGGATATCACGAGGCGATCGAGAAGGACCTCTTCCACACCGTGTGCCCGAAGTACGTGGAGACTGCCGTCGTGATCCTCGAGAGAACGTTGGGACGATGAGCATTGAAATGCATTGGTATAAAGGTGCTTACATTCACGGAGAAGGGTGATATACTTATACGAGAATTATGAGAAAACTGGCTGCGATACTTACGGTCACTGTCTGCCTTTCCCTTGCTGTTCCCACCATTGGAGAGGCACGGCGGTACTATTATGGGCCCTACAGGGGATGCTGCGGCTGTTCCGGCGATTACTGGGTACCGGCTGCGGTCCTGGCCGGCACGGTACTGGCCGGCGCCCTGGTCATCGGTGCGATGAGCCAGAGCTCACGACAGCCGACCCAGCCGACCGTCTCCCAGCCGGCATACCGGCCGATCGATACCCGCCAGCCTTATGCCTCCCCCGACCCGGACTTCGTTACCCGCTACAGCAAGAAAGAGACCTCCGGCCAGTGGACCATCGTCCCTGCCCAAAAGGTAGGCGACACATGGGTTCCCGCCCACCGCGTATTCGTTCCGGATCCCTGACAAAATGGCTGCACCCGCTTAAAGCCGCTCGAGCACCCTCTTTCCTACCGTTCCATGAACTTCATATAGCATTCGCTGTATCGTATATTGTCAAGATCTTTCTCTCTTGTGACGAGATTCCTGTTGCGCAAGCCTCCTGTTGCGTACGCGGCGTTGAGCCACCTGCATGCCTCCGATGCGTTATTCCGGAGAGACTCTACTCTCGCGAGAAGCATCATCGTGGCGAGGTTTCCCGGCTTCAGCTCCAGCGCCTTCTTAAGGTCCCCCACGGATTCATCGAGTCGACCCACCTCTCTGTACAGAGCCGCTCTTGTCAGGTAGAGGGCCGCACTCGACGGACTCAGTTCGATGGCCTTTGAGAAGTCTTCCTTCGCCTTGTCGGGCCGCCTGTAGAAGACATACGTCAGGCCCCGCTGCGAATAGAGGACAACCTGGGCCGGATCGATCCTTATCGCCCTCGACAGGTCTTCGATCGCCCGCCCGTATCTCTTCGTCGCCGCGTAGATGTCCGCCCGCCCCTGGTAGGCCTGCCAGAAACCCGGTGCGACCTTTATCAACCCATTGTAGTCCGCCAGGGCCTCATCGTAACGCTTCATCTTCTTCTGCACAAGGCCGCGGCCGAGAAGGCTCAGAAAATCTCCGGGGTTCAGCTCGAGCGCCCTCGTATAATCATCGACCGCCTTTTGCTGCTCCTTCATCGCCGCGTGCGTGTTACCCCGAAAACACAACGCCCGGGCATTCTTCGGATCAAGTTCGATGGATCTGTTGAGGTCCCCCAGGGCGTCCCCGTATTTCTTTTCGACGTAGGAGATCATCCCCCTGTGCGCCAGGGCCGCCGAATTGCCCGGATTGATCTCTATTGCCCTGGACAGATCCACACGCGCGGCCCCGTAATCCTTTTTCATCTCATGGATCTGGCCGCGGCCGAGATACGCCATGTCGTTCTTCGGGTCCATCTCTATGGCCCTGTCGAAATCGCCCATCGCCTTGCCTGCATCGCCTGCACCCATGTACGCGAACCCCCGCCACGCATGCTCGGCCCCCAGGCCCTCCTTCGACAACTTCCCGGACCCTATCAGCCCCGTGCATTCCCGGACCGCATCGCTGAACCGCCCTTGCATCACAAGGTCCCGGCAGGCTTCGGAGGCGCACACGGCCGAAGGCGAAGAGACGCCGGAACAGACAACACAGAGAATCACTACGATGGCAAGCCTCATATCGTCCTCCTGTCGCGGGCATCCAGCACTCCTTCCCGAATACTCTGCGCCCGCGCCCGCCGTCTTTCCGAATGGCCCCCGCGGAGATGTCCACCCCGTTCGCCCGATAACGAAACGGTCGGCCGCAAAGAAAACCTCACGGCCGACCGCATGATATGCTTCAGTTACCTACCTGTATCGGATCTAACCGAAGATACTCACTGCCTTCTGGGCTATCAACAGAAAGGTCTTCGGGAAGATGCCCATGTGCAGGAGGGCCCATATGCAGATGAGCATGACCAGACCATAACTTGGGGCCTTGTCGACCGTCCCCGGTTCACCGATGGTCTCTCTGAAGTACATGTACATCATGACCCTAAGGTAGTAGTAAGCGGCCACAACGCTGTTGAGAAAGCCGATGATGGCCAGCCAGTAATATTGCGCCTTGACGGCCGTGCTGAAGACGTAGAATTTTCCCATGAAGCCGGCCAGCGGAGGTACTCCCGCCAGCGACAGGAGAAAGATGCTCATGCACAGCGCGATGAACGGATGACGGGCGCCAAGCCCCGCGTAGCTATCGAGGTCGCTGTTGTTGTCGCCCTTCTTCTGCAGGACGATGACCACCGTAAAGGCGCCGATGTTCATGAAGGAGTACGCCATGAGATAATAGAGCATGCTCGACGCGAGCGCCCTGTCCCCGGTTATGAAGGCGACCAGTATGTATCCCGCGTGCGCGATGCTCGAGTACGCCAGCATTCGCTTGATGTCGCGCTGCACAAGGGCGGTGATGTTCCCCACGCACATCGTCAGCACCGCCAGTATCCAGATGATCTCCGACCAGCCGAACTGGAAGGGGACGAAGGCAGTGAAGAAAACACGTATAAGCGCCCCGAAGGCCGCCGCCTTCACACCCGTCGCCATGTAGGCGGTGACGGAGGTCGGCGCGCCCTGGTACACGTCGGGCGTCCACATGTGAAAGGGGACCGAGGCTATCTTGAAGCCGAATCCCACGATCAGGAAGCCCAGGCCTATTATGAACATCGTCGCCGAGAAGGGCTGCTTCATCAGGAAGAATTTCTTGAGCTCGGCCACGTCCATAAGTCCCGTGGAACCGTAGATCATGGCCATCCCGTAAAGGAGGAACGCGGTCGCGAAGGCACCCAGGAGAAAATATTTCAGGGCAGCCTCGACGGACGCAATGTTGCCCCTCAGGAGTCCGCAGAGCACGTAGATCGAAAGGGACATGACCTCAAGGCCGATGAAGATCGTGACAAAATGATGCGACGATGTCATGACCATCATGCCGAGCACCCCGAACATCAGGAGCGCGTAGTATTCCCCCGACCCTATCTCCTCCCGGTCCGCGTAGCGCAGGGAAACCACGGAAACCAGAATAAGGATGGCTATGAAAAGACCTTTGAAGAATGTACCGTAATTATCGATGGTATAGAGCTGATTGAACACATCCTGGTTCGCACCCCAGAGGTTCACCGTGAAGTACATGGCGCAGAGGGACCCGATCACGGAGAGCACGCCGCAGGTCTTCGAGGCGACGGGCCCCCTCGTCAGACCGCCGATGATAAGCAACAGAAGCCCCCACCCGGTCAGCATGATCTCGGGCATTATCCATCTAAACTCACAGGCAGGTATTATTGAAGCGTCCATTAACAGGCACCCCTATCTTGTCATATTCGTATTCGCCACTTCTCCGGCCATCTTCCCCGGGACCGTGTTCCCTTCGAGAACCCGCGCCTGGGCGCTCTTCTGCTTCACAAAGGCAAGGTATTCCGCCACCGACGTGTCCATCTTCTTGAAGAACATCTTCGGGTACACACCCATAAGAATTATGAAGAAGACCATGCAGACCAGTATGAGGATCTCCCGGCCGTTAAGGTCTTTCAGGTTCCTGTTCTCTTCCTTTGTCACCACCCCGAACATCACCCTCTGGAACATCCAGAGCATGTACACCGCGCCCAGTATGACACCCGTCGTCGCGAGCGTGCCGTAGACCACATTATTCTTGAAGGCTCCCAGAAGGATCAGGAACTCGCCCACAAAACCGTTCGTTCCCGGCAACGCGATGGACGAAAGGGTGATTATCATGAAAAAGACCGCGAATATGGGCATCACCTTCGAGAGGCCGCCGAAGTCGGATATCATCCTCGTGTGCCTCCGCTCGTAGATCATGCCGACGATAAGGAAGAGGCCACCGGTGGATATGCCATGGTTCAGCATCTGGTAGATACCCCCCTGGACCCCCTGCATGTTGAAGGCGAATATGCCGAGCATGACGTAGCCAAGGTGACTCACACTCGAAAAGGCGATCAGCCTCTTGAGGTCCGGCTGCATCATGCTTACGATGGCACCGTAGATGATGCCGATCACCGCCAGTATCGACATGAGCGGGATCGCGTCGATCGCCGCGGCCGGGAAAAGAGGGATCGCGAACCGGATGAAACCGTACGTACCCATCTTCAGCAGAACGCCTGCGAGGATGACACTGCCCGCCGTCGGCGCCTCCGTATGGGCGTCGGGCAACCAGGTGTGGACCGGGAACATGGGGACCTTGATGGCGAAGGAGAGGGCGAAGGCCCCGAAAAGCCAGTACTGCTTCGCGATGGGGACGCTCGCCTTGTAGAGTTCGAGGACGTTGAAAGTGTACACGCCCGTACTGTTATAGTAGAAGAAGTACAGCGTCAGGATCGCCACGAGCATCAGAACGCTGCCCGCCATGGTGAAAAGGAAGAACTTTATGGCGGCGTAGATCCTGCGCGGGCCGCCCCACACACCTATGAGGAGATACATGGGGATAAGCATCAGTTCCCAGAACACGTAGAAAAGCACGAGATCGAGGGCGCACAGCGTCCCTATCATCGCCGTTTCGAGGAAAAGGAAGGTTATGTAGTACTCCTTCACCCTGTCCTCGATGGCCTTCCAGGAACAGAGAACACATATCACCGTCAGGAATGTGGTCAAAAGGACGAGGAGAAGGCTGATGCCGTCTATGCCCAGAAAATAGCTGATGCCCCATTCGGGGAACCAGTCCGCTTTTTCAACGAACTGCATCGTCTTCGCCGCATCATCGAACTTGAAGAAAAGCGGAATCGATACGGCAAGCTCGATCAGGGAAATGACAAGGGTAAAGACCTTGATGAACTGAGCGTTCCTGCGATTGGCAAAAAGCAGGATCACTGCCCCGAGGAGCGGAAAGTATATGAGAAAGCTGAGTATTGGGACCGACATTACCGTCATGAACACACCTTCACAAGATTCTCGAAATAAGATAGCCGATAACGATGATCGCACCGAATATTATCGCAAACGCGTAGCCCTGAACGAATCCGCTCTGTATCTTCCGGATGAGACTGCCGATACCCGACAGCACCGCGGCTATCCCGTTTATGATGCCGTCAATGATCGTCTCATCGAAAAAGTCCTTGCAGACCTTGCCAAGCTTGAACAGGCCCTTCACGAATATGAACCCGTACAATTCGTCCACGAAATACTTGTTGTGCACCAATGTGAACAGACCGTGGAACTTCTCCACGAACCTCTTCGGGAGATTGGGATACTTCATGTAGAACAGCCAGGCGATAAAGATTCCCAGGAACCCGATGATGATGGCCCCGATCATCAGTTGCATCTCCGCACTGGCCTCCGCTCCCCCACCCTCGGCACCAGACGCGAATGCTGTGCTGACGATACTGAAACCGCCCGAATGCGTCGCTGCCGCCGGCGCGTGGTGCCCGAACACGGGCTCGAGCCACTTTTCGATATGGTTCGAACCTCCCAGCAGATGGGGCACTCCGACATAGCCGCCGACGATGCTGAGCACCGCCAGGATCATCAGAGGTATCGTCATGACCTTTGGAGACTCGTGTATATGATGCTTCACCTCTTCCGACGCCCTGCATTCGCCGTGGAAGGTGTTGAAGAACATCCTGAACATGTAGAAGGCCGTCAGGCCAGCGGTGAGCGCGCCCAGGGCCCAGAACCAGAAGCTGTGGTACCTGCTGAAGGCCATCCAGAGTATCTCGTCCTTGCTGAAGAACCCCGACAGGCCGGGCACACCGGCTATCGCCAGGCATGCGATGAGCGTCGTCCAGTAGGTGATCGGTATCTTCTTCCGCAGTCCGCCCATCTTTCTCATGTCGAGCTCACCGCTCATCGCGTGCATGACGCTGCCGGCGGCGAGGAAAAGAAGGCCCTTAAAAAAGGCGTGGGTCATGAGGTGGAAGATGCCTGCCGCATAGGCCCCGGCTCCGACGCCCACGAACATATAACCAAGCTGGCTCACCGTCGAGTACGCGAGCACGCGCTTGATGTCATACTGGGCGCAGCCGATGGTCGCCGCAAAGAATGCCGTCAAAAGTCCGACGACGGTGACGACGAGCAGTGTCGTCGGGGCAAGCACGTAGAAGAAGTTGAGCCGGGCGATCATGTAGACGCCGGCGGTGACCATCGTCGCGGCGTGGATGAGGGAGCTGACAGGCGTCGGGCCTTCCATGGCGTCGGGAAGCCAGACATACAGAGGTATCTGTGCCGACTTACCCGTGGCCCCCACGAAGAACAGAAGGGTTATTATCGTTGCCAGGCCGGGACCGAGAAGATGAGCGTTTGCCTGAAGCTCCGAGAATTTCAGGGTCCAGACCCCGGCAGCCCCCAGGGCTCCTACGAGGGTGAACACACCGAGGAGAAAGCCAAAGTCCCCGATCCTGTTCACAATGAACGCCTTCTTCCCTGCATTCGAGGCGGAGTCCTTCTCGTACCAGAAGCCGATGAGCAGGTACGAACAGAGTCCAACACCCTCCCACCCGACAAACATGAGAAGGACGTTGTCGCCCGTCACGAGGGTGAGCATCATGAAGACGAAGAGGTTGAGGTAGCAGAAATAACGCCTGAACCCCGGGTCGTCGTGCATGTAACCCGCCGAATATATGTGGATCAGGGACCCAACACCGGAGACGACGAGGCACATGATTATCGACAGGGCGTCGATCCTGAAACCGATCTGCGTCTTGAAATCCCCGGACACGATCCAATCGAAGACCGTCTTCTCGAAAACCCTGCTTTCAGGCGCGAGCTGCAGGAACTGCACGAAGATGGTTGCCGACACCGCGAAGGATGCTATGACAGAGAGGCAGGCAACCCAGGCGGTCAGTGTCTTCGGAAAACGAACCCCGAGAAGGCCGTTTATGAGGAACCCGATTGCGGGAAACGCCGGTATAAGCCAGATAAGGTCAGCCATTTAAAACCCCTTCTTTACCCCTTGAGCAGATTAAAATCGTCAACGTGCACCGTGCCCTTCAGCCTGAATATGAGCACGAATATGGCGAGCCCCACCGCCGCCTCCGCCGCCGCAACGGCCATGATGAAAATGACGAAGATGGTTCCGTCCAGTGAACTGAGAAAATTCCCCGAGGTGATGAAGCTCAGGTTGACCGCGTTCAGCATGAGCTCGATGCACATGAAGATCACGATCGCGTTCCTCCGTGTTATGACACCCACGGCCCCCACGGTGAAAAGCACCGCCGAGAGCAGGTAATAGAGGGTCTGCGGTATCTCGGGCAACATTTTCTCTCTCCTAATCCTTTCTTTTCTTCGCGAGCAGTACGGCCCCCACTATACCCACGAGAAGAAGTATCGAGGCAATCTCGAAGGCGAAGACGTACTTGCCGTAAAGGAGTGTTCCCACCGCCCTGGTGTTGCCGATCTCGGCGAGCTTCTGGGCGCTGTAGACCCCTTTCTGCCCCGCGTCGCTATAGGTGAACACCCCCGCCAGGACCTGCAGAAAAAGCAGGATGGTAACGACTCCGCCGATAAGCTTCGCAAAGGAAAGCCTTCTCTTCCACTGCGCGCCCCATTCCAGGTGGATCAGCATTATCACGAAGAGGACGAGCATCATGATCGCCCCGGCATAGACCATGATCTGGGCCACGGCGATGAATGTCGCGTTGAGGAGCACGTAGAGGATCGCGACGGAGAAGAAGGTCACGATCAACCACAGGGCGCTGTGGATGGGGTTTTTCCTTGTCACCATCATGAGCGACGATCCCGTCGCCACAAGGGCCGCAACAACAAAGATAAACCATTTGAATCCGATACCGATGCCGATCATTTTCTATCCTCATACATGGCAAGGAGTCTCTTCATGTCCAGTACAAAATCCTCTTTCCGGTAATGTGCCTGCTCGTAGTCTTTGCCGAGATTGATGGCGTTAACCGGGCAGGCATCCTGGCAGAAGCCGCAGTAGATGCATCGCCACGGGTCGATCTCGTATTTTATGGGATACCGTTTGCCGTCGAATCTCTCGCCTATCTCCAGAGTGATGCACTGGTTGGGACAGGCCTTGACACAGAGTCCGCAGGCGACACAGGCCGTCTCACCGGCCTCGTTCTTCTTGAAGTAGTGTATCCCTCGCCATCTTTCGGGTACTTCATGCTTCTTCTCCGGGTACTGATAGGTTATGGGCTTCGTGAAGACCCGTGTGAACGTCAACCTGAGACCTTTGAGAAGGGGCAGGATCTGTTTCATCACAGCACCCCCATTGCCACGAGGGCAGCGGTAACGACAACGTTAAGGAGGGTAAGGGGCAGGAGCACCTTCCATCCGAATTGCATGATGTGATCGTATCTCAACCTCGGGTACGTCCCCCTCTCCCAGATAAAGAAGAAGATGACACAGAAGACCTTTATCAGGAACCAGATCGGCCCGGGCAGCCAGGGCCCCATCCATCCGCCGAGGAACAGGGTGGTAACGATGGCAGCTATGGTGAACATGTGCGCGTACTCGGCGATCATGAAGGTCGCGAACTTCATGCTGCTGTATTCGATGTTGAAACCGCATGCCAGCTCGCTCTCCGATTCGGGCATATCGAAAGGCGTCCTGTTTATCTCCGCCAGTCCTGCTACGAGGTAGAAGAGAAAGCCTGCCGGATACTTGATCACGAACCACATCCCTTCCTGAGCCGAAACGATGTCACGGAGGTTCAAGGACCCTGCGAGGATTATGGTGCCGATGACCGCAAGGCCAAGGGCCACCTCGTAGCTGATCATCTGCGCCGCGGCACGCAATGCCCCGAGCACCCCGTACTTGTTCCCTGAGGCCCACCCGCCGAGAACCACACCATACTCACCGAGGGTCGCGAGGGCAAGCAGGTACAGAAGGCCCGTATCCAGGTCGGCAACGACCAGCTTGATCTGTCTGCCCAGGAAGGTTACGGTGTCTCCGAAGGGAATGACCGCGAACATGGAGAGCGCCGCGAAGAGGGAGATGCCCGGTGCGAGGACGTAGAGAGTCTTGTCCGCCTCGTCAGGTATGATGTCTTCCTTGAAGAAAGACTTGACGCCGTCCGCGATCGGCTGAAGGAGACCGAAGGGCCCCACCCTGTTGGGACCGAGCCTGACCTGCAGACGGCCGAGCAGTTTTCGCTCAAGGAGCGTGGTATAGGCCACACATCCCATGAGGACGAGCACCACAACGATGTTCTTGACCACCATTTCAATCAAAGTATAGAGCGATTCCATGCCTTAACCTTTTTTTACCGTCACTGCGATGTGTTTGCCGTATCCGTCGGCAAGCTTCAATACGTCCTGCCTGTTCTTCAGCATCCTGTATTCAAGCACGCCCTTGCCAAGACCTTCCTTGACCGTGACGGGGTGCTGCAGTGTCCCGTGGTCCGATTCGACGATGACCTGACCGCCGTCGGCTATACCCAACGCCGCGGCGTCTTCCGGTGAAATGAACAGCTTGTCTCCGGCAACCGCGGGATTCTGGAGGTACACCATCTTCGAGTAGACACCCTGTCCCGCCAGGTGATGGTGGAAGAAGACATTCCTCAGGACAAGGGTGAGCGGTCTCGCCGGCTTGCCCTCCGCGGCTTTGCCCGCTGAGGCCAGACGTGCCTGGCCGTTCGTGGGTTTGAGCATCGCCCTGCCGCTGTCGTCCGCCACGAGGACCTCCTTCCCGAAGAGAACCCTGGATGCCTCCTGTTCGTCCCTGTACAGGCCGCCGCCCAACCGGTCGAGGAGGAGCCTCAGGTAGTCGAACCCCGGCGAGGATCCGCCTTCCGCCCGTGCCACATCGCGCACGTAACCATCTTCCGCGACGTAGCTGCCGTCCTTCTGGGCAAAGCTGCCGGAGGGGACGACGACATGCGCCAGCGCGGAGGCGCCCGTCGGGAACATGTCACAGACCGCCACAAAGGCCTTGTTCTTCAATGATTCTTCCACCCTCTTTCCTCCGAGGTAATGGAAAGGATCGTCCTCATAGATGAAGAGGCCATCCGCCTCACCCAGAACATCCCCGGAAGAGACGGCATCGGGCAGGACCGAGATGACTCCGACGGCATTGGACTGGAGCGCCGTCGGCATCACGACCCCCGTCTTTTGAACGCCTTTCACGAGACAGAGGTTGAGGAGCGCTTCCATGCTCTCCGTCCTGTCGCTGATACCGGTGCCGAATATGACAGCCACGCGGGAGGCCGCGGCGAAAAGAGCATAGAACCTGTCCACGCTCTTCTCGTCGGCCCCGCTCCGTACTGCATCCCCTTTGCCTCCACCGGTACTACCCGAAAAACCTTCCAGACTTCCCGCCTCCGGGTCGTTCTTCTTGTCCGCGATCAACTGCGAGGCGACGCCGTTGAAGAACAGCGCGTCGGAACCCGGAGCGACCTTCACCCACACGTCACAGGCTCTCGTCAGTGCCGCGGAGGAAGGGTCGACAACGGCCACCTTCGTTCCCTTGTTCTTCACCACTTCCCGCACTTTGTTCGCAAGGAGATGGTTATTGCCGAGAAGGTCGGCGCCGGCAACGACCACGAGATCGCAGTCGTTGATCGCTTCATATTCGTAAGGATAGGGAATTCCCATGCGGCGCAGTGTTTCGAGCACCCTGCCCGTATGGTAGTACCCGGCGGTCCCGAACCGGGTCTTCGAGAACGTGCCCGCGATCTGCGAGATCATGTAGGCTTCCTCGTTCGTCGCCCGGGGGGACACGATAAAACCGATCGTCTTTCCTTCCTTGTCGAGCTTCGCGAGAGCTGACGCGGTCGCCTCGACGGCCTCGGCAAGGGTGGCTTCCGACGCTGCCGCGCCCTGCTTGAGGGTCGGTGTCGCAAGCCGCGCCTCGTTGTTCGCGAAGTCGTACCCGAAGCGTCCCATCACGCAGAGGGAACCCTTGTTGGGAAGACGTTCCGGACGGGTTACGACCTTCGTCACGAACCTGTCCTCGAACACGTCGAGGTCGAGGGAACAGCCGAATCCGCAGTGCGGGCAGGTCGTCGTCTGCCGCTTCGTCTGCCACTTCCTGCTCTTCAACGGGCTTTCCTGCTCGGTAAGGGCGCCGACGGGACACACGTTGAGACATTCACCGCAGGAGATGCAGTCCTCGGGCACCTTCGGCGCCATGGCCGCTTCTATACCGCTCCCGGTAAGTTCCAGGACCCTGCGACCGGATATCTCACGGCAGGCATGAACGCAGCGCAGACAGAGCACGCATCTGTCCTCGGAATACCTGATCAGCGCCGTGGCATAGGGTTTCACCTTTTTCGGCTCCCTTTCGGCGGCAAGATCGACGGATTCGATCTTGTGCTCGAAGACGAGGTCCTGCAGACGGCACTCCCCGCCGGAGTCACAGATGGGACAGTCGAGGGGGTGATTGATGAGAAGGAACCTCAGGTACTCCTGGCGCATGGCGAAGAGCTTCTCCGATCGTGTCGTGACCGATATGCCCTCGACGGCGGCCGTGGTGCACGATGCCACCGGTTTGTCGTACCCCTCGATCTCAACGATGCAAAGCCTGCACGAGCCAATGGGGAGAAGGTTCTCGTGGTAGCACAACGTGGGAATGTGGATGTCGTTCTCCCGTGCCGCTTCGAGTATCGTCTTACCCTTCTCGGTCTTTATCTCTTTGCCGTCTATCTTGAGTGTTATCATTCCCGTTCCCTTTTCAACCAACCGCAATCATGCCTATTCTGTAACAGCGAAGGCACCGTGACGCCTCCGTGATCGCCTCATCGGTCCGGAAACCCTCTTCCACCTCGTCGAAGGTCCACTTCCTGACCTCGGGGGCCATCGGCCGCAGAAGAAGTCTTGCCCTGTCGCCCAGAAAACCAACGTTCTCGTTCTTGTCGTAGACCTTGACGTCACCGAAGAACTTCACGAACCTCTCGCTCATGCGGGCCTTCGGTTTCTCTCCCCTCAGGTATTCATCGATCTTCCAGGCAGCGCGCTTGCCGTTGCCGCAGGCGCGGACGAGGACGTCCGGGCCGGTTTCGCAGTCGCCGGCGGAGAAAACACCCGGCACGTTGGTCTCGAAGGTCTCCTGGTCGACCTGGAAGGTGTTCCATTTCGTTATGGCAAAATCTTCCTTCTTCTCAAGGAAGGAGAAGTCGACGGCCTGACCGATCGCGGGGATGAGTATGTCCGTATCGATCACGAACTCGGAACCCGGAACGGGAACCGGCCTTCTGCGCCCACTCGCGTCCGGTTCTCCCAGTTCCATTCGGATGCACTCCACGCCGACGACCTTGCCGTCCTTCTCGAGGATCCGCGTGGGATTGCACAGGTAGTGGAACTCAACGCCCTCTTCCTCCGCCTCGTGGATCTCCACGGGGTCCGCGGGCATCTCTTTCTTCGTACGCCTGTAGACCAGGTGAACGTCCGGCTTGCCGACGCGGAAGGATGACCTGACGCAGTCCATCGCCACGTTGCCGCCGCCAACGACTACGACCTTCTTTCCCTCGGGATAGGGGTCTTGCCCGTTGTTGATGTCGAGAAGATACTTCACGCCGGGGATGAAGCCGCGATAGCCCGAGTCCTCGCCCTGCACGCCCATGGGTGAGGAACTGTGGGCGCCGACACCGATGAAGACGGCATCGAAATCCTTCCGTATCTGGTCGATGGTTATGTCTTTGCCCAGAGCCACGCCGTACCGCATGGTTACGCCGAAGGACTCCACGAAGGCGCCCTCGCCGCCAAGAATGACCCTCGGCAAACGATAGTCGGGGATACCCACCGCCGCCATGCCGCCTGGTTCCCCGAGCTTCTCGAAGACCGTCACGGGGTAGCCCATCTGGGCGAGATAATAGGCGCAGGAAAGCCCGGCAGGGCCGGCACCGATGACGGCGATCTTCTTGTTCTTATCTATCTTCGCCTCGACGTTGCGTTTTACGTCCTTGTCCAATTCGTAGTCCGCAACGAACCGCTTGAGGCTTTTGATGGAGATCGCCTCGTCGATGTTCGCTCGCCTGCAGTTGGACTCGCACGGCCGGACACAGACCCTTCCCAGTGTCCCGGCGAGGCAGGTGTTCTCCCGTATCGTCGCGAGGGATTCCGTGAACCGCCCTTCGCTTATGGCCTCCACGTACTTCGGGATATCGAGCTGAGTGGGGCACACGCTCATGCAGGGGGCCGTGACGGACACCTTGTAGTCGCCCGCCTTCGCCTTGCGCCCTTCAGCTATCGACCGGTCGAACTCGGGGCCGAAGAACGAAAGGGCCTGAAGGAGAGGCACGAAACCTGTCTGGCCAATCTGGCACTTGGAGCCGTCCTTTATGCCGGCGGCGATGGTGGGGATCCTCGCAAGATCTTCCTTCTTGCCCCGACCGTCGGCGATGCCCTTCAGGATGTCCAGAATGACCTTGCTGCCTATCCTGCAGGGCACGCACCGTCCGCAGGATTCTTTCTGGACCGCCTCGACGTACCTGACGGACATGTCGACGATATCCACACTCTCATCACAGAGGATGATGCCATCCCACCCCATGAAGGCCTTGACGGGAAGACCCTTCTCTAACTCTCCGGGGAGTTTTACCTTCGGGGCTTCGAAAGACTCGCGGGCCTTGCCCCTGTTGTCTATTATCTCACCCTGCCAGGAACTGAAGATCACGTCTGCCATAGTCAACCTTTACTTGTCTATTTCCCCGAGAACTATGTCGATGCTTCCTATCGCAGCGACCACGTCGGCCACCAGCGATCCCTCTATCATCTTCGACACGGAGCCGAGGTTGAGGAATGAGGGCGGACGGATCCTTACCCTGTAGGGTTTCTCCGAACCGTCGCTGACGATATAGAACCCGAGCTCACCCTTTGAAGACTCGATCGACGCATACGCCTCACCCTTCGGCGGCTTGATGCCGTCGGCCATGATCTTGAAATGGCGGATGAGGGCGGCCATGTCCTTTGACACCTCTTCCTTTTCCGGTGGCACGTATTCCGGCGCATCCGCCTTGATGGGCCCCTCGGGGAGCTTCTGGATGGCCTGATCGACGATCCTTACGGACTGTCTCATCTCCTTGAGACGGACGAGGTACCGGTCGTAGACATCACCTGCCGTGCCGAGAGGTATCTCGAAGTCGAAATCCTCATAGCTCGAATAGGGATAGGCTTTACGGACGTCGTAATTAACCCCCGAGGCGCGAAGCACGGGGCCCGTCACGCCGTAGCCTATGGCATCCTCGGCGCTCAAGGGACAGACACCTTTCAGGCGCCTCTTCCATATGACATTCTCCGTAAGCAGTGTCTCGTATTCATCGATCCTGCGGGGGAGATCGTCGATGAAGGCCTTCGCTTCCTTCAGAAAACCCTCGGGCAGCTCTTCCCGGAGCCCGCCGAAGCGTATATAGTCCGGCATGAGCCTTGCGCCCGCAACTGTCTCCAACACCTTCAGGCAGGATTCCCTTTCCCGGAACCCGTAGAAAAGCACCGTCATGGCGCCCATATCGAGGGCGTGCGTCGATATCCAGAGAAGGTGGGCGGCGATGCGCTGCAATTCACTCAGCATCACACGGATGTACTGGGCCCTTTTCGGTATCTCTATGCCGAGCAGTTTCTCCACGGCAAGGCAGTAGGCCAGGTTGTTGGACATGCCGCTCGTGTAATCGAGCCGGTCCGTGAGGGGCTGGCCCTGCCAGTAGGTCCTGTTCTCGAAGATCTTCTCAATGCCGCGATGGAGATACCCGATGTCAGGGATGCTTGACACGACGGTCTCGCCGTCAAGCTCGAGCACCACCCTCAGCACCCCGTGTGTGGCGGGATGCTGCGGCCCCATGTTGATCGTCATGTACTTGGTCTCAGCCATTTATGCCTTCTCCAGGTCCACCACGAAGGGTTTGTCGAAATCCTTGCCTTCGAGGGGAAACTCCTTGCGCAGGGGATGGCCCTCAAAATCATCGGGGTTGTATATCCTGCGCAGATCGGGATGATTCGCGAAAGGCAGACCGAACATGTCGTAGATCTCCCTTTCGAGGAAATTGGCAGCCGGCCACAGGTGGCTCGCCGTTTCGATGCCCTCGTCGCCCGTTCTCGTCTTCACCACTATCCTCGCGTTGTTCTTCGTGGAGCGGAGGATGTAGACGATCTCGAAGCGCGGCTCTTCGCCTGTGTAGTCGACTGCAAAGAGCTCGACAAGCATGTCGAACAAGAGGTCCCGGTCATACCTGAGATGGTCGAGGGCCTCGTGGATGCTTTCCCTGTCGACCATCGCGCTCGGTTCGCCGGGGGGCGTCGGCACGATCTTTACGCCTGCCACCTTATCGGAGAGTATTTTCAGAAACTCGCTGTTATCGCTCATGCACTCTTCCCGGGCAATGTTATCAGAGGTCTGTCCTTGATGGACTCTTTCTGGATCTTCTTCTGAAGCTCTATGATGCCCTTCAGGAGGGCTTCCGGCCGGGGAGGACATCCGGGGATGTACACGTCCACGGGGATTATCTGGTCAACACCCTGCACGACGCTGTAGGATTTGAAGATTCCGCCCGATGATGCGCAGGCGCCGTACGCGATGACCCACTTGGGATTCGGCATCTGTTCGTATATCCTCCGAACCACGGGGGCCATTTTTTTCGTCAGTGTTCCGGCGACTATCATGAGGTCCGACTGCCTCGGCGAGGGACGGAACACCTCGGCGCCGAAACGGGCGATATCGTACTCCGCGGAGCTTGCCACCATCATCTCGAGGGCGCAGCAGGCAAGGCCGAATGTGACAGGGAAGAGAGAGTTCTTCCTGGACCAGTTGATGGCCCAGTCAAGTGTCGTTACAAGTACGTTCTTTTCTATTCCCATTCCAATGCACCTTTTTTCCAGATGTAGATATACCCAATGAAGAGTATGAAAACAAAGACCAGCATCTCGATGAATCCGAAGAGCCCGAGGCGACGGGAGATAACTGCCCAGGGATAGAGGAATATGATTTCAATGTCGAAGACGAGGAAGAGCATGGCCACAATATAGTACCGGATGGTCATGATCCGGCGCGTCGGGCCGCTCGTCGTCATGCCGCATTCATAGGGAGCAAGTTTGGTCTTGCTTTTCGTCCTGTGTCCGAGAACATGTGAAGCACCGATTATCACGGCCGCGATGATCCCGGCAAGGCACATCATGACAAAGATCGCTACGTACTCGAGCATGTCTCAGGTCCTCTTTGAAGTATGTTGCAAAAAAAAAACTTAAAGGTAGATTATGAAACTGCACTCCCACTTTGTTCCCAATTTCACAATGGCAAACTTTACCCAATTGTGAAAGATTTGTCAATCATAAAATACCCCGTTATTTGCATTTTCTTTGCCTGCTGAAAGGCCGCAGAAATAAAGGTTTGCCGCGCTATACAGTCAATGATATCAATTTGTTGCAGCCAACTGTCCGAAGGCTCACCGCACGTCGATATAATCGTAGGTTTTCATTTTCTTTATGAAGATCTCCTTCTTTTCCACGGGAACGTTGATTCGGTAAATACCCCTGGGAAGGTTGTATCTTCTCAGATGAAGGTTGTTGATCCTGAAGGTCCGGTAGGGGGTATCCATTGCCTTCGCGAGAATGTACGAGTGGAATTCCCGGCTCGCCTCGATGGTGACCTCCGAAAGGATGGCGGGCCTGTAGAGGTCTTTATCGTTTATCTTTATTCCGTAGCGCTCGCGGTTCGCGATGATCTCCTTCAGAGCCAGAACCCTGAAGACGTATCGCTCCGTCTCCTCCGGCAGGTACATGTCGAAAAAATCCCTGGTAGCCTGGTTCTCTATGACCTCGCGGACGCGACCCGGACCCGCGTTATAAGCGCACATGGCGAGAAGCCAGTCGTTGAATTCCGCGTTGAGCTTCTTGAGGTGCGTCAGGGCGGAGCGCGTCGCCTTTTTCATGTTGAAGCGTTCATCGATATGATCGTTCACGAGAAGGCCCTCGCGTTTGCCCGTTTCCTTTATGAACTGCCACATCCCGGCCGCGTTCGCCCGTGAGACGGCCCTGGGGTTCAGATAGCTTTCCGTCACCGCGAGATAGATGAGATCCGAAGGCACGCCCATTCGCTGGATCTCCTCGCTGATCATGGGAAGGTACTTATAGTAGCGCTTGATGACGACCGTCAGCAATCCCTTGTTCTCGAGCAACTGGAAGAACTCGCGCTCGAACCGCTCCCGAACGTCTCCCCTGTATATGGGGACTTTCTTGTCGCAAAGCATCAGGTTGTCCGGCAACGCATCAAGATTGAAAAGGTCGGCCTGCCGCTCAAGTCTCATCACGTCCTTTTCGAGATCGCCCATCCTTTTTTCAACCGGGGCGTTCGTCTTCTTCGAGACGCCCTGGGCCGACAACACCGGCGCGGCAAAAAGAACGGCAACGAGGAGGACGGCAAAAAAAACGGCCGGAAAAGGGGCGGAGCGGGGTGTTCTCTTCCCGGTCTGCCGCGAGATCACGCCTGACCCGATCACGACTCCTCCCGCACCATCTTCGTGAGGATGGAGACCCTGTTCCCCATGCGCTCGATGACACGCTTCATCTCTGTCTGCACGGCGGCGAGATTGTCGTATTTCTTCCTGTAAACCGCCTCGATCTCAGTCTTCCAGTGATCGACGATCTCGATCTCCTTCCTGTTCATCTCGATGTCGAATTTCTTCCGGAGCTCACGCATCATCTTCTCATTGATCTCCATAGGTCTCCCTCTCTTTCTTGTTCACTATATACCGGTAGAAGAGAATGAACAATATGACGAGACCGAGGACCACCGGCACGATTACGGTTTCATACTTCTTGATGTCATCGAGAAAGACAAAAACGACGCTGCCGAAGAGATATCCGATAAGACCAACAAGGATGCTCCAGCAGACGGAATTGAGAATGCTGAAAAGGAGGAACCTGCCTATCCTCATGTTCGTGCAGCCCAGCAGGATGAGGACCACCGCCCTGATACCCACGAGGAACCGGATGATGAATATGATAAAATTCCCGTAGTGCTTGATGATCCTGTTGGCAAGAGGTACCTTGTTCCTGATGAACTCGAAGCGGTCGACGATGTTTTTCCCGAAGCACCTTCCGATGGAGAAGAATGTGCAGTCTCCCGCGAGGGTCCCCGCAAAGGCATACAGCATGACCATGAAGATGTTCATGAATCCCAGCCGGGAGAAGATCCCGCCAAGGAGCACCGTGGTCTCTCCTTCAAGAAAAGTACCGACAAAAATGCCGATATAACCGTATTTTGCGATATACGCTTCCATGTCGCGAAGCAGTCAGCTCTCGTGAAGGGTCCTCGGGGAGGCCTCTTTCCGGCGGGTGCTTCATATCCTCCTTGTGGTCATTCATTTTATATGGATGTCGCGCAATGGTCAACACAACATTTCCCGTTCCTTCCCGCCAGATGATCAGGATCGCGCCGGGATGCGCGGACTCATGAGTCCTTATCCTTCTGTTTCTCGACCATCTTCACGAGGATTATGCCGATCTCATAGAAAATATACATGGGTACCGCGAGAAGCGAGAGGTTGTATACATCGGGCGTGGGCGTGATGAGGGCCGAGGCGACGACAATGCCCAGGAGGGCGTATCGCCGCGTGCGCACCAGCATCCTCGCCTTTACGATCCCGAGCTTTCCCAGGGCGAGGAGGATAAGGGGCACTTCGAAGGTGGTCCCGAAGGCGAAGATCATGGCAGTGGAGAAGGTGAGGTATCGTTCCACCGATATCATGGCCATCAGGGCGTCGCTTTCGTAACCCGTGACGAGGAACTTGATCCCCGAGGGAAGCACTATTTTCCAGCAGAAGAAACTGCCCCCGTAAAAGAGGACTATCGCGGCAAACACCAGGAGGTAGCCAAAGACGCGCTTGGTCCTGTACAGGTCCTTCATCTCGTGCCAGGCGAGAAATATGATGACGGGCAGAGCGAAAAAAATGCCTGCGTAGAGGGCAAGCTGCACGGTGGCGAGGAAGACCTCCTGGATGGTGAGGTAATAGACCTTGATGCCCGTCGCCTTGACGAGAAGGTAGAGCATCTGCTTCGAGTAGACGAAGCTGACGATCCCGGCGACGGCGATGAAGGCCAGTGACTTGAGAAATACCCTTCGCACCCCCGTCAGGGCGCCTATGATCTTTTCCCGTTCCATATGGGTCCGCTCCGGGATGTACCCAGCGAGATAATGTACTTCAGCGCGTCGTCAGTTGCCATGTCGAGAAAGAGGAGTTCTTCCTCCTTCGTGATGATGATGTACCCCGATGTGGGGTTCGGCGTGGTGGGCACGAAAACCGCGCAATGCTTGATCCCCCCGATCTCCACCCTGTTCGTCACAAGCCCTATCGCGTACCTCCCCTGAAAAGGGAATTCGATGAGGACGACCTCCTTGAACGACTTTATCTTCTCCGACGAGAAGGCCTCCATCATGTCCTTGACGGAGCCGTAGATGCTCTTCACGATGGGGATCCTCTTCACCAGTCTTTCTCCCCGTGAGAAAAGGGTCTTCCCGAAGTAGTTGGAGACGAAAAGACCGGTGAGGTACGTAATGACGACGAAGATGATGCAGGCTGTGCCCGTTACGTAGACCTCGCGTTGAAAGACCTGGAAAAAGATGTTCTTCAGGGCAGGCCCGATGAAGCCTTCGATGAAGGAAACGACAACGTAGATGATATAGGCGGTGACTATGAGCGGAATGAGGACGAAAAGCCCGGTAATGAACTTTTTTTTCAGGTGCTTTGCCACACTCATGGTGTCGACATACTATCGTCGGAAGGGAGGAAAGTCAATGAAAAGACCATTTGAATCGCTTGAGCCGTTTGAATCGCTTGAGCCGTTTCAAGACAAGAAAAAAGACAATACTTTACCTTGCTTTATATGCCGGGTTCCCTGGCCTCCAGGAACTCTTTCAATGCCTCGGCGGAGGTGAGGGGTTCGTAGCAGGTGGTGGCGATGCAGGGGATGATGATGTTATCGCCGGGGTCGCCCCAGGTGATGCACGTATAAGGGTGATAAGAGAAGAGGGAGGCTTCGGCAAGTTCCGACACAGCCCCGGCGCGGAGCTCGAGCTTTACCATCCGGTAGAAGGCCTCGAGGGCGCAAAGACAATAGGCTCCATGGATCGCCATAGGGGATGCCTCGGACGAAAAGGCTTCGAGGGCCTTCGCAGCGTGGTCGCGGTACATGTCGTCGCCTGATATCGCCGCGAGCTTGATGAGCACAAGGATGGCAACGGCGTTAGGTGATGGTCTCGGTATGTCCTCGATGCCCTTGAGGCGGATCCCTATCACCTCTTCTTCGGTGTCGAAGAACCCCGCCCCCGCGCTGTCCCGGAAACGGTCGATGCAGATGTCCATGAGAACCTTTGCCTCGTCGAGGTATTTCCTCTCACCCGTCGCCTCGTAGACGGAGATGAGACCATCGCAGAAGTACGCGTAATCCTCGAGGAAGGCCTTCACACCCTCGGAGTGATAGAGTTCTCCGTCCCGCAGGTTCACGTCCAGGATCCTCGCAAGCGCGAGGCGGGCGCGGTCAAGCACCGTCCTGTCACCAAATGTCCTGTAAGCTTTGCAGTAGGCCGATATCATCATGCCGTTGAGGGACGTGTACAGCGCGGTGTCGATGAAGGGTTTCTGTCTCTTCTCACGCTCGGCGAGAAGCTTCTGTTTTCCGCGCGCTATAACCTCCCGCACCGTCGGTGCATCCATGCCCGTTTTGCGGGCGATGTCTTCGACGGACCCGCGGACGGAGAGCACCACCTTCCGTGGGTCGTGGTGCACGGCGTTGCCCGGGTCAAAGAGATACATCGACAGCACCCGGTGCTCCTCTTCACCCAGCACCCGCCTGAGGTCCTCATCGGTCCAGGTGAAATACCCCCCTTCATCGTCAGGCGTCACGTCGGCGTCCATGCTGGCGTAGAAACCGCCCTGCGGGTCCGAGAGCTCCTTGTCGACAAAGGCGATGATGCCCCGGGCCGTGTCCTTGAGGTACGGGTCTCCGAAGAGCCGGTAGGCGTCGCAATAATTCCTGAGAAGCCATGCGTTGTCGTCCGCCATCTTCTCGAAATGAGGCACAGCCCATGCACTGTCCGTCGAATAGCGGTGAAAACCGCCGCCGATCTGGTCGTGGAAACCGCCGTTCGCCATGGCCGAAAGAGTCTTCTTCAGCATGAGGACAAGGCTTTCGTCGCCCGTGAAGAAACACCTTCCCAGCAGGAACTCGATGGCACCGGGCATGGCAAATTTCGGGGCGCTTCCGAATCCTCCGTTGGTGCTGTCGAAAACGGCAAGCATCGCTGCTGCCGCCTCATCGATGAGCATGCCCGAGAGGGGCCTCGATGCCTTCCTCTCTTTCCTGACGGCGTCAAGGAACATCCCTCCCTGCTCTTCGATCTCCTCCCTCTTCTCCTTGTAGTAGAGGCTGATCGCCAGGAGGACCGTCCCGAAGGCCGGGATGCCGAAGCGCTCGACGGGCGGGAAATAGGTGCCCCCGAAAAAGGGTTTCTTGTCGGGGGTCAGAAAGACACTGAGCGGCCATCCTCCGCCCTGCCCCATGGCGGCCACCGCCTGCTGGTAGCGGCGGTCGATGTCGGGCCGCTCGTCGCGATCGAGCTTGACGGCCACAAAGTGCTCGTTAAGGATCGCCGCCACGGTGTCATCTTCGAAGCTTTCCTTCGCCATTACATGGCACCAGTGGCACCAGATAGCCCCCGAGCTCAGAAAGACGGGCTTGTTCTCCCTCGCCGCCCTGTCAAAGGCTTCCTGCGACCAGGGCTGCCAGTCGATCTTTTGATGAGCGGCATGCCTGAGATACGCCGACCGTTCCTGGGCCAGTCTGTTCATCGGTCCTCCATCGTGCAAGCGCTAAAGACGCATCAAGCAATATCAGCACGAAAACGTGCGATGTCAACGACGATGCGCCGCACATCATTGTTCCCTTGCCTGGTGACCTTTCCTGGGGCATAATAGACATATACAACAACACGACGGGGAGCGGCACCATGAGACAGGTCAGACATTACCGGATATTCGTTGCAGTTGCCCTTGCGGCGTTCATATTGGCATCTGCCAGGGGGTATGCCATGAACCTTATCTTCGAGGACGCGCAGTACTCTTTCCAGACCTTGAGGGCAACAGCGGCGACGGCTGGGGGCGCCGCCGACATCGGTGAATGCCTCAAAACCGCCTACCGCATCACGGAAGGCGATGACGAGAGCTGGTACCGCGAATGGTTCAGGACGGCCGAGCAGCGAAGGAAGGAAGCCGATGATCTCGCCGCACAGGGCAGAATGATGAGCGCACACCAGGAATACCTGAAGGCGTCCAACTATTACAGGACCGCCGAGTTCTTCCTCCACAACAACCCTGAAGACCCCCGAATACTTGCCACCTGGCGAGAAGGCCGCGAGAGCTTTCTCAAGGCCGCGCGACTTTCCCGGGCACCGATAATTCCCGTGGAGATCCCTTTCGAAGGCACGACCCTCCCGGGGTATCGCTGTCTCGTGGATGACCGGAAGGTAAAGCGACCGCTTCTCGTCATCCAGACAGGTTTCGACGGAACCGCGGAGGAGCTCTATTATACCGTGGCCGTATTCGCCCTCGCGAGAGGATACAACTGTCTGCTGTTCGAGGGGCCGGGTCAGGGACGCGTCATTCGTGAACAGAAGATACCATTCCGCCCGAACTGGGAAACCGTGATCACACCTGTTGTTGATTTCGCTCTGGGACAGGAGGAAACGGACCCCCGGCACATCGCGATAATGGGGATCAGCTTCGGGGGGTATTTCGTGCCGCGGGCCATGGCCTTCGAGAAAAGGATCCCCTTCTGCATAGTGAACGGCGGCGTCTACGACTTTCACAGGACTGCCCGCCTCACCCCCGAGCTGGAGAAGATGCTCGACTCGGCGGAGGGCTCCGGGGCCATCGACAGGGAGGTTTACGAGAGGATGGAAAAGAGTCCTTCCCTCCGATGGGCGGTCGGCAACGGCATGTTCACCTTCCACGCGAAGACGCCGTCGGAGTGGTTCAGGATGACACGGGCCTACACGCTTGAAGGGGTGACAGACAGGATCACCTGCACGATGCTCGTCGTCGACTCCGAGGATGACAGGGACATGCCGGGCCAGTCACGGATGCTGTACGACGCGCTCAGGTCTCCCCGGGATTACATGCTCTTCACCAGGGAAGAAGGGGCGGAGGAACACTGCCAGGTGGGCGCCTCCCGTATATCGAACGCGCGCATCCTCGACTGGCTGGACAACGCAATGAAGGCAAAACCGATGATGGAGGGAAGCAGGGAATGAAGGCTCAATGAACAACTGCACCGTATCCTGCCGGATGGGAGCTTTGACGCTTTTCGTTCGACTGTCGATCTTCGGCCAATTCGCTCTTGTCTGGTTATTGGGATTTGATCATTGGTTATTCTTTTCCCTGTACGAACACAGCGGCTCTTCCTGGAGGTAATCTCCCGTCTCCTCGTAGGCGCGGGCGCGGCAGCCGCCGCAGATGCGGACATAGCGGCAGGTCGAGCATTTTCCACGATATAACGTGAGATCGCGCAGGCGCCGGAACACCTCGGAGCCCTCCCAGACAGTCCTCACACCGTCCCTTCGCACATCGCCCGAATCGATCTCAAGGTAACCGCAGGGCTGGGCGATGCCTCGGTGAGAGATGAACATGAAGCTCTTCCCGGCAAGGCACCCTGCGCTTTTCGGCGTCTCCCCATCTTCCTTCACGATGCGGTAATAGTGCGGGGCACAGGTCACCTTCATCTCCAGCTCGCCCCTCTTTTCAATTGCCCGAAGCCGGTGGAGCACCTCCTCATAGGCCTCGGCGGAGAGTTCCTTTCCCTTGAGGCCTGTTCCCCTGCCGACAGGCACGAGGAGAAAGACGTGCCAGGCGACAGCCCCGAGGGACCTGACCAACGCATAGATATCGTCGAGGTCATCGACATTGAGCCTCGTCACCGTGGTATTTATCTGGAAAGGCAGACCCGTCAGCTTGAGGGTCCCTGCCGCCCCGGTCACGGCCCGGAAGGACCCGTCGACACCGCGAAACTTGTCGTGACCGGTTCCGTCCCTTGCGTCGATGCTGAGGCTCACCCTCTTTATACCCGAGGCCTCGAGCCTTTTCGCCACCCCTTCGTCGACAAGGGTACCGTTCACGGCGATGACCATTCTCAATCCCCTGTCATTGCCATATTCGATGATGTCGAAGATATCGCGTCTCATCAGCGGTTCCCCGCCGGTCAAAATGACCGTCGGCTCCGAGAAGGACAGGATGTCATCAATGACGGCCTTGCACTCTTCCGTTGAGAGCTCGCCCTCGTAGGGACCCGACGCCGCTGACGCGCGGCAGTGCATGCAGGAAAGGTTGCAGTTGCGGGTCAGCTCCCAGGCGACCATCCTCAAAGGGTATGTTCTTTCGCCCATGTGCCGATCTCTTTCGCGAAGTAGGTGATGATGATGTCCGCTCCGGCGCGCCGGATGCTCGTCGTGGATTCGATGACCGCCCTTTTCAGATCGAGGGAGCCCTGCGCCGCGGCGAACCTTATCATGGAATACTCGCCGCTGACGCTGTACGCGGCGAGAGGTATGTTGAACCTTTCTCTCGCCTGACTCAAGACGTCAAGGTAGAAGAGCGCCGGCTTCACTATGATTATGTCCGCCCCCTCCTCAATGTCGAGAGCGATCTCCCGCAGGGCCTCACGGCTGTTGGGGGGATCCATCTGGTAGGACTTTCGGTCACCGAACTGCGGGGCCGACTCCGCCGCCTCCCGGAAGGGGCCGTAGAGACAGGATGCGTACTTCGCGGCATAGCTCATTACGGGCACATTGTAGTCCCCGTGAAGGTCGATCATCTCCCTGATGGCACGCACACGACCGTCCATCATGTCCGAAGGCGCGACCATGTCGGCACCGGCCACGACATGACTGAGCGCGCTTTTCGCGAGGAGCTTCAAGGTCTCGTCGTTGTCGACATAGCCGTCCTTCACGACGCCGCAGTGGCCGTGATTCGTGTACTCGCACATGCAGACGTCGGTGATGACGAGGATGTCTTCGCCGAAGCGCGCCTTGATGGCCCGCACCGCCTGTTGGACGATACCGTTCTTGTCGTAGGCACCGCTGCCCGTTTCGTCCTTCTTCTCGGGTATGCCGAAGACGAGGATGGCAGGCACACCCGCCTCAAGAACCTTCTCCACCTCGCCGAGCACCCCCTCGACGGAGAACTGGTTGATCCCGGGCATGGCGTCGATGGGAACCTCGCGTTCGCTCATCTCCTTCACAAAGACGGGATAGACGAGGCAATCGGGCGAGAGCGTGGTTTCGCGGACCATGTTCCTCAGTTTCTCGTTCTTCCTCATTCTCCTCGGCCGGTACGTCGGGTAACGCATGAAGCCTCCTTAGAAGATAATGACCAATGACCACATTCCAGCAACCAGGGAAAGAAAACCACCAAGAGACCAGGCGCCAGTGACCACGAACTGATAATGACAAATCTACCAGATTCCAGCCGACCAGACAACAGTCACGTGCGTGGCCAATGGGTCGTCTCGTCTGTCGTTTCTGGCTGGAGATTGATTATTGCTCGATTGGCTATTGTTTGGTTATTTGAATTTGATCATTGATCATTATCGTTTTATCTCTTCATCCGTCAGATAACACTGCGGGTCCTCGGCCCAGAGGTTGCCCGTTGCCGCTTCGGCGCGGACGCGGAAGTTGCCGGCACAGACGTCGAGCCATCTGCACGCTGCGCAGCGGCCGACCACGTACTTCTTCTTTTCCTTGAGCTTCGCCATGACCGGGTCCGCAAGGTCCTCCCAGATCGTGCTGAAAGACCGCTCCCGGACGTTGCCGAAGCTGTGGTGCCTCCAGAACTGGTCCGCGTGGACATTTCCCTTTTCATCGATGCAGGCGATGCCGACGCCCGAAGAGTTCCCTTCGTTCATCCTGAGCAGTTCCAACACCTCCGCCGCCCTTCGCGGGTCCTCCCTGAGAAGCCTCAGATACACGTATGGACCGTCGGCGTGGTTGTCGACGGTAAGGACCTCCGGCGATCCTCCCCTGGCAAAGAGGGCCTTCGTCCTGTCCATGATGAGGTCGACGACGCGGCGCGTCTCATCATGGGAGAGGTCCTCGCCGATGAGCTTCGATCCTCGCCCCGCGTACACAAGGTGATAGAAACAGACACGTTGAACGTTCTCTTCCTCTATGAGATCGAAGATCTTCGGTACCTCGCCGGCATTTCTCTTGTTGATCGTGAACCTGAGGCCCACCTTGATACCCGCGTCCCTCGCATTCCTGATGCCCTCCATTGCACGCGCGAAGGCACCCTCGACCCCGCGGAAGGCGTCGTTGATCTCCGTCAGACCGTCGAGGCTGACACCGATGTAGGACAGCGAACACCGGGCGAACACCCGGGCCTTCTCCTTCGTGATGAGGGTACCGTTCGTCGATATGACGGCCCTGACGCCCTTTTTCACCGCGTGGTCGATGAGCTCCGGAAGGTCCTCCCTCAGCACCGGCTCCCCTCCGGAGAAGAGAATGACGGGCACACGGAAACGAGCCAGGTCATCGATGAGCGCTTTGCCCTCGTCCGTCGACAACTCGTCGCCCCTGTAATCTTCCCCCTCGGCAAAAGCGTAGCAGTGAACGCACCTGAGATTACAGCGCTTCGTTGTGTTCCACACAACGACGGGTCTCTTGTCCTTTGAGAACTGCAGAAGGTGTGACGGCAAAAGCGAAGAATCCCTGCCGTACCTCAGGGGGTCGGAGGCCTCTACGGCCCCGCAGTAGAGTTTGGATATGCCGATCATGGTGCCCTTATTGTGAGCCGAAACGTGAAAAAAGTCAACGCCGTTGTCCCTCACCCTGTAAGGGCCCGACTTATTGAAATGCGACTTTTTCTGTGATATGCTGGTGGCTGATCGGGGCGTGGCGCAGTATGGTTCAGCGCGCTTGCCTTGGGCGCAAGAGGCCGCTGGTTCAAATCCAGTCGCCCCGACCAGAAAACCGGCTTAAACCGCTTGAACCGCTTGAACGTCCGAGGCGAATGGAGGCTTTTCACGCGGTGTTCGGTTATATCACGCGATTCTTTCCTTTTTCTTACCCTCAAACGCTCAAGCGGTTCAAGCGATTCAAGCCGTCTTTCTAGTCTATCCACCTCACGAAGTTCTCAAGGTCCTCACGGGGAGAGGTGAACTCGTTGATAGGGCTTGCCAGGTCGGGATAGCCCAGAGCGGCTCCGATCACCACGTCCTTGTTGTCGGGGATGTTGAGCATGTCCTTGATATCATCCTCATAGGCGTTGATAAGCCCGATGGGGCAGGTGGAAAGGCCGAAGTTGTGGGCGATCAGGACAAAATATCCGAGGGCGATCCCGATGTCCACGAGACGGGCCTCGGAAAAGGCGTTGTCGAGGCAAAAAATGACTGCCGACGGCGCGCCGTAGAAGTTGCAGCTGCCCTCGTTGATAAACCGGTTGAACTCCTGGCCCATCTTCTCCAGGTAGGGGTTCATCAGTATGAAGGATTCAGCTCCCCTCTTGTGAAACTCAGCTGAAAGGGGCTTCACGTTCCCGGGACTGCAGGAGATCTGCTTTTCACGGTAGAGCTTCACCAGTCTGCGGCTCAGCCGTTCCTTCTCCTCACCCATGACAACGATGAATTCCCAGGGCTGGAGATTGATGGCCGACGGCGCGCGGACCACCAGGCTCAGTATCTCCTCTATCTGCTGTCTAGAGACCGCATCGGGCTTGAAGGCCCGTGCGCTCTTCCTCACTTTAATGGCTTCGATGAGATCCATGGGATCAGTCCTCCTAGTTGCCGAACCCGCCGACACTCATACCGCGAATTCGGTCTCTCTTTGTGATGCCGTCACTGTCGCCCGATGAACGATCCTTCCGTACTCATTGACGAGGATGCTATCGACAAGGTCCTTCGCTGCCCTCTCGCAGAGCCAGTCGGGCAGGCCCGACATGGCATGGATCAAAAGACACGCCCTTGTGGTCTCACTCTCGATCCTGTCCTTGTTCGATCGCTTCCAGAGCCACCGGCGGGTCAGGGCGTCCCTGTCATCCTTCACGATCACCTCACCCTTGTCTACGGCCTCCTGCTCGCCCATATCCATGGGGATGAAGGTTTCCGTGCCGGCGGCGAAGGTGAGGCTGATATTTCCGTCCACCCCGCTGATAGCGTGCCCGCTGATGGGAACAAGGTACTTGAGGGCGATCGAATTGTACAGGTCGACTATGGGGTTGAAACGCGGGAACGGTCCCCCCTTGAGGGCCCGCTTGAGAAGGGATTCTATAAAACTCGGATACTTCGTCGGGGCCATCCCCATCTTCTTGAAGGCTTCCCGCCAGGCTTTTATATTCGGATGGTCCTGCGGACGTTCAAAAGAAAAATGGACTCTCAGATCGTCAACGACCTCCTCGAGTCCATCTTCGCCGTACCTTATGTTGTCAATCTCGCAAACAACCACACCGACCTGCAATGCAGGAAAAAGGCTGAATAGCCCCTCGTCTATGGTGAAGACCATTATATTTTCTTGGACGCCACGCCTATACGGGCAATCGCCCGGAGCAATGCCATTTCCATCATCCGGTATTCCGTATGATCATAGGCCATCGTCTTCAAAAGGGCTTCGGCACGATCCATTGCCTTCTTCGCCCGTTCAACATCTATTTCCTTCGCGGACTCCGCGGTATCTACAAGCAATGTCACCTTGTCGTCGACCACCTCGGCAAACCCGCCGCTCGATGCAATGTAGGTGGTCTCCGAACCTTTCCTGTACCGGATCTCTCCTATACGAAGGGTCGTGAGGAACTGGGTGTGGCCCGGCATGATACCGAACTCGCCCTCTGCTCCCGTGGCCTCCACCACATCGACTTCGTCCTTGACAACCGTTCTCTCAGGGGTAATTATCTCAAGGTTGAGCATAACGTTCTCTTATTCTCCCATGAACTGTTTGGCTTTTTCAACAGCCTCTTCTATGGTGCCCACCATGAAGAATGCCTGCTCGGGAAGCTCGTCGTGTTTGCCTTCAACGATCTCTTTGAATCCCCTGATCGTATCCTTCAGAGCAACGTACCGGCCGGGTTGGCCCGTGAAGACCTCCGCAACGAAGAAGGGCTGAGAGAGGAACCTCTGGATCTTCCTGGCCCTGGCAACGGTCAGTTTGTCGTCTTCCGAGAGCTCGTCCATACCGAGGATGGCGATGATGTCCTGAAGTTCCTTATATTTCTGAAGGACCGCCTGAACGTTCCGGGCTACCTGGTAATGCTCTTCCCCAACGATCTGAGGGTCGAGGATACGGCTCGTGGAGTCCAGAGGGTCAACAGCCGGGTATATACCAAGCTCCGAGATCTGACGGGAAAGAACCGTTGTGGCGTCGAGATGCGCGAACGTCGTTGCCGGCGCCGGGTCTGTGAGGTCATCGGCAGGGACGTAAATGGCCTGAACGGAGGTGATGGAACCTTTCAGAGTGGAGGTGATGCGCTCCTCAAGCTCTCCA
Source organism: Deltaproteobacteria bacterium UBA1386 (assembly GCA_002305765.1). Lineage (GTDB taxonomy): Bacteria > Desulfobacterota > Syntrophorhabdia > Syntrophorhabdales > Syntrophorhabdaceae > Delta-02. The sequence goes on from DBQU01000062.1 coordinate 50,158, forward strand.
AGGTCTGTCGCCAGGGTCGGCTGGTAACCGACGGCGGAGGGCATACGGCCGAGCTGCGCCGAGACCTCGGAATTGGCCTGGGTGAAACGGAAGATGTTGTCGATGAAGAGGAGCACGTCCTGGCCTTCCTCATCGCGGAAATACTCGGCGGCAGTGAGGGCCGTAAGACCGATCCTCGCCCGGGCACCGGGGACTTCCGTCATCTGTCCGTAAATGAGCGCGCACTTGTCGAGTACACCGGAGCCCTTCATCTCGAGCCAGAGGTCGTTTCCCTCCCTGGTGCGCTCACCGACACCACCGAAAACGGATATGCCGCCGTGGTGCTGAGCGATGTTGTGGATCATCTCCATGATAACGACCGTCTTGCCGACACCGGCGCCGCCAAAGAGACCGACCTTGCCGCCCTTCGGATAAGGCTCGAGAAGGTCGATGACCTTGACGCCCGTTTCGAGAAGCTCGATCTTCGTATTCTGCTGGGTCAGCGAGGGTGCCGGGCGGTGGATCGGGTACGTCATGGCCGTCTTGACATCTCCCTGGTTGTCCACGGGATCGCCGACGACATTGAGCACCCTGCCCAGGATCTCCTTCCCGACGGGGATCGATATCTGCCCGCCCTTGTAGACGGCATCCTGGCCGCGCATGAGACCGTCAGTCGTGTTCATGGCGATGCATCTGACCGTATTGTCACCGACATGCTGGGCAACCTCAAGGATGAGGTTCTCCGCCTTGTCGCTGATAGCGGGGTTGGTTACGTAAATCGCGCCGTTTATTGGTGGAAGCTGATCAGGTGGAAACCTGAAATCTACGACCGTTCCAATGACCTGTACAATCTTTCCTCTGACCTCCACGCTGCTCATCTATCTTCCTCCTTAGATTATGTTCCTCGCAAGGCTTCAGCGCCACCAACGATATCCAACATTTCGTTGGTTATACCTTCCTGTCTTCTCTTGTTGTAAACGAGGGTGAGATACCGCACCATCTCACCGCAGTTATTCGTCGCGTTCTCCATCGCGCTCATCCGGGCCGCGTGCTCCGACGTCTGGGATTCCACCAGGGCGTAGTATATCTTCGTGCTTATGTAACGGGGGATGAGGGACCCGACGATCTCCATGCGGTCGGGCTCGCATATGTAATCGATATACTCGACATCCTCGGGCGTCTTGATGGGGATGAATTCCTCGAAGACGATCTCCTGCTTCACCGGGGACGCGAAATACGTGTAGGAGAGGTACACCTTGTCGAACTCGCCTGTCAGGTACAGTTCTATTATCTCCTCGGCGACGGCGTCCACAAGCTCCTGGTCGACCTTCTTGATGTCGACCCAGCTCTTCACCACATCTATTCTTCTCTTGGCGAGATAATCCCGGATCTTCCGGCCGAAAACGTAGACACCCACTCTTTCATAGGTGTCGCGGTTCTGCTTCGAGAAGTTCTCCGCCGTCAGAGCCACGTTGACATTGAACCCGCCGCACAGGCCCCTGTCGGAGCCGATGGAAACGATGAGGACCTTCTTGATCTCTTCTCTCGTCTCGAGAAGGGGATGGGCATCGACGGGCATGTTCTTGACGACACGTCCGGTCAGCTCTTCTATCTTCACCGCGTAGTCCTTGATCTTCTCGAGGTCCGTCTGGGCCCGCCTCAGTTTCGAGGCGGAAACCATTTTCATCGTCCTCGTGATCGTCTGGGTGCTGTTGACACTTCCTATCTTTCTCTTGATATCTCTTAGCGTCGCCACTGAAAGCTCCCTTTAGTAGGTAAATCCTTCCTTGAACTCGTTGAGCGCCTTCGTAAGCTTCTCTTCGATCGACGCGTCGATGGCCTTCTTCTCCCCGATCTCCTGGAGGATATTGGTATACTTGGAATCCATGAAGCGCGTCAGCTCCGCCTCGTATTTCTTGAGAGCGCTCTCGGGATAGGTATCGATGAACCCGTTCGCCGCGGCGTAGAGGAGAACGACCTGTTTCTCGACGGCGATGGGAACGTACTGGCCCTGCTTGAAAAGCTCCGTCAGCCGTGAACCGCGGGCAAGGAGGGCTTGCGTGGCCTTGTCAAGGTCGGAACCGAACTTGGCAAACGCTGCCATCTCGCGGTACTGGGCCATTTCCAGCCTCAACCTGCCTGCCACCTGCTTCATTGCCTTGATCTGTGCGTTGCCGCCGACCCTCGATACCGAGATACCGACGTTGATCGCGGGCCTGACACCGGCGTAGAACAATTCCGGCTCAAGGTAGATCTGACCGTCGGTAATGGAAATGACGTTCGTCGGAATATACGCGGAAACGTCGCCCGCCTGGGTCTCGATGATCGGGAGGGAGGTAAGGGACCCGCCGCCATGGGCGTCATCCCACTTCGCCGATCTTTCAAGAAGGCGTGAGTGGAGATAGAAGATGTCCCCGGGGTACGCCTCACGTCCCGGCGGTCTCCTGAGGAGCAGCGAGAGCTGGCGGTACGCGACGGCATGCTTTGAAAGGTCGTCATACACGATGAGGGCATGTTTGCCGTTGTCCCTGAAGTACTCACCCATCGCGGTGCCCGCGAAGGGAGCGAGGAACTGGAGCGGAGCGGAGTCGCTTGCCGTCGCCGCGACGACCGTGGTGTACTCCATCGCGCCGTACTCCGTCAGCAGGTCGACGATCCTCGCCACGGAGAACCTCTTCTGGCCTATGGCCACGTATATGCAGAAGACATCCTTGCCTTTCTGGTTGATGATCGTATCGAGGGCCACGACGGTCTTTCCCGTGCCGCGGTCGCCGATGATGAGCTCCCTCTGACCCCTGCCGATGGGGATGAGGGCGTCGATCTCCTTGATGCCCGTCTGCAGAGGCTCCTTAACGGGCTGGCGCACGACGACGCCGGGCGCTATCTGTTCGACGGGCCGGAACTCTTTCGCATCGATCGGACCTTTGCCGTCGATCGGAGTCCCGAGGGCGTCGACAACCCTGCCCACCAGGGCCTCACCGACGGGGACCTGGGCGATCTTTCCCGTTCTTTTTGCCAGGTCGCCTTCTTTTATCTTGTAGTCCTCGCCGAAGATAACGGCGCCGATGTTGTCTTCCTCAAGGTTCTGCACCATGCCGGTAATACCGTGGGGCAGCTCAAGGAGCTCGCCGGCCATGGCGTTCTCAAGCCCGTATATCCTTGCGATACCGTCGCCCACCGTCATGATGACACCGGTTTCCTGAAGGTCGATCTCCTTTTCGAAACCCGATATCTTCTGCTCTATGATCCTGCTTATTTCGTCGGCCCTGATCTCCATAGACACTACTCCTTCAGTATATTTTCCTGCAACGTGTGCAGCTGTCTTTTCACGCTTCCGTCTATTATCGTTCCCTTAATTGCAACCTTGACCCCGCCGATAAGGCTTTTGTCTTCCTGTACCGTCAGCAGGACCTCTTTCCCGAGTTTCGCCCCGAGTTCCTTCTCTATCTTCCCCTTCGCGGCATCATCCATGGGGAACGCCGTCCAAAGGGTGCCCTTGACCCTGCCTTCCTTTTCGTCGACGAGTTCGTTGTAGACATCCCTGATCAACGATAGGTACCCCATCCTGTTCTTCTCAAGGAGCATGGTGAACATGCTGGCGAGCGGAGAGGAGACCTGAAGCGACTTGAGAACGTCGCTCAAGACCTCACGGCGCTTTTCCACCTCCACGAGGGGCAGCACGATGGCCCTTTTCAGGCGCTCTTCCTTGTCGAAGACACCAAGGATGCCTTCTATCTCAGACTGGTATTCCTTGTATTTCCCGTTCTTTTCACCCACGTTGAACAGACCTTTAGCATATCTCTTGGCAATGGATTGGCTTATCAATTCATGCTCCTCAGTTTTACGATGAAATCTTCCACCAGACTGTCATGGTCGGACTGGGTGATCTTTTCGGTGATGAGTTTCTCCGCCTGTTCCACGGTGAGACGGGAGATCTCTTCCTTGATCCTCCGGGCCACCTCTTTGTTCTCCTGCTCTGCCGTCAGGCGGGCTTGTTCCCGTATTCTCGCAGCGAAGCCCATGGCCTCGTCGATGATCTTCTTCTTTTCCGTTTCCGCTTCCTGCATCGTCTGCTTCTTGAAGGCCTCCATCTCGCCCTCGAGCTTGTCCATCTTCTCCTGGTACCGGGCACGCAGGGCCTGGGCCTCGCTCAAGGCCTTCTGTGTTTCCTCGAGTTGCGTCTTCACCGTCTGGTGACGCTTCCTGAGGAAACCCTTCAGGGGCTTACCGACAAAATAGATAAGTAGGCCGACCAGAACAAAGAAATTGAAGAATTTGAATATTAGACTCCAGACCGACTCGCCACCGGGTGCCATCAGATACTCCTTTTCAAGATCTTCTGCGCCGCTTCCATGGAAAGCTTGCCGACATCGGCTCTAAGCGCGTCATAGACCTTCCTGCCTTCCACTTCTATCTCACTCTTTATCTTCGCAAGCTCTTCGGACAGTTCGCTCCTGGCCTTCTCGATCACATGCACGGCTTCCTTGTTGGCCTCCGAGATGACCGCATCCCTGCCGCCGATGATGGGCTTTCTCTTTTCCACGAAGGAGGACTCGTAGTTCTTCTCCAGGTCTACCGTGTCCTGCTTTGCCTGTTCGACACCGTCCGTTAACCCTTTAATGGCGTTCTGGCGTTTTTCCAGGGCCCTGAGGACCGGTTTGAAAAGGATGAAGTTCAGGATAAAAAGCAGGATAAGGAAGTGAACAAACTGGTACAAAATGGTCGCATCGAAGTTAATCATAGGGAACTTCCTAATTAGATTGGCGTTTAACTATCCGTAGGGTTTTAACACAATTCCCGTCGGCATTTCAATTATTTTTGTCACATATTTTCAAGAAACGCTGATTGATGTGCTTCAACCCCGATACAGCCGTTAATTCAAGCCGGTTATCAACTCAGACAGGCGCTCCAGATCCTCCCGCGAATAGAATTCTATAATGATCTTGCCCCTGTTCCTTCTCATTGTGATGTTCACCTTCGTCTGCAGGGCCTTGACCAGCGTCTCCTCCAGAAATGCCAGCGCGGGCTCCTTGGTAGGGGACGCCTTCCTTGCCTGTCTCTCCAGTTCCCGGACGGAAGTCCCCTCATGAAGGACCTTTTCTACAAACCTCTTCTGTTCCCTTTCACCCTTAAGCGAAAGGATGACCCGTCCGTGCCCCTGCGTGAGCTTGCCCTCCGACATGAGTTCCTTCACCCATGCGGGCAGCTTCAAGAGACGCAGGCAGTTCGTAACGGAGCTGCGGTCAACGCCCATCTTCTTCGCGATGTCCTCGTGGGTGTACGTGAATTCCTCCACGAACCGCTCGTACACCGCGGCCACCTCCAGGGGACCAAGGTCCTCTCTCTGGAGGTTCTCCATGAGGGCGATCTCCAGCGCCTCCCTGTCGTCGACATCCCGGACCATGGCCGGGACCTCCCTCAGGCCCGCCAGAATGGCCGCCCGGTAGCGCCTCTCCCCGGCAATGATCTCGTAGACGCTTCCCTTCCTCTTGAGTATGATGGGCTGGAGAAGGCCTTTTTCGCTGATGGATGCCGCCAGTTCGTCGATGCCTCTCTCATCCATCCGGATGCGCGGCTGGGCAGGGTTGGGCACGATCTGGTCGATCGCGATGAGTCGCGTCGTGCCCTTCTCCTCTATGTCCTTGAGTATGGCGGAGAGTCCTCTTCCCAGGGGGTCTTTCTTCACGCCTCGCTCCTCTTTTCAAGAATTTCCGACGCCAGCCGGAGATAGCTCTCGGCGCCTCGTGAACTTATATCATAAAGGAGTGCCGGTTTTCCATGGCTCGGTGATTCGCTGAGCTTCACGTTGCGGGGGATGACGGTCCTGAAAACGGTGTCATTGAAGCACTTCGTGACCTCTTCCCACACCCTGAAGGAAAGGTTGTTCCTCCTGTCGAACATGGTGAGGAGTATGCCCAGGACCTCGAGTCCGGGATTGAGCTTTCTTTGAATGATGGAAATGGTCCTCAGGAGCATGGCGAGGCCCTCGAGGGCGAAATACTCGCACTGCAGGGGTATGATGACGCGGTCCGAAGCAGCCAGCGAGTTTATGGTGAGAAGCCCCAGCGATGGCGGGCAGTCGACGAATATGTACGAATAGGTGTCCCCCAGTTCCCCGATGGCCTTCTTCAGGGCGTACTCCCGCTCGGTCGTGTCGAGAAGCTCGATCTCCGCGCCTATGAGGTCGGGATGGGCGGGGATGATATCCAGATAAGGGACCGCGGTGGGACGGATCACCTCGGCCATCGTCTTCTCGCCGATGAGGACGCTGTAAATGTGGCCGACCACATTGTTGTAAGGAATGCCGAACCCGGACGTGGTGTTGCACTGGGAATCCATGTCGATGACGAGGGTCTTCCGTTCGGATACCGCGATGGACGCCGAGAGGTTGACAGCGGTTGTCGTCTTGCCGACCCCGCCCTTCTGGTTCGCGATGGAGATCACCATGACAGTTTCATTACCATACCACATTACCGGGCACTAGCAAATTTTTTTGTATATGAGAAGGCGGTAGTCCCTGGCAACCCCCGGCAATGAATAGCCGAGGCTCTTCTCCAACCTGTGGCCCGGGAAGTTCTCGTCCCGTTGTCCCTTTCCCTTGAGGACAAAAGTCAGCCCTCCCGCCGCGAGATGCCTGTTCGACGCGGCGATGACAGCCCCCGTGGTCCCGTAGGCCTTCGCGACGAGACCATCGGCATCGAGGGGGTCGATCGCCTCTATCCGTCCCCCGACGGGCCGGAGGTTGGTGAGCGAGAGGGTGCGGCGGACGTGACGCTGGAACTGGACCTTCTTGAGGCTCTTGTCGACGGCCAGGACCTCAAGGGATCCGTTGAGGATGGCCAGCGGAACGGCAAGGATGCCGGACCCCGAACCGACGTCGACGAGACGCCGCCTGTCCCCCACAAAAGCATGGAGAAAGAAGGAGTCCGCCAGGAGCTCGCGGCAGACACGCTCCATGTCCTTGAGCCCCACGAGGTTCATCCTGCTTCCCCAGCGTTCGAGCTCCTCAATGTAACGCACGAGGGACACCAACCCGGCCTCTCCGGGAGAGATGAGGAAATGCTCCAGAGTCTCGGCTATCAGTCCTTTCAGGTCCACGCGTTAAAGAATAGCATAATTCTTTTTCTTCTGTTATACTAAGCCCATGCGAAAATTCTTCATTATTTTCATTGCACTTTTCGTGCTCGTTTCGTGCTCCTCGAAGACCCCTAAGAAGGCCGAGAACCCCGTCGACCTCTACGTTGCCGGCGTGAACCTGATGAACACCAAGAAATATGACAAGGCCGTGGAAAAGTTCAAGGCCATCCGCGAACAGTATCCCTTCGACCCCATGGCCCTCGTCGCCGCCGTCAAGCTCGGCGATACCTACTTCCTGAAGAAGGACTATGTCCTGGCCGCCGGCACCTACGAGGACTATTTCAAGGCCCACCCGGATGAAGAGAACATCCCCTACGTCCTCTTCCGTCTCGGCGAATGCTACGAGAAGCTTTCGCCCAGCATCGACCGCGATCAGGCGAACACGGTGAAAGGCATCGAAAGGATAACCTACCTGAGGAACCGGTACCCCACGAGCTCCTACGCAAAGGAGTCGGAATCGAGATTGAAAAGGTTCATACAGAAGCTGGCTGACCGGGAGCTCTACGTGGGCGAATTCTATGTCAGGACCGCCCAGTACAACGCATGCGTGATCAGGCTCGAGGACATGCTGAAAAGATATCCGGAGTCAAAGAACATGGACAAGGCCCTTTTCTACCTTGTGACCGCCCATCGGGAACTGGGAAACCAGGGCAAGAGCGACGAGTACCTCGAACGGCTGCGCAGAGAATACCCGAAAAGCATCTATTCGCGCTCCACCGTAAGGCAGCGTAAGACCCTCAAGATGGTGCGCGAGGAGGAGAAGAACGCGACGTCACCCGGTACCGCCGCAGCGGCGCCCCGGGCGGCCGCCTCCGATCCTGCCAGGGCCTCCATGCAGGCAACGGGCATACCCATGGCCAGCGCCACGACCTCCACTGTCCCTGCTGCTGAAGCAACAACAGCAACACCGCAGTACAGGGAAGGAAAGAGGAAAGAGATAGATCTCAGGCCCCCCGAGGCTGAGCCCGCCGCACAGCTATCCTCCGAGCCGCCGAAGGTGGACGCTGTGCAGACGGCGAAACACGCCGAAACCCCCGGCGCCACACGTCCCGAAACCAAAGAAGAGGGCAAGACGGCCCCGGAGGACAAGCCAAAGGCAAGGGGCGTGGACAAGGCGCTCGGCTTTCTTGACCAGAAGAAACCCATAGATATCGTCTCCGATACAATGGAAGGCTTCGACAAGGAAAAATATGTCTTCTTCAAGGGCAGCGTCGTGGCCAAACAGGATGACCTCTACATCTATTCCGATACGATGGAGGCCTTCATGAGCGCCGACACCAACGAGATAGAGAAGGCGAACGCGAAGGGCAACGTGAGGATCATCAAGCAGAACAGGACGGCAACCTGCAAAGAGGCCTTCTTCGACAACATCAAGGGCGAGATCGTCCTCAAGGGAAACGCCGTCGTGACGTCGGACAAGGACAAGGTCGAAGGCGATATCGTCACATACTACGTAAACGAAGACCGCGCCGTGGTCACCGCGGAAAAAAGCAAGAAAGCAAAGGTGACCATATACCCCCAACAGAAATAAAGACGGCTTAAATAGCTTGAGCCGCTTGAATGGCTTGAAAGTGAAAGGCAAGAACCTTTGTTCGCCGACAACGGTTCTTGCCTTTTGTTCTAACGCTCAACAGGCTGTTGACAAAGTGATTTCTGAAGACGATTCGTGTTCTTTCGTCATTCCGGCGAAGGCCGGAATCCAGGAAAAACGAGGGGTTAGAGAAACCTCTGGATTCCGGCCTTCGCCGGAATGACGTAGAAAATGGGTTTATCAACAGCCTGTCAAACGACTCAAGCCATTCAAGCGGCTCAAGCCGTCCCTTCCGGCAGGAAGGGTATGGGGTCGGACTTGCGGTAGACGAGGGCCTGGCACACGGCTATGGTGTCGTCGCGGTCCTTTACCGTTATATAGTAGGAAGCCGTCCTGTTCGTCTTGTGTGTTTCCTTCGATTCAGCAACAAGGAGGGCACCCTTTTCGGGTGGTTTCATATAGGTTATGTTCATGTTCAGGGCAACGGCCACCCTGTCATGACTGTTCGACGAGATCTCGAAGGCCTCGTCGATGAGCCCGAAGATCGCTCCGCCATGGGCGTTGCCGTAGATGTTGTCCATGTCCCCCGTGTAGCACATCTCGCACAGGGCATATCCTTCGCTGACATCCCTGAGCCGTATGTCGAGAAGACGCGCGAAGGGCTCTTTTTCAACCCGATCGAAATAGGCGTTCCTTTTTCCGTCCTCCATCCCTCACAGCACCTTCTTCAAGGCATCATCGACGTTGCCCTTGGGCTGCGCCCCGACGATGCGTCCCGATTCGGCGCCATTCTTAAAGATGATCAACGTGGGGATGCCCCGGACCCCGTATTGCGCCGGCGTCTGGGGGTTCTCGTCGACATTGAGCTTGAGGATCTTCACCTTGCCCTCATATTCACCGGCAAGGGCATCGATCACGGGACCCATCACCTGGCATGGCCCGCACCAGGTCGCCCAGAAATCCACGAGAACAGGGATGCTCGATTCGAGAACCTCGGTTCTGAACTCTCCGTCCGTTACCGCTCTTGCGTTGCTCATGCCTTCCTCCTTGTTCGTTGTCCGCCACAGGACCCCCGGGCAGGCAATGTTTTTATAATAGTTAAGCCCTTCGCCGGTCGTTGTCAACCATGTTCAGTCATCGAGGCATTCCTTCCATTCCTCCTCGGAGATGCGCCGTATCCTTCCGCCATCGTTCATGTCGCGCACAAGCCCCGCTTCTAGGTATGCCTCATCGGTGTACCCCCTTTCCTCCCAGTAGCCTGACACGTAGCGGTCCATAAGGGTGACGCGAATGACGCTCTTCGCCGACTTGTAGCCCCAGAGGTAGGGCACGAAGGCCCTCACGGGCCCCCCGTAATCCTCCTCGAGGTATTCCCCGTCGAATTCGTAGGCCAGGAGGGTCTTGCTCCTTACGGCCGTTTCCACCGGTATGGACGTGTCGTAGATCCTCTTTATCGACCAGAACCTCACAAAAGCAACGGAAGGATGCGCCTTCACGGCGTTCATGATGTCGAGGACCCTGACCCCGCCCCAGTTGCCCCGCACGGTGAAGCGCGTCACGCTCGTCAGGCGGGCGTCGACGACCGTTTTCGGCATCGCCCTGAGATCGGCCCACGTGAATGTCCGCGGCGCGTCACAGAGTCCTGTCACCTCTATCTCCCATCCTTCCCTGTCAAGGACCCCGGGGTGCCCCTCGGCCCAAAAAACGGGTGTTCTCAACTCCTTCAACCGGCTCATCGCGACCTCCCGCCCTAAACAATAATCATAGCCGAATTTCAGGGGTCCGCAAATAAAAAAGACCACCCGGGAGCAAAGCCCTCATATGCCCTATGGCTCCTGGGCCTCTTCCTGTTCCATTTTTCCCGCGATTGTTCTATACTTGCGACCATGGTCAAGCTCACGGTAAGAAAGGAGCGCAGCGGACCCGTCAGAGGGTTCCATCCCTGGGTGTTTTCGAAAGCGCTCAGGTCCATACCGGAGGGTCTCGTGCCGGGTGAACCCGTCGAGCTTTGTGATGAGTCCGGTTCCTTCCTGGCATCGGGCTACTTCAACTCCTACGGACAGATATCGGTGAGGCTCTGGGGACATGAGAAGGACGAGCCCGTCGGAACGGATTTCTTCGTCCGGAGGTTGGAGAGGGCGGCTGATATCCGCCGCCGCTACGTGGAACGCCCGGGCACGAACGCCTATCGCCTGATCAACGGTGAAAGCGATCTCATTCCGGGACTTATCGTGGACAGGTACGGTGATCACCTCGTGGTCCAGTTCCACACCCGGGGTATGGAACGGTGGAAGACCGAGGTCGTGGAGTCCCTCGTAGCGGTATTCGGGCCTCGGGGTATCTGGGAACGCTCCGATGTGTCCGTGAGGAACATCGAGAACCTCGGCGCCGTTCGGGGGCTTCTCCACGGCAGCGTCCCCGACGCGATAGAGATCGCAGAGAACGGGCTCAGGTTTCTCGTCGATGTCAAGGAAGGACAGAAGACGGGGTTCTTTCTCGACCAGCGAGACAAACGCAGCGCCTTCACCAAATACGCGAAGGACAGGGAGGTCCTCAATTGCTTCTCCTATACGGGAGGGTTCACGGTCTACGCCGTGGCCGGGGGCGCCCGCCGCGTCGTCAGCGTCGACTCTTCCCGGCGCGCCCTCGACATCGCGAAGGAGAACATCATCCTCAATGGATTCGACACGTCACGGTGCGAATTCGTCTGTGACGACGCGAAGAGGTATCTCAGGGAGCCGGGCCGGCACTTCGAGGCGACCGTGCTGGACCCTCCCGCGTTCATAAAGGACCGCAGGAAGAAACAGGAAGGCCTTGCCGGCTACCGGGCGATCAACGAAATGGCCTTGAGAAACCTCTCGCCCGGGGGCGTCCTCGTGACATGCTCCTGTTCCGCCCATCTGTCCCTGAGCGATTTCCGCTTCCTCCTGTCGGAGGCGGGGGCAAAGACGGGAAGACCGCTCACCTTACTCGAAACCCACACCCACGGCATAGACCATCCCCAGCTCGTACCGTTCACGGAGGGGGAATACCTGAAATGTTTCATCCTGAGGGGATGAAACATTTCCCGTTTTAAGTGATTGAGTTTTAAGTGTTAAGTCAAAGGCAGGAGCAGAAAGGATTTCATCTTTTACTTAAAACTTAAAACCTAAAACTTAAAACCGTCTTTTACAGGTTTACCGCCACTCCCTTCCCCTTCAAATACTCCTTCACCTGGCGGACCGTGAAGGTGCGGAAGTGGAAGACCGATGCGGCCAGCAGAATGTCCGCGCCACCACGCACGACACCTTCGTAGAAGTGCTCCAGGGTTCCCGCTCCGCCCGAGGCGATCACGGGCAGGGTCACCGCGTCGGATATGGCCTTCGTGAACTCGAGGTCGTATCCTTTCAGGGTCCCGTCGCCGTCCATGCTCGTCGGCAGGATGGTACCGGCACCGAGTTCCTGGCAGCGCTTCGCCCATTCCACGGCGTCCTTGCCGACGGGGGTCGTACCGCCCGCCACGACAAGCTCGAAACCCGAGGGCATTGCCCCGTTACGCCTCGCATCGACGGCGATGACGATCCTCCCGCCTCCGAACCTGTCGGCGGCTTCCTTCACCAAGGTCGGGTCCTTCACGGCGGCGCTGTTCATGGACACCTTGTCGGCCCCGGCCTTGAGGACGAGCTCGATGTCATCCGTCGTGTTGATGCCGCCTCCCACAGTGAGGGGAATGGTGATCACCGAGGAGACCTCCTTGACCCATTCCAGCCGGGTCTTGCGGTTTTCGACGGTGGCCGCAATGTCGAGCATCGCGAGTTCATCCGCCCCTTCCTTCTGGTAATAAGCCGCATTCTCGACGGGATCTCCGGCATCCTTGAGGTCAACAAAATGGACACCTTTCACAACGCGTCCATTTTTCATATCGAGACATGGCATGATCTTCACGGTCTTCATTGTCAGGCTCCTCATCTTTTGGATTTCCGTCCGGCCTCCCCGGCCGGCGGCGGTTCATAAATACATATTCGCTTTCTTCATCCCCTGTCAAGGAGCCTTCTTCCGCATCTCCGGGAAATGCCTTGCGAGCCCCTGTAAATTCTTGTAAAGTTATCTGACGGGCACCCGATAATATCGTTAAAGGCATATTTCACCACCTTGCGTCGATCAGAAGGCCTCTGCCATACGCATTGAAAAATGAACCGGGAGGTGTGTTCACGTGAAGATCGAAAAGCTCAGGAACCTCGGCATTTTCTACAAGATCATGGGGATCTCGGCCGTTGCCATCGTCGTCATCATCCTCTGGAACATCCTGTATCTTCTCCCTCAAATGGAGCGGATCATGCTGAAGGAGAAACAGAACGCCGTCAAGGACGTCGTCGATGTCGCGTTCAGCATGCTCAACGATTATGACAAGAGGGTGAAGGCTCACGAGATCGAGATGGGCATGGCCCAGATGGCGGCGATAAAGTCGATCCAGCAGCTTCGTTATCGCGGCGAGAATTATTTCTGGATAAACGACACGCAGCCCAAGATGATCGTGAACCCCGTCATGATAGACCTGGAAGGACAGGACGTGTCGGGTTTTGAGGACCCCAAAACGAAAAAGAAGATCTTCGTCGAGATGACCGCCATAGCGAAGGATAGAAAGGCGGGCTTCTATGAATACAACTGGAAGAGGTCGGGGGCGACGTCCTTCTCCACGAAGCAATCCTACATAAAATACTTCGAACCCTGGGGGTGGGTGATAGGTTCGGGCATGTATCTCGACGACGTGAACAGGGAGATCGCGAAATTTCGCTGGATCATCATCGGCACCACTCTCGTTCTAGCCCTTCTCGTGCTCGCGTTGAGCTACCTCATCGCCAACAACATACGAAAGAACCTCAGCAAGGCCGTCGATGCCAGCAGATCCCTGTCGGAAGGCGATCTCAGCATCGACATCAGCGCCAACGGTTCGGACGAAACGGGACAGCTTCTGCAGTCGATGAAGAACATGATAGGCTCCTTCAACACGATGATCGGCAGCATCAAATCATCCGTCGACAGCCTCGATACGTCGGTCGAGACCATCAAGACACTCGCCGACAGGACGTCGGAGGGAACACGAACACAGGCCGATCAGGCCAACCAGATATCGGTCTCGGCCGAAGAGATGAGCCAGACCATCGTTGATGTCGCAAACAACGCCAGCGGCGTCAAAGACGCCTCGACGAACGCGATGGAGGCCGCGATAACGGGGAAGAAGGTCACTCAGGAGGCCGTCGCCGAGGTCAACAAGGTCCAGCATTCCTCCACCGAACTGGCAAACACGATCCAGAAACTCAACCAGCGCGTCAGCGAGGTTGCCAAGATCATAACCATAATAGACGACATAGCCGACCAGACGAACCTACTGGCGCTCAACGCAGCCATAGAGGCTGCGCGCGCAGGAGAGCACGGACGGGGCTTTGCCGTCGTCGCCGACGAGGTGAAGAAGCTTGCCGAAAAGACGATGAACGCGACAAAGGAGATCACGAACCATCTGACCACGGTTCAAAGGGAATCGGAGGAAACCACGAGGTCCATGGAGATCACCTCAGCCGAGGTTGAAAGGGTGACGGAGTACATGCAGGAGGTCGAGCAGTCGCTGGGGAATATCGTCTCGTCCTCCGAACAGGTTCGCGACCAGATCATGCAGATCGCCACCGCCGTCGAGCAGCAGTCGGCGAGTTCCGAAGAGATAGCGAGGAACATCACCTCCACCTCCGGCATCGCCAAGGAGATCGAGGCGGTGTCCAGTCAGGTGATGTCCGAGGTCAACAAACTCGTCGAGATAACGCAGGTACTGGGAAGCTCCGCGGCCCAGTTCAAGACAAAAGCCTGAAGGCGGCTTTAAGGGGGTTACAGGGTAACGGGGTGAGCCGCTGGAAGGGATGCGGGCATACGGGCTTTCTTCCGTGTGCCCCTTCTTTTGGCTTACAGAAGGCCTTCCTTCCATTTGTCTATCTGCCGCCTGAAGGCGCGGCGGACATCCGAGGACGCCTTCTTCCATACCGGCCACGCCTCGATATTGGGCTCCACGCTGTCTCCCTTGATGCCCGACGCGGCAAGGTCTTGGGTTATCCGGGATGCGATCGAGCCTCGTATCTTTTCGAGTTCCCCGAGGCACTCCTTTTGAAGGGCCAGCAATTCCCTGCGGGCCTTCTCATCGACGACGAAACCGATGAACGAGAAGAGGGGGGCCATTTGGGCAACATCGTCCCCAGCCTCGAACTCGTCGCCAAGGATGTCAAGGGCGATCTTTCTCTTCCCGGCACTGTCGCATTCAAGCGCGTCGAGTTGGGCTTTTGTCTCGTCATCGCCGGAGAGACCCTCACGATAACGCCGGTAGATCGTCATCATCCCGGCCGCAAGCTCCTTGAGGGCAAGGGACCTTTTTTCCCTGTCGTCCATGACGAGACCCTTCGTCTTCTCCATGGCCAATTCGATGGCACTCTTTATCTCCGCCATGATCACTCTCCCAGGTCTGCCCTCAGGGCGTCGGTCTTGTCGTAGTACTGAGGGCTGTACTCGATCACGAGGGAATCCTCGATGCCTTCGAAGCGATGGCCTACACGGGTCCCGACACGGACCTTCATCCCCTTTTCAAGGATGCGGGTCTCTCTCCCGCCGCTCCCGAGATCGGCGAAGACGGCCCTGATCGTGCCGCTGACGACATAGAAGACCTCCTCTTTGCGCTCGTGGTAATGACCGCCGCGAAACTGTCCCTTGCGGAGTTCGAAAAAGGCCAGGTGGCCTATGTCCTCCCTCCAGGATATCTGTACGAACTCGCCTTTCTCATCAACCCAGCGCTTGGCGCCGGCGAGGTCCTTGTTCTCGGGGAGGTGTTCGATGATCACCCTGTCCATTGTCATGCCCCGCCCGGCGGTCCCTGCAGCGGTCTCATCCCTTTTTCCAGGTACTTCTTCGCCAGGTCGATGTAGAGCTGTTTGCCCTTATCCCAGAACTCCATGTCCTTCGGGGCGATCTGTCTGATCACGCGCATGGGATTCCCGCCTACGACGACGCGCGCCGTCACCTTCTGCCGCATCCTGACAACGGTCCCCTCGGCAACGATGGTGCCCTCACCGATCTCGCTCTCTATACTGAGGACCGCTCCCATGCCGATAACGGCCGAATCACCGATGCTCGCGGCGTGGATGACGGCTCCGTGGCCGATGGTGACCCTCTTTCCGATACGGCAGTACCTGTCGGGGGGCGCGTGGACGACGACCCCCTCTTCCACCGCCGTGCCGCTTCCCACGACGATGGCGCCATAGTCTCCCCTGAGAATGGCTCCGTGGCCTATGTAACAGTTGTCACCTATCACGACATCGCCGATCACATGGGCGATGTCGCTTACATAACTGTCCTTGCCGACCGTCGGCCTTCGTCCGTCGTATTCGTAAAGCATGCGTCGTTCCGCCTTCCGTTCACCCCGGGGAAGAGGCTCACTTGCCCTCGGTCGCTTTCTTTTCGGGTTCGGCCGGTTTCTTTTCCGGCGCGCCCGTTTTCTGCTCCGACGAGCCCTGTTTCTGGTCGTCCGTCCTGAGGGCAGCCTCTATCGCGGGAAAATTGGCACCCATCACAAGGTCTTTGCCGTTTATGATGAACATCGGGGTGCCGCTCACTCCGATCTGGACCCCTATCTGCTTGTGGGCGTTCAACAGATCCGCTGCCTCCTGCTTTTTGCACACCTTGTATTTCTGCGTATCCAGCTTGCCCTTCATCGCCTCTTCGTATGCCTTTGCCCTGTCGGAGGAACAGAAGACATACTTGATCTTGTTCTCGGCGTCCTTGTGGGAAGGCAGGGGGAAGAAGAAAACATACCGCGTCAGGTCCTTCCTGGACTCGAAATATGACGCGGCCCGGCGGCAGTAGGGACAATCGGGGTCGGTGAACTCTATGACCGTCTGCTTCCCGTTGCCGATCTTGATCGCCTTGTCGAGGGGCATCTTCTTTACGTTGGCCACGAGCATTTCCGACTTCCTGTCCTCCGTCAGGTTCTTGCCCGTCCCATCGATGATCTCGCCGACGAAGAGAAGGCCCTTTTCCTCAAAGAAATAGATGATGTCACCACCCTTCGAGACCTCATAGAGGCCGTTGACGGGTGTCGGGCGCATGGAATCGAAGGGTATCTGCGGATAGGCCTTCTTGAATGCCTCCTCGTAAGGTTCGGCACACAGGCCGGCTGTGACGGTGAGCAGCGAAAGACCGATCACGATCATCATCATATATAGCAAAGAGTTTCTCTTTTTCACGGTTCCTCCTGTCGGAATTGATGGTCAAATATACCACCGACAGGGGGCAATTTCCATGAATAATTAGCCCGATGCCGGCCGGTAGCGGTATGCGGCGCGGCTCTTCGGATGCTGTCACCGGCGCCAGATGAGCCGCCTCTCGAGCCCGATCTGGGATCCTATCCGTTCCATTCTTGAACCCCCAGCAACCCTACCACTCCCCGTATATCATCGAAGATGTGGTCGGCCCCAGCGTTCACGAACTGCACGCGGGAGGTCCTGCCGGTTAGCACTCCCGCCGTCAGGGTCCCGAAGGCCCTGCCCGCCTCTATGTCCGTCGGATGGTCGCCCACCAGGACGGCCTCCCCCGGTGCCGCCTGAAGGGCCTCGAGGGCCAGGCGCACGTGCTCGGGGTTGGGTTTCACGTAGCGCGTGTCATCGCGTGTCACGACAGTGTCGACATGGCCGGCAAGATCGGGGAACACGGTCTCGATCACCTCGATGCATGTCCTCGTTATTATTCCGACCTTGACTCCCTTTGACCTCAGCCGGAGAAGTGTGTCTTTTGCGTATGGATAAAGGGATTTGCCCCGTGCGGCCTCCACTTCAAGAAGACGTAGTTCCTGAAAGGCCCTCTGCCGAAACAGGGGTCCCTCCCCGGCGAGGGTGTCCGCGACGGCATGGATCATCTCGAGGATGTACTGGTCCGACTGGGAAGCAAGGAAGGACTCATCGACGTACTCCCTGGCCGTGTCCTCCACCTTCGCCCCGAGAACGGAGAAATCGAGGGTAAGAGGGGTCAGCGTACCGTCAAAATCAAATATCGCCGCGCGTATCATGGATCAGGGGACCTGCCGGTTCCGGGGGGCAGTGATATGGTCATCATCCGCTAGAGATCTTTGAGGCAATCCGTCGCGGCGGCAACACCCGCCCCCATCGTGAAGGCGTAGCCAAGGTCCCTGAGCGCGAACTCGATGGCCGCGACGGCCGTTATGACATCGTACTTGTCGGCGTAGCCGAGGGTAGCCAGGCGGAATATCCTCCCCTTCAACTGGTCCTGTCCACCGGCACCGGTCACACCATATTTCTTCCACAGGGTCTTGTATATCGCCTGGCCGTCGATCCCTTCCGGGGCGCAAATGGCCGTGACCGCCGGAGAGGGATTCTTCGAGAATATCTCCAGACCGATCGCGCAGGCGCCTTCCCGGGTCGCTTTGGCGAGCATCTCACTCCTGCGGTAGACATTTTCCAGGCCTTCCTCCCTGAGGATCCTCAGGGACTCCCTCAAGCCCACGATCAGCGAGATGGCGGGGGTGAAGTTGGTCTGGTTCTTTTTCAGATTGTTCCGTTCCTTCTCCCAGTCAAAGTAGAACCTCGGCATACGGGACGCCTTGTTGAACTCCCAGGCCTTGTCGCTGACCCCGGCAAAGGCCAGCCCCGGCGGGAGCATAAGGGCCTTCTGGGAACCGCCGATCAGGACGTCGATGCCCCACTCGTCCATGGGCAGGGGGAAAACCCCGACACCGGTTATCCCGTCGACGACCATCAATGTGCCGGGGCACTCCCTGACGATGGCGGCAACTTCCCTGACGGGGAACATGGTCCCCGTGGAGGTCTCCGTGGCCTGCATGTAGACCGCCTTGGCGTCGGGGTTCTCCTTGAGGGTCCTTTCGACTACCGCCGGGTCGAGGACGTCCCCCCAGGGTAGATCGATGTTCACGCATTCCACGCCGTAAGCGCGGCAGATCTCAGCCCAGCGTTCCCCGAACTTGCCGCTGCGGACCACGACGGCCCTGTCTCCCGGTGAAAGCATGTTCGTCACGGCGCCTTCCATCGCGCCCGTACCCGATGAAGAGAAAATGAGCACCTCGTTGCCGGTGCCGAAGAGGTGCCTCAGGTTCTCCCTGACCTCATCCACCACCACCTCGAACATTGGATTGCGATGGTGGACCATGGGCTCCGCCATCTTCAGCAACACCTCCGGCGGGATCTGGGTCGGGCCGGGAGCGAGCAAGTACCGTTTAAGCATCATCAATCTCCTTAATTTTAATGCTAGTTTCTAACAAATTCGTCTTAAAACCGTCAAGCAAAATGATATTACAAAAGGTCTGCCGTTTATGCTATATTTCACCTATACGATTCGTCCCGCCATCGCGGGTGAACAACAGGAGGTAATGATGGCGCAGGGCCCCTATAGCGATACAGTGATGGACCATTTCGAGCATCCCAGGAACATGGGCGAGATGGACGGAGCCGATGGCATGGCACAGGTGGGCAACCCCGCGTGCGGTGACGTGACGAGGATCTTCCTCAAGATAGAGAACGACCGCATTGTCGATGTCAAGTTCAAGACCTTCGGCTGCGCGGCCGCGATCGCGTCAAGCAGCATGACCACGGAACTCATCAAGGGAAAGACCATCGATGAGGCTCTTAAGCTCACGAACGAGATCGTCGCGCGGGAGCTCGGCGGGCTCCCCGAGGCCAAGATGCACTGTTCGGTCATGGCGGAAGAGGCCCTCAGGGCCGCCATCGAAGACTACAGGAAGAAACAGGGGGAACAGGGCGATCCATGACGGAGTTCCATGTCAGAACGTCGAAAAGAATAGAGGCCCTGAACATAACCAGCCAGGTCGTGAACGCGGCAAGGGGAAAGGCCGGGAAGATCCTCCATGTCTACACCCCCCACACCACGTGCGCGATTACGATCAATGAATACGCTGACCCCGATGTCGTGCGTGACATCATCGAAGCCCTGGACAGGATGGTTCCTGCGGGGTATCCGTACCGGCACGGGGAGGGAAATTCCGATGCCCACATCAAGGCCGTGCTCGTCGGGGCGTCGGTGAGCATCCCGCTTTCCGGGGACGTGCCCGCGCTGGGAACCTGGCAGGGAATCTTCCTCATGGAATTCGACGGACCGCGGGAGAGAAAGGTCCAGATCACGGTGACATGAGATAGCAACACGCGTGCCGAAAGAACGATAAATGGAGAAACCAATGACAAGACTGAAGACAATATGCGCCATAACACTGTGTCTCGTTTTCTTAGGGGCCTCTGCAACAATAGCCTTCGCGAAGAATGAAAAGGTCGCGACACCGAAGGAGTACGGGGCATACATCAAGACGAGCAAGGGACTCATCAGGCTCCTGCCCAACATCGTCTTCGATGAGGACGGGGTCATCTTCGTGGAGTCCAACAATCCCGCCCATTTTTTCCTCAAGGATTTCCAGTACTTCGTCCTCTACGGCAAATACGAAATGAGCGTGCTCACCGTGAACCCCATGGGCTTCTATCAGTCGTCGGCACTCGGCAAACCACGCTTCGCCTTCGGCAAGGACATCGAGATCGACGTCAAACCCCAGGGCAAAGACATGTACATCATCAAACCCAAGGGGCTGCTCGGCAGGGGATACTACAGCATCTGGATCAACGACACCGCATGGGATTTCATGCTCGACTGACACCGGCTTGAACCGCTTGAATGGCTTGAGCCGTTTGAGCGTTGAAAGACAAAAAAAATGACCCCCGTTGTGCTCGGCCACACAGGGGTCGTTCTTTTTCTAACGTTCAAGCGGCTCAAGCCATTCAAGCGGTTTAAGCCGGTGTTTTTTGGAGGCGGCATCCGGATTTGAACCGGAGAATAACGGTTTTGCAGACCGTCGCCTTACCACTTGGCTATGCCGCCATGCATTTCAGGACCAGGCGAGCCGCGTCGGCAACTCGTGAAGCCAATGAGCTTTTTTTTGGAGCGGGCGTCTTCACCCGCTTCGGTTTTTTGGAGCGGGAAACGGGATTTGAACCCGCGACTTCAACCTTGGCAAGGTTGCACTCTACCGCTGAGTTATTCCCGCACGTGTTGTTTCTTATAATACAAACCCCTCCCCGATGTCAAGACGGAAAAGAGTGGTCGCCTCGGAGCCGCGACGCAAAAAAAACC
Organism: Deltaproteobacteria bacterium UBA1386; assembly: GCA_002305765.1. Lineage (GTDB taxonomy): Bacteria > Desulfobacterota > Syntrophorhabdia > Syntrophorhabdales > Syntrophorhabdaceae > Delta-02. The sequence goes on from DBQU01000062.1 coordinate 70,976, forward strand.
GGAGGAGACCCGGATAATCTCCCCCGGCATTCAGCAGGCAAGCCAGCTACCCTGCATCTTCATTCATCGTTAAGGCGACCCGGGGTCCACGCCCTTTGTCGGCCCTTTATCGTACCGGCCCGTAATCCCTTTCCTGAGAACCTTTCCCGACCGTTCGACACATCTATGATATACGGCCTCCTGTCATTTTTCTGTAAAACAGGCTACATTCGTGCTAGTTTTTATAGGATGAAAACCAAGAAAGTCGAAAACGAGGTTCCCCTGCCCTATTTTTCCGATTCACCCTATGTCACGGATAATGTCGGCAAATTCACGGACGAACTGGACACTCTTCTCTCCATCGGGCGCCTCAGGCACTACAGCCCCGGTCAGATCATATACCTGCAGGGCGAGGAGAGCACGAGCTTCTACTTTGTCAGGGACGGGAAGGTCAAGGTGAGCATTTTCAAGGAGAACGGTTCGGAGAAGATACTCGCCATACAGGAGGACAACACCTTTTTCGGAGAGAGCGCGGCCTTCGATCGCTACCCCTATTTCGCCACGGCCACGGCCATGGAGGAATCGAACATCTACGCCTTCGATATCGAGGAGACCGAGGCCCTGCTCAAGGCGCATCCCGAGGTGTCGCTGCTCATCATCACCTCCATCATCAGAAAGCTCAGACTTCTCGGGCTGCAGGTGGAAGGCCTCTCTTTCCTGGACGCGCAGAAACGTGTTGCCAGCATCCTCCTGAAGCTCATGCACGAGGTCGGCGAACCCACCGCCGGCGGCATTCTCATAAAGAAGAGGATCACCCACGAAGACCTTGCCAACATCACGGGCCTCTCGCGGGTAACGGTGACGAATGTTCTTAACTACCTGGACAGACTGAAGCTCATCACGAAAGGGCGCCTGAAGTATACCATCATAGATCGCGCCAAGCTCGAGTCCTTTGTTCGGTCGAAATGAGCAGGACGCCTATCATGTTCCGGAGCATGTTATACTGCCTTGCCCTGGCGGCCGTCTGTCTCCTTCCTGCCACGCAGGCGCATTGTACCCGCCTGAAAACGGTCACCTTCGCAGCGACAAACACGGTCTGGGTGAGACAGTTCCATCTCTTCACCGACGCCGTACAACGCGACAGCAAAGGGGAGATCCGTTTTCAGTTGGTGGGGGGGCCCGAGGCGATCCCGCCTTTTGAACAGATCGAGGCGATACGAAAAGGCGTCGTCGATATGGCCCTTCTGCCGGCGGCCTATTTCGTGGCCCAGATGCCCGAAGCGGATGCCATGAAGCTTTCTCCCCATTCTCCCATGGAAGAACGAAAAAGGGGGATCTTCGCGTTCTACAGGGAACTGATGGAGAAACATCTCGACGTCATATATCTCGGGAAGGTAACGGGGGGGATCAGTTATCATCTCTACCTCAGGAAGCCTTTAAAAGGACCTGATCTCAAGGGTCTTAAGATCAGGGTCACCCCCATTTACGAACCCTTCGTCAGGGCCCTTGGCGGAGCCGGGGTCACGACGGCTCCCGGTGAGGTCTATGTCGCCCTCGAAAGGGCCATAGTGGATGGTTTCGGCTGGCCGTCCATCGGCGTTCAAGAGATGGGGTGGGAAGAGGTGGTCCGCTATGTCATAGACCCCGGCTTCTACCAGACCGATGTCTGCGTTCTGATGAACAGGAAGACCTGGGACGCTCTTCCCGCCAGCGAAAAAAAGCTCATCGCCCGGGCCGTCGAGAAAGCAGAGCGTGAGACCTATGACCTTTCCAGGAAGCTGGCAGGGCAGGAAAGACAGCTTCTCCTCTCCCGGGGCGTACAGGCGATAGAGTTCAGGGACAATGAAAAGGAGTTTTACCTCGACACGGCCTACCGGGCGGGCTGGGAGAAGGTCATTGCAAAGAGTCCCGTCATCGGGGGGCATCTCAGAAAGCTGATGGGGCGATGATGTGAGGCGCCTCCTTTCCAGGACCCTCGACGCCGCGGCCGTATTCTCCGCCGCCTGCATAGCGTTCATCGCCCTGTCCATATCCTGCGAGGTCATAGCAAGGTATTTCCTGCACCGGCCCCTCAGGTGGACCGTCGAGATATCGGAATACCTGCAGATCTACTTTTCCTTTCTCAGTGCCGCCTGGGTCCTGAGGAAAAAAGGGCATGTAAGCCTGGATATCGTGGTGGTCCGGCTCGGCCCCAGGGGCAGGAAAGCCTTCAGGTTGGCAACGGACATACTTTCCATCGTCGTTGCCGCAACGCTGTGCCTCTTCTCAGCCCTCGTCGCACGCGAACAACTCCTTCTCGGGACACCTGTCATCAAGTCGCTGGAAGTGCCGAAATGGATCGTCATCGCACCCATACCGCTGGGCATGCTCCTTGTTACGGCTGAATCCTTCGTCAAGCTCATCGACGACCTGCGGGGCGGGGGCTGACGTGGAGTGGTGGGTCGTACTCCTCGTCTTCTTCGGCGGTTTCATCGGCCTGCTCGTGACCGGTCTCCCCGTTGCCTTCGCCTTCTTTCTCATCAATATCGTTGGGGCATATTTCTTCATGGGAGGAACCGAAGGCATCAAACAGCTCATCCTCAATATGTACAGCTCCCTCGCCAACTTCACCCTGACTCCCATACCCCTGTTCATTTTCATGGGAGAGATACTGTTCAGATGCGGCATCGCGCGCAACGTCCTCAATATCTTCGACAAGTTCTTCGGCCGGATCCCGGGAAGGCTCGGCATCCTGGCCGTCGCCGCCTCCACCTTCTTCTCCGGTCTCACCGGTTCCGCCATCAGCAACACGGCCCTTCTGGGCTCGTCACTCATGCCGGAGATGCGCCTGAGAGGCTACGGCAAACCCCTCATGATCGGCCCCATAATCGGGACCGGAGGACTTGCCATGATGATCCCGCCAAGCGCGCTTGCCGTCGTCCTCGGCTCCGTGGCCCAGATATCCATATCGGGGATACTGATAGGGGGCATATTCCCGGGACTCATCATGGCCTTTCTCTACGCCGCTTATATCATAGGGAGGACTTTCCTCCAGCCCTCGATGGCCCCGGATTACGAGGTCCCGAGATCGGACCCCGTGAGCATCGTGAAGGAGCTTCTCGTTTACGTCATGCCTTTGACAAGCGTCGTAGCCCTCGTCCTGGGCCCGATATACATGGGGATAGCCACACCCACCGAGGCCGCCTCCCTGGGATGCGTGGGAGCCCTGACCCTTTCGATCGTGTACGGAAAGCTCACATTCTCGATATTCTCGGAAGCCCTGGCGGCCACGCTGAGAACGAGTTCGATGATCTTCCTCATAATAGCCGGTTCCGTCGGGTACAGCCAGATCATTTCCTTCAGCGGCGCCGGAGCGGGCCTCATCTCCGCTGTCGTCTCCCTCAACCTGCCCGACGTCCTTCTCATCACGATCCTGCTTTCGATGCTGCTTCTGCTCGGCTGTTTCATGGACCAGATAGCCATGATGATGGTAACGGTCCCCCTCTTCATGCCCATCGTCTACCAGGCGAACATAGACCCGCTCTGGTTCGGGATCATGATGCTCATCGCCCTCGACATCGGCTTCACCTCGCCGCCCTTCGGCCTCCTCCTTTTCGTGATGAAAGGCATAACCTCGGAAGATATCACCATGCTGGACATTTACAAGGCGACAATCCCCTTCATTGCCTGCAATCTCTTCACCCTCACTCTCATCCTCGCGTTCCCGCGCATAGTGATGGTTTTTCTGAAATGACGTGAAGGACCGTGGGACAGGATTCACAGGTCCTTGAGGAGTCTCATTATCGCACTGTTCCAACCATCCGGTCCCGCTCCCCGGGCCCGGTCGAAATCCTCCGCTACAAGCACCCGGTCGTAGCCCCCGCCGTGTTTTTCGACGATGATCGGGCGGTCGACAGCCTGGAGCATCGGCAGGTCATTGGGGCTGTCCCCCAGGGCCACCGTCGTCACCTCGCCATATTCTCTGCGGAACATTCCGGTGAGGATGGAAACAGCCTTACCCTTGTCACTTTCGCCCAGGATATGATGGAAAAGCCCCTGCGTGACCCTGAAGCCCTTCCTTTCTATGGAGGCCCGCAGCTTATCCCCCATCACCGCGTCTCCCCCGAAGAGGAAAGGTTCGTCGAATTCCCGCTTTGCCGCCATGACCGCTTCGTTGAGGGGCAGGCCGGTCGCGGCGGCGATCTCTTCGGCGGTCATATCTCCGAATCCGCGAACGTCAAACCCCTCGCCGCGAAGCTCTCTCAGGGCCCTGCGCAGGTCCTGATACCTGGCGCCAAGCCGGAGGACAAGATGCGGCCCCTCGTCGCCTCCTTCGGGCCTCGCCGGCGACACCGCGTCGGCCCTGAAATACCCGTGTGGCACGAAGACCGCGCCTCCGTTCTCCGAGATGAAAGGGTCGGCGTTACGCAGTTTTGCGCGATAATGCTCGATCTCGGCCCGTGTCTTGCTGGAACAGATCACTACGGGGACATGTCTCTCCCTGAGCATGCCGAGGGCGGGCAGGGCCGGATCAAAGGAATAGGTCCGCGCGTCGAGGAGGGTTCCATCGAGGTCGGTGAACACGACGGCTCTTCTCACCGGCACACAGCCTTTCCGGCACCCCCGCCCGAAGGCGAACGGCACATGTGAGCCCGCGACCCTTTTTTGTGACGTATTATCATACTTATGATATGCTACCATATAGCGGTTTCAGGAGAGTGTAAAATAGTTTACAGATTTTCCACCGCTTCTCGGATAGAGTGCTAGACTACATTCCAGGAGGTGAGCATGTCCGACTTTTACCAGACAGGCGTTGTCCCCACGCTGCACAGACTGGGAAAGGACAATCTCGAGGAGATCGAATCGAGGCTCAGGCGATACGCTCAAGACAGGCCCATCGCACTCGTCCTTCCCTCCCTGTACAGCGAGCTTTCCGGCGCTGCACTCGGTGGGATCGTTGAAGAACTGAAAAAGGTTCAGTATATCAAGGAGATCGTCGTGACCCTGGGTCCCGCGTCGGACAGCGAGTTTCAGAACGCCCGGCGTTTCTTCTCCGCCCTCCCCCAGAAGGTGTGCGTCATATGGAACAATGGAAAGAGGATGAAGAAACTGTACCGGGCCATCGAGGCGGAAGACCTTCCCACGGGCCTCGAAGGCAAGGGCCGCTCCGTGTGGATGGCTTACGGCTACGTTTTGGCGCGGAGGGAGTTCAACGCCATTGCCCTGCACGATTGCGACATCCTCACCTATTCGCGCGACATGCTCGCGAGGCTCTGCTATCCCGTCACGAACCCCAGCCTCGACTACGATTTCTGCAAGGGCTTCTATACGAGAGTCACGGACAAGATGCACGGGAGGGTCACCCGGCTCCTCGTGACCCCCCTCATACGCGCCCTTGTCAAGATCATCGGATTTCACCCTCTCCTGGTCTTCTTCGACAGTTTCCGCTATATCCTGGCGGGCGAGTTCTCCATGGACGTGAACCTCGCCCGCATCAACAAGATTCCCGGCGACTGGGGCCTTGAGGTGGGAACACTCGCGGAGGTCTACAAAAATACCTCCATAAACCGCGTCTGCCAGGTCGACATCGCCGAGAACTACGAACACAAGCACCAGGAGCTTTCCCCCGAGGACGCCTCGAAAGGCCTCAACAAGATGTGCGTGGATATCTGCAAGTCCATATTCCGGACCCTGACCTCCGAGGGAATAGTCTTTTCCGACGGTTTTTTCAAGACACTCTTTGCCACCTATGCACGCACCGCACAGGACCACCTGAAGAGGTACGAGGATGACGCCTCCATCAACGGCCTGCGTTTCGACCGTCACGAGGAAAGTCTCTCCGTGGAAACCTTCACGAAAGGCATCAAGACTGCCGCTGAGGTGATCATGAAAGACCCCCTGGGAGTTCCCCTCATCTCGAGCTGGGACAGGGTGACGGCGGCATTGCCCGACATACTCGACAGGATACGGGAGGCGGTCGAGGAGGATAACCGGTCCTGAAGAACGCGAGGCCGGCCGGGAAGGGGCCGAGGGAGGCAAGATGCGTTTTCTCATACTTATCGCCTGCATCGTCATTGTCGTGGCCATTTTCTCCACCCAGAACTCGCAGCCGGTCTCCGTCTCCTTCTTCGTCTGGAACTTCCAGGCCTCTCTGGCCATCGTGGTCTTTCTCTCGGTCATATGCGGCCTGGTCCTCGGTGTGCTGGCGTCATTCTTCCTGGGGCTGACCAGGAAACGAAAAGCGGCGGCCGGGAAGGGGCCCGGAACAACCCCGGCGGAACCGGACGGGACCGGGTCGTGATCGCGGGTCTCCGGGACCGCGCTCATCGGTGAGGTGAAACGTATGGAAGGACACGAAGAATTGGAGCGCCCTTTTGACTTCAGGCAGTGCATAAGCATAATAAAGTCAACGGGCGAGAAGGCGGCGGACCTCAAGGAATTGCGGGAGGTGATCGCCAGGGTAAGCGATGATTCCATATTCCATCACACGTACCAGTATTTCCTGAAGGAGCACATCCTGGAGTACACCAACGATCTCGCACATTGGGCCGGGGAAAGCCTCGAGGAGAGGGCGCTGGCGGAGCAGCTGTCGAACATCGACCCTTATTCCTTTGGGTCCATCGCGGACCTTCGCGAAGCCCTCGTGGGGGTGATCGATTCCTACCTGGAAAGGTTCCCCGAGCCTCGCTATGCCCTTCCAGGAGACGAGTTCTTCTTCAACGAGACGGTCACCTTCGTCTTCCCCGTCGGGGTCTACGCGAAAAACCTGGCCGAATTCCTTCTTGCCCTGAGATTCGTTGACAGCGGCAGCATCTACTACCATTTTTACGAGGCGCGCATGCGCGTTCCCGCCGGCACCGATGATTTCTCCCGGTGGGTCGATGAGGCGCTGGGAAAGAGGGAGTTGGCGGAAAAGATCAGGGCCATCGACCCTTTCATGCACAATACAGAGGAGATACGGGCCTACATCGCCGGGATCGTCATGGAGGAAGTGAGCAGGGACATGGAAAAGACGGGGGTCCTGCCATGATAGGATCGTACGGCGGCATCTCTCCCCGGGGCGACCTCCTGCTTCTTCGAAAGTTGGCCGACCATCTGGCGGGAAAGACTTTCCTCCACATCAATTCGACCCGTGAGGGCGGGGGAGTGGCGGAGATACTCCAGAGGATGATCCCCATCATGTCAAGCCTCGGGGTCAACGCGCGGTGGGACGTCATAACAGGCGACCAAAGGTTCTTCGACATGACGAAGAAGGTGCACAACGCCCTCCAGGGATACACGGAAACCATCGATGACCGGATGTGGGAGCATCATTTCGAGATCAATGAGGCAAACGCCTCCCACATGAACCTCGACGCAGACGCGGTGCTGATACATGACCCCCAGCCCCTTCCTCTGGTCACCTTCAGGAAGGAAGGCGTCTGGATCTGGCGGTGCCACATAGACGTCTCCAACCCCCAGAGAGATGTGTTCGAAAAGATAGGGAAGTACGCCACGAAGTTCGACGCGGCCATCTACTCCGTTGCCCGATTTGCGGGCGCCATGGGCATCAACGAGTTCATCATACCCCCGTCGATCGACCCCCTGTCCGAGAAGAACAGGCAGCTCAGCGACGACGAGATCAACGAGACAGCTCAGAAGCTCGGCATCCCCCGGGACCGACCGGTCATCCTCCAGGTATCCCGTTTCGACAGGTTCAAGGACCCCACCGGCGTCATCATGGCCTACCGCATGGTCAAGAAGTATAACGACTGCGTCCTCGTGCTGGCAGGCAGCCCGGCAACGGACGACCCCGAAGGAGCGGGGGTGCTGGAGGAGGTCCGGCGGTTCGCTTCGGACGATCCTGACATCCACATCCTCCTTCTCCCACCCTTCAGCGACAGGGACATCAACGCACTGCAGACCATCGCCAGCGTCATCCTCCAGAAATCGCTCAAAGAGGGTTTCGGCCTCACCGTCGCTGAAGGCATGTGGAAAGGCAAGCCCGTCATCGGAGGCGCGGCAGGAGGCATACCCCTGCAGATAGTTCACGGCGTGACGGGCTTTCTCGTTCATTCCATCGAGGGGTGCGCCTTCAGGATACGCCAGCTCCTCAACAACACGGAGATGGCCGCCAGCATGGGTGAACAGGCCCGCGAGTTCGTCCGCCAGAACTTCCTTATCACGAGACAGGTGCGGGATTACCTGGCGGTGTGGTACACGCTCCTCACGAACAAGAAGAGCCTCGTGGAACTGTAGGGACGGGCCGCGGCTCGCGCCTCACGATCTTCTGCTATACTGGTGAGAGATGAGAGTATTCGACAAGACGAGCGCGCCGGCGCATCTCGGAGCGGTGCCCTCCGCGGACGGATCGACATCCTTCCGGGTGTGGGCGCCTTTTGCGCGGACGGTGTCCGTGGACATGCTCCTGGGTCCCGGAGGGAGGCGGGAGCCCCTCACGCCTTCCGGGGGGAACTACTTCGAAGGAAAGGTGGACGGCGTCGGCGATGGCGACCTTTACCGGTATGTCATCGACGGAAGCTCCACTTTTCCCGATCCCGCATCCCAATCGCAGCCGGAGGGGGTCCACGGCCCCTCGCGGATCGTGGACCACGCGTCGTTCCGATGGAGCGACGACGGATGGCGGGGCCGCGCCCTTGAGGAGTACATCATCTACGAGCTCCACGTGGGCACCTTCACGGAGCAGGGAACCTTCGAGGCCATTGTTGGCTGCCTTGATTATTTCAAGGACGTGGGTATCAATGCCATCGAGCTCATGCCCGTCAGCCAGTTCCCGGGCAGCCGGAACTGGGGATATGACGGCGCCTTTCCCTTCGCCCCCCACAATACGTACGGAGGGCCCCGGGGGCTCAAGACCCTGGTGAACGCCTGTCACGAACAGGGCTTCGCTGTCGTTCTCGATGTGGTCTACAACCATCTCGGCCCCGAAGGCAATTACCTGGCAAACTTCGGGCCCTATTTCACGGACCGCCATCGGACGCCATGGGGCGAGGCCCTCAACTTCGACGGCCCCTTCAGCGACGAGGTGCGCAACTATTTCATTCGAAACGCCCTCGACTGGTTCGTACGGTACCACGTGGACGCCCTCAGGCTCGACGCCATACATGGGATATTCGACTTCAGCGCCAGGACCTTCCTGCAGGAGCTCTCGGAGACGGTGGGGTCCGCGCTGTCCGGCAATCCCCCCGCCTACCTCATTGCCGAGAGCGATCTCAACGACATCCGGATCATAACACCCCGGGAGAACGGCGGCATCGGCCTCGACGCCCAGTGGAACGACGATTTCCATCACGCCCTCCACACCCTTCTCACCGGGGAGAGACAGGGCTATTACCAGGATTTCGGCGATATCGAGAATCTGGCGAAGTCTTTCGCTGAAGGGTACGTATACACGGGCGAGTTCTCCTCCTACCGCGTAAGAAAACACGGAAGCCCGTCGAAACACAGGCCGGCCACGCAGTTCATCGTCTTCTCTCAGAATCACGACCAGGCGGGAAACAGGCCTGGCGGCGACCGCCTCGCCTCCCTCGTGGGTCACGACAGGCTTAAGGTCGCGGCGACAGCCGTCCTGCTGTCGCCGTACATCCCTCTTCTTTTCATGGGGGAAGAGTACGGCGAGACCTCTCCCTTCCTGTATTTCGTGGACCACGGTGACGAAAGGCTCATCGAGGCCGTAAGGACAGGGAGAACACGCGAATTCGCCTGGTTCCCGTCCATCGGAGAGATACCCGACCCCCAAAGAGAGAAAACATTCCGTCTGTCGAGGATCGACAAGGTCTCCCGCTTCGAGGAGGCCCGTCGCCCACTCTTCGCATTTTACCGGCACCTGACATCGTTGCGGCGCTCGCTCAGGCCCTGGCAGATGACAGGGGGCCGCCCTCTCGTCAGATGCTGGCCGGACAAGGGCACCCTCTTTGTCATGATGCCTCTTCCAGGGAATGATGTTTCCCTCTTTTTCAACTTCAGTGAAGAGAACGCGCACGTCGCATCGCCGCTCCACGAAGGCTCGTGGGCCGCGGTCTCCGACACCCTTTCGACCCGTTGGGGCGGAAGCGGGGAAATAGCACCGCCCCGCATCTGCGGGAAGACCGGGACCGTCCTTTCCCTGGGGCCGCTCAACGCCGTCGCGTACAGGAGAGAGGGATGATGGGGCATGAGGTGAGCTAGCCATGGAAAGGCCCGTCTTTCGAAACCTCCGGATACCTCTTGCGACCTACCGGGTCCAGTTCAACCGGGATTTCCGGTTCACCGACGCGGTGAAGGTGATCCCCTACCTCAGGGAACTGGGTATCACCGACCTCTATGCATCCCCCTATTTTGCTGCCCGTCCCGGGAGCCTTCACGGATACGATATCACGGATCCCACCAGGATCAACCCGGAGATCGGCACCCGGGAAGATTACGATATCTTCGTGACGACCCTGCGGGAGCACGATATGGGACAGATCCTCGACATCGTTCCCAATCACATGTGCATCGACGGAGAGAACCGGTACTGGATGGATCTTCTGGAGAACGGACCGTCCTCCCCGTACAGCGGCTTCTTCGACATCGACTGGGACCCGGTCAAGGAGGAGCTGCATGGCAAGATCCTCCTGCCCTTTCTTGGCGACCAGTACGGCGTCGTTCTGGAGGACAGGCAGATACGGCTGGAATACAGGGACGGCTCATTCTTCGTCCTCCTCTACGAGATCAGGCTGCCTCTTCTTCCGGAGACGTACAGCGACATCCTCTCCTTCGGGATCGATCACCTCGGGGAGAGGATCGGCGAAACGGCCGGTTACGAAGAACTGCTCAGCATAATCACGTCGGCAGGAAAACTGCCTTCGTACGTCGAAACGGACCCGGAAAGGGCAGCCGAGCGGACCCGCGAGAAAGAGATCGTGAAGAAACGGCTGAACGGTCTCTATCGAAGCGATGGGGACATACGGGCCTTCGTGGACAGGAACATCGCGGTCTTCAATGGCAACGAGGGTGACCCGAAGAGCTTCGACCTTCTTGACGGTTTGCTCTCGCGGCAGATCTACCGGCTGTCCCACTGGCAGGTGGCGACGGAAGAGATCAACTACCGGAGGTTCTTCGACATCAACAGCCTAGCCGCCATCAGGGTCGAGGACCCGACGGTCTTTGATGAGACGCACCGCTTTGTTTTCGAACTCATCGAGGGCGGGTGTGTCACGGGCCTGAGGGTGGACCACCCCGATGGCCTCTATGACCCCTCCGAGTATTTCGACCGCCTCCAGCGGCGCTGCTTTGCGATAGCCATGAGATCGCACCTCGAGGAGGTCAGGGAGAACGTCGATCTCCCCTACGGCAGGTCTTATATAGAACCCGCCATCTCGGAACGCTACGACGAGGCGTTGAGGACACATCGATACTTCAAGCCCTTTTACATCGTTGCAGAGAAGATACTCGGGAAGGGTGAGATCATGCCGGAGGAGTGGCCTCTATTCAGCACCACGGGATACGTGTTCCTGAACTCCTTAAACGGGCTCTTCGTCGACGGACGGAACGCGAAGGCCTTCGACACGCTTTACAGGCGGTTCACGGGAATGCAGACCGATTTCCAGGACGTGCTCTACGAGAACAAGAAGCTCGTCATGGAAGTCGCCATGTCGAGCGAGGTCAATACCCTGGGGCGCAGCCTGAACAGGATCACCGAGATGGACCGGCAAACGCGCGATTTCACTCTCAACAGCCTCATCAAGGTCATCATCGAGGTCATAGCCTGCTTCCCGGTCTACAGAACCTACATAAACGGCCCCGACGTGAAGGAAAGGGACCGTCATTACATCGAACTCGCCCTGTCCCGGGCCATCAGGAAAAATCCCGCCCTCAACGAGTCGATCTTTCTCTTCATGAAACGTGTCCTGCTCCTGGAATTCTCCGCCGATATGGATGAAGAGATGCGCGGGACGTGGCTCAATTTCGCGATGAAGTTCCAGCAGACGACCGGCCCTGTCATGGCAAAGGGTGTGGAGGACACAGCCTTCTATGTGTACAACCGGCTCGTGTCCCTCAACGAGGTCGGGGGCAGCCCGGACAGGTTCGGCACCTCGCCGGACACCTTTCACGGGCAGAATATCGAGCGCATCAAGAACTGGCCCTACGCCCTCATCACCTCCTCCACCCATGACACGAAGCGTAGCGAGGATGTGCGCGCAAGGATAAACGTGCTTTCCGAGATCCCCGGGGAATGGAGGGAGCATGTCGTCCTGTGGGCAAAGGTGAACCGGAAACGAAAGATGCTCGTCAACAACAGGAAGGTGCCTGACAGTAACGAGGAGTACCTTCTCTACCAGACGCTCGTCGGCAGTTGGCCTTTCGGCACGGTGAGCGACGATGAGTACGAGTCATACAAGGGACGGATCAAGGCGTACATGGCCAAGGCGGCAAAGGAAGCAAAGGTGAACACCAGCTGGATAAACCCTGACAGGATGTATGAGGAGGCGATGACGCTCTTTGTGGATTCCATCCTCGACAGAAGGAGGGACAACCCCTTTCTCGCTGACTTCGTCCCCTTTCAGCAGCGCGTGTCCCTCTTCGGCATGTACAATTCCGCGGCACAGACGCTTCTCAAGATATGTTCTCCCGGCGTACCCGACTTCTACCAGGGCACGGAGGTCTGGAACCTCAGCCTCGTCGACCCCGACAACAGGATGCCCGTCGACCACGGGCTTCGCATGCGCATGCTCGACGAGATGAAGGAACAGCTCTCCCGGCGCGACACCGCCGCATACGCGAAAGATTTGACAAGTTCCATGGAAGACGGCAGAATAAAGCTGTACATAACGTATAAGGCGCTCGGTCTTCGCCGGAAGATGAGAGAGGTCTTTGAGAAGGGTGAATACATTCCGCTGGAAGCGGCAGGAACCCGGTCGGAACACGTCATAGCCTTCGCGCGTCGTTTCCTCAATACGATGATCATAGTGGTCGTTCCGAGGTTCGTGGCGAAGGTGCTGTCTTCGCCGGGCATGACCTTCGAGGACATGTGGGAGGATACGATGGTGATCGTTCCCGAAAGCTCGGAAGGAGCGACCTTCAGAAACGTCCTCACCGGCGAAGAACTGGCGCGAACCCGCCGGCAGGGGTTATCGGGACTTGCGTGTTCCGGGCTTTTCAGGAATCTTCCTGTCGCGCTTCTCGAAACCGGTCGTTGATCGACCGGGAAAGGAGTCGTCTCATGGCACAGGTGCTCGCAATGATCCTCGCGGGAGGCAGGGTGGGCGAACTCGACGTGCTCACCTTCTACCGGCCCAAATCCGTCCTGCCTTACGGCGGGCTGTATCGCGTCATCGATTTCCCGATGAGCAACCTCATGCATTCCGACATCGAGAACGTGGGTATCCTGTCGCAGTACAGGCCCTTCGAATTGATCAGCCACATAGCGAACGGCGAACCCTGGGACATGACGGGAAGGCACCGCAGGGCGGTGATACTCCCGCCCTTTCAGGGCCGGGACGCCTCCGACTGGTACAAGGGAACGGCCGACGCCGTGTACCAGAACATCGACTTCATACGGATGAACGACCCCGGGATCGTCGTGGTCCTTTCCGGAGATCACATCTACCGAATGGACTATCGCAAGCTCATAGAGTTCCACCTGGAGAAGAACGCGGACCTGACGGTCGCCTTCACGAAGGTCGTCCCCGAAGCCTCGTCCCGTTTCGGCCTTGCCTTCATAGAGGACGAGGACCCCCGGGGAGGAAGGGTCACTCAATACAGGGAGAAACCGAGAAACTCGAAACTGGAATGGGCGTCCCTTACCATTTACGTCTTCCGGACGGAACTGCTTGTCGCCGCCCTCGAGGAGAATGCCGCACACTCCTCCCATGAGTTCGGTAAGGACATAATCCCCATGCTCATGGAAAACCACCGCGTTTACGGCTACAAGCACAGCGGTTACTGGGGGTACACCAGGACGATAGGCGAATACTACCGGACGAGCATGGATGTCCTGGGGGACAAACCCAGGCTGGACATACGCTCCTGGCAGCTCAGGACCAACATGGCGGATAGAAGCATCAGGGACCGGCAACCGGCCTTCGTCGGTCCTTCGGCCAGCGTCGAGGACGCCTTCTTCCATTGCGGTTGCGTCATCAAGGGCCGCGTGGCCCGCTCCATTCTCTTTCCAGGCGTGACCGTCGAGGAGGGAGCGGTCGTCGAGGATTCCATTCTCTTCTTCGATTCAGCCGTCCGCGGGGGGGCGCATGTCAAGCGCACCATAGCGGATACCGGCTGCGTAATATCCGAACGGGCCGATGTCGGAGGCGCGGGCGACGACCTTGCCGTCATCGGTATGGGAACGGTCATTCCCGAAGGGGTCCGCATACGGGGCGGTGCCACGGTCCATCCCAAGCTCAAGGCCGACGCGTTCTCGAAGAAGGAGTATCTCAGCGGGGAGGTGGTCCAATGAAAGGTCCGGCCGCGATCCTTCTGGCAGGCGGAGTGGGAAGCAGGCTCAACATCCTCGTCCGGCACAGGGCGAAACCTGCCGTCCCTTTCGGTGGCATATACAGGATAATCGACTTCACCCTCAGCAACATCGGCAATTCGGAAATGACCAGTGTGGCCGTTCTGACGCAGTACAAGCCTCTTTCCCTCATGGACCACATAGGCGACGGCTCCTCCTGGGACCTGTCGGGCCGCTCGCGCAGCGTCAAGATCTTCCCCCCCAAGACGGGAGAGGAGGACTGGGATTGGTACAAAGGCACAGCCGACGCCGTGCGCCAGAACCTTTCCTTCGTCGTCTCGGCCGAAAGCGATGAGATCATGATCCTGTCGGGCGACCACGTCTATCACATGGACTACCGCCGGATGGTCTCCTTTCACCGGGAGAAGAAAGCCCGCGTCACCATCGCCGCCATTCCCGTGCCCTGGGAGGAAACATACCAGTTCGGGACTGCCGTCACAGACGACAGCAACAGGATAGTAAGCTGGGAGGAAAAATCGCCAAGGGCAAGGTCCAACCTCGCCTCGATGGGGATATATGTCTTCGACAGGAAATATCTGATCGATCTCCTCGAGGAATCCAAGGAAGATGATTTCGGGCACCACATCATCCCCCGGGCCCTTGAGGAAAAGGTCGTCTTCGCTTATCCTTTCGACGGATACTGGCGCGACGTGGGCACCGTTCAGGCGTACTGGGACGCGAATATGGACCTTCTTGACCCATCCTCGGGGATAGACCCGGGATCCTGGAGGACAATGACAAACATAAGCGCCCGGGAACCGGCCTTCGACAGGCCACCCGTCCTGGTATCTTCCGGCGCCCGGGTGGTGCGTTCCATCCTGTCGCCCGGCTGCACCGTCGAGGGGCATGTGGAGAACTGCGTCCTGTCGCCCGGAGTCGCGGTCGAACGCGGCGCCTTCGTTCGCGACTCCATCATAATGCATGATTGCCGCATAGGTGAAGGGGCACGCGTCGAACGCTGCATTTTCGACAAGGAGGTGGTCGTGGGTGCGCATACCACGGTCGGTATCGGGGACCCGAAGACGGTCAACCGGACCCACCCGGAACATCTCTACTCGGGCCTCACCATCATCGGAAAACAGTCGATCATCCCCGGAGACATCACCATAGGCACAAACTGCATCATCAACCCCATGCTGGGCTCCAGATCCTTCACGGGAGAGGTCGGGAGCGGAACGACCATAACTGGAGCGTGAAAGCGAAAGGAACATATGGCTGACACCGCGATCAAGAGAGAGGACATCCAGGCGCGGGTGACCCGGATCGGCAAGGCCGACATACTTGTGGGCATCCCCAGCTACAACAACGCCCGATCCATCGGCCACGTGGTACGGGCCGTGCAGGCAGGTCTCGCCAAGTATTTCCCCGACCGCAAGACAGTCCTCGTGAATTCCGACGGAGGCTCGACGGACGGGACGATGGATGTTGTCCATGACACGACGATCGATGATTTCCGGTCGATCCTCCTTTCCCACCGTGTGGAATCCTTTTCCAAGATGACCATCCCCTACCACGGGATCCCCGGCAAGGGAAGCGCTTTCAGGACCATCTTCGAGATCGCGCAGGCCCTCGACGTGAAAGCCTGTGCCGTGGTGGACTCCGACCTGCGCAGCATCACCCCCGAGTGGATAGAACTTCTCGTTAAGCCCGTCATGGAGGACGGCTATGATTACGTCTCTCCCCTTTACCATCGCCACAAGTACGACGGGACGATCACGAACAGCATCGTCTATCCCCTGACACGGGCCCTCTACGGCAGGAACGTGCGCCAACCCATAGGCGGTGACTTCGGGTTCTCGGGGAAACTCGCGGGATTCTATCTGTCCAAGGACGTCTGGGAAACCGACGTTGCCCGCTACGGCATAGACATCTGGATGACGACAACGGCCATAGCCAATGACTTCCGGGTCTGCCAGGCCTTTCTCGGGGCCAAGATCCACGATGCCAAGGACCCGGGGGCGGACCTTTCGGCCATGCTCTACCAGGTCGTGGGGGCAACCTTCGGCCTCATGGAGGAATACCCGAGAACATGGAAGAGCGTGACACGGACACAGCCGGTGCCCGTATTCGGGTTCACCTACGAGGTCGGCCTCGAACCGGTGAGCGTCAACATCCAGAGAATGATCGACAAGTTCACACTGGGCGCCAGAGAACTTGTCCCCGTGTGGGAGAACGTCCTGTCCGAAGAGACCCTCGGCTTCCTCAAGGAACTGGCCGACGCGCCGCAGGACAATTTCCACATGCCTGACGCGGTGTGGGTGGACATCATATACAGCTTCGCCCTGGCCGCGCATCGCAACCTGCTCAACAAGGAACACCTTCTCAAGTCGCTGACCCCGCTGTACATAGGACGCACGGCGTCATTCGTGATCGAGGCCTGGGAAAGCAGCGGACCCGAGGTGGAAGAGAAGATAGAGAACCTCTGCGGGGTATACGAGAAGCTCAAGCCGTCCTTCTCGGACCGCTGGAAGTAAAACGAAAGGGGGCTTTACATGAATTTTCTTCAGAGGGTCATTATAGAGCCTTTCGAGAGCTCTTACGAGAAGTTCCTCACATTCATGCCCAATTTCCTCACCTCCCTGGCGCTTCTCATTGTGGGCATCGTCCTTGCTGCGGTCCTCAGGATGGTCTTTCTAAGGATCTTCCGGGCCATAAACCTCGACAAGGCGGCCCAACGCCTCGGGCTTTTCGACATGCTCCTCAAAGGCGGGATCAGGGACTCCCTTTCGGCCTTCATCGCAAGGATAATCGGATGGCTCGTCATCTTCACCTTCGCCGTCGTGGCGGTGCAGACGCTCAAGATACCCACCGTCGAGCACCTCCTGGAGCGTTTCTTCCTCTATCTCCCCAATGTCTTCACGGCGGCGGTGATCCTTCTCTTCGGCTATCTTTTCAGCAACTTTTTCGGACGCGCCGCGCTCATAGCGTCGGTCAACGCGGGAATACAAAGGGCCGGCCTCGTCGGCAGGCTGGTCAAGATCACCGTCTTCATCCTGTCCGCCACAATGGCGATGGAACAGCTCGGGATCGGCCGTGATACCGTGCTCATAGCCTTTGCCATTATCTTCGGAGGCATTGTCCTGGCCCTCGCCATCGCCTTCGGCTTCGGCGGAAGGGACATCGCCAGGACCTATCTGCAAAGGACCGTGGGGAAAGAGAAGGAGAATGAAGAGAACCGGGACGACATCAATCCGCTGTAGAGTTTTAAGTTGTCAGGTTTTAGGTTTTAAGTTGAAGACCGTCGTTGTCCTGACCCTTATCCGTTCTTTCCATTGACAGGCGGTTGGGGATTCTGCTCTTATTTTGAGAAATACAACGACAGGGAGATGACGGCGCATGATCGAGTTCAGGATGGTGGAATCGGAAAGTACTTTCCTTGACCCGCGAAAGGGCTTCGAGCCCACTACCGTACGTTTCCAGGTGCGTGTCGATCCGTTAACGGGCAGGACCTGTCATTTTTCTCATTTCGGCGCCGTCAAAGCCCAGAGACTCGATCTGGCCGGGTATCACGATCCCGCCGTAAAGGGTTTCTGTCCCTTCTGCGCCGAACATCGCGAAAGGACAACGCCGAGATTCACGCCCGATGTCGTTCCCGAGGGGAGGCTGGAGAACGGGGAGGCGCTTCTTATACCCAATCTATTCCCCTATGACATCCACAGCGGTGTCGTCGTCATGACCGACGATCACGTCGTCGGCCTGAAGGACTTCACCCGAAAGAGGCTCGATGATGCCTTTTCCCTGGGCATCGACTTCCTGCGCCGCATAGCGGATCTCGACGGTTCGTTGCCCTATCACCTCATGACATGGAACTACATGCCCCCTTCGGGGGGAGGCCTCGTTCATCCCCATCAGCAATACTTCGCCACCGCATGCCCCGGCAACCAGTTCATGGATGAGCTGTCCGCATCACGACGCTTCGCGGAACGCCACAGGCAGAATTACTGGTATGCCCTCGCGAGACAGGAGGCGACAGGCAACGAGCGGTATATCGCACGGATCGGTTCGGGACACTGGATCGCTTCTTTCGTCTCTCTCGGGCTGCTCGGAGAGATCATGTGCATCTTTCCCGACGTCTTTTCCCTCCAGGACCTCACCGACGACGATATCGACGACCTCGTTTCCGGACTCGAGCGCGTCTTCCGGTATTTCGAGGAAGCGGGGGTCTTCAGCTTCAACGCGTCGCTCTGTCTCGGCCCCCGCGACCAGGAGCACTTCAGCTGCTACTTCCGCATCGTCCCCCGGACGTTCCTCAACACGCGTGACTTTGCCCCGGACCTCAATTTCTTCCAGGCCATCCTCTCCGAACCCATCTGCGTGGTCCTCCCGGAAGACCTCTGCAGGGAGGTAAAGCCCTACTTCAACCAGGGATAGTTGCAGGTTCAAGGGTTCAAAGACATTTCAAGAGTTCAAGGGCTCAAGAGTAAAAGAAGAAAACAACGGACGCTTTTGGCGTGTAAGCACGATTCGAGGGAAGGACCGCGAAGGGGGATCGGTTGTCAATACTATTCGCGTACCGGCCAAAGGCATCCGGCGCCTTTTGGTCTTCTACTCTTGAACTCTTGAACTTTTGAACCCTTGAACTTTCTTTTGCTTGCATGCCCCTCCTTCTATCCTATAGTTCCTGTATGGATATCATCGAACTGGTCACGAAGAACAGGAGCCACCGGCGGTTTCAGGAGAGCGAACCCATAACCATGGAACAGCTGGAGGGCCTCGTGGAGCTTGCCCGTCTTTCGCCGTCGGCCGCGAATCTCCAGCCTCTCAAGTTCGTTCTCTCCAACGACCCCGCCCGCAACGCGTCCATTTTCTCCTGTCTTGCGTGGGAGGATTATATCAGGAACTCCCGCGGGCCTGCCGAAGGCCGTCGGCCGTCGGGATACATCGTCGTCCTCGGTGATACCACCATCACGAAGGACTTCTCGTGCAACCACGGGATCGCCGCGCAGAGCATACTCCTCGGCGCCACGGAGATGGGTCTGGGCGGATACATGTTCGCCGGGGTGGATAAGGCCAGGCTTGCGACTCTTCTCCGTATACCCCGGGAATACGAGATACTGCTCGTCATCGCCCTGGGCGTTCCCAGGGAACGTGTCGTCGTCACGGAGGCCAGGGACGGCAACATCGCCTATTGGCGCGACATCAACAAGGTCCACCACGTTCCTAAACGCCCCCTGGCGGAGATCATACTGGATCTTTGAAAAAATGTTCCAGGTTCAAGGGTTCCAGAGTTTCAGGTTTTTGAATCTTACGTCACAGCGATGGGAGATGGCATGACTGTGCTGGAGCTTGTTACGAAGAGCAGGAGTTACCGGAGGTTTCACGAGGACAGGACGATCAGTTTGCAGCAGCTGAAGGGGCTTGTCGAGCTTGCCCGCCTTTCGCCCTCGGCGAGGAACCTGCAGCCCTTGAAGTTCATCCTGTCCCATGACTCCCGGAAGAACGCCGCCATATTCTCGTGCCTTGCATGGGCAGGCTATCTCAAGGACTGGCCGGGCCCCGAGGAAGGCGAAAGGCCTTCCGCCTATATCATTATCCTCGGGGACGGGTCCCTCACAAAGGACTTCGGCTGCGACCACGGGATCGCCGCCCAGAGCATTTTGCTGGGAGCGACGGAGACGGGACTCGGCGGATGTATACTCGGCAATATCCAGAGGGACCGCCTGAAAGCCCTTCTGAAGATACCAGATCGGTACGAGATCCTCCTTGTCGTTGCCCTCGGAGCACCCAAAGAAGAGGTCATCATCGACGAGGTGAAGGAGGGGGACATCAAGTACTGGCGCGACGCCGACAAAGTCCACCACGTGCCGAAACGCTCCCGGGGGGAACTGATACTCAAGATTTGAAAGACCGCGAAGGGGGGTCGGCTGTCAAGGGAATACGTACACCGGCCGAAGGCGCCGGTGCCCTTTTTGTCTTTTACTCTTGAACTCTGGAGCTCTTGAACCTTCTTTATTTCCTGTCCAGAAGTTCCCTCACTTTCTTGAGGAGCAGGGTCGGGGACACGGGTTTCGAGAGGTATTCCAGGGATTGGTCGCGTATCCCCTTGTCTGTGATGACATCGGCCGCATACCCGCTGACAAAGAGCACCTTCGCATCGGGCCGCATCATGATGATCTCGTCATACACCTGTTTGCCGTTTCTCTTCGGCATGACCACGTCGAGGATCGATAGGTCGATCACGTGAGAGAACTCGGTGAAACGCTCGATGGCCTCCTGTCCGTCGACCGCCTCTATTATGCGATAACCGGCCTTCCGCAGGATCTCGCGCGTAAGCTCACGGACGCTCCTGTTGTCCTCGGCTATCAGGATCGTCTCGCTGCCGCCCCGCATGGGCTGAACGCCGGCGCGTCTGCGTTCCGGTCTCCCCTTCGCGACGGGGAGGTAGACCGTGAAGGTCGTTCCTGCCCCGGGGGCGCTGCAGACATCGATAAAACCGCCATGCTGCTTGACTATACCGTAAACGATGGAGAGGCCGAGACCGGTGCCTTTTCCCGGCTCCTTCGTGGTGAAGAAAGGCTCGAACATTTTCTCCTGTACGCGGAGGTCGATGCCGCAACCCGTATCGGCGACGGAGAGGACCGCATAATGGCCCGCCTCTCCAAATCCCTTCAGGGCGATGAAATCCTCATCGATCGATAGGTCGTCGGCTGAGATGAGCAGGGTCCCGCCTTCGGGCATGGCGTCCCGGGAGTTCGTCGTCAGGTTCATGAGAAGCTGATATATCTGTGTCGCGTCGGCAAGGACCGTGCAATCCTCGCGGGGAAGGCGGATCTCCAGTCTGATGTCCTCGGGGAGGAGCCTCTCGAGGAGTCTCTGCACCCCTTGTATTAGATCCCCCAGCATTTGGGGCTTCATCTCCATGACCTGTTTTCTTCCGAAGGCAAGAAGACCGCTGGTGAGCTGCGCTCCCTTCTCGGATGCCATGCTGATCTCCTCTGCATAGAGCTGACGGGGATCATCTTCATCCAGCTCGGTCTGGAGGAGACCGCAGTAACCCATGATGGTGGTGAGGATATTGTTGAAGTCGTGAGCCATGCCCCCGGCCAGCTGTCCGACGGCCTCCATTTTCTGGGCCTGCTGAAGCTGCTCCTCGAGTATGGTCTCCTTCGTGATATCGAGGAGGGTCCCGATGGCGGCCGGTCTGCCCCGATAGTCGAATGAACTCCCCAGCGCCTCCACCCTGGCGATGAGGCCGCTCTTGCGCGTCATCCGGAACCTGTACTGGATACTCCCCGCCTCACTACCAAGGCGCTTCCTCAGGTTCTCTTCCACAACATCCCGGTCTTCTCCGTACACAAGATCGAGAGGCTCCATCCTGTCAACGATCTCATCATAGCTATAACCCGTGATCTCGCAGAACCTCCTGTTCACGTACCGGAAGAGACCGTCCTGGATGATATAGAAGCCGGCCAGGGACTCCTCGGCGACGGTGCGGTACTTTGCCTCCGACTCCTTAAGCATCTCTCCGGCCCTCTTAAGTTCCGTTACGTCGATGACGACGCCGACAATACCTCCGGGAGAGCCGTCAGGCTTGTGGAAGGCGGCCTTCCGGATTATGACGTCATGGGCGCACCCCGAAGGGTCGGTGACCGACCCGTCATACTCGAGCACGCCCCCTTTCTTCATCAGTTCCCTGTCCTTGCCGGCATGGACCTTCGCCTCCTCCGCGGGAGCGATGTCGAAGACGGTCTTACCCTCCACCGCCTGGCGCGACACACCGTAGTATTCCTCAAAGGCCCTGTTGCACTGGATGAATCTTCCTTTCGGGTCCTTTATGAAGATGGGGTTCGGCATGGTGTCGATGAAGTTCTGGAGGAATTCCACCTGCTCCTCCAGCTTCTTCTGGACCTCTATCCGTTTCGTGATGTCCCGCATGAAAACAAGGGTCGCAGGCTCACCCTTGAGGTTTATCACTGAAACTGCCGCCTCGAAGAATACGACCTTTCCCCTCACATCGATTATCCGCAGCTCGTACCGGGTGGGAACATCCTTGCCCGCCTTGCGCTCCCGGAGATAGCGTTCTATGCGGTCATAGTCGTCTGGATGGATGAACCGTCCGATGCCCGTTCCCAGGATATCCCCGGCATCACGGACCCCCAACGCCTCGACGTACTTTTGATTGGCGTAGACATAGACGCCATCCCTGAATATGGCAACGCAATCATTGGAGTTCTCTATGGCGACGCGGTATCGCTCCTCGCTCTCGCGCAGGGCCTCCCGCGCCTCCTTCTCCGCGGTGATGTCCGTCACGACGCCTTCGATGTAATGCTCCCTGATGTCGAGACGGGCCGAAATGAGAGCCCAGAACAAGCTTCCATCCCGCCTCGACATCAGGACCTCGTCGTTGGCAACCCCCTTGCGCTTGATCGCGTTCAGGAGTCGCTGACGGTCCCGGGGATCGGCATAGAAGTCCTCCGCATGCAGGTCCTCACTTTCATCGATCCCGAACATCCTCGACAGGGTCAGGTTGGCATCGACGATGCTTCCGTCCGCCAGGGAGCTCCTGAACATGCCGACAGGAGAGTTCTCAAAAAGATAACGGTACCTCACCTCCCTTTCCCTCAGCTCTTCCTCTGCTTTCTTCTTCTCCGTGATATCCGTCGCCACGTGGACAACCCCCAGGAGAGCACCCGACGCGTCCACGATGGGCGCGCAGGAGACAAGGAACGTCCCGTGTATCGTCTCTATCTCCATTTCCACGGTCTCAAGGTTCCCCCGGGTGAGAAGCGAACGCATGGGGCATCGCTCGGCGGGACCTTTCGTGCCATGCATGACCTCGTAGCATCTTTTCCCGATGAGCTCCCCTTCAGTGGCGCCCGCTATCTCCTGCGATCTCTTGTTGGCTGCGACGATGATGAATTCTTTGTCGAGGACCAGGATGGGTTGGGGCGTCGCCTTGAGGAAGCTGTCCCATTGTCCGACCATGCGCGCAAGACTTGTCCCCGCGGAGAATCTGTTCTTCCCTCCGGCGCGGACGTCAGCCGCAGATCCAGATCTCGTGCGGCGCGGTGGCGAAGTGTCGGGCTGCGCAGGCGACCTCTTTTTCATGCTCACCTGTTTTCATCGTGTCTGATGGTCCTGATTTCTTCAATGATACACCATTCCCGTCTCAGGTCAAGAGAAACGCGAAGGGCTTGCCGGCGCGACCCATCTTTTGACACGGGACAGGAAAGGAGGATAAAGTAGACCGAAAGGAGTGCGCGTCATGAAGATCCGTATCACAGCAGGTCCTGTCTCCGTTGAAGCCGAGCTTGGCACCACGCCCTGTGCCATGGCCATTGCCGGGGTTCTGCCCGTAACGGCATCCCCGAATGAATGGGGCGACGAGTTCTACTTTGAGGTACCGGTCCACATGCCACTCGACGATACCGCCACACGCGTGGTAAAGGTGGGAGATATCGGATACTGGCCGCCGGGAGACGCCATCGCTATCTTTTTCGGCCCCACACCGCTCTCGACCGGACAAAACCCTGTGCCCGCGAGCGAGGTCAATGTCGTCGGCAGGATAACCGGCGACCCGGCGCTTCTCAAGAAGGCCAGGGGCTCCGTTTCCATACGGCTTGAGCCGGCGACGTAATGGAAGAACGCCTCAAAAAGAAGCCGGACCCTTCGGAAGGTAAGCTCCTGTCCGTCGTGGCGTCCGTCGCCGACCTGCTTGCCGGACCATCCGCCACGGCAGAGCGGCTGACACAGATCCTCCTCAACGAGAGATTGCGCTGCCTCGGCGATGAGGACGACTGGTACATGGTGGAGGCCCTCGAGCAGCAAAAACTCTCCGATGAGGGTTGGAGGGGCTATCCCGGATGGATAGGAAAGAACCGGGCGGTCCCCCTTGAGGGCAGACCCGCTCTGGACGGCGTCCTCGTGCGCGGCACGCTTGCTTCCGCACCTTCCCTGCCCGCTCTCTATCTTTCTGCGGGAACCAGGGTGGAGATGACGGGAGAACACAGTGGCGTCCTGGTCGGCATACGCCTGCCTGGCGGCATGATGGCGTGGGTCCGGGGTGCGGACATCCGGCACACCGGCACCGGCGGCGACCCCGCCGCAAAGAGGCAGAGGATCATCGAAGCAGCCATGTCCTTCATCGACACCCCCTATCTCTGGGGAGGACGGAGCACGTCTTTGCATAGCCTCCGCAGCGGGCTTCCGGTTTCCGCTGTCGGGTACGCCCTCCCCGCAACGGGGGTGGATTGTTCCGGCCTCATCAACCTCTCCTATCGGGCCGCCGGGATCGATGTTCCCCGCGATGCCCGCGACCAGCATGCGGCGGCAAGACCCCTTCCCCCGGGCCGGCTCCAGCCTGCCGATCTCATATTCCTCACCCCCGCTGAAGGCCGGGGGATCGACCATGTGATCCTCTACCTCGGCGGAGAACGGTTCGTCGAGGCAGTTGAGACGGGCAGACCTGTCGAGGTGGGGACTTTCCGAACACGTTTCGGACACAGCCGTGAAGAGATGGTGAGGGATGGCCTCTCCGACTGGTCCGGGCGCATCCACTTCGCTTCCCTCCTGGAAGAAGGAGGAAACAGAAAGAACGGATCGGAGGCCTATGGCGACCGATGACATAAAGACCGTCCGCATGGCGGAAGTGGTCCGTCCCCTGAAGACCACCTTTGCAACCTCCCTGGGGCGTAAGGACGCGATGCGGAGTGTCATCGTCGAGGTCCGTCTCATGGATGGGTCCTCAGGATTCGGGGAATGCGCCACAAGCTTCGTCCTCCCTCACGAGACGGTGGACAGGATACGGGCGGTCATCCGCGCGGAGAGGCCCCATCTGACGGGGAAAAGGGCGGCCGATTTCTCCGCCATCGCGGCAGAGTTGCGCGAGAGACACCCCGCATTTCCCATGACCGTTTCCGGGTTGGAGACAGCCATCTGGAGGGCGTGGCTGCGAAACACCGGAACAGGCGAGACCGATTGGTTCGGCGGTGCCCTGCGACGCGTGGAAACGGATATCACGATACCTTACACGACTGACGTAATGGTTCTCAAGGGATGGATAGAACAGGCCGCCCGGAAGGGTTTTGCCGTGTACAAGGTCAAGGTGAGCGGCAGGAAGGCCGATGACAGGCGACTCATTGCCTCCGTGGCATCGATCCTCGAAGCTCTGGATATCCGTTATACCCTGCGGCTCGACGGAAACCAGGGTTTCACAAAGACCGCCTGCCTCGCTCTCGCCGACCATGTGACGAAGAAGAAATACCCCGTCGAGCTTTTCGAACAGCCTCTGAAAAAGGACGATCGCCGCGGCCTCAGGGAGATAACGAAGCGCTCTCCCCTCCCCGTCATTCTCGACGAGACCGTATTTTCAGCCGAGGACATGGAAATGGCCCTCAACGACGGTCTCGGCCACGGCGTCAACATCAAGACCGCGAAGAGCGGGATCACGGAGTCCCTGTCCATCATGAAGTTGGGGAAGCAGGGCGGCTTGAGGCTCATGGCCGGCTGCATGACGGAAACGATGACGGGGCTTTCCGCGGGCATCGCCATGGCGATGGGAACGGCCGCCTTCGATTATATCGATCTTGACTCGGTACACTTCCTCAACCACCGGAAGCAGTACGGGGAGATAGCGGTGGAAGGGGCGGGGTACAGAAGGCAGGAGATGGAGGACGGGGGAAAAGTTGGGTGAGGGGTTGATAGGTCCTATTCTCCTATAAGTCCTATCATCTGTCCCGCTCCCCACCCCCTGCCGCCTCTTCCCTGTTCCCTGATCCCCGATCATCTGCTATAATTGACCATCCATGACATCCCTTAACAGAGTCTCTCCTGTCGAAAGGCTCGGCCGTTCGCTGCGGGTAGCCGGGATCGTCCTCCGCGAGTCCCTGAGGTCATTCCTCGGCAACAATGACTTCGAAATGTCCGCGGCCCTTGCGACATACAGTTTTTTCGCCCTTGTCCCTCTTCTCTTCCTCGTGGCCGCTTTCGCCGCAGACACCGGAGGCACCGCCACATGGCTCATCGCCGGCATCGAGGGTCTCATCGATCACCTCTTCCCCCGAATCCGGGATTGGATGAGCGTCGAATTCTCGGCGGCGATCGGACACCCCCTGACCCTCGGCGGGGCCGCCGCGGTCGTCGTCTTCATTGCCGCCATGTCCCTCGTGGATTCCCTCAGGACGGCCTTTCTAAAAATCTTCAGGAAGAACCCCCCGGCGTCACTGTTCACGGTCCAGTTCGGCAACGTGAAAAGGGCAGCGGCCATGCTCCTCCTCTTTGCCGTTCTCATTGGAGCGGAGATCGCCCATCTCGCCATTGGAAACATCCTGCGGGATCGCCTCCTCTTCACGAGCGTCGGGACCATCCTTGTTTCAATTTGTGTCGCCGCCCTCTGTATGGCCTTCTTTTACCGGGTCTTCCTGCCCGTAAGGCTCACGGCATTCAAGCTCACAGCTGTTTGTGTCATCTCGGCCGTCCTCATCATCCTCATGAGGGAGGTCTTCGCCTTTGTCCTCAGGACGAACCCGGCTTACGGGGAGACCTTCGGCTCCCTGAAGGTCCTTTTTGTAATGATCGTGTGGGTCTACTATTGTTTCCTTGCCATCCTTTTCGGTGCCGAGCTCGCCGTCAACACGGGGAAGCGAGACGCCCTTCTCCTGAAACGCCTCTTCGCCGGCAATGTTCAGAGAGCCCTCTCCAAGGGACTCCTTGCCAGGTTCATCAGGAGCAGCGCCAAGAATGACGTCATATTCGAGGAGGGGGACCCTGGCGGTGCCATGTACTATATCGTCTCCGGCTCCGTGGACATCATGCGCGGCGGCAAACACATCCTTACCATGCACTCCGGAGACTACTTCGGTGAGATATCCATGCTCCTCGGCACCCCGCGGTCGGCAGCCGCCCGCGCCGCTGACGAGCCCACGGAACTCGTTGCCATCTCCCAAGGGAACTTCGACCTCATCCTTCGCGACAACGCTCCCATAGTCCTCTCCCTCCTCAAGGAATTGGCCGGCAGACTCAAGGACACCGACGAATCCCTCCTCGGCCGGCAACGACAAAAAACCACCTCACGCCCGTTCGCCGCTTTCGCTGCTCACTCGAGCACGCGGAGGTTAAAGAGAGATCGCTGAAAAAAGCACTCCCGGGAATTCTCCCAATTCCCGGGAACCTTCGACCCTGCTCTGACGAGCAGCGGAGAAGAAGACCCGATGACAAGCATCGTTAACAGGCGTTACGGAACTGTCTTTACCTCGCGCCGGAACGGCGGGATGCGAATGCGGCCTGATCCCGGCGGGCGATGGGATCAGGCCGCGCCTTCTCTCTGTGCCCTCTCCTTGCGCTTCTCCGTGTCCTCGAGTGAGGAGCGAAAGCGACGAACGGGCGTGAGACAAGGTCTTGATTACTTCCTGTCGACCACGGACACGTCGAGGCCGCCCTTGTGGAGCGTGATCGAGAGGGCCTCGCCCGGCGAGACGGCGGAGGAATCCGTGACGACGGCGCCGGTGTCCGCCCTCGAGGTTATGGAGTAACCCCTCGCCAGGATCGCTGTGGGATTGAGGTCGTGTATCCTCTGGCTGAGGGCCTCGAACTTCGTGCGCGCGTTCTTCATGTAGAACTGGATGTTGTGGGTGAGGCCGACGGTGAGATCATCGAG
This sequence comes from Deltaproteobacteria bacterium UBA1386, assembly GCA_002305765.1. GTDB lineage: Bacteria > Desulfobacterota > Syntrophorhabdia > Syntrophorhabdales > Syntrophorhabdaceae > Delta-02. Next base: position 99,001 of record DBQU01000062.1, read on the forward strand.
GTAGAGGCGGTGGGAGGTGAAAAAATCCTTCCGGTCCTTGAAATCCATGACGTTGCTGACGAGCATGTACCGGGCCCTTTCGAGTGCTTTCTCCATCGCCTGGCACAGGGAATCCTTAAGACCCAGGACATAGCGGATAAGCTCCGTCCTGTCAGGGACAACGAGGGCGGCGGCGGCCGTCGGAGTGGGAGCACGCACGTCGGCCACGAAGTCCGCTATCGTGAAATCGACCTCATGGCCCACGGCAGAAACGACCGGTATCCGGGAGGCAAAGACGGCTCTTGCCAGGCCTTCGTTGTTGAAGCAGGCCAGGTCTTCATACGAACCCCCTCCCCTTCCGATGATGATGACATCGACCTGCCCGCTCCGGTTGAAATGCCCGATCCCATCCATGATCTCACGGGCCGCATCGTCACCCTGCACGGCCGCGGGCCAGACCTGGACCGTGACGGTGCCGCACCTTTCGTGTATGACCCGCAGGATGTCCCGTATCGCAGCTCCCACCGGAGAGGTTACTATGCCGATGCACCGGGGAAAACGGGGAAGGGGTTTCTTGAGGGTCTCGTCGAAGAGGCCTTCCCTGAGAAGCTGTTCTTTGAGCTCGAGAAAACGCAGGTAGGCGAGGCCCCGCTCCCCGCTCGCCAGGATGTCGCTCACTATCAGCTGGTATTCGCCGCGTTTCTCGTAGACGTCGATTCGCCCCCTGCACAGGACCTGTTCGCCGTCCTTTATGACCCTGCCCGAGGGGACGCGCGCGGCATAGTTGAAGACAACACCGCGGATCATGGCAAGGTCGTCCTTCAGAGTAAAGTAGAAATGTCCCGAGGGATAGAGCTTCGCGTTGGAGACCTCGCCCTCGACACGAACGTCACGGAACCGGCCGCTGACGAACCTCCTGAGCTCCGCCGTCAGCTCCGATACCGTCAGAAGCCCTTCATCCTCGCGCGGGTAGACGCCCATCTATTTCTTCTTCAGGTAGTCCTTCATGAGCTTCATGGAACAGAACTCGCCGCACATGCTGCAGACATCATTCTTGAGGTTCCGTTCCTTCCGGAATGCCCGTATCTTTTCGGGGTCTATGGCGCACTCGATCTGCCCTTTCCAGTCAAGGGCCTTCCGATAGGTCGACATGGCCTTGTCAAGAGCAAAGGCCTTCTTGCTCCCGCGCGCGAGATCGGCGGCATGGGCAGCTATCTTAGTAACCACGACACCGTCACGGACATCCTGCGGCATGGGCAGGCCCAGATGCTCGGTGGGGGTGACGTAACAGAGGAAATCGGCTCCGTAGTAGGCCGCCAGCGCTCCCCCCATGGCGGACGTGATGTGGTCGTAACCCGGCGCGATATCGGTGACGATGGGACCAAGAACGTAGAAGGGCGCCTCGTTGCAGAGCCTCTTCTGAAGAACCATATTTGTCTCGATCTGGTTGATCGGAACGTGGCCGGGCCCTTCGATCATGACCTGGACACCCTGGTCGAGCGCTTCCGCGCAGAGTTCGCCCAGGATTATGAGCTCCTCGATCTGACCGCGATCGGTCGCGTCCGCGATGCAGCCCGGACGAAGACCATCCCCGAGACTGATCGTCATGTCGTATTTCTTCGCGATGGTGAGGAGGCGGTCGAAATTCTCGTAGAGCGGGTTCTCCTTGCCGTTGACTATGATCCACTGAGCAAGGAAGGCGCCGCCGCGGCTCACGATGTCGGTCACTCTCCCCTGTTTTCTCAGGCGCTCCAGGGCGCTCTTCGTTACACCGCAATGAACCGTCACGAAATCGACCCCATCGGCGCCGTGTTTCTCAATGACCTCGAAGATGTCGTCCGCTTCCATCCTGACGATCGCCTTTCTCTTCTTTACGGTCTCAATGGCGGCCTGGTATATGGGAACGGTCCCCACGGGGATCTTAGCGGCATCTATGACGATCTTACGGATCTCGTCGAGGTTGCCTCCGGTGCTGAGGTCCATGACCGCATCTGCTCCCGCTTCACGGGCGACGGTCAGCTTCTCGATCTCCTCGTCGATGTTCACCCTCTCCGGAGAGGTGCCTATGTTGGCGTTGACCTTGACGGAAAGGCCCTTGCCAACACCTTTCGGGGTGAAGTCCCTGTGTCGGTTGTTTGCGAGAATCGTGGCCTTTCCCTCCGCGATGTGCTGGCGGAGATGTTCCTTGTCTAGGCCCTCATCGCGGGCGACGCGCTCCATAACCCTGGTGATCTTTCCTTCCCGTGCTGCAATAAGTTGGTTTTTCATGGTCGTATCATCTCCATATTCTCAACGGACCCGGGTCTTCCGGCGGTTTCCCGTGAGCCCCTTGTATTTTCATGCGTTGCCCTGCCGTGTCGAAATTCCTTTCCGTCGCCGAAGAAACGTAGAAATGCCCTTTTCTGTCGATCCTGTAACTCGATTCGAACAGCCTCTCGAGATACCCCTGCGTTGCCATGAAGGCATGAGACAGGGGATATCCCGCCGCAAGAAAACAGGCGAGGGCCGAAGAAAAGGAACAGCCCGTCCCGTGGATCGACCGGGGAAATCTCGCCTTCCTGTAGAGAAGGTATTCCCTGCCATCGAACAACACATCAACAGGGTCGCCCTCCAGGTGACCTCCTTTTATGACGACGGCACCGGGGCCAAGAGAGCGTATCTTCTCGGCTGCCTTCCTGGCGGCCTTCACCGTCCCGACCTTTATACCCGTGATGGCGGACGCCTCTTCCGCATTGGGCGTTATGACCGTGACCTTCTCGAAAAGCACATCGATGCACGCTGCTCTGCCCTCATCCGTAATGAGCGGGACACCGTTCTTGGCGGCAAACACAGGGTCGAGAACGACGGGCGCGCCCCTCCTTTTCGCCAGGAAGCTCGCTGTCGCCCTGACATGGGATTCGTCGCAGAGAACGCCTATCTTCACGCCCTTTACTGGAATCCCCGCCGTGGCCGCCCGCAGGACGTCCCGGAAGAGATCCTCCGATGATGGCTCGACGCGCTCCACGCCGCCGGGGCCCTGGACCACAGTGCAGGTAGGCACGGCAATTCCATGGAAACCGAAAGAGAAGAAGGTGTCGACATCCCTCACGACACCCGCTCCCGAAGAGGCATCAAATCCTGCTATGGAAACGAGGTTTTTCATCTTTCTCGGCTCGTATGTACCCCTTAGATTAAAACTGAATACTATACCATAGTTAGCCTCCTGAGGCCATACAAATCCCGCGGTAAGACCGCTTGAATCGCTTGAATGGCCAAAAGGTCAAGGCAAGGACATGATCTTCACTGTTCCTGGACCCGCGAACGATTAAACCACGAGGACCGTTGCTGCGCCATGGTGCAGGGCGTGTATTCGACGGTTTTGTCGAAGGCTCTCTGTGACGTCGACATTTGTTTCCGTGAAATCTTCCGGTCATCAATGGTCATAATACATCTTTCCCTACGTTTACCGTGAGTTACGAACATCTTCAGCAAATGGCACGGTAATTGCCAAAAAGGAAGCTATGATTTGCAAAAAGCCATATGAGGAGGTTACAATGAAGAAGATTTTGGGAGTTATCGTGGCGGTCCTGTTCATAGCAGCGGCATCTACTGTCTTCGCCGTCGGGCCGGGAGGTTACGGTCCGGGACCAAAAGGGTTCGGGTACGGCCGGGGTATAGATCTCTCCAAGGAACAGATGGACAAGATGTGGCAGATACGCGAGAGATTCAACACCGACACCTCATCCCTGCGTTACGAGCTCTTTCAGAAGCGGGGCGAACTGAGGACCCTCTATTCCGACCCCAAGGCAAGCGATGCGGCGATCCTGGCAAAGGAAAAGGAAGTCGACACTCTGAGGCAGAAGATGCACGACAGGATGGTCCGGTTCAAACTGGAGCAGAGGAAGGTCTACACTCCGGAGCAGCTTCAGAAACTGGCTGAGTCCGGTTATGGTCCCGGCTTCGGCGGCGGTCGCGGCGGTCGCGGCGGCGGGCGGGGACTCGGGCCCTGTGGCAGATTCTAGGTACATGGAAACAAGGTGACGGGCCTCCCCTTGACGGCCCGTCACCCCCATGAAAAGGGAGGGAGAAATGAAAAATATCGTAGCAGTTGTACTACTGGCGACAGTGACAGGGTTGTTTTTGGTCTCATGCGCGTCTGAAGGGTATAACACCCAGAAAGGCGCCGCGATCGGGGCCGGACTTGGCGCCATAGCGGGACAGGTGATAGGGCACGATACAGCCTCGACGCTCATCGGCGCGGCGGTGGGAACCCTTGTCGGAGCCGTGGGAGGCAACGCGGTGGACCAGCACGTGCAGAACCAGCAGCGCACTTCGACTCAGCAGAGCGCCGCATATCCGTCATCGAGCCAGGTAACCCCCCAGGACCAGCCTCCGGGGCAGTGGGTTGAAGTGCCCGGTCAATGGATAGGCGGGAAATGGGTTCCCGCACACAAGGTATGGGTGCCCGTGAATCCATGACATTTGTCGTATTCTTCCTTCTCCTGTGCGTGTTCATAACGCCCTCTCTCCGGGCCCAGAACTCATATTCCGAGTTCGAGAGAGGGCTCCAGCTGACGGAACCCCAGAGAACGCAGGTTGAGGATATCAGGAACAGGTATATCAACGAATGGCAATCCCTGAGGAGGGAATCGTCGCGAAAGCAGAGGGAGCTCAGGGAACTGAACCGGAACCCCGAGACCAATTCAGCCAGGATAGGCAGGATACAGGGCGAACTGCAGGAACTCGACACCGCGCGGCACAACTCCTACCAGCAATACCGCTCCGAGGTCTCGCGAACTCTCAACCGGAGACAACGCGAGCAGTACAACAGCTTCTGCGACCAGGAGCGCAGAAAGAACGTGCAGCGTTTTCGTCCGGGGCGGCATGGGAGATAAGCGAGCTGTTGCCCTTCCGCTGTTCTTCGCGCTTTTTCTCGTTCTCATTACACTCACCGGGTTCTTCCAGATAAGGATCATCCGCAACAACATCGAGCGGCAGCTCATGGGAGAGGCAGAGATCATCTTCACCCATGTCCAGAGAGAGATAGACATCAACCTCGAGTACCTCAGCTTCCTGGACAGGTCACCCGTCATCATCACCCCCTATTTCTTCAACATCATGGCCTTCGACGAGTCGATCATCGACGACCTTGACGCCGTCATGGGCCGGTTTCTCAAGAACCCGGCAGAAAGGGGCCTGGAAGAACTCTCCCTGGCGAACGTCATCGAGTACGACCTCACGGGTAAGATCGTCGCCGAAAAAGGGAGAAGCGACATTCCCGCCGGTCTCCTGCAAAAAATCGTCTCGGGGGAGGAGGCGACCGTCATCAGGATGCCCGTAGCCGGCGACAGGTCGCTCGTCTTTGGCAGGCGTCTGGGTGAACGCATCCTTTTTGTAAGGATCAACGCCCCGGAACTGGAAACATTAAGAAGAAAGGTCATCCTCAGGGATATCGTCGATAGAGAGGAGAAGAGGTTCAACATCGACTCCATCAGGATCTATGACGAGAAAGGCGGTCTCTTCGTCGGGACCAGCGATGCCGGGAAGAACACTTTCCTTCTCGAGCGGGATCTTTCCTCGAAGGTCCTCCCCGGCTTTCGCATGCAGATCTTTATCTCGAGAAACCTTGCACGGGACACCATCCAGAGGTCGGCCATCGGCTTCATACTCATCCTTGCGGTCCTCTTCGTCTCCGGAGCCGGGAGCATCTACGCCTTCTTCGTCATGGAGAGGAAGTACGCGAAAAGGGTCAAGGATATGGAGCGGGAGATGGAGATCAAGGAACGCCTGGTATCGCTGGGAAAACTGGCTTCCGGGATGGCCCACGAGATCAGGAATCCCCTGAACGCCATCAGCCTTTCCGTTCAGCGCCTCAAGAGAGAATTCGTCCCTTGGGACGAGAAGAAGGAAGAATACCTCACCTTCCTCGATATCATCAGGAAGGAGCTCACGCGGGTCAATGGGATAGTCGAGGAGTTCCTCCAATCGACCAGGGCGCAGGCCCCCTTCAGCAGGGAAGACCTGCGCGACCTTCTTGAAGAGGTGATCATAATCGTCGGCGAAAAGGCCTCATCGAAGGGTATCTTCATCGAGAACGCCACAGGCACCGGCATCCACGTCGATTGCCAGAGGGACAGGCTTAAGCAGGCATTCTACAACATCATCATAAATGCCATAGAGTCCATGAAGGACGGCGGAAAGATCGCCATCACGGTGAAGCAGAGAGACTCCCGCGTCGAAATATCGGTCAGGGATTCCGGGCCCGGCATCAGTGAAGAGGCGCTGGCGAGGATATTCGAATACTACTACACCACAAAGGACAAGGGTATGGGCCTCGGACTGCCCATATCGTACGTGATAGTGAAAGACCATGGCGGCGACATCAAGGTGACAAGCGCTGCCGGGCAGGGAACCACCTTCGTCATCGTCCTGCCCCGCACGCAAGACGCCACGACGGCGGCGTAAAGGGAAAGGAGGGGTTGCGGTTATGGACAGGGTCGGCATATTGATCGTGGAAGACGAACAGACACAGAGATCGCTCCTCGGCGGGCTGCTCAGGAAAGAAGGCTACACGATAGGTGAGGCATCCGACGGAGAAAGCGCCCTCGCTCTTTTTCAAAAAGACATTTTCGAGATCGTGCTTCTCGACTACAGACTGCCGGACACGGACGGCCTGTCCCTCCTCAAAAGGATAAAGGAGATAAACCCGGCGACGGAGGTGGTCATGGTCACTGCCTTCGGGAGCATAGAGAACGCCGTCGGGGCCCTCAAGGCCGGGGCGTCCGAGTACCTTACGAAACCCATCGACCTCGACGACCTTCTCTTCAAGCTGCGCAAGGTCGAGGAAAAGACATACCTTATCCGCGAGAACATGGTCCTTCGTGAAACCCTGCGGGACCGCTTCAAGTCGGAGGAGTTCGTTTACCAGAGCGAGAGGATGCACGAGGTCTCGAGCCTGGTGGTCAGGATAGCGAAGACGGATTCAACGTGCATTATAAGCGGCGAGAGCGGTGTTGGAAAGGAGGTCGTCCTCAACATGATCCACGCGCTCAGCGAGCGCAAGGATTTCCCCCTCGTCAAGGTCAATTGCGCCGCCATTCCCGAGACGCTCCTGGAGAGTGAACTCTTCGGCTATGAAAAGGGCGCCTTCACCGGCGCTTACCAGCGCAAGGCCGGCAAGTTCGAACTCGCCAACAAAGGGACCATCTTTCTTGACGAGATAGGCGACATCCCCCTCGTGCTTCAATCAAAGCTCCTCAGGGTGATCCAGGAGAAAGAGGTCGAGCGCCTCGGAGGGGCGCATCCCGTCAAGATCGATGTCCGCATCGTCGCCGCGACCAATCGCAACCTGGAGGAGGAGGTCAAAAAGGGAACATTCCGGGAAGACCTGTACTATCGCCTCAATGTCGTCAATATCGTCATCCCTCCCTTAAGGGAGCGCAGGGAGGACATTCCGCTGCTCATCGATTTTTTCCTGAAGAAATACAACCTCAAGCATAAGAAGAACGTCAAGGGTCTCACGCGGGAGGCACGCGACACCATGGTCAAATACGACTACCCGGGCAACGTCAGGGAACTGGAGAACATCGTGGAGAGGGCCATAGTCCTTACCCGGGGAGACCACATCACCAGCCAGGACCTTCCGAACCTGGCGGAGCAGGCAATGGTGACAGGCGACGGCAGTATTCGGGGAACCGTCGAATCCATCGAGAGATCGATGATCATTGAAGCCCTCATTAATGCCGACTGGGTCCAGACGAAGGCCGCGATGGCCCTCGGTCTGTCGGAGCGCATGCTGAGGTATAAGATCAAGAAGTACGGCATATCGCGATCATCCCGCTCCGCGGGCTGATCGCGCAAACGGGCCCACGGGTCGGCGCTCGCGCACCTGACGGGCATACGCGGAAAAGCAAAAGGACCCCCAGGGAAAAAGTCTGCGGTCAGCGGATTCCGACCGTCCCCGCCCTTACCTCGTTAGCCCGTTTGCGCTTAGCGCGCAGACCCGTCCGCCCGTCAGGCACGTTGGTGCCAGCCCGTATGCGCGTGGGGTGGACGCTTTAGCATTCATATTTTCCCTTCCGTATGTTATAGATAAAAATGCCCCACGAGAATTCTTATCACATAGAGGCGGCCGGCAGCGGCGTGGTCACACTTGTGCTCACAGGCAGGATGGACCTCGAGCGATTCGGCGACCTTACCGGGCTCATCGGCGCCATTTTCGATGCGCACAGTCCTTCAAAGCTCAACGTGGACATGAACGGCGTCTCCTATCTCGACTCGGCCGGGGCTCTTTTCATAGTCCGACTCGAGGACGAGGCGCGCAGGCGCTCCGTGGTCTTTGCGCTCTCCGGCCTTTCCCGGGAAAAGATGGGGATCCTGAGCCTCATCGACAGGGATGCGCTGACGAAACCGAGCCTGGCGCCCCGGGAACGCCGCATGAATGTCATCGAGCACCTGGGCGTCGCTTCCATCGCGGCTGTCAGAGACATCTACGACATCATGTCCTTCACCGGAGAACTGATGTGTGAAATCGGCTACTCCCTGACGCATCTTCAGAAGGTCCGGTGGGGCGACGTTGTGTCGTACATGAAGAAGGTCGGCGTCGACGGCCTGCCCATCGTGGGTCTTATCAGCTTTCTCCTCGGCCTCATCATGGCCTTCATGTCGTCCCTCCAGTTAAAACAGTTCGGAGCGAACATCTATGTTGCCTCCCTCGTCGCCGTTGCGATGGTCCGAGAGCTGGGACCGATCATGACGGCAATCATCGTTGCCGGACGATCCGGCTCCGCCTTTGCCGCCGAGATCGGCACAATGAAAGTAAACGAGGAGGTGGATGCCCTCACCACCATGGGGTTCAGCCCCATGCGCTTTCTCTCCATACCGAAGGTGATAGCATCCCTGCTCACAGTCCCCGTCCTCACGATATTCTCCAGCATATTCGCCATCATGGGCGGCCTCATCGTCGGGGTGCTGGGTCTCAACCTCACGATCTTCACGTACATCCAGCAGACAATGAAGGCGATATCGGTCTTCGACATAGTGTCGGGCCTGGCGAAGTCCTTCGTCTTTGCGGCGGCGATCTCTGCGATAGGCTGCCAGAGAGGCTTCAAGGCGCGCGGCGGAGCTGCGGCAGTCGGCAATGCCACGACATCGGCGGTGGTGACGTCCATATTTCTCATTATCGTGATAGATTCGACCTTTGCTATAATACTGCATTACGTTTAGGTACCAGGGTGGGAACGAAGATTTGAACAGCACTGAACCGGTCATCAAAGTGGAAGGCCTCACCGTGCGATACGGCAGCGATACCGTCCTTCAGGACGTCGGCTTTGAAGTGCAGCCGGGCGAGATATTCGTCATCGTAGGGGGAAGCGGGTGCGGCAAATCGACGCTCCTCAAGCACGTTATCGGAATAGAGACCCCGGCGAAGGGAAGCATCTGGATCAACGGGACGGATACGTCGGCACTCGATGACGTGGAGCTCAGGACGCTTCGCATGGGTATAGGGATGCTTTTCCAGTCGAGCGCCCTCTTCGGCTCCATGACGATAGGGGAGAACGTGGCCCTTCCGCTCACCGAATTCACCGACCTGCCGATGAAAGACATAGAATCAATCACAAGGATGAAGCTCGGTATGGTGGAACTTGCCGGGTATGACAACCACTACCCTTCCGAGCTGTCGGGGGGCATGAAGAAGCGCGCCGGGATAGCGAGGGCAATGGCCCTCGATCCCGCAATGCTCTTTCTCGACGAGCCGTCGGCCGGCCTCGATCCCGTCACGTCCGCCGAGCTCGATGTTCTCATAAAAAAGCTCAACGAAGGAACGGGCACAACCATGATCATCGTCACCCACGAACTGGAGACGATCTTCAATATATCTCACCGCATCATCATGCTCGACAGGAACGCAAAAGGCATTATCGCCGAGGGCGACCCCCGGATATTGAGGAGGGATTCAGATGACCCCCGGGTCACGGACTTCTTCAACCGGCGGGTAACGGAGAAGAAAACGAAGGGATGAAGACATGACAAAGAAGAAGACCTATTTCCTGGTAGGTTTTTTCGTGCTTGCAGGTGCCTTGATAGCGGTAGGTACCATCGTCTGGCTCGGCGCCTCTCAGTACCTCCAGAAAGGCGAGCAGTTCGTCACCTATTTTGATGAATCCGTTCAGGGGCTCCAGGTCGACTCGAGCGTCAAGTACAGGGGCGTCGAGATCGGCATGGTGGAAAAGATCGGCGTCGCGCCAGATTATCGCCTCATCGAGGTCGTCATGAAGATCAATTTCAGTGGCGATGCGGCCAACGCAACGACAGCCAAGCTGAAGGCGGCGGGAATAACAGGGATAGTCTATGTCGAGCTGGACCACCGCAAAAAAGGGGACCTCGCCAAAACACCGCAGATCACCTTTGAACCCGACTATCCCGTCATCCCCTCCAATCCGTCGGAGATACAGGAGATCGTGTCCGGCGTCGACGACGTGGTGAAGAAAATGAAAGAGGTGGACTTCAAGGCCATATCCGACGAACTCGTGTCGGCAACCAAAAGCGTCAACACTTTCTTCGCCGGACAGAAGATGACGAGGATCATCACGAACCTGGAGAACATGACCCAGACCCTTTCCGATTCCGCGAACAAGCTGGCGAAAATGGTGGGCGACGGAAGGGCCGACCAGATGCTGAGCGACGCGCGAGACACGGTGCGCGACGCGAAGGAGACGATAGCCCGGGTGAGGTCGGAGCTCGAGAAGATGAAGCTTGCCGAAACGGCAGCTAAGACCACCAGGATGATCGAGGACCTCTCGCGCAGGTCAAAGACGATCACCATGGAGGTCCAACTCACCGGCGAGAACCTGCGCAGGGCATCCGAGGACCTTGAGCAGCTCATCGAACGGCTCAAAGCGGACCCGTCGGACATCCTGTTCAGCGATCCGCCCCCGAAAAGAGGTAAACGATGACAAGATCATTTGCGGGAACAGCGGGGCTCTATTGTGTGCCCCTGATATGCCTTGCACTCATTGCGGGGTGTCTCGGCAGGACGAAACCACCCTACGTCATGGACCAGTACACGCTCGATTACGCTCCCGGGGCCGTCACCGCCGGGCAGCCCGTCCAGGAGCTCATCCGCGTGGAAAGGTTTGCCGTGGCGCCGGCATTCAACTCCACCAACATGGCGATCAGGAAAGGACAGTACCGTTTCGAAACATACAATTACAGCCGCTGGCGCGTCAACCCGGCGGACATGGTCGCGGGCTTCGTGCTCAGAGACATCACCCGTGCCGGGATATTCAAGGGAACATACTCCTGGTATGATTCCGACCTCTCCCGTTATATTTTGGAGGGCTATGTCGACGAGTTCTGTGAATCCTCGGGCAAGGGGCTCTTGAGCGTCCGCATCACCCTTGTGGACACGAAGGCGAAGAACCCCGTGGAGCAGGTGGTGTTTCAGAGGCAGTACACCCAGTCGGCTCCCATGGACGACAGTTCTCCCGACGCCCTGGCGGCGGCACTGAGCGCGGCCATGAAGGAGGTCTCGGGCAGGCTCATGACCGACATAGCCGCCACTCTCAGGGAAAGCGCCGATAAATGACAGGAAGTCTTGACAGACCGCCCTTTTTGACAAATATTACTTAGGTCGCAAGCGTAAGGATCGGGCACGTGCCTCAAGAAAACTCGGAAAACGACATCAAAACAGGGTCCCCGGAGCCGCCCGGAGAAGAGCTCCTTGTCTGCGAACGGGCCTTGGGTACATCGGAGCGAAAGCTCTCGTCCATGCTGGAACTCGGACGCCTCATCGGCCTCGATCTCAACCTCGACGACATGCTTACCCAGATAGCCTCGAAGGCCAAGGAGGTCCTCGAAGCGGACAGGTTCAACCTGCTCCTTTACGACCCGAAAACGGATGAGCTCTGGACCAAGATGGTCTTCGAGATCGAAGGCAGGGAGTTCCGCACGCCATCCCACGTCGGACTCGCGGGGTACGCCCTCCATACAGGCCAGACCGTCAATGTCGAGGACGCCCACGAGGACCCGCGTTTCTTCCGCTACATCGAAGAGGCCATCGGCTACACGACGAAGAGCATGCTCTGCATGCCTTTCTTCTCGAGGTCCGGCGCAGCTCTCGGGGTGATGCAGCTCATCAACAAGCGTGAGGGAAGGTTTACCGCAGAGGACGAGGCACTCCTCAGGATGTTCACCAACCACGCATCGGTCTTCATCGAGATCGCCCAGCTCCAGAAGGAACGCATGGACACCCTGGAGGAGTCCCGCAGGGAACTGGAACGCCTCAACAAGGCAAAAGGCAAGGCCCTCGACCACCTCTCCCATGAACTGAAGACACCCCTTGCGCTCATCCAGGGGTATCTGCGCATTCTCAAGAGGAAGATATCGAAACAGCCACAGGGCGCGTCGGTGCTGGGGTATTTCGACACCCTCAAGCATTACATGACGCGGCTTTTCGAGGTGCAGAGGGAAAGTGAGAAGATCATCCTCGCCTATCGCGAGGTGGAGGAGGAGAACCTCGTCGACGAACTGGAGAACCTCTGGAAGAAGATCGAGGGGATGGACATCCCCATCGATACCAGGGAACACTGGCAAACCCTCAAGGAATGCGTCGGCAATTACGTGCCGCGCGACAGCGGATCGGAAAGCGTGTTCCTCCTCTATCCCGTGGCCCAAAAGGCCATAACCGACGCCCGGGCCAACGCACCCCATCGCGATATCGAATTCCGCTTGAGCGGAGACGAACAGGCCTCCATAGTCATGGACGTCGTCGTGGTGCGGGACATGATGACGGGGCTTCTCAAGAATGCCGTGGAGAACACGCCTGACGGGGGCCTCGTCGAGGTGTCCGTCAAGGAGGACGAGAGGAACGTCACCGTCGCCGTCAGGGACTACGGGATCGGGATCACTGAACAGAACAAGGAACACGTCTTCGAGGGTTTCTTCCACACCCAGGACACCGACCTTTACGGTTCGAAGAAGGCTTATGACTTCGGAGCCGGCGGTAAGGGACTCGACCTTTTCCAGATGAAGGTGTATGGGCGGCGTTTCGGCTTCGACATCTCGATGACGAGTTCCCGCTGCGATCACATCCCCACCGACAGGGACCTGTGTCCCGGAAGGATCTCCGAATGCCGTTTCGTCTCGCGCCGGGAGGCCTGCCTGGAAGCCGGCGGAACTACTTTTTATTTGACTTTTCCCGCCGCGAAAGAATATCTTAGAACCAGTACTAGGGACGAGTCAGATCCTTAATCCAAGGCCTGGTAAATGACCCGTAAAGACCCCCTCGTTGACCTGCTTATCCATGATCTCACCGGTCCTTTGTCGATCGTGCTGACAAGTGTCAACAACCTGCTGAACAAAGAGGATAAGTGCGAACCGTACAATGAATATCAGCGGGACACCCTGAAGAGGGCGCAACGCAACGCCGAAAAGGCAAAGTCACTCCTCCTGGAGATCATCGAGGTCTACCGCTCCGAAGAGGGCCTTTTCAGAAAGGACAGATTCCTTATCTCCGACATCCTGAGGGAGGCGCTCGTTGATGCCGTGGAGGTCGCGGCCCCCGCCGTCGGTGAGGAACTGGCACATGCGGAAGTATGCGCCTACACCGAGATCCTCGCGCGAAATGGCATCACCATCGAGGTCGCCGGCAGGTACGCGAACACCCCCTTCACCCACGACCCCAAAAAGATACGCCAGATCCTCAGGAACCTCATCTCCAACGCCCTCAAGTACCGGAAAAGCAGGATGAAGCTTGCCATAACGGGAGACCTCGACCTCGTCGTGGCCGTTGAGGACGACGGCGAGGGAATACCCCCGGAGAAACAGGACTACATATTCAAGCGCTTCTTCCACGTGAACAGAAAGAAGGATGAGCCCGACGGGTTGGGCTTCGGTCTTTCCTGCGTAAAGAACCTTGTCGAGAAGATGAGGGGGGAGATATCACTGAAAAGCGGAGAGGGCGCGGGCTCATGCTTCACCGTGCGCATACCTCCACTGTGATGTCGGAACTAAAAATACAAGGAGGTAACAATGGCAGAATCGATTCTCGATGGAAAGAAAATACTGGCAGTCGACGACGAACCTGATGTTCTCAAGGTCCTGGAAGAGGAGATCATGGACGCCTGCCCCAAGTGCGCCTTCGACACGGCAACGAGTTTCGAAGCGGCATCGGCCCTTCTCGACTCGAAGAGCTACGATATTGTAATTCTCGACATCATGGGCGTTCGCGGCTTCGACCTCCTCGACATGGCCGTGAAGAAGAACCTCAAGGTCGCCATGCTGACGGCGCATGCCTTGAGCCCCGAGGCCCTCAAGAAATCCTACGAGATGAAGGCGAGAGCGTACCTCCCGAAGGACAAGCTCGGCGAGATAGTCCCCTTCCTCGAAGACGTCCTCACCACCGATTTCCAGTCAGGGTGGACCCGCCTTTTCGAGAAGCTCCACACCTTCTTCACCGAAAGGTTCGAATCGGACTGGGAAAAAAAGACTGGCCTCACCTGGAGGGAATGGGTGAAGTAAACAAGGTTCAATCGAAGAGAAGAAAAGCGGGCTTCCGGCCCGCTTTTCTTCTCGTTCCAGAGTTCAAAAGTTCCAGGCAAAAAGGCTTGTGCACTCGCACAAGTCGCTCGAGAGCCTGAAAGAAATCCGGTGACACCCGGCATCCGTGCCCGGTTGGTCTCTTCCTCTTTACGTTCAAGCTGTTCAAACGGCTCAAGCGGCTTCAACCGTTTTCTACAGTCATTTGATTTGTCCCTCCGTTTGATGTACATTAAACACGATAAAAATCGCGGAGAAAGGGATTGCCGTTCTTTATGGAGGATAGATGAAGCGGATCTTCAGCGGGATACAGCCAACGGGTGAGATACATCTCGGCAACTACGTCGGCGCCATCAGGAACTGGGTATACCTCCAGGACGAATACGACTGCATCTTCAGTGTCGTCGATTACCACGCCATAACGATCGAGTACCCCGTGGAGGAGATGACGAAGCGGACCCTTGACACGGCCATCATCCTCCTTGCCTGCGGGCTCACGCCGGAGAGATCGAAGATCTTCGTCCAGTCCCATGTCCCGGAGCATACCGAGCTGGCCTGGATATTCAATACCGTCACCCCCATTGGCGAGGTTGAACGAATGACGCAGTTCAAGGACAAGGCCAGGCAGCACCGGGCGAACATCAACATGGGGCTCATGGATTATCCCGTGCTCCAGGCGGCCGACATCCTGCTCTACAAGGCAGGTTACGTTCCCGTGGGAGAAGACCAGGTGCAGCACATAGAACTCTGCCGCGAGGTGGCCCGGAAATTCAACTCCCGCTTTACGCCCATATTTCCCGAACCCGAGGAGTTGCTCTCCATGGCCCCGAGAATACTCGGCGTCGACGGCCAGTCGAAGATGTCGAAGAGCCTGGGGAATTACATCGGCGTGCTTGAAGAGGATGATGCGGTCTGGGAAAAGCTCCGCACGGCCGTGACGGATGTGAACCGCGTGCGCAGGAAGGACCCCGGCAACCCCGAGGTGTGCAACATCTACACCATTCACCGCGCCTTTTCCGACAACGCCATGCTTATCGAGATCGACAAGGGCTGCACGTCGGCGGGCATCGGGTGCATCGACTGCAAGAAAATGCTTTTCGAGAACGTGAAGAAAGAACTGACGCCCGTGCGCGAGAAAGCCCGCGAGCTCGAGAACAACATGGATTATGTTGTCGACGTCCTCAAGAGGGGGGCCGCCGCCTGCAGGGAGATCGCCGACGCCACCATGGACGAGGTCCACGCGACCATGGGCCTGTACCCTTCCCGGTAAGGCTTTTTCCGGCGCCCGCCTCTCAGGCACGTGGTATGGACATACTTA
>DBQU01000003.1 GCA_002305765.1 Deltaproteobacteria bacterium UBA1386
ATTGCGACACAGTCTCTTCGCCGGGATGACGCATTGAGGCTGTGAAGGGGTGATGGACTGAGGCTGTGAAGGGCGGGATGACGGAACACAAAACGGACCGGGACCGGATTCCATGAAAGCCCTGTCAAACGACTCTAGAACTTCAACCGTCTTGCGGTCCCGTCTTCAGCGAGGAATGTCCGCGGGAGAGAGGGCGGGCAGAGAACACCGGTCTGGGCCTGGTACGTCAGGTCGTGGCCCGATCTTTCCTGATGGGGTGAAGGGTATCCGACGATGGAAACCTGGCAAAGCCTCGGGTAGCGGCTGTGCAGCGTTGTCCAGTCCAGGCCGTACCCTGGCAAGGACCGAAGGCCGGAAGGAGTTCCAGGTTCACGACCCTGATATCTCTGAGCGGCATCTCGTTCATATGCGACCATCTCCCGCTATTTTTTCACCTGCGCTCTTCGGAATGATTCGCCGAGGCGGCTTAAGCCCTCGGAGCAATCGCCCTTCCGCAGACAGGCTTCGATAAGAACGAACCTGTCCTTTTCCCTCGCGGCGACGCTCATGGCCTCGGCCAATTCCCCCTCCGTGGCCACCCTGAGACCGACCGCGCCGGACCCGTCGCCGAGCACCCCGGGAAGCCTGGAATACTGCCACATCTGGATGTCGTTGTAAGGGCCGTCCTCATGGAGGAGCCGCTCGACGAGATAGCCGTCATTGTTGATGAGGACTATCAGGGCGGGGCAGCGCTTTCGGATGAGCGTCGAGATCTCCTGTGCCGTCATCTGGAAGGCGCCGTCGCCGGTGAGGACAACGGGGCGTTTTTCGGGACGCGCCATGGCGACACCCAGGGCGGCAGGCGTACAGTAGCCGATGGAGGAATAGTAGTTCTGGACGATGAAGTTCTCTGCCTCCTCGATGTGGAACTCCGGCGCCGCACAGAAGGCGTCGCCCGGCTCCGACAGGAGGACCATCCCGTCGTCGAGGAAATCATCGAGGCATTCGTACAGCCGAGACGCCGTCAGGGCCTGCGACGGCTCCGCCACGAAGGGTTTCCTGGGGTGGAGGGCTTCGGCCGGATGTGAGCTCAGGAACGAGCGGGGGCGGGCCGCAAGCGTCAACGTGCGGATGAGGTCCTTCAACTGTATGTGGTGATAATAATGGTTGCCGATGCGGACCTCACCCCTCTCAGCAAAGACCATGCGGCGATGATCGAGGTTCATGCTGAAAAGGCCGGTGTCGAGGTCCGTTATCCAGGCGCCGAGGGAAAGGAGACAGTCGGACGACTCCACCTGCCCCCGGACGACCTCCCGGCTCCATCCCCCCTGGTAGATGCCCGCAAACTGGGGATGAAGCTCGGGGAGGACCGATTTGCTGCTCAGCATGGTGGCGAAGGGTATCTCCGCCGTTTCGACAAGACGAAGGGCGTCGGCCCCGAGACCGAAACGGAGCAGCTCCACGCCGGCCAGCATCAGGGGATGCTCGGCGTTGTCAAGCATCTCCACTATCTCCGACACGCATTCCGTCAAACTGTCCTCGTCGGAGACGGGGGGCGCCGCGCCGGGAAAGACCCCCGGGGCCCGGCAGGGGGCCTGCGTAATGTCCACGGGGATCTCCAGGTAGACGGGCAGTCTCCGGCTGACGCATTGTCCGAGCACACGGTCTATCTCCTCGGGGGCGGTGTTGGGGTCCGTCAGTATGGTCGCGTCGACCGTGACCTTCTTGAATATCTCCAGTTGGAGGTAGTAATTGGAGACGAGGTGATGCACCAGGGCGCCCGACTCCCTGCGCCCCGCCGGCGGGGCCCCGCTGATGACGATGAGGGGCACGTGTTCCGCGAATGCCCCTGCCGCGGCGTTGAGGATACTCAGGCCTCCCACCCCGTACGTCACCACGGCGGCCCCGATACCGTTCGTCCGGGCATACCCGTCCGCCGCGTAACCCGCGTTGAGCTCGTTGCAGGTCCCCACCCATTCGATGGGGCTGTCGATCACCGCGTCGAGGAAATCGAGGACGTAATCCCCGGGCACTCCGAAGAGGTGTTTGACACCTATTTCCCGCAGACGGCTGAGAATGTACCGTGACACAGTGTAATTCTCTTTCATTGATATGACCCCCCTGGCGTTGTGTGTGTGCGGCTGCACCGTATAAGTGCAACACGATGGCATCGGGAAAGTCAATGGCCGGGCGCGATGGGCCTTCTCCTGTTGACAGGGACCCGCGTAACCGCCCTATACTGTGAGAGGGGCACGGGCCCCTCGAGATCCCATCGCAAAGGAGAAGACCATGAGCACCTTCCTGAAGCGCACCATCGTGATGTTCGCGGCCGTGGCCCTGATCTTTCCTTTCCTCGCCGACGAGTCCTTCGCCGCGAAAAAAACGAAGGACCAGCAGAGAAAGGAGATACGCGCGATGAGGGACAAGGCTCTCTCGAAGCTCTATCGCCTGGAGCCTGGATCGAAGAAGGCAATAGCGGGGGCTGCCGGCTATGGGGTATTCGACCTCTTCAGCCTGAAGATCCTTGTCACCGGTTCGACAAACGGCAGGGGTATCGTCGTCGACAATGCGTCGAGAAAAGAGACCTTCATGAAGATGTACCGGGTGAGCGCGGGGCTCGGCGTCGGAGCCAAGGACTTCCGGTGGGTGTTCGTCTTCCACAGCAAGCCGGCCCTCAACGATTTCATCAACAAGGGCTGGGAATTCGGGGCCGAGGCGGGCGCGGCGGCGAAGGACAGGAAGAGAGGCGGCGCCCTTGGCAACGCGGTGTCCGCGGGACCGGACATCTCCGTCTATCAACTCACGGAAAAGGGTCTTGCCCTCGAAGCGGACATCGGCGGAAGCAAGTACTGGAAGGACAAGGACCTGAACTGACTGAAACTACGGCATGTTCCGTATCGCCTGTTCGATGGCGTCGATCCTTTCCTGTGAGGGTGGATGAGTGGAGATGATCGCGGGAGGGTTCTTGCCCCCGGCCTCCTTCAGGAGCATCCTCTGGATGTCGATCATGGCCCGCGGGTTGTAGCCGGCGGCGTGCATGATCCTCACCCCTTCTGCGTCGGCCTGAAGCTCGTTCTCCCGCGAGTTCCTGAGGAGCAAAAGACCCGCGCTTATCTCCGACGCCTTGACGATGAGCGACCCCGAGAGGCCTCCGTCCCCGAGCATGGCTCCCATGATCGAAAGCCCGAACTGGGCCAGCATCTGACGCTGAAGCGCTTTCAGGGAGTGTTTGTGGACGACGTGGCCTATCTCGTGGCCGAGCACGCCGGCGATCTCGTGTTCGCTCTTCAGTTTCTTCAATATGCCCGTTGTGATGTAAATGTATCCGCCCGGCGCCGCGAAGGCGTTGACCAACTCGTCGTCGATGACGGTGAAGCTGTACGCCAGGTTACTCCTCTCGGAACGGGCCGCGAGTTTCTGGCCGATCGCGTTTATCCGCTGGTTGAGCTGGCGGTCAGTCGATATCCTGTACTTTTGCCTCAACTGCTCGTCCGTGTTCTTCCCGATCTCGATCTCGCTTTTCTCACCGATAAAGACGGGGTCGTACGCGGTGCTGGTGAAGGGATTTTGGGCCTCGGCCTGACCGCCCGCCAGCATGGCGGACAGGAGGACGAAGACGATGAGCAGCCTCTTCCCGGCAGCGCCGGCACGCCTTTCCATCATTGTCTCCGAACGATGCATCATTCTTCCATCCTTCCTCAATGACATTCCTATCATGTAATAGAGATAACACATGGAAGCGCCGGCGGCAACCGTCCCAGCCCTTGTAAAGCACGTCGCCGTCGGATATACTGGAACCGTTAGCAAGCATCCACCACAACCGGAGGGGAAGGATCCATGAAAAGGGTTGTCGCTGTCATGATGTTCTGTGTGAGCTTCATCCTGTGCGCCTTCGCATTGGCGCAGAACCCGCAGGCGGCGGACGCCGACCGGTCGTTCGAGACGATAAAGGCGAAAGGCACCATCGTCCTAGGTCTCGATGCCTCTTTTCCGCCCATGGGGTTCAGAGAGAAGGGCAGCTGCGAGATCGTCGGCTTCGACATCGATCTTGCCAGGGAGGCGGCCCGGCGGCTCGACCTCACCATCACTCCGAAGGCCGTTCGCTGGAACAGGATCATACCCGCCCTGAACGGCGGGGACGTCGACGTCATATGGAGCGGCCTCAGCATGGTGCCCGAAAGACAGCAGCAGATGATCTTTTCGAAACCTTACCTCGAGAGCCGCCAGACCCTGATCGTCGGGAAAGGATCGAAGATCCGCGGTAAGGCGGACCTCGCGGGCACGAAGGTCGGCCATCAGTTCGGGTCATCGAGCGAACGGGCGCTTCGGGCCGACCCGGCGACTGTGAACACCCTCAAGGAGATAAGCGCCTACCCCGATAACCAGCGCGCCCTCGACGATCTCGCGGCCGGGCGCCTCGACGCCGTCGTGATGGATGAGGTCGCGGCCCGCTATATCATCTCCCGCAAACAGGGGGCCTTTGTCATCCTCGCCGACAATTTCGGCACCGAGCAGTACGGGGTCGGGTTCCGCAAGGACGACATCGCGTTTCGCGACGCCGTCGATAAGGTCCTCGACGAGATGAAGAAGGACGGGACTATCGACAGGATCGCGAGGAAGTGGTTCGGCAAGTCAGTCATCGGGAAGTAGCGCAGCGCAGTTCGGCCAGGCAGGGTTTGATCGCGAACTGTTCTTTTCATCGATGGCAAGATCCGCATGGAACGGCTGATGCATCGAGCCGTACCATGCAAAAGACCTGGAAGGGAGGCGGCGGGCCATGGGCTTGATCTACAGTCTCTTTCTCGGCGGCGTCACGGCCGCGCTGACGTATTTCTTCGGCTATTCCCCGTGGGTCCTCATCGTCGTTGGCATTCTCTGGCTCGCGGGGCTCGTCATCTCCTTCGGCACCGGGCATCACGGTTTCGGAGGGCGGGGGAACACGGACTTCATGATCGTCATTGCCGCCCTCGCAATCACCGTCGCGATAGTGATGCCGAAGTATGTCCAGCAGGCACCCTGCAATCAGGCGAGAGAGGCACTGAAGAGCGTGGCGGCAGCCCAGAACGAATACAAGGCCCGCCACGGCACCTTTGCCCCCTACATCCATCTCCTGGAGATCAAGAAGACCCCCGATATCTCCATCCTCGTCGTCATGGGCAACACGGAGTTCTTCGTCGCCATTGCCTCCCACAAAGACTGCAAGGAAAAGGATGGAACCCCCCGGGTATTCACCTGGGACTCCCTGCGCGGAGGGATACAGTAGCGGCGGCCCCGCGCTTTCCCCACGGCCATTTGCTTTGACAGCGCAACAGGGAATCCTTTATTATTAAAGCATGCGAGAGTGGCGGAACTGGCAGACGCACTGGACTTAGGATCCAGCGGGTTAAACCATAGGGGTTCGAGTCCCCTCTCTCGCATTCGTTGATTATCAATAGTTTACGATATAGCGTCATCTCTCTAATTTTGCCTTCCCGTGCCGATTGTAACCAAATTGTAACCCTGGTCCTCTCTCGCGGCCCGGTGTTCCTCATGCACCCTTGACACCTTCTCAGCGGCGACGCGGAGGTCCTCTTCATCGACAATGTTGTACCTGTCGAAGATACTCCTGGTCCGGTGGCCCGATGTCCGCATCGCCACCAGTTCCGGCACCCCTGCCCTTACCATGTTCCTGACAGCGGTTCTCCTGAGGTCGTGGAAGAGCTTCTCCGGTATCCCGGCATCCTTAAACGCCCTGCTCCATACTGAACGGAAGTCGGCGATCTTCTTTCCCTCCCGGTGGAACACATACGGCCCGTTCTGGTCCTGGTGTCTTTGCCTGATGGTGTCGAGGAGTTCCCCTGTCAGGTAAAGGACCCGGCCCTCTCCGTTCTTTGTGGTGCCGGGGTCTAGAGTAATGGTCCTGTCGAAGAGGTTCACTTGGGACCATTCCAGGGAGAGTATCTCCTCGCGCCTCATCCCGGTGTAGAACGCCATTGTAAAGGGGCCTTTCATGTACCTGGGGAGATTGTCGAGGATGGCGGCGTACTCCTCATAGGAGAAGAATCCCGTCCTTATGTTGTTCTCCTCCAGCATCTCAAAGTACGGCTGGTTGAGTACCAGCGGCGGAGTATGCCTCATGCCAAGCGTGAACATCCTCCGAAGGGCCGCAAGGGTACGATTGATGGAAGCGTTTGACAATCCCTCCTCCTGCTTTGCGGCGATATACTCCTGGATACGGGAGGTCGTGATGTCCGTCACCCGGCAATCCCCGAAGAAGTCCCTTAGATGCCGGACGCTGATCTCTGCCCTCCACGTGGATTTCCTGCCCTTGATCTGATAGTTAAGCAGGAGTTCTTTCGCAAGGTCTGAGAACCGGGTCCTGTTGACTTGCAAACCGGGGAACCTCCCTTCCTGGACCTGTCCCTCGCGGAGCTTCAAGAGCTTCTTCGCCTCACCCTCTTTGTCGGTCTTCGCCGATTCCATGACGGGTTTTCCATGATCTTGATATTTTATCCAAAACACTTTCCCTCTCAGATAGACGCATCCCATTTTACTTCTCCTCCTTTCTCGTTTTCTTTTCACAGTCAAGGGTCCGAAGGGCAAGTTCCAGTAACTTTGGGATTGCCCTCGTGCCGTTCTCCCATCGGGTGATCGTGAGACGAATCACACCCAGGGTGTCCGCGAGTCCTTGCTGTGTGTAACTGTGAGTCTTGCGCCATTCCTTGAGGTCTTCCGGGGTCATGTTCTTACTGTATCCAACGGATACTAGAATGTCAAGCACTATTTCACCCCGAAGACTTGCTTCGTTCTCTCAATCCATGCGTCGAGGTCGTTGATGTCGAGGTAAATCTTCTTCCCCTCCCTGATATAAGGGAGTTTCCCGGACCATAGCATCTCGCGGACAGACCAGTCTGATCGGCCTAGATAGACGGCGGCCTCTTTCAGGGAGTACAACCGTTTTACCACCCTGGGGAGGGGCTTAGACATTTATATTCCTGTAGGGAAGGGCTGTCATAAAAAAGAAGGGGAGGTCGTAGGTTCCCAGGTAGACCTCAGGGGAGAACAGGGAGAACCTCGGGGACCTTCTGGAGGAACACCTCGCTGTTACATTGGATACGGCATCCAATGACCCCCTGTAACTCCTTGTCCAGCAAGGGTTTATGAAGGGTGTAACCGTGAATGTAACCGTTGTCCTCTCCCCGGTGGAGGAGGAATGTCCCCTTGTCGGTGCCGGGTGTGAGCCTCTTCGTCCCTGTCCAGGGTGTGAACACGTGCAGGCGGAGGGATGGTGTGCAAGGGTCTTATTCCCTGCCCTGATTCGACCCCCTCCCCCTCCCCCATTGAGGCGCAGCGGCGGGGCGGATATCCCCCTCAAAGTATTTACGGGCATAAAACAGCCCCTCCCCTGGTTTCATCCTCAAGGCCCCGCCTCATACTCTCTAGTTCCCTCTGGACAGCCTCTATATCCTCGCGGCACTCCATACACGCATCACCCCGTCCCAACTCCTTGAGCCGTTCGTAAACGCACACCAGACGATGCTCTTCACCTTCAAGCCTGAGTATCTCCTGGCGGTAGTCTATGCCCTGTCCTTCCATTAGACCACCTCCTCGCCGTTGATCTCGATGGTCTGGACGTTCCCGCCCTCCATGTCCGGCCTGTACCTGGGGTCCGTGACAATGGCTATCTTGATGTTCACGCCCTTGTCCCTGTTTTGCCCTCGTAGGAGCTCAGCCTTGTCGATTGCCTGGCAAGATGCGAGTACCCTTGTTCCCAGCGGGGCCTTGTCGATCTGCTGGTCCGTGATGCCATCGACGAGCCTCTCCGCTAGCTTCTGAAACTTCCCCGCTATGCGTTCCCGCTCTGCCATGATCTCCTCTAGGGCCTTCGGGTCGTTGGCAATCTTCCTGATTGAGTTCGGTGCCCGGTTCAATGCCTTCCCAACGGCGCGAAAGCTCTCTCCTGCGGCGAGCCGTTTCAAGGCTTCCGTTCTCTCTTCGGGTGTTAAGGGTATGTTCTTCTTCATTTCTTCTCCTTCCAGGGTAAGCTCCCCTGTTCTCTTTCCGGCTCTATCCCGTGAAATATCCTGTCGGCCTCGCGGGTGTATTCCTCTAGGGTGTCGTTGATCTCGTCCCCGGTGAGCCTTCGGGCTACCCCCCTTCTCTCTAATGCCCTGGCATCCTGTACGGTGATTGCCGTCCCAGGAGACAGGATCCTTCCATCGAATACGACCTGTTTCAAAAGGACCATTCTCACCATACTTTCTCTACCCCCATGTCGCTAATGTCGACTACGCCCTCTTCCTCGGGGACAAAGACGTCCTCCTCTCCCTGTGCCTGCTCCTCTGGAAATAACGGTACATTCGGTACTAATGGTACTTTGCTAGAACTGGCGCGGGTTTGCGGCAGTACCGTTTCAGTACCGTTTCTCAACTCGGTATCAAAACGGTACTCTTCATGGAGGCTTGATGGGCGCGGGATAGTACCGTTTGTACCGTTAGTACCGTTTACCCCCCCTGGGAGGTATGCCCTTACAAGGTCGTCGAACACTTCCCGTCTCACGATCAGGTATCGGACACCGTTGGCCCGCCTCGTCATCACCCCCAGGCTGGTGAGCTTCCGTCCAACCCTGCGGCTGTCGATATGGAACCTCTCGGGCCTTCCCTCGTTCAAGGCTGTAACGAGTTCTTGGAGTTCATGCTCCCACATGGGCAACATCCCTTCCGGCTCGTGGTCCTTCAACCACGCCACAATCAGGCCCTCGATGCTGTCCTTCTTAGCCTCAAGGCGTTTGCCCGCAATCTCTCGTATCACCTCCACGAGAACAGGGACCGTCTCAGGGTGTACCTTTTGGGCTACCTGGAGGAGAGGCTCCGCTATGTCATAGAGGCGGCCCTCTACGCCCGGTATCGGGTCCACCTGGGGTAAGGATACCCCCTGCATCCTCGCCCTCCATGCCGTGAGCCGTTCTTTAAGGACGAGGCCCTTCCTCGGGAGAAGGTTCTCGTAGCGGCCCGGTTTGTTCGGTAACGGTATGTTTATGCTCCGGGTGTCAAGTATGCTGTGAATAGGGTCGTTCGTCGCTATCAGGGTCGGTCCGAAGACGTCGTAATAGATGGTATCGCGGAAGGGTCCTCTATCCGGGTAGAGGATCCTGCTCGCTTTTGCACCCCGCTCAAACCTCAAGAGGAGAAGGTCCTCGGACCCTTGCTTTTCGGCCTTCTTCCATAGGCTCTTTGCGTCGAAGAACAACGTCGCCTGGAGGTTTTGACTGTACCGAAAGATGTTCGGCTCCCTGAGGTCCACGAGGTGGATCCCTCGATAGGCGATAGAAGTCATAGCCTTCCCCGTCCGGCTCTTGCCGTTCTCCGGCGGCCCAAAGAAGACGATCTCCGGGAGATAATAGAGGTCGTCGCTGTCCTGGAGGTACGTTAGGAGAACATAGGCGGCGAGTAATCTCCTGTACCCCTCCTCCAGGTAAGAGAACCTCCCCAGGTAGGCGACAACATCTTCAAAGAGCTTGCCGTCGTCATCCTCCAGGAACCACCTCTTCACCTCCTCAGCACGGGGAAGCTCAAAGGGAAGATGTTCCTTCGGCGGCGGGACATATTCCTTCCCCTCCTCCTCGTGACCCCTAGTAAGGTGCAGGCTGTCCCCGACACGTATGAGATAGCACGGGACCCCCTTGTCCCCTTCAACAACGTCGATCAGACCATCGAAAACGGCCCGGTACTCCTCGCGTCTCTTCTCCTCTTTCTTCTCTCCTGTAGGCGGGGTGTACTCGGGATTGCCCGGTCCCTGCTCCTGGAGCTCGTCTTGTTCTAGTGCTTCGTCAAGGCTGAACCGCTCTTCCATTCTCGTCTCCCTTAATTCGTCGATAGAGTCTGTACTTGCTCTCGTCATCCCCTTCAAGGATGGTGTTCTGCTCCTCCCGCCATAGGATGCTGTCGGTTATCCATCGGGCTACTTCTGCCGCCTCTTCCTTAGAAGAACATCTCTCTAGGGCCTCATGCATATGCTCGGCGATCTCCTCGGGGTCGTCGTACCAGAAGTCATACCTGGAGGCGATCTCGTGGTTGTATGCCCTCAGGAGTTCACTATTAATCTTGCTCCTGCCGCGTAGTGCCTCTTTGAACTTAGAACGCCTCTCAGCGGCCCTCTGCGCCCTCTCACGGGCCTTTCTTCTCGCGGCCTTATCTTCCCCCTTATCGGAGCCGGGAAGCTCGATACAAAGCTCCCGGCAAGCCTCCAGAAAGGGTATTCCTCGGGCCTTCATGACGAGGTCCACAACGTCGCCATATTCCCCGCATCCGTAACACTTGAAAGATTGCTTCTCGGGGTAGACGTGAAAGCTAGGGGTCTTCTCCTGGTGGATAGGACACAGCCCGGTCAAGCTCCGTCCTGCCCTCCTCAAGCGGGTCATGCCCTCCGCGATAATAACGATGTCTGGTTTACTGGCGGGCGCGATCTGCATAGTGATTCCCGTTCCCGTTGCGGCGCGAGCCGTCCCTGAGTTCAAGCATCCTGCCCCGGAGCCGTTTGAGACAAAAGGTGAAGTAAGATAACTCCTGTTCATAGTTGAAACGATCAATGAGGTCCCGCACCTTCTCCTCGTCAGGGAATGTGAAGACGACCCTGCCGTTGTCCTGCCGGACAAGGGAACTGTCCTGTCCGTTCATCTCCAGGTAGGCCGCGACGTTAATGTCCGTTAAGGTGATTTTGCCGTCCATTACCATATCTTTGTCACCTCGCACATAGTCGGCACGGGTGTGCCGTTTACGATCTCGTGGTCGATGTAAACATCAACGGACGTGAGGCATACCATCTCCTTCCCCTCGGGGTCCCTGGCCTGGCAGACCCACGTTTCCTGGTCCCAGGAAGCTCCACCCATCAAGGAAAGGGTCGTCCCGCACCGAGGACACTCAAGGACCTGTCCTTCCTTCTGGTATGGAAACCTTGCTCCCACTACGGGGACCAAACCTTCGGTTGCCTTCTGCTCTTTCGCCTTCATCTTGCACCTCCTGGGTTATTCCCGCTAGAGTCGTCCTTCCTGTAATGCTTCCGCCCTTGAGTCATGACACCAAGTCCTCGCGGACCATCCCCTAGGCCACGGCTCCCCTCTTGTGAGGGCCTGTCCCATCCGCCGCCGATCTCGGGGATTTCGGTGGAGCCGGAAACCTCTTTGTCCCCGAAGGCGGCGTTGAAAATCGCCTTGGCCTCCTGCGAGGCAAGCTCCTTCTCCGCGTCCGTGTATCTGTTCCCGAACATTATCTCGTGAAGCTCCATGTACCGCTTTCTAAGCTCCCGTGCCTGTCCCTCGGGCGTTTCCCGAATCCTTTCTAGGAGGGTCTTGCGGCTGTTCTCACCCACCCTCTCCTCCCTTACTGGTTGCCGTCCTTGCGATGGGAAGACCTTCTCGATATCTTCCCATGCCGTGCCTGTCCAGACCTGTCCTTCGTGTTCTCTTGCCATTGTTGCCTCCTTGCTTGATTTTTAACGCAAAAATCCCGATCACCTTGATGGTGTCGGGGAGATGCCATTCTGATTGTAGGGGAGAATTAAGAACCATTCCCATCGTCGTCTCCTCTCACGTTATGAGAAGAGTAAACCACGGGGTAGCGGCGGGAGCTAGAATAGGCTTTTTACGTCCGGGGCTTGTTATGAGGAAAAAAAACCGCTCTAAGAACCTGAATATTCCTTGTTTTTCAACCTGGACATGACGATCTCTTCGTTTTCCGGGAATACCTCAGGGTACAGGAACTTGACGATACGGGTTACAGCCCTGAGAGCATTGCCATGCATTACGCGACAGGTCCCGCGCGGCGGGCAAGTATCATCATGACAAAATTCGTTGATAACCCTGCTCGCATCACGTACAATCCAGTTCCAGAATTCTTGCTTCTGGCCCTGCTCCGGGGTTTTGTTTGACTTGAACAATGGAACAAGGTCACCGCAACGACGCGCTGAGGGCCGGAGGAGTTTCTTGTATTGTGCGACGTCGTACTCCACACCCTTGATGGCTTGCTTCAAGGCATCCGATTTTCGGTATTGCCGAAGTGTTTTCAGTTTCCCAATCAACGGAGACAGGGTTCTAATCCTCTCGTTGAGAAAGGAATTAAGGTCTTTGAAAAACTCATCATAGCGAGAGGCAACATCGCGCAGTCCCGTGTAGCTCTGTGAAAAAATCTCTAGTATTTCATCTATACCTTTGTTGCTGATTGGAATTGAGAGAGATTCAAATATATGCTCTATTTCTCTTCGTTGCCGTGCTGTAAGCGGCGCGAGAACGCTGTTGAGGTTAAATCCCGATGTGAGCATCCTGTCTCTCACCAGCACAATCCCGTCCCATAGGTCTTTTGCCGTTACGGGCGGGTCGTATTCTGACAGCGGTTTCTCAAACCCTTTAAAGAACTGTTCGATACTGGTCTTCGTTCCCATTCCCGTTCCCCTTTTGGCTTATAATTATCTTACCAATCCCTCTCGGGGATTGTTACTATTTTGTAACCAATGACCCTCGGAAGACCCCCGGAAACCTCGCATAATCCAAAGATGCAAATTTTCGTAACTCTTGTAAACCATTGATGGTACGTTGTTTGCGGAAGGTTATGAATTGGACTTAGGATCCAGCGGGTTAAACCATAGGGGTTCAAGTCCCCTCTCTCGCATTAGCTCTCGCTTGATAGGTTCATTCCATCCTTCGTGATGTGATCCCAACGATTCACCATTCGCTCTTTCGGCGCCCCCGCGACCTACCGCATTTATACATCGGGCACTTTCGCATAAGAAAGCCCTGTAAAGGAAGCATTGTCCGGGTTATTCACGTTGCCGGGGACCTTTTTTCATTATTCTTCCGTTTTTCAGCAAATGCTGAAATGACTATTTTGACCGAAAAACCAATTGACAATCTGACTTTCAGCATATAAACTTGTTTCAACAAATGCTGAAATCTAGCTATATACTGAAACCAGATGAGCTTGTCAGCAAAGCGGAGGGCAAATTGCGCGAAGCGCTGCAATCCCTGCCATTTATTGAATCAGTATCTTTTGAAACTGAGATAGCTCCTGTACCCGGGGGTCCCGATTTTATCGCTCTACTCAGGACCTCTCAAGGGCAAAGAACGATCATAGGCGAGGTGAAGAACCAGGGCCAGCCGAGGTTTGCCCGGGCGGCAATAAATCAACTCTTACGGCTTCGTCAGCAGTATCCGAACGCCTATCCGGTCTTTATTGCACCTTACGTATCGCCTGATTCGGCTGATATTCTTAGCGCTCAGGGCGTCGGTTATCTGGACCTGGCCGGAAATTGTCTTCTCAGTTTCGATACAATCTTCATTCGCATTCAGGGTGTTCCTAATCCCTTTCCCCAAAGACGTGATCTCAAATCAATCTTTTCACCCAAATCGTCAAGGATATTGCGTGTACTCCTCAACTCGCCCCCTACGCCATGGAAAGTCGAGAACTTGAGACAGCAGGCAGGGGTCAGTATAGGGCTCGTGGCAACAGTGCGAAAAATACTGCTCGACCGGGAATGGGCGACTGAAGATAAGGCTGGACTGGTTCTAAAACGCCCCCGGTCTATATTGGATGAGTGGTCCTCAGACTACAGCTATCATCGTAACGAGATCTTCGAATACTACTCCATCGAAGGAATGTCCGATCTGGAGACAAAGCTAGGTGTTTTTTGCGGACAAAGAGGCATCAAGTTCGCATTGACGATGTTCTCCGGCGCGGCGAGGGTCGCACCGCACACGAGATTCAACCGGGTATTCGCCTATATTGACGACAAGCTTGAGGATGTCCGGGATCAGTTGGATCTCAAAGCAGTTGACAGTGGTTCCAACATAATGATCTTGAAGCCTTACGATACCGGTGTCTTCTACGGGGTGAAATTCCATGAGAACCTCCCCGTAGTCTCGCCTGTTCAGCTCTATCTTGATCTGAGGAGCTACAAAGGAAGGGGCGAAGAGGCAGCCGAATTCATCCTGAAAGAGGTTCTGGAAAAAATATGGTCACAAGGGAGAACTACAACCAACGAGAAGTAGAAGCGTGCAAATCCGTACTGATCGAGCTCGTTCATTTGCTCGACCAACACAAGGATGCGCTTGTCCTTGTCGGTGGTTGGGTCCCGCCCCTGCTGTACAGCAATTCGGCGCATGAGCATGTTGGCAGCATACATATCGATCTCGCGCTCGATCATCTCATTGATGAGGCAACATATGAGACGATCAAGACAGCTCTTATTGAAAGGAATTACACCGAAGGGAGCCAGCCTTTCATATTCTTCAGAGACGTCCCTGTCCCTGGCGGCAATCCTATCAAAGTAGAGGTAAACTTCCTGGCGGGCCAATACGGTGGGACGGGAAAAAGCCACAGGACGCAGACATTTCAAGACATAAAACCACGAAAGGCGAGGGGTTGCGATCTCGCTTTCGAGAATTTCGAGACTGTTATCATAGAAGGAACCCTGCCGGAAGGCGGAATTGATCGTGTATCATGTCGAATAGCCGCCATCGTGCCCTTTATAGTAATGAAGGGTATGGCGCTTGCCGATCGGCTGAAGGAAAAAGATGCCTGGGATATCTACTTTTGCCTTAAACATCACCCGGAGGGCCTTGATGGTCTCGTTGATCTTTTCAGGGATCACCTGGGCCATGGCCTCGTTCTTGAGGGGTTGCAGAAGATCTCCGAGAAATTTGAATCTCCGGATCACGTCGGGCCAACACACGTCGCCGATTTTGAAGCCATCGAAGATAAAGATGAAAGAGCTTTAAAGAAACGAGATGCTTTTGAACGAGTTGACCACTTGCTCCGAAAACTAGGGGTACGATGAAATCGACAGACGCCCCGGGTCTAGCCTCCTGAAAAAAAGCAGATGAGGCAGTTCAAGAAAAGATTTGGGGTGCCGGCCGTGAATTGATGGAGGGTTTCTTCTGGACAGCAGGGACCGGGACCTTCCTGACAATTCTTGTAAGGTAGAACCGCCATAGGGTACGAGTCATTATTCCTTTTGAATTCAGGATCCAGCGGGTTAAACCATAGGGGTTCAAGTCCCCTCTCTCGCATTCAGTTCTTACCTGATATGTTCATTCCATCCTTCGTGATCCCAACGATTCACCATTCGCTTTTTCGGCGCCCCCGCGACCTACCGCATTTATACATGGGATCGTTTCAAAAAAGCACCCTGGCATTATCGTGGAAGAGCAGATAATACGTACCGCCGGCAAGAGGCAGGGTCTTCTTTCCCTTTCCCCTCTCGATCTGTTTCAGCCTGGCATCGTAGAGTCTCCAGGAGCCGTCGGGCAGGTCAGGGGAGATGGTCAGTGTCTTCGCCTTGTTTAGCCGGTCGATGACACGCCACTCACTATTTCCATCAGGACCGAGCACGATCGTTGTCTCGCCCGGGGCGAGTTTCTCAACGGTCTCGCGGGGCTGGAAAAGATAACTGCCCAGGCGCAGCCATTCGTCGCCGGCCCGGTTCTCGATGACGAGATCGTTTAGGTCCCTGCCTTTCAATTGAGGAATAACGAGCATCATGCCGGCCCGGGAATCGCTCAAGGTCGGGTCGACGACCTGCGAATCGCTCGAGAGGAGCAGGCCCCCGTAGTTCCCAAGGTCGGCGCCGGGGGCTTCCCATGCGTCGGAAGTGGGGTTGTCGTTGATCATGAGCCAATGCCGCGCCAGACGCTTCTTCCACGAGGCCGGCAGGGCCGCGGTAACCGTGACCTTCTGGCCAATGACCTCATTGTCCTGGTAATGGCCGTATCCGGCAACAGAGCGGTTGATCAGGTACTGCCGTCCGTCCGCGGTCCTGAAGGCAAAGGCCTGCAAGGGATCGGCCTTCGAAGCGAAATAACCGTCAGAGCGCATCGTGAGTCCCTTCTGCCAGGCGCCCCATCTCTTCTTTTCGGGATCGTAGCGGTAGATGCTCAGGCTTTGACCACGACCTCCGCTCACGCGCAGCAAGGAATCGCTGCGCCCGTAGCAGCCGGCGAAGGACCGGAGCTCCGCAGGGGAGGCCGTCTTCTCCGGCAGGGCTTTTCCTTTCAGAGGGGAAGGAACCGATGGGATGCGGCCCTTCTCGACGAGGGCGTTAAGGAGGAGTCTCTCCATCAGCACTATGGTGTCATTGGAGCTGAAATTCCCCGATGCACCGACGACGAAGGCTGCCAGCCTCTCGTCCGGAACGACGGTGAAGAGCGCCTTCATGAACGGGATGGCCCCGCCCTTCTGCCAGGCCGTCACGCCGACGGCCCCCAATCCCGGCTGGCGCACCGTGTCCCATCCGAGCCCATAGCTGACCATATTGGATTTGACAGGGTTGAAGCTCGCCAGGGTCTGGTCTTTGGCCATTTCGGCGACTGCCTTTTCCGACAGGATGCGGGCGTCGCCAAGCCTGCCCTTTCCGATGAGCATCATGGCGAATCTGGCCATGTCGGAGGGCGTTGAGTACAGGCCACCCGAGGCAAGAACGTTGACGAACATGAAGGGCAGCTCCCTGCCTTTCCCGTCGTAGCGTTTCGCGGCGCTCCCTTCGGGGGGATAGTCGAGCATATACCTCGAGCTCTTCATGCCGAGAGGCTTTAAGATCTCGTCTTCAACGAACCGGGGATAACTCTTTCCCGTCACAGACGCGATGAGCTGCTCTGCAACGGTGAAACCGTCGTTGCAGTAGACGCTGAGATATCCCGGTGCGTGCTTGAGCCGCTCGGTGGCAAGGGTCTCGAGAACCTGTGCCGAATAGTCCTTGAAGGGCGTCGTTGTAAAGGCATTGCGATAATCGGTTCCCGGAAATCCCGACGAATGATTGAGCAGCATCCGGACCGTGATCTGCCGGTATTCGGGAGAAAGCATCCTGAAAGACTTGAGATGCTTCACGACGGGCTCGTCAAGCGCGATCAGCCCCCGGTCAACGAGTTTCATGACGGCAACGGTGGCGAACATCTTGCTCGTTGATCCGATGCAATACATTGTTTCCTTCGTTGGCGGCGTCCCCGACGCCCGGTCGGCATAGCCAAAGGTCTCAGTCCAGACAAGCCTGTCACCATCGGTAAAGGCCACGGAGACCGAAGACGCGCCGGTCCGCTCCATGATTTCTTTGACCGCCCTCCGTCCTTCGGCGATCGTGGCCGTGTAAGGAAGGTCCGCGGAACACACCCGAACAGGAACGAATACGATCAGCGCAAGGCACGCAAGAAACAGGAAATGGAGAAAACCAACCTTTGACAGGTTTTCGGTGGTCCTCATCTACTCGTCCCCCTATCTTTATGAATTCTCAGGATTTGTCAGGTATTGAGGAGTATATGATACGCGTAGAGGCTCGTCAATCCGAAAAAAGCCCTGCCGGAAGGCACGAAACCTTCAGACCATGTTCAATGGGGCGCGTCTCTTAGACTTCTTCATCGGGAACACGGAACCGGCCAGGGGAGACCGGGCTATCCCTCGCAATTGGTCGTTAGCGTACGACCTGACGGGCCAGGTGGCATCTCAGCATTTCAAGAATGCTCGCTTTCTCCGAGGTGTTTCGGGGCGAATGGGGGTGCGGGAAAACAATCGTCTAGCCGAATTTATTTGATAAACGCTTCGTGGATTAGTAGTATCTCTGTTCGTACACATCCATGAGGGAGTCTTATGAATATCACAAAAGAAGAACTGAAAGATGTCCTACTGAGACACAAGCAGTGGCTCTCGCTGGACGAGGGCGGGGAATGCGCCGATCTCTCCGGCATAGACCTCTCTGAGGCCAACCTTGCCGGGGCGAATCTTGCCGGGGCGGATCTATCCCGTGCCAACCTCACTCGCGCGGACCTGTCCCAGGCCAATCTCTTTGATGCCCGCCTGACCGGGGCCGACCTTTCGGGTGCCAACCTCTCGCGGGCCAACCTCTCGCGGGCATACATGGCCCGTTCGGATCTCGCCCGGGCGGATCTGTCCGAGGCGAATCTGTCCGACGTCAATCTCGTCCGGGCCAATGTCTCCGAAGCTGATCTGGTCGGCGCCACCCTCACAGGCATCAACCTGTCCAATACAGACCTGTCCAATACAGACCTGTCCGGCGCCACCCTCGCCGATGCCATCCTGGCTCGCGCGGACCTCACGGCTGCCATCCTGGCTCGCGCGGACCTCTCCCGTGCTTACCTGGCCCGGGCGGATCTCTTCGAGGCCGACCTCACCGGCGCGGATCTTAGTGAGGCGAATCTCACCGGCGCGAATCTCTGCGAGGCCGACCTCACCGGCGCGGATCTATCCCGTGCCAAACTGGATAATGCCGAGTTCGCGGGTGCTCAATGGATCGATGGAACAAAGAAATAGAATCCTTCCGATCGGTTAAGGCCTCGGACTGCCAAAAGTACCGGAAGACTCACTAAAGAAACCACCTTGGCGAAGGGTTGTGAAGGCTGGGGAGCCTTCACTCCGGCTTGGGGGCCGGAACCCTTCGGACCAAAGTGGCGAGGCAAGCTTACCTTATACTTAATTATAATACAGCTTCCGGGAAGCGCAACCCCGGGGACCTGCCAGGCAACGACCACGGAGGCCCCGATAACGCGTGTCACTTTAAACCCTTCAGTAGTTGTTCCAGGGTCGCCCTCGTGTTCTCCGCGGGGACGCCGAGCTTGTCGGCATAGCGGATGACCGTGCCTCCGAAGAGGTCCCATTCGCTTTGCCTGCCTTTCGTCTCGACGTCTCTCTGGAAGGACGTTTTCGTCTCGAAGGGGAACTGGCCCGCCTTCAGGAAGGAGGTCTCCACGATGTCGGGCGGTAGTTCTATCCCGAGGGCCTTCGCGATGGCGGCTATCTCCTTCATGATGTCCCTGACGAGACGGGCAAGTCTGGCGTCAGCCGCGACCTCACCGATCGTTTTGGACCAGGCGGCGGTCACCAACGCGAAGGGGGCGATGAAGATGTACTTCTTCCATATCTCCACATTCACGTCCTCGTGGAATTCGATAAGGATGCCGGCGTTCCTGAAGAGCTCGATCAGCTTTTCGGGATAGATGTCCGGGTACAGAGGGTCCCTGCCGATCGCTATCTGGCCGCTTCCACCCATCTGGAAGATGACGCCGGGCGATTCTATATGAGTACCGAGATAGAGGCAGGAGGCGAAGATGCATCCTTTGTCCAGCCGCCGCCGCATCCGCTCGTAGATATCGGCACCGTTGAGGAGAGGCAATACGATGGTCCTGTCGTCCGTTATCGCGGCGACCTGCTCCGTGGCGGCATCGAGGTCGTAGCCCTTCACGGACACGACTATCATGTCACATACGGGCAATCCGGCGACGGTGTTGGAACAGGCAAAGGGCGTCACCCGTATCTCTGCCCCTCCCCCGTCCTTCTTCAAAGTGAGCCCCCTCTCGACGATGGCGGCCCCGTGCCGCCCCCGTGCGATGAAATACGTTCTTCCCGTGCCGGTCGAGTCAAAATACCGGGTGAGCAGGGCTCCGTAGTACCCACCCACTCCTCCGACGCCAAAGAAACACACCTTCATGGGACATTCCTTTCCGAACTAGGGATGAACCAGCATAACACCTTAATTTCTTTCTTGCAAAATGGTTTTAATGGGAGGAGAATAAGGTAAATCAGATCACAAAAATGACGCAGCGACAACATGTGAACGCATAACACCATTCCAATGCAACACGGAGGTGAATGTATGAATTCAGTCGTTGTCCTGATAATCAGTTTGGCCGTGTTCTTTGTCGGCTACCGCCTGTATGCCGGGTACATCGACAGGAAGGTCATCAAGACGGATCCAAAAAGGGCCACACCGGCCAAGATGTACATGGACGGGGTGGAATTCATGCCCACGAGCAAGAACGTCCTCTTCGGCTACCAGTTCAAATCGATCGCCGGCGCGGGACCGATCATCGGCCCCATCATCGCCATCCAGTGGGGCTGGCTCCCGGCGCTCGTCTGGATACTGCTGGGAACCTTCTTCATCGGCTGGGTCCAGGACTACGGGAGCGCGATAATGGCCATGCGTCACGAGGGGGCCTCTTTCGGAGGCTTGAGCCACAAGCTCATCAGCCCGCGCGCGCGGACCATCCTCCTCTCCTTCGTCTATTTCTACCTCCTCCTCATCGCCGGCGCCTTCGGCAACGTCGTCGTCGACACGGCGATACGGCTGAAACCGGCGCCCATGGCATGGCTCTTCCTGACCGTTGCCGGCGTCGTCGCGGGACAGATGATCTACAGGTGGAAACGGGACATCATCCTCACCACGGTCGTCACGGTCGTCATCGCCATGGTCGGCATCTGGGTCGGCACCGTGGCGCCTTCGAACCAGATAATAGGCGAGTCCCTTTCGAACAGCCGCCTCCTCTGGGCGCTCGCGGCCTTCGTTTTCTGCTATTTCGCGGCGGTGATGCCCATATGGAAGTTCGCGCTCCCCGTCAACTACGTGGCGGCCTACATCGTCTTCATCGGCCTTTTCGTCGGGATCATCGGGATCTTCGTCCTGCACCCCGACTTCACCCTGCCCGCCGTTACGAGCTTCTCGATCCCCATCGGCCCCATCTGGCCCATCATGTTCGTTACCATAGCCTGCGGGGCCATCTCGGGCTGGCACAGCATCGTGTCGAGTTCGGGCACCGCGCGGCAGCTTGAGAACGAACTCGACGCGCGGCCCGTCGGCGCAGGCGTCATGTTCGTGGAGATGATGCTGGCAGCCTTCGCCCTCATCATAGCCGGCACCATATACGCCTCCCCCGCCGATTACGGGGCGGCCATCAAGCTCGGTCCCGGAGGGGTCTTCGCGGCCGGCGTCGCGAAATTCCTCAACGCCGTGGGCCTCCCGACGGCTATCGGCAGGTCTTACGGGAGCGTCATGATGGTGGTGCTGGCCATCACGATCATGCAGCTCGTCGTGCGCTTCATGAGGGTCGCCACGTCGGAGCTTCTGGCCGGCTGGCATCCTGTTTTCCGCAACGCCCACGTGGGCACCTTCATCGCCAGTGTCCTCGGCATGGTCCTTGTTCTCACCGGGTGGTGGCAGTACCTGTGGGTGCTCTTCGGAGGCGCCAACCAGCTCATGGCGTCGCTGGCGCTCATGCTCATCACTGCGTGGCTCATGTCGGAGGGAAAGTCGTATTCATGGGCATTGTGGCCGATGATATTCATGTTCATCACGACCATCGCGGCCCTCCTCTACACGTCCTACAACCTTCTCAACAAGGTACTCACGGGAGCCGTGAAGGGTCAGGCCCTCATAGGCAATACCCTCATGGGGCTCGTGGGCATATTCCTCGTCGTCGCGGCGATTATCCTCGGCATTGAGGGAGTGAAGGCGTTCGCAAAATACAGGGCCCTGAAGAACAACAAGATGCCGGAATCGGCCCAGGCATGAGATACGAAAGAAGGAGCGCAACCCCATCATTATTAAGGAGACACAAGGAACATGGGTGAAAAAGAAGGAAAAGAGAAGAAGAAAAAAGGTGGTTTTTTCGGGGCGGTAAAGGAGTTCGTCTACGGCGTCGCGGCGCACGATTCGGCGCGTTTCGCCCTGAAATCTCGGGCAAGCATGGAGCACCTGTTCATCCTCATCACCATGGGGGACATGCTCGGGGTTCCTATCCTGCCCCCTTACTATTCGCTGAGGCTTCTGCCCTACGTCGTCCCCCAGATATCCACCTGGAAGCGCAGGATGCTCCGGGAAAAGGACCTGACGGACGCCCTGGCATGAGGCCGCGGCGGTATGGCAATTCATCTTTGCCGGATAGAGGCTTGAGAAGTTCAACCTAATTCAAAACAAGGGGGTGGTTCCCATTTCACTCGCAAAGATATTCGAACAGTATCCGGACCGGCACTACATCATGTTCGGCGGCAAGGGAGGTCTGGGCAAGACCACGTTTTCCGCGGCAGCCGCCTATTATCTGGCGAAACAGGGCAAGAAGGTGCTCGTCTTTTCCGTCGATCCCCAGGCATCCTTGAGCGATATCTTCAAGAAGGATATCTTCGGCAAGGGCCCGACGGAGATCATGCCCAACCTGTACGCTCAGGAGATCGACGCGGACCACCGTGTCAGGGAATACCAGCAGGAGATCCGCCAGAAGATCCTGGACATGTACGGCATGGACAAGATACCCGAGGAGATCGAGAGCTACATTCAGGCCGCGGCGGCGGAGCCGGCCATGGAGGAGAGCGCCATCTTCGACGAGGTCGTCGACATCGTCGTGAAAGGCGGTTACGACTACTACATTTACGATCTCGTGCCTCTCGGACATGCCTTGTATTACCTCAGCATGGCCTCCGTCTATGACGCCTGGATAGGGAAGATCACCGGGCTTCGCCAGCAAATGCGCGAATACGATCAGGTGGCCGCCACGATACGCAGGGACAAGGACCTCGACGAGGACGCCATTCTCAATGAACTTCTCTACATCAAGGACCGCATCAACAGGTCGTCGAGCATCCTCACGGACAAGCAAAAGACGGCATTCTTCTTCGTCCTCACCCCCGAAGAGATGATCATCAACGACACCCTGAAGGCCGCCGACCTCTTCGCGAAGTTCGACGTACCCTTAAGCGGCTACATCGTCAACAGGGTCCTCCCCGCCGAGTTGAAAGGGCAGAACATCCCCGAGTATCTCAAACACCGTCTCGACATGCAGGACCATTACCTGAAGGTGATCGACGAGGTCTTCAAGGACCAGATACACGCCTGGGTCCCCGAGATGGAACGGGATGTCACCGGTCTCGAGATGATCGAGAAGCTGTCGAATACCATGTTTGGTTAAGGGAGGGAGTCTTCAATGGACCAAATAACGACAAGTATGACCACGTTCATGCAGGACCATCCCGATCTGAAATACATCTTCTTCGGCGGGAAAGGCGGAGTCGGCAAGACGGTGATGGCCGGCACGGCGGCGCTCTGGGCAGCGAAACAGGGAAAGAAGACCCTGCTGGCGTCCACCAACCCCGTCCACAGCCTCTCCAACCTCCTCGGGCAGGACGTCTTCGGCAAGACGGCCGTCGTCTGCGACGAGGCCCTCTGTCACGCCTTCGAGATAGACACGAAGGACACCATAGAGAGGTCCAAGCAGGAGATCAGGGAGAAGATAAACTGGTTCCTTAAGTTCGCCGACATCACCACCAAGGCCGATGAGTTCGTCGAATCGGCCACGATGAACCCCGCCTTCGAGGAATCGGCGATGTTCGAGAACATGACGGACATCATGTTCAAGGACGAATACGACTTCTACGTCTTCGACACGGCCCCGACGGCGAACGCCCGCCGCCTGCTCGGCATGTCGAAGGTCTACTCGCTCTGGGTGGACAAGATGCTCAAGAGCAGGGAGGAGGCAAAATCCTTGAGGGAGATGCTCTCCTTCTCCAAAAAGGAAGAGCAGGACCCCCTCATGGATTACCTCCTCAATTTCAAGGAGAGGATGGCCCGGGCGCAGTCGCTCCTGACGGATAAAGCACTCACGGCATTCTTCTTCGTGACGTTGCCCGAAAGCCTCCCTATCGCCGTTATAACCAGGTTCATAAACTGGTTCCTCGAGTTCGGCATCCCCGTCGGCGGCGTCGTCGTCAACGGCATTATCCAGAAGGACCAGGTGGGCGCCGACGCGGCGGAGTTCGTTCATCATCGCGTCAAGATGCAGGACGAGCACATGGAAGAGATATGGAACATCTTCGGCGACGGGGTGAGGGCAACCATACCCCTCCTGGAAACGGAGGTCAAGGGCGGCCCGATGCTGAACAGAATGATAGGCCACCTTTTCACGTAAAAAAACGACCGTTCCAGCAACTGTGTTGAAT
>DBQU01000060.1 GCA_002305765.1 Deltaproteobacteria bacterium UBA1386
GTGTACTAAATCCATCATAGCTCACTCCGTTCCCGCTCGGGATGTCCGGAGGGTGCTCAGTAAGCAGCGATCGTTATCAGATGATGACGCACCAGCCGAAGGGATCGTCCTTTTCTCCATATTGCATGCCGGTGATCTCGTCGTAGAGTCTTTGAGAGATGGGGCCGATCTCGCCGCTGTGGATCGTTATCGTGTCATCGTTGTGCCGGATCCAGCCGACGGGCGAGATGACAGCGGCGGTCCCGGTGCCGAAGACCTCCTGAAGGCGTCCGCTCTTCGCTTCCGACATGACCTCGTCGATGGTGATCTTTCTCTCTTCCACCGGTATGCCCCAGTGTTTGGCAAGCGCGATGACGGAGTTACGCGTGACCCCGGGCAGGATGGAGCCCTCAAGCGGCGGAGTGACCACGGTGCCGTCTATGACGAACATTATGTTCATCGTCCCCACTTCCTCGATGCACCGGTTCTCTATGCCATCGAGCCAGAGCACCTGCGTGAAGCCCTTTTTCTTGGCCATCTCCCCGGGATAGAGCGAAGCGGCGTAGTTTGCCGGCGTCTTGACGGCGCCGAGGCCGCCTCTCACGGCCCGGACATACTCGCCGGAGGTGATGAGCTTTACCGGATTGAGCCCTTCCTTGTAATAGGCACCGACGGGAGAGGTTATGATCATGAAGCGGTACGTGTGAGATACCCTGACGCCGAGGAAGTTGTCCGTCGCGAAGACGAAAGGCCGGATATAGAGAGAGCAGCCGCGCTTGACGGGGATCCATGCCCTGTCGATCGCCACGAGCTTTCTCATCCCCTCGAAGAACATTTCCCACGAGAGAGTGGGGATGCACAGGCGTTCACAGGATACGTTGTATCTCTCATGGTTCTTGTCCGGGCGAAAAAGTCGGATCTTTCCGTCCACTCCGAGAAAGGCCTTGAGGCCTTCAAAGACCGCCTGGCCGTAATGCAGCGTGGAAAGGGCCGGGTACATCTTCATCGGGCCATAAGGCTCGATGCGTGGCTCGCTCCAGTGTCCATCCGCGTAGTCCACGTAGTACATGTGATCGGAGAGATGGACGCCGAACTCCAGGTTGTCGAAGTCCACTTCGTTGATCGTTGTTTTTCTGCTCTTCCTTATCTTGATCTTCACAGCTCTCTTCCTCGCGTTCTTTCCTATTTCTTGTCGCAGGGTCCGAGGCGTTTGCCGCTCATTTTTGTCGAAACCTGCTGGGCCTGCATGCCTTTGTTCTTGATGAGCGTCGTTGTTGTCCCGTCAAAGGTGTCGCCCTTGTATGTGATGCTTCCCTTGCTTTCCACGGTGCCGTCCTTTTCCTTGCAGACCATGGCCCACGTCACCGTGTTGCCGCTCACTTTCTGGTCGGTGATCTTGCAGTTCGGGTTTTTCTCCTTGCCCTGCCCGGGCACGCTGTCCTTCTTCGTGAGGCATTGCTTCGTTACGGACGGGGGGATGCTCGCGGGCATGCCCTTCATTTCCACCTTCGTCTTGATCTCCCAGAGACCATCCTTCATGTTCGGTTCCGCGGCCTGCACGCCGCCGCACCACACGAGAGCCAGAACGATGACGAGTGCTGCAAGAATGCTCACTTTCATATGTCCTCCTGATCTTTTCCTGACAAATGCTTCGGTAAAAAAAGGTATCACTAATGGGGCCGATGGGTCAAGAGAAAGACGGCTTGAGTCGCTTGAACCGCTTGAGAGTCAGAAAAATGTGCGGTTCCGACGGTCTTGTCCAGGGCGATCGTCGTGTATGCTGCCCCGCTATCGTCTATCTTTTCTCCGCCCCCTGGGCCCTGACCCCTGTATCCTTTGTCTGGTCCTTCAGTATTGTCGTTACCGTCGATACGAGGCCTGCCAGGTCGCCAAGGTTGGCGGGGAGGATGAGGGTGTTGTTCGTTCTCGCCAGCTTGCCGAACTCGTTTATGTACTGCTCGGCGATGCGAAGGTTGACGGCGTTGATGCCGCCCTGCTCGTTGATAGCGAGCGCGATCTCCCTCAAGCCGTTCGCGGTTGCCTTTGCCACGCGCTCTATCTCCGCCGCCCGGCCTTCGGCCTCATTGATCCTCTTCTGCTTCTCGCCTTCGGAGGTGGCGATCATCTCCTGCTTGACACCCTCGGCGCGGTTGATCTTGGCCTGCTTGTCTCCCTCGGATTCAGCGATCATGGCCCTCTTCTCACGCTCCGCGCGCATCTGTTTCTCCATGGCGTCCTTGATGCTCTGCGGCGGAACGATGTTCTTGACCTCGTACCGGGTGACCTTCACGCCCCAGGGATCGGACGCCTTGTCGACGGCCTCGACGATGGTGGTGTTGATCGTGTCCCGCTCCTCGAAGGTCCTGTCGAGCTCCAGTTTGCCGATGACGCTCCTCATGGTCGTCTGGGCGAGCTGAGTGGCCGCGAACTGGTAATTGTTGATGCCGTAAGACGCCTTCTGGGGATCTATGACCTGAAGGTAGAGGATGCCGTCGACCTCGACGGCGATGTTGTCCCTCGTGATGCATGTCTGGGAGGGGACGTCGATGGCCTGTTCCTTCAGGGTGTGTCTGTAGGAGACCTTGTCGATAAAGGGTATGAGGACGTGGAGGCCGGCGTCCAGCGTCGCGTTGTACTTGCCGAGGCGCTCCACGATGAAGGCGACCTTCTGGGGGACAACGCGTATGGTCTTCAGAAAGGCGATGACCACGAGTATGATGAGACCGACGATGATGACAGTAAAGAAGTTCATTGACCGTTCCCTCCCTTTGCCGGATATTTTTTGACCTTCAGCGTAAGGCCCTGCTTGCCTGTGATCTCCACGGCGGCCCCTTCTTCAACCGGTTCGTCCCCATCGGTCTCCGCGTTCCAACTGGTGCCGTGAAGCTCGACCTTGCCTCCCATGACGGGGTCGATCGTCCGTGTCACCACGGCCCTCTTTCCCGTGAATTCCAACTGGTCGTCGTCAGATGGCCGGCCGAACTTCTTGCGGCCGACGAAGACGCCCCTCATCCATTTCCTCAACGAGAGGAGAAGCAGCACCGAGGCCACGAGGAACACGATGAGTTGGGCGTTGATGGATACGTCGGCGAAGAGGCAGATGAGCGCCACGACCCAGGCCCCGACGCCGAAGAAGAATATGATGAAGCCTGGAAGGACGAACTCCAGGAGCATCAGCGCAAGGCCGATGAGAAACCATATCAACTCGGGCCTCAACCAATCTTTCAATGCTTCCACCGCGTCACCCCGCTTGTTTGGATCGTACTGTTAAGGATTCTAGCAGATTGAGTTCTTGAAGAAAACAACAATAGTGCACATGCCGCGTCACCGGTCCATCGAGGCATGAGGCACGCCGGGTCGCTATCCGCGAGCGGTGCTTGAGTATTGCGCCTGATCTGGTGTATCTTGACAGAGAAGGACGGTGGTTTTTATGGTGAACCTACCATAATGACAGGACATCAGATCGACAAAAAAAGATAGGGCCCGAGTTCCTGACGAACCGCACTGAATATGGGAGAAAATCACGTGAACCCGATAGAAATGCCGCCCGATGTTATGTTGAAGAAGTCGCCCTTTCTGGTGGTAAGGCAACTGCGCGATGACGAGGTAAGGGTATACAGCAAGCTGCACGGCAACCTGACGTCATACGGGTCTGAGATCATCGACGTTCTCGGAGCCTTCGACAGGCCCGTCTCGATGGGCACGGCCGCGGCGCAAGTGTCGGCGATGTGCCGGTGCGAGCCTTCGGTCCTCATGAGGGAGCTCTACGAGAAACGTTTCCTGGTGGAGGGAGACAGGGACGAGCGGGACATGTTCGCGGAGTATGTCGCCATGGCAAGGCACAGGAACGAGGTCGCCAGGATATCCAAGGTGACCTTTCTTCTCTCCGCCAAATGCAACCTCTCGTGCAAGGGGTGCTATCACAGTTTCTACGATTTCAAGAGCGGCCACATGACGAGTGAGTTTGCCGACAGCGTCCTATCGGGTCTCTTCCCTTACCTGAAGAAGAGGGGCATCCGGTCGCTGCTCATATCCTTTCTCGGCTACGAGCCTCTCCTGAATTTCGAGACCATGAGGCAGGTCTGTGACCGGGCGGCGGCCATGTCCGAGGAATACGGAATAGACACCACGTTCAAGATATTCACGAATGCCTTCACCCTGAATGAAGATGTCTATGACTGGATAGTGAAGAACGGACCCCGGCTGAGTTTCAAGGTGAGCCTGGACGGGGTCAGGGAGGACAATGACCAGCGAAGGGTGGACCGCGCCGGAAAAGGAACGTTTGACAGGGTCGTCGGCAACCTGAAAAGGATAATCGCCACGGGCGCGGAGTGCGACGTCCTGACGACCCTCAGCAAGATCAACTTCGCCAATATCGAGCGCTTCGTGGATGAAATGGCCGCCATCGGCATCAGGAACATCACCGCCAATATATTTTGCGGTCAATCGCCCGAGGAGAGAAGGATAGAGCTGTCGGAAGAGGAGAGGTTCGAGGCAATAAAAAGGATGGACCTTGCCACGGAGAAACACGGCATCGAGTTCGACGGGGAGTGGAAGTTCGCCGTCGTGCAGATGATAACCGGCGCCCACTTCACCTGTCCGGCGGGAATGAGGCAGATGGTCTTCTGCGCCGACGGCGCGATCCATCCCTGCCAGCGTTTTGCCGGAACGGAGCTCACCTTCGGGGTTTTCGGGGACGATTTCTGGGAGAAGCTTGGCGAAGGCCAATGCGAGGGTTACGAGCGCTGGATCGCCGACCTCTATGACGGCGTGATGGACAGAGTAAAGGAAGAACACGCGGACCTTACCGGCTGGAGTTGTCCCTTTGTCCCTTTCATACGGGGCGAATGTCTCGGCAAACATGTCGAGAAGGATTTCAACGAACGCCTCATCGAGTACTATGTCACGCGCCCCATGGACCGTATAATCGCGAAATCGCGTATACATTGCTGAGGTTTCGGTCCCGGGGCCCCCTTCTGCGCTTGTCCGTTTCCGGCTGTGACGGAGGCGGTCGATGTCTTGCCCGGGGCGCCAAAATGATATAATAAAAGTTATACCATCCTTCGGTCCCGATCCGGGTCGGATCTGAAGGCATAGACAAGGAGGCCGCCCATGGCAGCGATATTCGAGGACAACTCGTTCTCAATAGGCAGAACGCCGCTCGTCAGGCTCAACAGGGTGACGGCAGGCGCGAAAGCGATGGTGCTCGCGAAGGTCGAGGGACGCAATCCAGCCTACTCGGTAAAATGCAGGATCGGCGCCTCGATGGTATGGGACGCGGAGAAGACG
The DNA here is from genome assembly GCA_002305765.1 of Deltaproteobacteria bacterium UBA1386. Lineage (GTDB taxonomy): Bacteria > Desulfobacterota > Syntrophorhabdia > Syntrophorhabdales > Syntrophorhabdaceae > Delta-02. The sequence continues at coordinate 5,269 of DBQU01000060.1, forward strand.
GGCAGGTTGAGACCGGGCATGGAGATCGTAGAGCCGACATCGGGCAATACCGGCATCGCCCTGGCCTTCGTCGCGGCAGCCAGGGGGTATAAACTGACCCTGATGATGCCGGAAACGATGTCGATAGAGAGGCGGAAAGTCCTCAAGGCCCTCGGGGCGAACATCATTCTCACCGAGGGGGCGAAGGGCATGAAAGGGGCCATCGCAAAGGCGGAGGAGATGGTCCGAAGCGACGCGTCACGGTATTTCCTTCCCCAGCAGTTCGAAAACCCGGCGAATCCCGCCATACATGAGGCCACGACCGCCGTGGAGATCTGGAACGACACGGAAGGGAAAGTGGATATCCTCGTCTGTGGTGTCGGCACAGGCGGTACGATCACCGGCATATCGAGATATTTCAAGCTCACGAAAAAGAAGAAGGTCACCTCCGTGGCGGTGGAGCCCATCCATTCCCCTGTCCTTACCCAGACAAGGGCCGGCGAAGAGTTGAAGCCCGGCCCCCACAAGATACAGGGGATAGGTGCCGGCTTCGTTCCGAAGGTCCTGGACCTTTCCCTTGTCGACCGGATCGAGACGGTCAGCAACGATGAGGCGATCGAGATGGCAAGGCGTCTTGCAAGGGAAGAGGGGATCCTGAGCGGCATATCCTGCGGAGCGGCCGCTCATGCGGCGGTGAAGCTTGCCGGGGAACGGGAGAACGCGGGGAAGACCATCGTTGTGATACTGCCCGACGCCGGCGAACGGTATCTTTCCACGGTGCTTTTTGAAGGGATTCTCGGCGGGGTGGAATCCGCGGGTGCATCCGACACGCCGATCTGACGGTGCAGCGTAACTTGTTCGGGCAAGGAGTACGGTGCCATGAAAGAGGTCATGGGACGCAGATGAAGGAGAGACTGGAGCGCAAGTACGACGATCTGAGAAGATCAATCGGAGCCATGGGCAAGGTCGCTGTGACCTTCTCTGGCGGGGTGGACAGCACCTTGCTTCTCAAGGTCTGCGTCGACGTCCTGGGAAGCGCCAACGTGCTGGCCCTGACCGGAGTGTCGCCCATACACCCCCGTGACGAAAGAGAGGAGGCACGGGCCCTGGCGGCCGAACTCGGGGTCCGCATGGTCGCGTTCGATTCCGCCGAGATGGAGGACGAGAGCTTCCTCGCCAACGGGCTCGAGCGGTGTTACCACTGCAAGACCCATCTGTTCAAAAGCGTCCGCGAAATTGCCCGACAGGAGGGGTATTCCCTCGTTCTGGAGGGTTCGAACGTCGATGACATGAACGACTTCCGGCCGGGCAGAAAAGCATGCGTGGAACAGGGCGTCAAAAGTCCTCTTCTCGAAGCGGACCTGAACAAGGAAGAGGTCAGGACCCTTTCACGCGAGCTGGGGTTGAAGACCCATGATAAGCCGGCGGAAGCCTGTCTGTCGACAAGGATCCCTTACGGTACCCCCATAACCGTGGGCAGACTCCGGGATATCGAGCGCGCCGAAGCTTTCATAAAGGCCCTCGGTATATCGCGGGTCCGTGTGAGGCATCACGGCAGCGCCGCCCGCATCGAGGTGGAGGAAAAGGACCTCCCCCTCATTATCGAACAGAGGAACCCCATAGCAGGGGAGTTGACGGACATAGGATTCACGTACGTTGCCCTGGATCTTCGCGGCTACCGAACGGGAAGCATGAACGAAGGACAGTAGAGGCGGTTCCAGGTTTCAGGTTAAAGACGAAGACGGACGGTTTCCGGTAGGACCGGAACCTTTACAGTCATCTCAGGCCGGCTCAAACCTCCGGACGGTCCGATGAGATAGGAACCTTCACAGTAGAGAAACCTCCTTATGGTCTTCCGACCTGAGATACCTGAAACCTAAAACCTAAAACTTAAAACGGTCTTCACTTGTTCTTCATCACCAGTTCCGGTTTCTTCAGGAAGACCGACGTGTCGGGAGGGACGGATTCGGTGAGCCATACGTTCCCGCCGATGGTCGAGCGGGCGCCTATGACAGTCCGGCCGCCCAGGATGGTCGCGTTGGCATAGATGATGACGTCATCCTCTATTGTGGGATGGCGTTTCTTGTCCCTGAGAAGAGGACATTCGTCTTTGCCGAGTGAAAGCGCGCCGAGGGTTACGCCCTGGTAGAGGCGCACCCTGTCGCCGATGGTGGTCGTTTCCCCGATGACGACGCCGGTACCGTGGTCCATGAAAAAGCTCTCACCGATGACAACCCCGGGGTGTATGTCGATGCCCGTCAGACTGTGGGCATATTCCGTCATGATCCTCGGGATGAGGGGCACTTCGTTGACGTGCAGCCAGTGCGCGACGCGGTAGACGGCAACCGCGAAGAGGCCGGGATAGCAGAATATGATCTCGTCGAAATGCCGCGAGGCCGGGTCGCCTTGAAAGGCGGCGCGAACATCCTTCGAGAGCGTCTCCTGCAGCCGGGGAATGCTCCCGATGAACCTCAGGGTTATCTCCTGACTGAGATCCTCGCAGTGGACACAGGGCCGGTCGAACCTGATGCAGTCATGGCGTATGGCATGCTGTATCTGTGTCGAGATCGCGTCGAAGAGTTCCGTTATCTGTTCCCCCAGGTAATACCGGGCGTTGATCTCGTCCAGCCGTTTTTCCGCGAAGAAACCGGGAAAGAGAATGGGGATGGTCTTGCGTATGATGTTGATGATAGCCTGTCGTGAAGGTATCGGTTCGGGACCGATGTGATGAAGACGGCCTTCCTTGTCGTACTGTGCCACCACCTCGTCGATGAGAAGCGGCAGCCGCGAGCGATGCTTCTGGGTCGCGTCTATCTCTTCCCGGCATAGGTCTCGTGAATTCTCCCTTTCTTGCATATCTCTCTCTCCTCAGACCGTCGTACAGGCGCCTCGTTCCGTCGCCCAGTAAGGTGAAAGGACCCGGAGTTTATCGATGATCGGCGGCAGTTCTCTAATGACAAGGTCGATGTCCTCTTCGGTGTTGTAGACGCTGAGGCTGAACCGTATCGATCCGTGGGCCATTGTGTAGGGAACACCCATGGCCCGCAGGACATGGGAAGGCTGCAGCGAGCCGGATGTGCAGGCCGAGCCCGAGGAAGCGCAGATGCCGTGCTGGTCCATGAGCAGGAGGATGCTTTCACCCTCGACGAACTCGAAGCTGATGTTCGTCGTGTTGGGAAGACGCTCATCGCGGACGCCGTTCACCCGGCTTTGCGGGATCGCGGCAAGAAGGCTGTTCTCCAGCCTGTCGCGAAGGGCCCTCACGTACGTGTTCTCCTTCTCCATGCTGGCGGCCGCGAGCTCGCAGGCCTTCCCGAGGCCGACGATGCCGGCGACGTTCTCCGTACCGCCCCGGCGCCCTTTTTCCTGGTGGCCGCCGATGAGAAAGGGAGAGAACTTTGTCCCTTTTCGTACGTAAAGGACGCCGATGCCTTTTGGCGCGTGCAGCTTATGACCCGAAAGGGAGAGCATATCGACCGCGTTGCCCTTCATGTCGATGGGTATCTTGCCCACGATCTGGACCGCGTCGGTATGAAAGACGATCCCCCGGTCGCGGGCCAGACGCGCCGCCTCTTCCACCGGAAAAATGACGCCCGTTTCGTTATTGGCCCACATGATGCTCGCAATCGCCGTGTCCGGGGTCAGACTTGCCTCATATTCGTCCATATCGAGCCTGCCATCGCTGTCCACACCCACCATCGTCACGCGGTACCCTTTCTGGGCAAGGTGCTCGCACAGGACCTTGATCGCCGGGTGTTCGACCCTGCTTGTGACGATGTGGGTCTTCCCCGGTTTCACGAGAAGGGAGGACATGATCGCTGTGTTATCGCTTTCAGTGCCGCAGCTCGTGAAGATGATCTCCTCGGGGTCGGCCCCGAGGAGCGAGGCAACCTTGTGGCGCGCATCGGAAAGTTCGCGGGCCACCCGGCCGCCGAAGGAGTGCATGCTCGAGGGGTTCCCGTACCGATCATGGAAAAAAGGGAGCATTTCGTCAAGGACCTCCCGGGAAACCATCGTTGTCGCGTTGTTGTCAAGGTAGACCGTCCTCATTTTGCCACCTCCTCAACAACGAGGTCGGGCGAGACGAACTCTTTCAGTTTCCACTCGACGAAACTCTTCAGAGTTATCTGAGATGCCTGGCACGTTGCGCAGGCCCCCCTCGTTGCCACGAGGACCCTGTTCCCGATGACGTCGATCAGGTCTATATCACCGCCGTCATGCTGCAGCGAAGGGCGGATCTCGCGTTCGATCGTTTCTTCGATCATGCGGATCTTCTGGATGTTGGAAAGCCTTGGTCTTTCCTCCGGTTCTTTTTCGGATCTCTTGGCCGCGAGAACGCGGTCGAGTATGGCCTGGATCTTGTCATGACAGTTCCCGCACCCGCCCCCTGCCTTCGTGTAGTACGTCACCTCCTCGACGGACGTGAGGTGGTTTTGCCTGATCGCCCGCTCGATCTCGCCGTCGGTGACACCGAAACAGGCGCAGACGATCTCTTCTTCGGGTTTCTTGTGCGATACGCCGCGGTAATTATCGATCGCTTTTTCGAGGGCCTCCTGACCGAGCACGGAGCAGTGCATCTTTTCCTGGGGTAGACCGCCCAGGTAGTCGGCGATGTCCTGGTTGGTTATCTTCATCGCTTCCTCGATGGTCTTTCCCTTGATTATCTCCGTCAGAGCCGACGCGGAGGCGATGGCGCTCGCGCAGCCGAAGGTCTTGAACTTCGCGTCGGCGATCCGTTTGTTCTCATCGAGTTTGAAACTGAGTTTAAGAGCGTCGCCGCACGCTATGGAACCCACTTCGGCGACACCATCCGGATCCTCGATCTCACCCGCGTTCTTCGGATTGAGAAAATGCTCCCTGACCTTGTCCGTATATTCCCACATGGCTCGCTCCTTTCCTCCGGGTCTTTGTTAAGGCGGGCCGCTCTCATCTCAGGGGGCACGCTCATGTTCTATTCTACCTCTTTTGCTCTTCCTTGCAAAGGGTCGTGTTCAGGCGTCATCATGCATTCCGGCCGGACCTGCACAGAACCTTGGACTTGTCATCGATTTTGATGTAATTTAATAGCAGCGATGACGAGGAGAAAACCATTCAGCAACGACCTTTATGTCATTTCCTCGTCCGTCGGCGAACTGAAGAGGGCGGTGGATGACGGCGCCGCCATCGTTCAGCTCCGGGACAAGACGGGCGACGAGGCGACGGTCCTTGAAAAGGCCCGGGAGCTTCTGGAATACAGGAAGATCCGGCCCTTCGTGTTCATTCTCAACGACGATCCGGTCCTGGCCGTGAAGGTCGGGGCGGACGGGGTCCACGTGGGCCAGGACATGTCTACGCTCGAGGCCCGCGCCATCGTCGGTGAGGAGATGATCATCGGCAAGACGACGCACAACCTGGAGCAGGGGCGGCAGGCAATAAAGGACGGCGCCGATTACATATCCACGGGGCCCGTCTACGCCACTCCGACGAAACCCGGCAGGGCCCCGGTGGGGCTTGCCTACGTGAGAGAAGCGGCGGAGCATCTCGATATCCCTGCCGTCGCCATCGGCGGCATCGACCTGTCCAACATCGATGACGTGCTGGCCGCGGGGGCGAAGACGATAGGTGTTGTCAGGGCCTCATCGGACGCGGTGGAGTTGCTGAAGAGAATACGGAAGGCAGCGAAATGAAGATAACAGTCAACGGCAGGACGATGGAGATCGCGGAAGGTATGGACCTCCACAGGCTTGTCCATTCCGGCAAGGCGGACCCCGGCAGGGTGATCCTTGTCCTCAATGATGGCGTCGTGAAGAGCGACCGGTGGTCCCTGACCGTCCTTTCTGAGGGTGACCGGGTTGAACTGGTGTCCTTCGTGGGAGGAGGGTGATTATGGATGACAAACTGATCGTGGCCGGAAGGGAGTTCGGGAGCCGCTTCTTCCTCGGCACTGGAAAGTTCGGCGATAAGGACGCCATGCGCAAGGCGATCGCGAGCTCCGGCTCTCAGCTTGTAACGGTCGCGCTTCGCCGGATCGACCTCGACGAAACGGATGAGAACATCCTCTCCTTCATTCCCGAGGGCGTGACGATCATGGTCAACACGTCGGGCGCGCGCAACGCGGAGGAGGCCGTGCGCATCGCACACATAGCGCGGGAGGCGGGATACGGGGACTGGATCAAGATCGAGGTCATAAACGACAGCCGGTACCTGCTGCCCGACAACCAGGAGACGATAAAGGCAACGAAGGTCCTCTCGGGGGAAGGCTTCGTCGTGCTGCCCTACATGCATCCCGACCTCTACGTGGCGAAGGCGCTCGTCGACGCGGGGGCGGCAGCCGTCATGCCTCTCGGGTCCCTCATCGGATCGAACCAGGGGCTGAAGATGCGTACCCTCATAGAGGTGCTGATCGAGGAGGTCATGGAGGTCCCCGTAGTCGTCGACGCCGGCATAGGACGTCCATCGCATGCGGCCGAGGCAATGGAGATGGGGGCCGACGCGGTGCTCGCCAACACGGCCGTCGCCGACGCCGAGGACCCGCCGCTCATGGCCGCCGCTTTCGCGCGAGGCGTCGAGGCGGGCAGGATGGCATACCTGGCAAAGCTGGGGAAGGAGAGAAAGGGAGCGGCCGCTTCCTCACCGCTGACGGGGTTCCTCTATGACGAGTAAGAGCCTCAGCGGGATAGACCTCCTGCACCTGACCATCGATGATATCCGCCGCATATTCTCGGTGGATGACAGGGGCCTGCTCGAGGAGATGGCCCATGCCGCGCGCGAGTTGACGAGGCGCCAGTTCGGTCGGACGATCAGCCTCTACGCCCCGCTCTACATAGCGAACTACTGCGAGAACGAATGCGTCTACTGCGGATTCCATGCCTCTCAGAAGAGTATGCCCCGGAGCAAGCTCACCATGGAACAGATAGACAGGGAGTGCGAGGCTCTCGCCGCCACAGGGAACCGCAGCGTCCTCATCCTGACGGGTGAATCCCGTTTCCACTCTTCTCCGCAGTATATCCGCGACGCCGTCAGGATAGCGTCGCGTTATTTCTCCTACGTCGCCCTGGAGGTCTATCCTCTCGACGAGGAGGAATACAGGGAGCTCTACCTTGCCGGAGTGGACGGGGTTACGCTGTACCAGGAGACGTACGACAGGGCCCGCTACGACGAGCTTCATCTCGCGGGTCCCAAGAAGGTCTACGATTACCGGGTCTCGGCCCCCGACCGCGTAGCCCGCTCCGGGATCAGGCACATATCGATGGGGGCCCTCCTGGGGCTTACGGACTGGCGCAGGGACGTCATCGCGCTCTTCGAGCACGTCCGCGGCCTCGAAAAGAGGTATCCCGGTGTCGAGTTCGGTCTTGCCTTTCCGCGCCTGAGGCGCGTGGCCGACGATATCCACCAGTACCAGGAAGTGTCCGACAGGGATATGCTGAAGATAATGACCGCAGCGCGACTCTTCTTCCCCCGCGTGGGGATCAGCATCTCCACCAGGGAGACGCCCCGGTTCCGGGACAGCATACTCGAGTTCGGCGTCACCAAGATGTCTGCAGGTTCCTCGACGCGTGTGGGAGGATACCTCGAAGGGGAACACAAGTACGAGGACGGCCAGTTCGAGGTTTTCGATCCCCGGAGCTTCGACGAGATCAAGGCCATGCTCAGGTCAAGGGGCTTCGACCCCGTCGTCACGGACTGGAGAAACATAGTAAACAGCTAAAGACGGCTTGAATCGCTTGAATGCTTGAATCGCTTGAGAGTAAAAAGCAAGAGATTGCTTTGCCCGGCCAGGCATTCTACGTGTCATCACTATTGTGTCTTTGTTTCTAACACTCAAGCGACTCAAGCATTCAAGCCCATCTTTGAGAGGTTGTATGCCTGTTAGTTCCCGCCTGTTGCAGCCTGTCAGCATGATCGTTCTTACGGGAGGGCCCTGTTCGGGAAAGAGCTCCTCGCTTGCCTATCTTACGGAGAAGCTTTCAGACCACGGGTTCATGGTCTTTGTTGTCCCCGAGACGGCGACGCTCATCACGGGAAACGGCATCGACAGGCGCAAGATGGATAAACCGGGCCAGATAGTGGTCTTCGAGGAGGCCATCTTCGACATGCAGATGTCCTTCGAAGACACGTACAAACAGGCAGTATCGAGGATATTCCCGGAGCGCAGGAAGGTCATACTCCTCGACAGGGGCATCATGGACATCAGGGCCTTTCTCACCGACGACGTCTTTAACGGCATCCTGAAGAAGAAGGGTTTGACACGGGCCGCGATCCGCCATCGCTACGACGGGGTCATCCATCTCGTCACGGCGGCGGACGGCGCGGCCGAGTATTACACGGGGGAGAACAACACGGCCCGTCTCGAGACACCCGAAGAGGCGCTGCGCATAGACCTGAGGACCAAGGAGAGCTGGCTCGGCCACCCCCGTTTCAAGATCGTCGACAACAGTACCGATTTCGAGGGGAAGATAAAGAGGGCCTTTTCGGCAATAGCCAGGTTTCTCGGGATACCCGACGTCCTTCCCACGGGGGAGAAATACCTCGTCAGGCATGTCGATCTCGCCGCTCTTCCGGCCCATCAGAGGATCGATATGGAGCAGGTGTATCTCCGCTCGAGGGACAGGAGAGAGGTGACGAGGATACGCAGAAGGGGGCAGGATGGTGTCTACCTCCATTTTCTGGCAAGGACGAGGCACGCGGGTGCCCGCAGTCTTCCGATAGAGGAAGAGGAGCTCATCCCCGAGCAGGAGTACCTCAGCCTTGCCCGCCTCATGGACCCGAAGACGGAGGTCCTCGCCAGGGAGCGCATATGCTTTCTCTGGAACAACCAGTACTATGAACTGGACAGGTACGGGGGAAGACATGAGGGACTCACGATGCTCCTCGCCGAGTCTCCCACCTCGATACCGCCTTTCGTCACCGCTGGGAAGAGGGTGACCGATGATCTGCGCTATGCCGACAGGACGCTGGCCCGGCGAAAGGCCAACAAGCCCGCCTGAGGAATTATTTCATGCATATGTTGACTATAAAAATATTTGCCCAGGATATCATGGTTTATATATGAGACCCGAAAGACCGTGCCGGACAGCACCTCCCCGCTGAAACGGTTGCAGGGCGCGGCAAAACATAGTAGCTTTAAGAGCATGATATCATCACCGACATCGAAGGGCATCATCGGTTTTACCACCACGATCCCCGTGGAGCTCATCTTCGCCGCGGGGTACGAGCCCTGCGACCTGAACAACATCTTCGTCACGGACCCCGACCCGGGCCGTTTCATCGAACGCGCGGAGCGCGACGGTTTCCCGAAGAGCATGTGCAACTGGATCAAGGGCATCTACGGGGTCATCATGGAGCAGGATATGGCCGGCGTCATCACCGTTATGGAAGGCGACTGCAGCAACACGCAGGCCCTTGCCGAGATCCTTCGCTACCGGGGCGTAAGGACGATACCCTTTTCCTTTCCCTACGACCGCGACAGGGAAGTGCTCGCGAGAGAGATAGAGAAACTGGGCAACGAGCTTTCCGTTGACGAGGGGTCTCTCGCGGACGTGGAACTGCGGATCGCCGGGGTAAGGGAGAAGCTTTCCGAGATCGACACGATGACGTGGAGCGAGCGCAACGTGACCGGGGCGGAGAACCATCGCTGGCTCGTCGGTTCCTCGGACATGCTCGGCGACATGGAGGGGTACGGCTCGTCGGCAGGCGAGTTCATCCTGAGCGCTCGAAAGAGGGAGAGCCTGCAGGGGATACCCCTCGGGTACATCGGTGTTCCCCCGATCGTCACCGACCTTTATGACTTCATCGAAAGCGTGGGGGGGCAGGTGGTCTATAACGAGACGCAGCGTCAGTTCGCCCTGCCTTACGAGACGAAGGACATCATCGAGAGGTATCTTCTCTATACATACCCTTACGGGATATTCGCGCGCCTGAAGGACATAGGCGATGAGATCGCGCGGCGTGGCATACAGGGTATCATCCATTACGTGCAGGCCTTCTGCTTCCGGGCCATCGAGGACGTTATCCTTCGCGAGACCATTTCCGTTCCCATTCTGACCGTGGAGGGAGACCTGCCGAGGACCCTCGACACGAGAACGAAGATGCGCATCGAGGCGTTCGTGGAGATGCTCGAAGGGATGCGCCGCTGATGAGGCCATGAGGCCGGGAGACAGCCCCGTCATGATCGAGGAAAGAACGAAACGATTTCTCGTTGACCGCAGCGGCATCGGTTTTTTCAAGGCCGTCCTCGAGTCCTACGAGGACGTCGCCATCTTCTCCGTGATCGACGGGGACCGGGGACTCATCGAGCTCATCTATTCCTCCGGCTTCGAGGAGGATGTCCGGGGCATAATGGCCGATATGGTAAACTATGGCATTACGTTCAGGGAGGTTCCTGATGTTCAATGAAAAAAAGGTGCTTGAGACGCTCATGGAGCGCTCCGGCGTCTATGCCGATGTATATATCGATGAACGGGCCTACACCCTCATCCAACTAGAATCGGGCAGGGTGGAGAAGCTCGAGAAGGGCGAGGACGCGGGGGTGGGCCTCAGGGTCATCACACCCTGGAAAAGTTATTACGCCTCGACGAACTCCTTCGATGAAGGCCATCTCGTCGATCTGGCCGGGCAGCTCTCCCGCTACGGGTCAGATCGTGGGGAGGGCGCGGTCGCCATCGCCGGGGGCGAAGGCGCCGCGGCGTATCCCTTTTCCATAGGGGAAGACCCCGGGGGCGTTCCGGTGGAAAAGAAGCTTGCCCTCGTCAGGGACTTCGAGTCCATGGCCCGCAGGATGGAGTCCCGCATAACCCAGGTCCGCGTCATGTACCGCGACACCCGCCAGAACGTCAGGATAGCCACCACCTCTGAGGGTGCGAGGAACGACAGCCGCATGCAGGTCGTCCTCACGGTGCTTCTCGTCGGCAGGGACGGCTCGGAGATGCAGACATCCTACGAGGCGGTGGGCGGCTTCCATGGTTTCGAATTCTTCACCGATGAACTCATGGAGGAACTTGCGCGGAAGACCGTAAGACGCCTTCAGGGCCTTCTCGCGGCGCGCGAGGCGCCCATGGGGATGAAGACCGTCGTCCTCGCCTCAGAGGCGGGAGGCACGATGATCCACGAGGCCATCGGACACGGTCTGGAGGCCGACCTTGCCATGGAGGGGCTTTCCTGCTACAAGGGGCTTCTCGGCGCCGGGATAGCATCGCCCCTGGTGAGCGTTGTCGACGACGCGACACTGCCCCACATGCGGGGGACCTACGCGTTCGACGACGAAGGCGTCCCCTCCGAAAGGACGGTCCTCGTTGAAAAAGGTGTTCTCAGGAACTATCTCTTCGACCGCTTTCATGCCATGAAGCACTCCATGGCCTCAACGGGCAACGGCAGGCGTGAGTCCTACCGTTTCAGGCCCATCCCGAGGATGAGCAATACGATGATCCTTCCGGGAACCGATGACCCCGAGAAGATCCTGGCCTCCGTGGACGACGGCATCCTTGTCGTCAAGATGGGGGGCGGACAGGTGGATACCGTGCGCGGAGACTTTGTCTTCGAGATATCCGAAGGGTATATAATTGAGAGAGGCACGGTGGGGCCTATGATAAAGAACGCGACGATGATGGGGAACGGACTCAAGGTCCTCAGGGACATCGACATGGTGGGCACGGACCTCGGGTTCGGGATCGGCACCTGCGGCAAGGATGGCCAGGGTGTTCCCGTGGCCGACGCGCAGCCCACCCTGAGAATACCGGGGATCATCGTCGGGGGTCGCGGCGGGTAGAGATGAGAGATAGGACGAGCAGTCTGTTGACCGACAGGTCTTATCGAAGGCTTCTCGACAGCCTTTACGAGGGTGTTTTTGTCGTCGACAGGGACCGTACCATCCTCTACTGGAACGATGCCGCCGAGCAAATGACGGGATATAAACGCGGTGAGGTCGTCGGAAAACACTGCTGGGACGGTTTTCTCACACACGTGGATAACCGCGGCATCAGGCTCTGCGCGGATCGGTGTCTCCTCCAGGAGGCGATGGAGTTGAAGAAGAGCGTGGAGGGGAAGGTCTTCTTCCATCATCGCAACGGCCACGAGGTCCCCGTCACCGTGCGGACGACGCCCATACTGGGCGACCGCGGCAAAGTGCTCGGCGCCGCTCAGATATTCAGCGATAATTCATCCACCGAGGATCTGGGGCGCAAGATCCGCGAGCTGGAACGGATGGCGCTTCTCGATCCGCTGACGAAACTCGGGAACAGGCGGTACGGTCAGATGAACCTTTCGGGGAAGCTGAGGGAATTCAAGCGCTACGGCTGGCCTTTCGGGATCTTCTTCATCGATATCGACAAGTTCAAGGCTGTCAATGACACGTACGGTCATGAGGCCGGGGACCGTGTCCTGCGCCTTGTGGCAGCCATCATCCGCAATGGCCTCAGGTCTTCGGACGTGGTCGTTAGGTGGGGCGGCGAGGAATTCGTCGCCATAGTCGCCAGCGTGGACGAAGAGAAACTGCGTCACGTGGGAGAGAAACTCCGGGCCCTCGTCGAGAGATCGTCCATCTCCCTTGAGAAGGAGACGAAGAACGTGACCATATCCATCGGCGCCACCCTGGCCCGGAAAAAAGACTCCGCCGCCGCCCTCATAAAGAGGGCCGACGCCCTCATGTACCAGAGCAAAAAAGAAGGCCGAAACAGGCTATCCATCTAGAAACCGGCTTGAATAAGAATAAAGGGCTTGAATCGTTTGAGTCGCTTGAAGGTTAAAAGAACCCAACCACAAAAGACTATCCCTCATGGCGCAACACAATACTCTGAAAACCTTTTCAGTCTTTCACCCTCAAGCGACTCAAACGATTCAAGCGACTCAAGCCGCCTTTAAATCTTAAACGACCTGAGCCTTTTCGCTGCTTCGGCTATCTTGTCTTCGCTGATCGTGATGGAGATGCGGAAGTAGCCCTCGCCTTCGTCGCCGAAGCCGCTGCCGGGAGTGACGACGATGCCCGTTTCCTCGATGAGCTTTTCGCAGAAATCGGAGGAGGTGTACCCCTTCGGGACCCGTGCCCAGATGTAATAGGTGGCCTTGGGCCTCTTGACGTCGATCCCCAGGGTCTTGAAAGCTTCCACGACCATGTCGCGCCTCTTCTCGAGCCTGGTGTTGAGCCCGGCAACGGAGGCCTGGCTGCCTGTGAGGGCTTCGATGCCGGCGTACTGGATGGCCTGGAAGGCGCCGGAGTCGATGTTCGTCTTCAGCTTGCCGAGGTTGTAGATGCCGTCGGCGCAACCCACGGCGAAGCCGATCCTCCAGCCGGTCATGCAGTAGGTCTTGGAAAGGGAGTGGAACTCGAGGCAGTGCTTCTTTTCCCTGTCGAACTCGAGGATGCTCTTCGGCCTGTATCCGTCGTAGGCGATCTCGCTGTACGCGGCGTCGTGGCAGACGAGTATGTCATAGCGTTTCGCGAGCTCCAGCGTCTTTTCGAAGAAGGCGTCATCGGCGCAGGCTCCGGTGGGGTTGTTCGGATAGTTGATGAAGAGAAGCTTTGCTTTCTTCAGGATCTCCTCGGGGATGTCCTCGTAGCGGGGAAGGAACCCGTTCTCTTCCTTGAGGGGCATGATGTAGGGCGTCGCCCCGGCGAACATGGTCGCTATCTTGTAGACGGGATACCCGGGGGAAGGGACGAGGACGATGTCCCCTTCCTCGGCGTAGGCCCAGGGGATGTGGGCGATGCCCTCCTTGGAGCCGATGAGGGTCACCACTTCCGTCGCGGCGTCTAGGTCCACGTCAAAACGTTTCTTGTACCATGAGGCCGCCGCCTGGCGGAACTCAAGCATTCCCTCGTAGCTCGGATAGCGGTGGTTCTGCGGGTCCTGTGTTGCCTCCAGCATTCTGGCGATGATATTGCCCGGGGTAGGGATATCGGGATCGCCTATCCCGAAATCGACAAGATCCATCCCTTTCTGCCTGACCTCCGCCTTCTTCTTGTCTATCCTGGCGAAAAGATACGGCGGGATCTGTTCTACTCTGGATGCGGGTTTTACCATCTTACAAGCTCCTTAAAGGATTGTTTCAACGCGTTCGGCGCCTTGGTGCGGGCTCGCGCCGGCAGGGCCGGATTCGTTAGTTACAACATGTTAGCGGGTGCAATGTAAAGTCTTTTTTGGCTCCGAATTTGTTTGAAAACGTTTTTCCCGATGTGTAAGAATAGAACCACATGAAAAAGGTCCTGGAAGCGCTGCCCGCCGATTTCCCCGTATCCGAAAGGCCCTACGACGAGATGGCGAAAGAAATGGGGATGTCGGGAGCGGCCCTCATAGATGAGCTCGTGGCGCTGAAGAAGGCCGGCATCATCCGGAGGATAGCCGCCATGGTCGCGCACCGTTCAGTTTCCTATGAAGGCAACGCCATGGTCGTGTGGCGCGTCCCGGAGGCTGAGGTGGAGAAGGTCGGCACGGTCATGGCGGGTTTCGATGAGGTGAGCCACTGCTATGAGCGCGACACCGGGGGTTACTGGGACTACAATCTTTACACCATGGTGCATGGCAGGACAAGGGAAGAGTGCCTGGCCACGATCGCCAGGATGGCGTCATGGTCGGGCATCGGGGATTACCGGGTGCTTTTCAGCCTGAGAGAGTTCAAGAAGACATCCTTCGCGGTGAGGAAATGATAAAGACCAGATCGGACGAATACTGTGAAGAGGCGGGGAAGCTCATACCAGGCGGCGTGAACAGCCCCGTGAGGGCCTTCATGTCCGTTCACGACAGGCCCTTCTTCGTGAAGAGGGCAAAGGGCTCGCGCCTCTATGACGTAGACGGGAATGCTTTCATCGATTACGTGGCCTCCTGGGGGGCCATCATCCTCGGCCATGCCGATGAGGGGCTTATCGCCGCCGTCACCAAAGCGCTTGAAGAAGGGACGAGCTACGGGGCCTGTCATCCCTATGAGATAGAACTTGCGCGGCTCATCACGGAGGCTTTCCCCTCCATCGACCTTTTGCGCCTGACGACGTCGGGCACGGAAGCGACGATGAGCGCCCTGAGGCTTGCCCGGGGATACACGGGCAAAAACGGTGTCGTCAAGTTTCGCGGCTGCTATCACGGGCACGTCGACAGCCTCCTCGTCAAGGCCGGCTCAGGGCTTGCCACCTTCGGCATCCCCGACAGCGCCGGAGTGCCCGCGGACCTGGCGAAGCATACCTACGTGGCGGAGTTCAACAGGCTCGAGACGGTGAAGCGCATAATGGAGGGCAGCGACGACATTGCCTGCGTCATCGTGGAACCCATCATGGGGAACATGGGAGTCATCCTTCCCGAGGAGGGTTTCCTCAAGGGTCTCGAGGCCCTCTGCAGGGAGCGCGGCATCCTTCTCATCTTCGATGAGGTCATCTCCGGTTTCCGCGTGGCCTTTGGCGGCGCCCAGCACATCTACGGGATCGATCCCGACATGACCTGCCTCGGCAAGATAATCGGGGGAGGCTTCCCCATAGGGGCCTTCGGCGGCAAGAAACACATAATGGAACGATTGGCCCCCCTGGGCGACGTGTACCAGGCGGGCACCCTGTCAGGGAACCCTGTTGCCGTGCGGGCCGGCCTTCATGTCCTCAGCAGCCTCAAGAGCGCCTCCGGCGAGGCCTATCCCCGACTCGAGAAGGCCGGGCGGGCCCTGTCGAAAGAGATGACGTCCATAGCCGGCCGCCATGGTATCCCCTACAGGGTGAATTCCACAACGGGCATGTTCACGGGCTTCTTTTCCGGGACCCCCGTGACGGACTACGACAGCGCGGCCGCGTCGGACAGGGGTCTCTACGAACGGTTCTTCAAGGCCATGCTGGAGGAGGGTGTTTTTTTCGCTCCCAGCCAGTTCGAGGCGTCCTTCGTGACGCTTGCGCTGGGTCAAACAGAGATCGAACGGACTCTTGCGGCATGCGAGAAGGTGTTGGGCAGAATCGGTTCCGCGCTGCAGCAATAAAGGAGGCTTTCAATGTCGAGCTCTCCCAGGGCGGTCGCCTACATCGACCTTGGCGCCCTGGAGGAAAATTGCCGGTCCATCAGGCGGTGCCTTGAGCCCGGCACCGGGCTTCTCGGTGTCGTGAAGGCGGATGCCTACGGCCACGGGGCCCTTGAGGTATCGAAGAGGCTGGAATCCGTCGGCATCGACTACCTGGGGGTGGCAACGGTCGACGAAGGCGTGGACCTCAGGAAGGGCGGGATTGCGACGCCCCTTCTGATCATGAGCGGCGTCTTCTCCTGGGAGGAGATCGAGCCTGTCGTCCGGTACGATCTCACGCCCGTCATCTACGATGACGCCCTCCTCGGAAGGTTTGTCGCCCTCTCCAGGGAGTTCGCGCGGCCCGTCAGGGTGCACGTGAAGTTCGATACGGGCATGGGACGGCTCGGCTTCAAACCTGCCGAGGCACAGAGGGTCGCCGCCGCTCTTGCGGACGCGCCGGGGATTAGAACGGAAGGCATCATGACGCACTTTCCCTCGCCGGAGGTACGTGACGAGTACGGACTTTCCCAGGTGAGGACCTTCACGAAGGTTGTGGATACCTTCAGGACGGCAGGTCTCGACCCGGCGTACGTGCACATGAGCTCGAGCGGCGCCATCGTGACCTATCCCGAGGCCCGGTTCTCCCTCGTCCGGGCGGGGATAAGCCTCTATGGTTCCCACCCGTCGCGCTCCCTCGAGGAGGCCCTCCCTTTGAGACAGGTCATGAAGGTGGTGGCCCGCATCGCGTTCTGCAGGGAGTTTCCCGCAGGGGTTCCGTTGAGCTACGGAAGGACCTACCAGACACCCCGGGACACGCGGATAGCATACATACCCGTGGGATACTCCGATGGATACCCCCGGTCCCTGTCGAACAAGGGCCGTGTCCTCATCAAGAACAGGGAATGCAACATCGTCGGCAGGGTGTGCATGGACTGGACCCTCGCCGACGTGACGGGCGTCGACGGCGTCGAGAGCGGCGACGAGGCGATCCTCCTCGGCGAAGGCGACAGCCGCGGCACACGCGTTTCCGCCAACGAAATGGCCGAACTGGCCGGAACCATCCCCTACGAAATACTCTGCAAGATATCGAGAAGGATCAAACGGGTGTACATCTAAAGACGGCTTGAATCGCTTGAGTGGCTTGAGAGTTAAAGGCCAAAAGAATACCTTGGGTTATGCGTGGCCCCGGACAAGCCACAGAAGCAATCTTCTTGTCTTTCACCTTCAAGCGATTCAAGCTATTCAAGCCGCCTCTACTCGTTGTTATCCGGATACCGTTGCATGATGTTGCGGATGACGTCGAGGATGGAGAAGAAGACGTCGAGCATTTCGGGGTCGAAGTGTTTGCCCCGTTCACGGTCCATCGTTTCGAGGACGCGCTCCTCCTCCCAGGGTTCCTTGTAGGACCTTCCCGAGCTCAGGGCGTCGAAGACGTCGGCGATGGCGACGATGCGGCCGAAAATGGGGATCTCCTCCTCTTTTTTGCCGATGGCCCTGCCGCTTAAGTCCTCGAACCCTCGCAGGGGCTCGCCTGTCTTGAAGTCGATATAGCCGGGATAGCCCTTGCCGTCCCACCTTTCGTGGTGGTTGAGGGCGACAAGGAAGGAGGCCTTGTCGAAATCGGAGCGCTGGTGGGAGAAGAGCTGCGCCCCGAGGTATGTGTGCTGTTTCATCACCTCGTACTCGTAGCTGTCGAGGCGGGCCGGTTTCTTGAGGATGAGGTCTGTTATGGCCACTTTTCCCACGTCGTGGAGCATGGCGGACATCTTGAGGATATCCTTGTTCTGTTCCACCTCTGCCTTTCCGATGCCTTTACTTGCCGCCCATGCCTCGTAGAGCTCGACGGAATAGGATGAAACGCGGTTGACGTGGGCGCCCGTCTCCATCGGGTCCCGGAGCTCCGCCATCTTGATCATGCGCAGGATGATGTCGCGTGTCATCGTCGCCCGTTCGACGGCGATGGCGGCATTGTTGGCAAAGTGGACGACGAAGGGCTCGTCATCGGATTGAAATGGGACGATATGCCCATCCTGGTTCGTGGCGTTGATGAGCTGGAGCACCCCGACCACCTCTTCGTTGTGGGTCTTCAGGGGGAAGGACAGCACGGACTGCGTCCTGTACCCGGAGAGCTTGTCGTAGGAAGGGTCGAATGAAAAGGGTACGCTCCCGTGGAGATGATAAACATTCTCCAGGTTGAGGACCTGTCCCGTGGTGGCGACATAGCCTGCTATGGACTGATTGTTGACGGGAATGGTGAAGGTTGAATAGATGAGCTTCCTGCCGGCCGGGAGTTGTTTTTGCAGTGTTTCGTTCTGAGTGTAGCGGAACAGAAGGGTATCGCCGTCTTTGATATAGATGGACCCCGCGTCGGCGTTCGTCAGGTACCGGGCCTTCGTGAGAATGCGCTCCAGGAGGATATCGATGTCCCTTGTCTGGATCACTTCAAGGCCGACATTGAGGATTTCCTGGAATTTCTTCCGCTCGTCTATCATGTCATGTGTGCGGGATCTCGCGAATACGTGCCGGAAGAATCGCGTCTAGCCATAGTTGCCGAGCACGTACTCGAAGCGCGCCTTGAAGTCTTCCGGCGGCATGTTGGCGGTCCGGGCGAGGTGAGCCAGATGGGAAGCCTCGAAGTCCTCCCTCTCAAGGCGTATCATGTATTTCCTGGCGACCTCATATGTTTCTGTCGCCATATCCACCGTTCTGATCTTGACCTTTCCCGTTCTGTAGTCGATGATCTCAACAAAGGGAAGGGGCCTCAGATTGCCTTCGTAGGCTACTATCATTGAGCCGGTGCCGCCCTTGAGAAGGTACCTGACGGCGCCGTAGCCGAGGTTTCGCGTGTATTCGACATCGAAAGGTATCGGATTGGCGGCGCGAAGCTCGTAGCCGATGTTCTTGTCCACGATATTGACCTCGATGCCCATTTCGCCAAGGGTCCTGTTGACAAACTCCCTGAGGACCCGTCCGAGTTGTATCTCCGAGAGCTTGAGTTCGCCTTTTTCGTTGCGTTCCACCTCTTCGTACTTGCCAAGCTCCTCGAGATCGAATTTTTCCGATATTCCTTCGGCGAGGATAGCAACGCCGTAATCCCTGTCCATGCTTTTTCGTTTCACGATGGAGCCCGTGAGGATATCGGCGACCTTTTTGAAAGAAAGCTTTTCCTCGGGGAATTCCTCGGGTATGAGTGACAGGGTCGCCCCCGCCGCTTTGCCCATGCCCAGCGCCAGATGTCCCGCGTGTCTTCCCATCGTCGTGATGAAATACCAGCGGCCCATGGTGCGGGCATCCTCGATGATGTTGTTGACGATGTAGACCCCCACGTGGCGGGCGGTCTGGAAACCGAAGGTGGAGAAGCCGCCGGGAAGGGGTATGTCGTTGTCGATGGTCTTCGGGGTGTGGACGACGCTGATAGTGCCCCGGGCCTCGCGCTCTATCCAGTTCGCCATGTAGAGAGTGCCGTCGCCGCCGATGGTGATGAGGTACTTGATGCCCGCGCTTTTCAACGTCGCCATCAAGGTCTTGAACTTCGCCTTGGCGTTCTCAGGTTTGTCCCGCGACGTCCTGAGGATGGACCCTCCGGACGCGTGGATGCGGGAGACATCGTCGATGGTCAGGGGCATGAATATGTCCTTATGCCCTTCGAAGAGGGCCTTGAAACCGCCCTTGATACCGACGACCTTCTTCCCCGAATTGATGGCCTCGATGGTTGCTGCGCTGATGACGCCGTTGATACCCGGCGCGGGTCCGCCGCCGACAATTATTCCAATGGTTTCTGCGTTCATGGTCTACATTGTGCATCTTTCCACCTTTCTTTGCAAGGGTTTTTGTATTATCCTGTTTCCGGTATCGGGGCCGCGATGAAGATCGGTTTCCATGTCTCCATAGCGAAGGGATTCGACGACACGCTGAAGGGAGCGAAAGCGCTCGGATGCGAGGTGGCGCAGGTCTTTGTCAAGAACCCGAGGTCCTGGGAACAAAGGGTGCTGTCCGACGCCGACCTCGCGGCCTTTGGCCGCCTGTCGGCGGAGCTGCCCGTTTTCGCCCACCTGTCCTACCTTCCCAACCTGGCGAAGATCGACGGGGATGAGCGGAACCTCAAGGGGCTCCTCCACGAGGCCGCCCTTTGCGAAAAGCTGGGGATCGGGTCCCTCGTCGTTCACCCCGGCTCCCGTCCCGACAGGCTCTCGGGTGCGAGAATGACCGCCGAGGCGATAGACCGTGTTCATGACCGCCATGATGTCACGGTCCTCATCGAGAACACGGCCGGGCAGGGGAACGTCATAGGAAGGGACGTCGAAGAGCTGGCACGCATGTACGAGGGCGTTTCCAACAAGGAGAAGACCCTGTTCTGCATCGATACGGCGCACCTGTTCGAATCGGGATGGGACATAAGGAAGAAAGGCGTCTGGAAGGGATTCCTCGACGAATTCGAGAGGACACTGGGCCTCGACAGGATCGGTCTCTTCCACCTCAACGATTCAAAGGCGGCGGCCGGCTCCCACGCCGACCGTCACTGGCACATCGGCCAGGGTGAGATCGGCCTCACGTTCTTCCGGATGCTCGTGAGGGATAAAAGATTTGCCCATCTGGGCGGCGTCATGGAAACGCCGAAGATGGGCAATATGGACGAAGTCAATATGGAGGTTATGCGCTCGCTACTTCCTCCGCTGGTGCCGCGTTCTTCTTCTTAGTTTTTTATATTTGTGCTTCCTGATCTTCTTCTTCCTCCACTTCATCACACTGCCCATTGCCTCACCTCTTTGATATATGAAAGTCGAAAACCGTTTGTCCAGAGTCCGTGAACGCTAACAACATAACCTTACTCCGCTATTTTTTCAAGCAGATAATGAAGGCACCACCATTTTGCCTCACCCCGCCACTCCTCCCGATTATATTGAATTCAGAAGGCAAAACCGCTATAATAGTCCACCACGCGCCTGTAGCTCAGTTGGATAGAGCAACGGACTTCTAATCCGTAGGTCGCACGTTCGAGTCGTGCCAGGCGCGCTTGTTATTTCAATAGGTTACGAGGCATTCGGGGGGAGGGGAGAAAAGCTGTGCTACCCCCAGTGCGACCCTGGAAGGGGTTTCTCAGAGATTTCTGAAGGTCTTATCCGCATAGAATATAGATCACCGTAAAGACTCTCACCTTTTACCGCACATCGCACGATCTACGGGAAGAAGCTGTGCTGCCCGGAGAGGGTAGCATGGAGGTTACGCTGTCGACCAGATTCCATTGGAGGGACAATGCAGAGAGACGCGGCGGTGGAGACGCCGCGTTGCCTTTCAGACAAAGAGATGTGACCTGGGACCCCCCCGTTCCGGGTCCCTCCCCAGGTCGTGAAAGGCAGTGTGTTGTTTGTAGTATCGTTCTTCTGATGATTGCAAACATACACGCTCCCGTGACCATCGGAGCGCGAGAAAAAGATACTTCCTCAGGGGAAAAACGGGGGATTTCCCTCTGGAGAGGTGGTTCTTTGTTTCTTCGCGCGTTAGCGTGTGCCTTTAATAAAGAACCGCGGAAAATGCCAACTACAGGTTGCCTTTAACGACGTGGGGAGGACCCACACATGGGGGGGAACCCACGTCAAATTTCTTTGTCTGAAAGGCAACGCGCCCTTGTAGCTATGAGGCGCGTACTTTTGAGAGAGAACGAGCTTACATTAAGGGGGTGGGGGGCAGTACTCTATATTAATACTCATTATACAAACTCCCCTAGCGGAAGTTCCCAAAATGGAACTTCGGCTGACTCAAACAATATCCTTCAGAACCTTCACCACTTCCCCGGCGACATTCAGTTCACCCACGGGGCGGATGTCGGCAGGATACACCGCATTGTCCGCAATCAACTTCACCCCGGGACCACCGGGCGCAGCCCTTCGAACGAGCCAGGTGTCATCCTCCCTGAGCACATACACCGCTGCCCGGCGGAGGTCGTTGGATTCCATATCGACAAGGAGCAGATCTCCCTGTACCAGAGTGGGAGCCATAGTGTTGTCCGGCATTTCGATGATGAAGAACTGCTCGTACCCTGGCGACAGGCTCTTATTGGTAATGACGTGCCAGGGCCTGTCGGGAGGGACAGGGATCGCGGGTTCCAGCTGAGTGTCACCAGGATGTGACAAGAGGGCAGGAAAGAGCCAGTGGCGGTCGATCGTGTGGCGGTCCAACAATATGTGGTCCAGGGAAATGTCGTGCTTGCTCGCTGCTTCCACCAAGAGTTCATACGGGACTTTGTTCCGGCGTCGGTAACCAGCGATCGTTGATTGCGCCACATCCAGGAAGTGAGCGAGATCGAGGTCGGTATCGATCTCGTCACCGCTCGCTAATGTAAGTGCTGCCTTAAATCTATCAATGATTTCGCCAGCATTGAGGAAGTCGTCCCTGGAAAATTTCTTCAATGAGCACCTGTCATAGCATTTTTTACTTGCAGCTTATTTCAACATAGCATATACTGTGACAATGAAAACGCGACATAAACATATATGCCTAACAATTATTGAACAATTATAGCTGAGGAGGCAGCTGTGGTCAAGGTAAATACGGAACTGAAGAGCAAGAGGATGTTAACGGAGGCGGAAACAGCTGAGCTATTTGGCATCAGCCAGGCAACTCTGAGGTGTTGGAGGAACCAGGGCCGGGGGCCACGATACTACAAGTTGCAGCCGGGGCGACGAGGTCACGTTCGGTACAAGATCGAGGACGTGGACGCCTACCTGTGCGGCCAACCCGTGGAAACCCTGGACTCAATGAAACAACAGCAGGAGAGTTAAGGTGAAGCAGACCAATAAACCCGTCAGGAAGCGCGAGAATTACATAAGAATAGAACCCATCGCATTGGTCGGATACACGGTAATACCACACCAAATTATCGAGGCACCACTTTCCCCCTGGGCGAAGGCTGTTTGGATGTACTTATACAGCCGGCCGCCAGGCTGGCAGATCTTTCGCAACGATATCCTGAAGCGTTTTCGGGCGGGATCGATGTCCACGAAGCGATTGCTGGCGGCAAGCAAAGAACTCCAGCTAGAGGGTTACTTGAGGATCACTCCCATCAAGGCCTGCAACGGAAAGTATGATGGCTGGCGATGGCAGGTTGCCGCGTTGGCGGACACTGAGTGGCAAGCAGCCGCAGCGCGGAAGTTCAAGGTCAAGACAATACAGGTACAGGCTCCACTGGGTACTGGAAGGATTGCCGTTCCGCTAAAGATTATCGAGAGAAAGCTGGAGAGGAGTGAGAGATGACGAGAGGCATAGGTAAGGGGAAGGGAAGTTGGGAATCACTGGTGCGGCGATGCATTGACGACGGTCAATTATCACCCGATGCGACAGGAATCATGTACATGATGTCCCTCATGTTTTTGCAGAAACTTTGGCCAGCCACGGTCCAAGAAGACGAGCTCGTGACCTGGTTGAAGGACCGATCAAAAGCGAACGACGCGACGTTACGGAGAGCCATCGAGGAACTGCTCAAAGAAGGGTACCTTGTCGCGGTGACCATGACAAAGGAGGCGCAACTATGACATGGCATAGAGAACGCAAGGCCCGCGGCGGTAAGGAGAATCTCCCAGAAATAAAAGAGATATTTGACCATTATCGTACGGTCAGCCAAATGCGGACGCGGACGAAGGGTTGGATAGATTACCGAGTCGACGGGGCGCAATTGCGTCGAATGCTCGAACGGGAGGAGCGAGAGGAGCGGGCAGTGGCGGTATGGTTGATCAAGGAATTCATTGATCAGCATTTCGTGGCCAACAACGAAATGTCCAAGCTGAGACTCAGCTACATATTGTGGAAGTACCAAGTGGAATCGAAAGAGAGAAGCAAACCACCGACGTGGCGGAGGTTCGCATGCGCATGACCCCCACGAGATCCACC
>DBQU01000100.1 GCA_002305765.1 Deltaproteobacteria bacterium UBA1386
GATCATCGCCGAGATGCTCGAGGAGATGGTCTTGATCGGTGGCGGCTATTGTCTCTGGGCAGGCTGCGCAGCCGGCGACACCGGCGCATCCATGATCTTCAAGGTTGGTTAACATCTGAGTCAGCATAGTGCGAACCGCCCCCCTGACAACGGGGGGCGGTTTTTTTGTTGTTCATGTATTTTGTTTGACGGTGCCGCAAAATAGTGTAAAATCATCACCAACATGCTCAGGAGATACGTCGCCTTAGCCCTGCTCGCCGCGCTGATCTTTCCCTTCGGTGTCGCCCTTGCCAAGGATTATGTCGTCAGGAAGATAATCGATGGCGACACCGTTCAGCTCGAATCGGGGGAGATCGTCAGGTACATCGGGGTCGCCACCCCGGAGCTTAACAGAAAGGAAGGTGGAGCCGAGTTCTACGCCAGGCAGGCTGTGGGCTATAACAAGAGACTCGTCTTCATGAAAAAGGTCAGGTTGGAATTCGACGCAAAGAAGAAGGACGAAAAGGGAAATCTCCTGGCCTACGTCTTCGTCAAGAAGACCTTTGTCAACGCCGAGCTCATCAGGAATGGCTATGCCCGGGCGGATGTCTCCGGCCCCAACGTCAAGCACAGGGATGCCCTCCTCGACGCCGAAAGAAAGGCAAAGGCCGATGACAGGGGCATATGGTCGGAGAAGAAGCAGGACACGGAGAAGCATTATGTCGGCAACAAGCGGACGTTCGTCTTTCACAGGCCAACGTGCAAGATGATTGAAAAGATCCCTGAGAAATCCAGAATTATCTTTCATAATAGGAGCGATGCTATTAAAATAGGTTACGTACCATGCAAGACCTGCAAGCCATGACCGAGGAGTATCTCAGGTACTGGGGCCTCGACCACCATCCGTTCCTTCTCGCTCCCGACGGAAACATGATGTGTGTGACAGGACAGTACTTCGAGTGCTTCGAGCGCCTGAAGTACGCGATAAGCACGAACAAGGGCGGCGTTGTCGTCGCATCCGAGGATGCGGGACTCGGCAAGACCACCATCCTTCTCAAGCTCATCGACGAGATGAAGGCCGAGTACGGTTCCCATTTCCGATACGCCTTCGTCGATCACCCGACGCTCACGGCGGATCAGATGATCGGCCAGATCACGGGCCTGATCACCGGGGAGGAACCGGCAGATGACAAGCTGAAGAACCTCACGATCCTCAAGAACGCCCTTGTCGCGGCGCGCGATGAGGGCGGCAAGAACATCATCGTGATCGATGAGGGCCAGATGCTCTGCGAGGCCCGCAACGTCCTCCAGGAGCTCCGGGTGCTCATCAATCTCACCCACAACAACGAGTATCTCCATACCTTCATCCTCTCCGGCCAGAAGACGCTCTGGGACACCCTGCAGGAGATGCCCGAATTCTGGCAGAGACTGCCCGTCCGTTACTACTTCACTCCGCTGAGATTCGACGAAACACGGGAATTGATCAGGTACCGCCTCAACAAGGCCGGCCTCGATGTCGCCCGGGAGATATTCGCCGAGGATGCCATCGAGATCATCCACAAGTACTCCAAGGGTCTGCCCCGGACCATCATCGCCGTGTCCGACCTCGCCCTTCTCAACGGCTACAACGACAAGACCCGGAAGATAGGCTTCAAGGAGGTTTCCAAGGCCATCAACTCCATGAGCGGAAGGGGGGAGAGCCTGCCCTACATCGTTGCCGACAGGGGGGAGGCGCCGAAAGAGACCTTGAAAGCACCGAACGATACCGCCGCGCCGGCTGGAACGCGCAGTCCGGCACCTGCTCTGGAATATGTTTCGCACAGCGCCCGCGAGACCTTCTTCAGCTCCGACTCCCGTCAGTACCTGAGGCCCGTATTGATAACATTGCTCATACTGCTCTTCATCTTCATCGGAGCGGCGGGATACCGTTTCGTCCTTGCCACGAAACAGCCCCAGAACACTGTTATCATAAAAGAGGTGCAGAAGCCGGAGGCCCCGAAGGAACCGGTCGCCGAGAACGCGCAAACAAAGGATCAACAGGAGACCACCGAGGTCAAACCCCAGGTGCAGGCGTCCGCTGAGGCTCCCCCCGAGGCGGCCCCCGAAAAGGATGTGATAGCCGCCTTCAAGGAAGAGATGAAGAAGAAGAACGAAACGTCCCGGAACCGTGTCGCCGTCGTCAAGGCGCTGGCCGCCAACGTCCGCAGCGGTCCCGGTATAGAGTCCCCGCGGATCCTCACCATCGTCCAGGGCGAGATCCTGCCCATCCTCGATGAACGCGGCGACAGCACGGGAATGAAGTGGTACAAGGTAAGCCTCTACGGCAACCGCACAGGCTGGATCGCCTCCCAGGTAGCAACGGCAACGACAAAGTGAAGACCGTTTTAAGTTTTAGGTTTTAGGTTTTAGGTAAAAAGACAAAACAAAGAAACCAGTCTAACGGGGATTGTCTGGCATCAAGCGGCAGGTGTCGAGTCCCGGTGCTTCCCGGTCTTTTACTTAAAACCTAAAACCTAAAACTTAAAACGGTCTTTATCCCCTTAATACCCTCTTGTCCCCCTTCCTGATGGTGAGTTTGATCTGGTCGAGGTATTCGAGGAGGGGTATGAGGAATTTTCGTGAGAGGTTGAGCTCCGATTTGAAGTCTGAGGGACCCATTTCCTGGTGATCGCGGAGATAGTTCGCCGCCTTTTCCTTCACCTCTTCGATCATGTCCCTGTGGAAGTACATGTCCTGGCCAACCTTCACCACTCCCCCCGTGAAGGCAAGGCGCTCGAGAAGCTCCCGCGCATTCTTCTCGGTGACCCCCACGATCCCCGCGAGGTCTTTCAGACCGGGAGGGGTGAATCCCGCCGTAAGGAGGGCATCGAGAACACGCTTTTCAAATTCGTCCGTCTGGCTGGTGCCCCGGGCGTGGTCCCGGGACCGGACGCGGTCTTTCTCGACGACGATAAGCCCGGCGGCTACACACACATCGAGGGCCGACTGAAACACCTGGACGTCGGTGGCGGGAAGACGTGATCGCAACTCTTCCTTCGAGATGCCGATCTTCAGGGGGTTTGCCTTGTGGTACTCCCCAACGAAGGCAACAACCTTCTCCCGGTACGCGTCGAAATAATCCTTGTGCAGGTATGTCTTCCCGACAAGGGTCGCGATCGCTTCCTTCCGGAGAACCTCTCCCACTCTCTCTATGGAAGGAATATCCTTTCCGGTGAGTATGGACAGGTTCTGCTGCCTGACCCCCTGAAAACCACCCTTCAAGACATGATACGCCGCCTTCTCAAGGTCCGTCCCCTTGCTGAGAACGTGGTACGCTCTCCCGAGCTCGCCCGTCTTTCTCTTGTGTCTCGCGGGCATGATGTCGAGAACCTTCCCCCCGCCCACCGTCTGGATGGCGTACGAACCGCGCAGGATGAATCTGTCACCGGGAAGAACGACGATGGGTCTCTTGAAGACGAATTGCACGAAGAGCTCCTGTCCCGGCTCTATCTGGTCGCTTTCAAGCAGCACGAGACGTGCCTCCTCCTGTGTCGTGGCGATATGAAAGCGCAGTATGCTGTCGTGGCGTATCGGTTTCATGGGAAGCTTCAAAAGGCGCAGCGAGGCATCGATGCGCGACGTCAGCAGGAGCGTGTCGGGACGAGCCACCATACTTCCCCTTTCCACATCCTGCCTGTCAAGTCCCTGAAGGTTGAAGGCGATCCTCTGTCCGGCGCTGGCCTCTTTCACGTCCTCGTGATACGCCTGTATGCTGCGAACCCTGGCTTTCCTGCTGAAAGGGAACAACTCCACTTCCTCCCCAACGGAAAGATGTCCGGAAATACAGGTCCCCGTGACAATGGTCCCCATCCCTCGAAGGGTAAACACCCTGTCGACAGGCAGCCGGAAGATCCCCTCTCTCGATCTCTCTTCGATTCCCGTCGACAGGTCACGGAGCATGCCCTTAAGGAGATCGAGGTTCTCTCCCGTCGTCGCGGACACCGCCACCACGGGGGCATTCTCCAGCGCCCTGCCCTTGAGAAAATCCCTGACATCCTCTTCCACGAGCTCGACCATTTCCGCGTCGACGAGGTCTTTCTTGGTTATGACGACGATCCCCTTCGTGAGCCCCAGGATCTCGCATATATCCAGGTGCTCCCGCGTCTGCGGCATAACCCCTTCGTCAGCGGCAACAACAAGAAGCACCGTATCGATGCCCCAGGCGCCAGCCACCATGTGACGTACGAATCTTTCATGACCGGGGACATCGACGATACCGACAAGCAGATCCTCATCCAGGCGCCAGTGGGCAAAACCAAGCTCCGTGGTAATGCCCCTCTCCTTCTCCTCCTTGAGACGATCGCAATCGATGCCCGTAAGCGCCCTGATCAGGGTCGTCTTACCGTGATCGATATGCCCCGCGGTACCTACGATTATACGTTTCATGACAGGGTAAGACTATACCACGAATGGGGCGCGCAGGGAAAGGGGGGAAAGGCAGTTCAAGGTTCAAGGTTCAAGGTTCACGGAAAAGGTCGCGAAGGGGGGTGGTTTGCACAATTCGCACACCGGCCGAAGGCATCCGGCGTTCTTTCCTTTTTACTCTTGAACTCTTGAACTTTTGAACCCTTGAACCGTTTCTATCCCCCGTCCCCCATCACCCATCTTTTCCTCATTGACTTGCCCCTGTCTTTATGATTAAAAAGAGCATGGAAAAGATAAAGACCATATACAGCGCCAGATTTCTGACCGATTATCCCACCGTGGACTGCGAGAATCCTGACCGGGTGGAGTTCATCCACTCAAAGATCAAGGATATCGCAGAATTCATTGAACCCGAGCCCTGCGCCCTGTCGGACCTGGCTTTGTGCCACAGCGAAAGCCTTATCAAAACCGTCCAGCACACCAGGGAGGTGTATGATACGGCAATACTTGCCGCGGGCGGCGCCATGATGGCCGCCGAGACGGCGCTCAGGGAGCCCTGCTTCGCCCTTGTCAGGCCGCCCGGGCATCATGCAGGTCACGATTTCAACGGCGGTTTCTGTTTCTTCAACAACATGGCGATCGCAGTCAAGAACCTCCTCGCGCATGACACCATCGAAAGCGCCCTCATCGTTGATATCGACCTCCACTATGGCAACGGAACCCACGACATCGTCCGTTCCGACTCGCGCATCACTTTCAGGAACATTGACGCCCGTTCCCGGGAAGGGTTCTTCAAGGACCTGGAGGAGGCCCTTTCGGACGGCTCAAGCTACGACATCGTGGGGTGTTCGGTTGGGTTTGACACCTACGTCCGCGATTGGGGAGGGATGCTGTATGGTGAAGACTACCACAGGATCGGCTCTTCTCTCGTATCGGCAAATCCCCGCCTCTTCTGTGTCCTTGAAGGGGGGTATTACGTGGCCGACCTGGGAACGAACACGCGGTTCCTGCTGACGGGTATCCTCAAGGCTTGTTCATAGCCTCCGTCCTTGCCTTTGTCGCCGGCATATACACGGAGGCCTTCCATCACATAGCCTTTCCACCCCTGTTGATCAGCCTCGGGGTTCTCATCGTCCTCATTCCCCTCTTGATCAGAAAGGGGTCCCTCCGGGCGACAGGCACGGCGCTTGTCATCGCCTTCCTGGTGGCCGGAATGCTCAGACTGGCCCTGGTATTCCTCGACCAACCTTCTCCCATTGTCGATTCGGGGCCGTCGCTGTACCGGGGCACCGTTGTCGAGTCATCAAAGGGGTTGAGGGTCATCGAGATCGAGGAGCCCTTGCATCTCTCGGGCATACGGGCCTTCATCCGTTCCGACCACCCTGCGGCCATCGGCGACCGGGTTGGCGTACTCGGTATCCTGAAGAACATTGCCCCCACTTTCAAGAACCCCCACCATCTTTCGTGGCAATGGGTGAAGAAGCTTGAAGGGACCTTCTGCGAGATCCGTGGAGAGGTGCTGTCCGTCCGGCCGGGAAAGAGACTGATAGACGGCTGGAGAAGATATCTCGCCGGGAGGGTGGACGCAAGCGGTACCCGGCATGCCGCAGTCGTGAAGGCTTTGACCATCGGCGACACGGCAGGCCTTGATGAGACAACGAAGACCCTCTTCCTCGAAACGGGAACTTCGCACATTCTGTCCATATCGGGGTCACACTTCGCGGTCGTGGCAGGCTTCTTCTTTCTCATCGCACGGTTCGCCTTCCGTGCGTCTTCACGAATGCGTCAAAAGGGAACCGACCGCGCCTGGGCAGCCCTCCTGACCATACCCTTTACCATCCTCTTCATGCTCGTTGCAGGTTCGAGCCTCCCCACTATTCGTGCGACGATCATGATAGTGATCTACATGCTTGCGCTCTTCTTCGAACGCAAGGGGCATACCGTCAATGCCCTCTTTCTGAGCGCCCTCATCATACTCGTCGCATTCCCTCATTCCCTGTTCTCCCCCTCCTTCCAGTTGACCTTCGTCAGTGTCCTCTTCATCATCCTGACGGGGCGGATGATCCACCCCCTTCTCGGGAAGGCCAATCGCCCGATCGGATGGTTCCTGTCGCTTACGGCAGCGGGCCTCGCGGCCACGCTCGGGACCCTGCCCGTGGTCCTCTATCACTTCCATGGCTTCAACCCCTTGAGCTTCGTCCATAACCTCGTCGCCGTGCCTCTCATGTGCCTTGTCTCCACGCCGCTCGCCCTGGCGGGCCTCGTCGCGCCCTTTGGCGAACACCTCCTTCGCCTGTCGGGGGAGGTCGTCGAGACCACCGTAGCCGTGTTGGGCACATTGAACCACGGGTATATCTACCCCGTGATACGCCCGAACCTTCCCGAAGCGTTCCTCTACTTCGCCGCCCTGCTCTGTCTCCTCTTCATCCGCCGAAGACCGGTGCGTTTCGCCTTCGTCGCGTTTGTCCTCCCGCTCCTCATCGTTGCGGGGTTCGTCACGTGGCAAAAACGCTTCCATAACAATGATCTGTGCGTCAGCTACATCGACGTGGGGTTGGGTGATGCCGTACTTGTGGAGGCGCCCCGGGGAGTACGCATCCTCATCGACGGCGGCGGTTTCCACGGCACCGGGTTCGATACGGGGAAGTCCGTCATCGCCCCGCTCCTTCTCGCAAGAAAGATAACTACCCTGGACTACGTGGTCAACACTCATCCCCACGAAGACCACATCGGAGGACTGCGTTTCATTCTCCGTCATTTTGGGGTCAGGGCCTTCATGGGCCTTGCCGGCCCCGCGGCATGGCCGTCCACGAACCATATCGCCGATACCCTCAGGGAGCGGGGCATACCATCGCTGCACCCGGCAGCCGGCGACGTATTTCCCCTTTCCTGCCCTGGGTCCGGTATGCATGTCCTCACGCCTTCGGACACAACCCGGCAGGACAACCTCAATGATGCGTCCCTCGTCCTGAAGGTGGTCCTGGGCGACAGGAGCTTTCTCTTCGCGGCCGATATCGGCGAGGAGACCGAAAAGGCGCTCATCCTGTCGCGGGCACCGCTGAGGTCCTCCGTTCTAAAGGTGCCTCACCACGGAAGCCGCTATTCCAGCACGACTGATTTCATCCGTGCCGTCAGACCCGACCTTGCCGTGCTGAGCGTCGGCCCGGGCATCCGCGGAATACCTTCCCCGGAGACCATCGCCCGCTACGCCGCCCTGTCCGTTCCCCTCTACAGGACCGACCGCGACGGATGCGTCACTGTTTGTACGAATGGAAAGAGATTGACCGTCGAGAAAGACAACTGAAGATCCTTCCTTGCCCCCTTAATCCTCCGCCCTGATCCCCGCGCTTACCCTTCAATGACCTTCTTCAGCTTCTCGTCAAGTTCGCTGGAATCGTAGGGTTTTGTGAGGACATCCTGAAAACCGTATTCCCTGTAGTCAGCCACGACGGGGTCGTTGAGATACCCACTCGATATGATCGCCTTGACCCCGGGGTCGATCCGCTGGATCTCCCGCAGGACCTCCTTGCCCCCGAGGCTTCCCGGGACGGCGAGGTCGAGGATGACCGCATCGAAAGGACTCTTCAGTTCCATTGCCTGCTTGTAAAGAGTCACCGCCTCTTCACCGCTTTGCACCGTGGTCACCGTGTAGCCAAGGTATTCGAGAAGTTCCTTCCCGATCTCGAGGACAAGCTCCTCGTCGTCAAGAAGAAGGACGCTCCCCTCTCGAGTACCGGCCAGCCGCCGGGACGCTGCCGCCTCCTGCGCCGCCTCCTGCTTGTACGCCGGGAGGTTCACATGGAAGACGGAGCCCCGCCCCTTCGTTGACTCGATGGAGATACTGCCGTTGTGCTTCCTGACTATGGCATAGGAGATGGCAAGGCCCAGCCCGACCCCCTTTTCCGATCCCATTCCCTTTGTCGTGTAATAGGGGTCGAACACCTTCGGAATGTCCTCGGGAGCGATGCCGGTCCCCTCATCGGCTATGGATATCCTCACATAGTCCTCCGTCATGAGGGGAAGCCTGTCTTCGGGAGAAATGCTCACGTTCCTGACGGTTATGGTGATCTTCCCACCGGCCGGCATGGATTCTCTCGCGTTCCTGAGGATGTTCTCGATGACCTGCCTGATCTGCTCCTCGTCGGCCTCGATGGGAAGAAGGTCCGAAGATACGTCAAAGACACAATCGATGGGAAAACCGCGCAGAGCCCGCTCCGCCACGAACCTCACCAGAACGCCCGGCTGGACTATGCTTCGGATGGGATTCCCTCCCCGGGAGAAAGTCAGGAGCTGCTGCGTCAGGGTCTTTCCCAGAAAAGCGATCCTTTCCGCCTCATTGAGGTAGTCCATCAACCGTCCGTTGTCAGGCGTGTGCATCCTGGCAAGCGACAGGTTGCCCACGATGGCCATCAGAAGATTGTTGAAATCATGGGCGATGCCACCCGCCAGAGTCCCCAGGGACTGGAGGTTCTTCGCCTTCAGGATGTCCTCCTCCATCCTCTTCTGCTCACTGATGTCTATGATGACGCCAACAATACCACCGACACTTCCGTCCTCGGCCGTGAGCGTCGCCTTCTTGTTGAGGTCAAAGCGCACCCTGCCGTCCGCCCTGACACTCTTCATTTCGTAGGACCTGACTCCCGGCTCGGCGAGGAGCTCCTGGTCCATCGCCTGGTGGACCTCGGCCTCTTCCTGCCTCAAGGGCAACTGGAAGACATCCTTGCCTATGAACTGTTCATCGATGACGCCGAAGTACTCACGAAAGGCCCTGTTGCAGATGAGATAGACCCCCCTTGTGTCCTTGTAGTAGACAGGACTTGGGATGTTGTCGATGAGCGCCTGAAACATGTGAGGCGTTTTGGAAAGGATCTCTACGAGCGCTTCCAGTGTAAACTCTCAGATTCCAAAGAATCTTTTATTGATATTGTATGACTTTTATCACAAAAGAACCGTGTCGGTCTATACAAAAAGATGAAGGGCGCCCGAAGCGGCGTCGAAAAGGACCGACTACGCGGTAAACCCGCACCTATCGTATATCACTCCGTACCTTACGCCCGCCGCGCTGACCCTCACCCGGTCAAATCCGCCATGCTCCATGATCTCTCTCAGAATGACCGCCCCCTGCACGATTATGTCCTCCCTGCCCGGCTCCATCCCCGTGACACGTCTTCTCTCATCACTCGTCAATCGGGCAAGGGTGGCTATCAGTTCCTTCACCTGTCCGAGGCCGATCACAAAACCATGTACGACAGCCTTGTCGTAGGCCCCGATCCCGGCCACCATGGCGGCTATGTTGGTCACCGTGCCTCCCGTCCCCACAAGGACGCTCCCCCTGGGACAGCTGACCGGTGAAAGATGTTCCTGTATGTATGAGACCACACTCTCCATTTCTTCCCTGACCGGAGGATCGTGCGAGACGAACGCGTCGGTGAGCCTGACACTTCCCATCGGCAGCGAGACATAGGCGGCAAGATCCCGGTCCGTCCCGGTGATCACCTCCGTGCTCCCTCCCCCGATATCGATTATGGTCATCCCCGACGCCCGCACGACATTGTCGTCACGAACGGAGAGATAGGTGTAGCGAGCCTCGTCCCGGGCGCTTATGATCTCGACATCGAAACCGAAGGCATCCCGCACGGATGCCAGGAACTCGCCACTGTTCGCGGCCTCCCTCAACGCTGCGGTGCCCACGCAGAATAGGCGCCGAACATCATGTGACGCCGCGATGGCGACATAGCGTCCGAGTCCTTCCATCGTTCGGAGCATAGCCGGACCGCTCAGGCGGCCGGAGTTTGCGAGGCCCTCCCCGAGCCTCACGATGGTAGACATATCGATAACGTCGCGGAACACCCTGTTCTCATCGTCCCTGTCGACGACGACGAGAAGGACCGTATTCGTACCGATGTCAATGGCGGCACATTTCATTTGACATCCTCACGAGAAACCCCATAAGATACGGCTCATGGAACCGGGCGGCCTGTCAGCGATGAATGTAAGCGGTCTTGCCGCCTTCATGTCGGGGTTCCTGTCATTCTTCACGCCCTGCATCCTTCCCCTTGTCCCCTCGTACCTCATCTATATCAGCGGGATAACGGTCGGTGATGTAGCCGCTCCGACGAAGGAACACAGGAGAAGGGTATTTTTTCATTCCCTCAGTTTCATCCTCGGCTTCTCTTTCGTCTTCGTGGCCCTCGGGGTCTCCACGTCGTTGCTGGGTGGGTTCTTCGCCGAGTACCAGGCATACATCATACGCCTCGGCGGGATCATTCTCATCCTCCTCGGCCTCTTCTACCTCGATATCATAAAGATATCTTTCTTCAACCGCCAGTACATGATGCAACTCGAACAGAAACCCGTCGGTCTCGCCGGCTCCTTCGTGGTCGGCCTGACCTTCTCCCTGGGCTGGACGCCCTGTGTCGGCCCGGCACTCTCTTCGATCCTCATCGTGGCGTCCATGGCCGGGAAAACCTCCCATGGGACCTACCTGCTTTCGCTCTATTCTCTCGGACTGGCGATACCCTTTGTCGTCTCCTCGCTCCTCTTCGACAAACTGTTCATTCTCTTGAAGAGGTTCGGCTTCATCGCGCAATACGCCGTGAAGGTGCTCGGAGCGCTTCTCATCCTCCTCGGCCTTCTTATGGTCAGTTCCTATTACATGACGCTCAATCTCTGGATAGGGACGTTGCTTCCGTCGGGGGTGTGAACCTGAACCTCGAGGCCCGGGATGACGAAACGGCTACAGGTCAAGCTCCTGAAACTCGTTCTGGAACCGTTCCCTGAACTTCTTTATGACCCTGCTCTCGATCTGCCTCGCCCTCTCTCGTGAGATCTTGAACTGCTGGCCTATCTCCTGGAGGGTCAGCGGTTCTTCCGCCATGATCCTCTGTTCGAAAATGAAGATCTCTTTCGGGTTGAGATCTTTCTTGAACTCCTTCACCCTCTGCGCGAGGATCTCCCGCTTCTCCTTGTCCGATACGACCTCCTCGACGTCATCTCCGCTCTTGATCATATCCATGACCGTATCGTCGCTCTCATCGTGAATGGGAGAATCCAGGGAAACGTCCGTGAAGGCCAGCCTCTTCTGCATTTCCTCTATCTCTTCTTCCTTCACGTCGAGGTTGCTCGCAAGGAGTGCCGGGGCCGGGAACATCCCCAGGGCCTCCAGTTTCTGCTTCTCCTTGTTGAGGCGGTAGAAGAGCTTTCTCTGGCTCTGTGTCGTCCCCACTTTGACGAGACTCCAGGAATCCATGATGTACTTCAGTATGTACGCCCGTATCCAGAACGACGCATAGGTGGAGAACTTGGTGCCCTTGTAGGGGTTGAACTTCTTCACGGCGTGAAGGAGGCCGACATTCCCCTCCTGGATGAGGTCGAGGACATTGAGGTAGGTGTTGTAGTACTCCAGCGAGATCTTCACCACCAGCTTGAGATTCGACATGACAAGTTTTTGCGCGGCATCCCTGTCCTTGTCCTCGAAGACCCTCCTTGCCACCTCGAACTCCTCCTCCCGCGTCAGGACGCTGTAGCGCGAAACCTCGGAGAGATACTTCCGTAAGGGGTCGAAGGTGGTGGGAAGCGAACTGTCTTCAGACCGCTCGCTCACCGGCCGTTTCTCGACGATACTGTCGTCATCCATTGTGGCAAACCTCTATTCGGCCCGTATCTGTATCAACTGGCCGACGATACTCACCGCTATCTCCTGCGGCGTTTCGGCACGGATGGAAAGACCGATGGGGGCATACACCCGGGAAACAACCTCATCGGAATAGCCTGACTCACGCATGAGGTCGAAGATGATCTGCACCTTTCTCCTGCTCCCGATCATACCGACATACCGGGCGTTCCTGGAAAGGGCGGCCCGCAGGACATCGGCGTCGTGAGAATGGCCCCGGGTGACGATGACGATGAACTCACGCCCTGTGAAGCTCAGAGAATCGAACGCCTCCACGAAGTCTCCTACCACGATCTCCGCCGCCTCGGGGAAACGTTCGGCGTTGGCGTATTCCGTCCTGTCATCGATGACGACCACGTTGAAATCGACCATGTTCGCCATCCGCGCAATGTATTGGGACACGTGCCCCGCCCCGAACACATACAACCTGGTGCGGTCGAAGAGAGGCTCGACGATGAACCTGCCCTCCCCGACGATCACGGGCCTTCTTTCACCGAAAAGGCCCAGGTGACCCGCAGCGCTACCCTCATCTATGGGATCTCCCGTGATCACGAGACCCTCTTCAATGAGGGTCTTCGTGAAAACACCGGTGGCCAGGGCGGTCACAACAACAGCCATTCCGCCCTTTCGCTCCAGCTCCGCAAGGCGGGCGTAGAGAGGTCTGTGCGCCTGCCCCACAGGCTCCAGGAGAACATCCACGTTCCCCCCGCAGAGCATGCCCTGTTCCGCAACGGTCCTGGAATCCATTCTCATGTGGAAGATGGAGGCCCTGTCCTCGCTCATCTTTCCTGCCGCTTCTTCCTGCACATGGCGTTCGAGCAATCCTCCGCCCACGGTCCCAAATGACCGTCCCGTCTCATCAATGTACATCTTCGCCCCGACATCGCGCGGCGCCGAGCCCGAGCGGCTGATAACCGTCGCAAGAACCCCCCGGCTGCCCGCTTCCAAATGTTCCCTGATGATCTGGAATATATTCATTTACAATCCCTGCGACATCCGGGGACGCGACCTCACGCCTGCCCGGGACCTCTGTTGTATTCGTGGAGGATCGCCTCCAGCACCCCGCCCCCGATCCCGCGAGCCTTGTCGGAGATGGTGTAGCAGTAATCCTTCTTCGCCCGAGGGTCCACATCACCCACCTTTTCAGCGATCTCGACGTCCATCTCGCGGATGAGACCCCTGAGCACCCCGTCGAAGGGAGCATAGACCGGCTCCTCCCCGACATAGAGAACGAGGTCACCCTTCTTCACCTCATCGCCCATCCGGTGGACGTGTCTCACCCGCCCCGCCACGGGGGAGCGAAGAACCCTTTCCTTTCCCACGCCTTTCATCTCACCCGGCAGACCCGTGTACGGCTCGGCCATTCCATCATAGATCACCCGCCCGAGGTCATGTCCCCGGTTGCTCTCCACCACGACATGGACGTCCCGGGGGGCCACAAAACCGGGACCCACGCCTACTACAAAGGAGGCCTCGTCTCTTCTCGTTCCGAGATTCCTCTTGGCCATGATGGCGTCAATGACAACATCGGGAAAGAGCACGGCGATGCTTTTCCATTCGGGATCCACAACGACGGCGATCCGGCCCGCCCGCCAGACGGCATCCACCCGGGAGGCATCATCCACAAGCTGGCCCGTAACGCCCTCGACCTCCGCGACGCCATCATGGATGGCCTCGCAGAAGGAGACAAACCGCCGGACACACAGGGGCCTCGGCATATCGAGCATGACAATGCGCTGTATCCCCGCCCGGTAAAGCCTGTGGGCAATACCCGAGGCCATCTCACCGGCCCCCTTTATGATCACGGACAGTTCCGCGACACTATTCTTCTCAAGCGGCACTTCCTTCCACCTCCGCTGGCTGACACTCTCCGAACTCACCCTTTTTCGACCCTGTATCCCCGTCGTCTCAGGACCCTGAGGTCCTCCTCCGTATCGATATCGAAAAGGATGCCTTCGTCGCCTTCTATAAATAGCACATCTGTGCTGTGCTTTTCTATAACTTCGCGGAGACCCCTGTCGCCATCGAGGAGTTCCATCTCCTCCCTGTAAGGCCCGCATCGCATAAGGACCGGGTGACCTTTCATTCCCTCGTGGACGGGAACGATGATCCTCCTGTCCGTGTCGCGATACCCTTCGACCATGGCGGCCAGAAAAGCCTTCTTCACGAAAGGCTTGTCACCAAGATGAAAGAAGACTGCCTCCGCGCCCCCGATCCACGGCAGGACCGCCTTGATGGAACTCGACATTCCCTGCCGGTGGTTCTCATTCCGGACCACCCTCACGTTCAAGCCTGTGAGGGCCGCTTCAACGGGAGCGATATCGCTCCCGCCGACAACGATCACCTCACCAAGACCGGCCTCCACGAAAGGGGTGGCCGCCCTGCGGATGACGGGCTCCGAGTCTATCCTCAGGGTCAGTTTGTTGAAACCGAGCCTTTTCGATGAACCTGCGGCAAGTATCACGGAATAGATGCCGGTCATAAGACGCGAGTCCCGTCAGTTGTCACCGTTCCAACCTTCTTTCATGGTCTTGCGCAGGCCCTCGACGAGACTGTCGACATCGACACCGTGGACCTGGGCGCCCTGTTCGATGGTCTCGAAGAGGGCGGCCTCGCATCCGGCACAGCCCAGGCCGAACTCCTCGAATACACGTGCTGCCTGTGGAAACTTCGCAAGGACTTCCCGAATGGACGTCCTCTTGTCGATCATCCCTTCCCTCCGGTCCCTGTCTCGGAAATCACGCTGGTTCCGCTCTTCAAAAAACATCCGCGGAAAAGATGAATATATCGGTGTCCTTCGACTTCCATGCGTCTTTCGGGAGGCCCGCCTTGTAGCAGGTGTACTCAAGGAACTCGGTCCTGTCCCATTTCTGTTCCGTCGCCACCTGAGGCAGCAGCAGCCCCGAATGCACGCCCTTTTCTATGTACAGCCCGTGGACCCCGACCTCTATCTCGTTCACATCGTCGATCTTTCTCATCGGAGTCAGGACCGAGATCTCAAAATCGATGTCCTTCCACTCGTCGCTTGTGACAGGCTCGAACCTGGGATCGTTGAAGGCCGCCTGGATCGCCATCTCCTTCACCGTCTCGTAAAGAGGAAGATACCCTCTCACGTAGCCTATGCATCCCCGCAGGCTGCCGCAGTTCCTGATCGTCACAAAGGCGCCGCACTTCTCCTTCAGGGGTCCCGTCACCTCAACGGGAGTCGTTTCCTTCCCGAAGAGAACACCTTCGATCGTATCCTTGACGAGCGCCTTGAGCCTCTGTCTTTCTTCAGGCGAGAGCACCATTCAACCATCCCTTGTGATCATTTCTCAAAGAATATCGCCGACACGTATCCCACAACGCCGCTGCGGTCCCCCGATACATCACCCGAATTGGCATATTTCAGGACCCTGCCCGCCTCGGCCCCAAGTTTCCGGGCCGTCATCATGGCGGTGATCATCGGTCCGGCGCCACATGCCTGTGCTTTCTCGGAGCGCGTGTCCCTGATCATTGCCGCGATATCGAAGTTTTTGAGGTGCTCCACCGTCACGGCATCGATCTTCACGGCCGAGGCATAGGGATAATAATGGGAGAGGTCCGTGCTCGCCACGATGAGATAGCTTAACGGGGAGGCGGAAACCATCTCCTTGAGGGCATCGGATGCCTTCTCGTACAGTTCCTCCGTCGCCGCCCCCATGATGAGCGGCAGGAGAAGAAGCTCCTTGAAGACGCACTGGAGGAAGGGCAATTGGACCTCCAGGGAGTGTTCCGACCTGTGGACATCCCTCCTGGCAACAAAGACATCTTTCGCCTCAAGGAGTTCCCCGGCCCCCCTCTCATCAATACCGATATCCCCGAGCGGTGTTCTGAAGCTACCCGTCTCCCACAGGGCAACGCCTTCGAAATATGCCCTGTGGCTCGGGGCGATGACGATGACGCTGTCGACAGGGAGTTTGGAAACAGCCTTGTAGGCGAAGGCCGCCACCTGTCCCGAATACACGTATCCGGCATGGGGACAGACTATCGCATGGACCCGCCCCGGGATGGGTTCGACCTCGGCCCCTTTCAGGTAGGTCTCGATATCCTTTCTCAAAAGAACGGGATCGTCGGGATAGAACATCCCGCTCACTGAAGGTAAGCGCACCGTCGTCATCTTTCCGCCCGTACCAGTTCATTATATCATATGTGACCGCCGGGGGCGCGGCTTTTTTATCAACCGCGCGCAGGCTATATGCTATAATACACCCTGTGATCGTCAAGCACATCTTCCGGGAAAGAAGCAATCACGTCCTCTGCTTCGTTGTCCCGGCACTCCTGTTCCTTATCTTCGTCTTTCCCGAGCATACCCTGGGTGAGATGGGCAAACCCGTCATAGGGGCTGAAGAGTACGTCAGAATATTGCCCTACGGTTTCACGGTCCCGGCGCGCGT
Organism: Deltaproteobacteria bacterium UBA1386; assembly: GCA_002305765.1. Taxonomy (GTDB): domain Bacteria; phylum Desulfobacterota; class Syntrophorhabdia; order Syntrophorhabdales; family Syntrophorhabdaceae; genus Delta-02. Next base: position 16,471 of record DBQU01000100.1, read on the forward strand.
CGACACGGGGGCCGCGACAACATCCCTCGACGCCAGGAACATACGTGTGGAAGACTCCACCGTTACCTTCACCCTCCCGCCCCAGTGGGGCGGCGCCACCATCACGGCCTCCATTGTCGACTGGAAACATATCCGCACGTCGGGATCGAGAAAGAAGCGGCCCGTTGTGGAAATGGAGCTGTGCATCGCCTCAAGGAAGCTGCGGGCCCGGGTCAACCTCAACGATCGCTCGCACATGAGATACCCCATGCTCATCGGCAGAAACGTCATCACGGGCAACTTTCTCGTGGATCCTTCGCGGTCCTTCACGAGACCTCCGGAAGCAGAGGGCACAGAGGACGACCGATGAAACGACCGGCACTGGCCGCTGCCCTGGCACTCATGGCCATATCGCTCATCATTGTCGCCTACCGGATCGTTTCCCTGGGATATCCCGTCACTCCCGCCCGGCCTGATCACGTATGGACCTTTCGCTTCGATGGAGTCCTGCAGGGAACCGGGAAAGACCCGCTCTTTCTCCTCTCATTGCCGTCACAACAGCATGGTCAGATCATACTCGAAGAATTCATCGGATCGGGATCGATGAATTTCAACCTTCTCAAGGAATATGACAACCGCATCGGCGTCTGGTCAGGCAAACCGCCGAAGGATGGTGAATACATATCGTACAGGGCCACCATCCTTTTCCAACACAGGGGGGCCGAAGGAACCGTCGTGCCGCCGCGACGATCCTATCCCTACGGTATCGCGGACGAGCAGATAGCGCTCGTCGAGGAACTGACGGGTCAATGGCGCGTCATGCCCCTTTCCACGCGGATACAGGTGGTCCTCGGATTTGCAAGGGTCGGCGCCGCCGGTTCCGGCAACGATCCCAACCTCACGAGACTCGATAAAGCGTTGGAAGGGTACGATGACATTACGAGGCTCCTCATCCTTCTGGCCGCTGTCAGTGTTCCCGCGAGGACCGTGGAGGGTATGGCCCTTGCCGAAGGGGTCACGGACACCACATTCCCCTGGGTTGAGGCGTGGACGGGACAGGGCTGGGAGCACATAGATCCCGAAAGCATGGAGGTGGTCCCCTCGGACAAGAGGTTCCTCCCCCTGAGTGCCGGAGGGATGTCGGCCGTCAGGACCTCCGGCGGCAGGCTTTCCATGAAGCGCTTTGAGCTGACCCGGGACATTATGGGCCGATGGCGCATCTTCTTCGAGAAGGTCACCCGGTCCGACAGGTTTCTTGACGTGTGGTCCCTCTTCAGGGTCCCTCCAGAGTTTCAACAGACCTTCAGGATACTGCTGCTCGTGCCCCTCGGGGCGCTCCTCATCGCGCTGCTTCGCAACATGGTCGGTTTCCAGACCTTCGGGATATTCATGCCCGTGCTCATGGCTCTTGCCTTCAGGAGCACCGGGCTTGGTTACGGTCTCGCCATCTTCGCCGCGATAATCGCCATCGGGTACGCGGCGCGACGATACCTGAACAGAATGCGGTTGCTTCTCATCCCCAGGATGTCCGTCCTCGTAAGCCTCGTGATATCCTGCTTCATCATCCTCGCTCTTGTGGGCAACAGGTTCGGGGTAAGGCAATTCATGGCCGTGGGTCTCCTCCCCTTCGTCATCCTTACCATGACGATAGAACGCTTCTACGTTGTTGTCGAGGAGCATGGAATGAGGACGGCGCTGCAGACGGCCGCGGGAAGCGCCGCGGTCTCGGTGATCACATACCTCATCATCCAATGGGAGGTCCTGCAGATCACCTTCTTCGTCTACCCCGAACTCCTCCTCTTCGTCATGGGGCTGCAAATCCTCGTGGGCCGGTACACCGGGTACCGTCTGTCGGAACTGGTCCGTTTTCGCTCCTTCGGGAGCACTGACCGATGATACCCCATCCCTTCAGACGACTGCAGGAAACAGGCGTCCTCGGTATGAACACTCGCAATGCCGAGATCATCATGGCCAAAAACCCCCGCTCGCGCTTCCCTCTCGTCGACAACAAGGTCGTCACGAAAGAGCTGGCGGCCCTGCAAGGCATCCCCACACCGGAGATGTACGGCGTCATCATGAAGCATGGGGACGTGAAGAGACTTGACTCGATCATCCGCGACAGGGACTCCTTCGTCGTCAAACCCGCCCGGGGCTCGGGGGGTAGCGGGATCGTCCTCGTGAAGGAGAGAAATGAGACCGATCTCATCACCGAAAGCGGCAGGACCATCACGATCACCGGGCTTCGATATCACGTAGCGGACATCCTGTCCGGGGTCTTTTCGCTGGAAGGTCATGATGACCAGGCCATCATCGAGGCGCTCATCCACCCCGATGACATCTTCACCCCTGTCACATACCGGGGAGTACCTGATATCAGGGTCGTCGTCTATCGCGGGGTCCCCATCATGGCCATGGTCCGTCTGCCCACGGCGGCGTCAGACGGCAAGGCAAACCTCCATGGCGGCGCTATCGGTGCCGGCATCGACCTTGCCCGCGGCCTCACGATCACCGCCGTCCACAGGTCTTCCATCGTGACCCACCACCCCGACACGGGAAATCCCGTAAGCGGAATAAACGTCCCGCACTGGGAAGAGATGCTCCTCATGGCGGCGCGCTCCCTGGAAATGACGGGGCTTGGCTACATAGGAGCGGATATGGTCATCGACCGCGACAGGGGTCCGCTGCTCCTGGAGCTCAACGCCCGTCCCGGTCTCGCCATCCAGATGGCAAACAGGGCGGGGCTCTTAAAACGCATCAGGCAGGTCGACAAGGCCCCCGAAGACACCTTCGCCACTCCGGAAAAAAGGGTGGAATGGGCGAGGAAAAATCTCTAAGAATCGTTTTAAGTTTTAAGTGTTAAGTTTTAAGTTAAAGAGAGGAAGAACACCTTTGCGGGGTGCGGGTCCGGAGTTCTCTCCCCGGACGTTTCATGGCTTTTTTGCTTAAAACTTAAAACCTAAAACTTAAAACCGTCTTCCTCATTTAAAGGTTATCATCTCCGTCCGTGTGGCCGTTGTTTGAGTGGAGACCCGGGGGGCGTTGAGCAGGTGCCAGACGGTGTACTGTTCGGCGTAGAGGTCCTCCGCTGAAAGCCCGTCGACGGGCAGGACGACCTTGAGACCGCGGAATGCCGCTCCGCTCGCCGTGTTCAAAACCGCGCCATGGGCGGCCGTACCCGTGACGATGACCGTGGTGACGCCCCGCTCCTTCAGTATCCTCTCAAGGTCCGTCCCCAAAAACTTGTCGGGGCCCGATGTGACCGAAGGCTCACCGGGCCTTGCCGCAAGCGCGGCAGCGACATCGCCGATCGACGAACCCGCCGTCAGGCTGTACACAACGGCGACCTTGCTCCCGCGGGCCCTTTGCGCCAGTTTCGCCACGGCAGGGATCGACGCTATGCAGCGGGGCCGCCGTTCGTTGTTGCAGACCTGCTTATTGAAATCAAGGAGAAGGAGAGCCGTGGTGGCACTGTCGAGGGTCAGGGCCTTAAGCTCGGGGGCCGAAGGGGTCTTCACCTCTTTCCAGACGTCGATGACCGTCTCGCCCGTCGCCGTCCCGGCACCGGTGATGCACACCGCGCACAGTAACGATACGATCCACCAGTGGAACCTGTTGCTTCTCATGGCACCCTCCCTGTCCTTTGACGCTTACCGCCCGCTTGAACGGGACAGGACGCCGGAAAGGGTTTCACCGACACGGGCCGGGTCCTTCACCACGGCGATCCCTGCCCTTTCAAGCGCATCTATCTTCTGCGCCGCCGTCCCGGTGCCACCGGATACGATGGCACCGGCATGGCCCATCCGCCTTCCCGGCGGAGCGGTCATTCCGGCGATGAAAGCAACCACGGGCTTCGTCATGTGTTCCCGAAAATATTCCGCCGCCTTCTCCTCGGCCGTACCTCCGATCTCCCCTATGATCACGACCGCGTCAGTGCCGTCATCGTGCTGGAACATCTCGAGGATGTCCACAAAGCTGAGGCCTGTGACGGGGTCGCCTCCGATGCCTACGCACGTCGATTGGCCGATCCCCTTCTTCGTGAGCTGATCGACCACCTCATACGTCAGAGTACCGCTGCGGGACACTACACCGACGCGTCCGGGCAGATGTATGTATCCTGCCATAACCCCTATCTTGCAGCTCCCGGGACTGATCATCCCCGGGGTGTTCGGACCTATGAGACGTACATCCTTCCCTTTCATATATTGTCTGACGGCTATCATGTCAAGCGTCGGTATGCCCTCCGTCAGGCACACGACCGTTCCTATTCCCGCTTCTACCGCCTCCATGACGGCATCCCCGGCGAACCGGGGAGGCACGAAGATCGCCGAAGCGTTGGCACCCGTCGCCCGGGCCGCATCCCGGACAGTGTTGAAGATGGGAACACCATCAAGAGACTCCCCCGCCTTCCCCGGCGTCACCCCCGCCACAACCCTGGTCCCGTACGCGACCATCTGCGCGGTGTGAAAAGCGCCCTCTTTACCGGTGATTCCCTGGACGATGACTGTGGTATCGTTGTCGATGAGTATGCTCATGAGAAAACCTTTTCAGAAGAAGGATAGGACCAATAGGAGAGATAGGACCTATTTTCCTATTCGTCCTATTCTCCTTGCCGTTTCCCCCACCTTTTTCGCCGCGTCCGCGAGGTCCGTTGCCACCGCAAAGCTGAGGCCCGATCCCGCAAGTATCCTTCTGCCCTCTTCCACATTCGTGCCTTCCAGCCGGACGACGATGGGCACGTCTATCACCAGGTCACGGGCCGCTTCGACGACACCTAGCGCCAGGGTGTCGCACCGGAGTATGCCGCCGAAGATGTTGATGAAGATCATCCTCACGTCCCTGTCGAAAACGAGGATCCTCATGGCCTCCTTTACCATCTCCGACGTCGCTCCTCCCCCGACATCGAGGAAGTTGGCGGGTTCCGCGCCCGCAAGCTTGATGAGGTCCATCGTCGCCATGGCGAGACCGGCCCCGTTGACCATGCAACCTACATCTCCCTTGAGCTTTATATAATTGAGGTTGTGTTTCCCTGCTTCCACCTCGAGCGGGTCTTCCTGGCTTATGTCCCTGAGGCCCGCGATGTCGGGATGCCGGAAAAGCGCGTTGTCGTCGGCGACGACCTTTGCATCGAGGGCGACTACGCCTCCCTCATCCGTCACAACGAGGGGGTTGATCTCGGCAAGGGAAAGGTCCTTGTCGATGAACAGCCTGTACAACCCTATCACGGTGGCCATCACCGGCCGGGCGAGAGATCCGTCGAGACCGAGCCCGTAGAAGATCCTGTTCGCCTGAAAAGGCCGAAACCCCACAGAGGGATCGACGACCTCGGTGATCACCCGGTCAGGCCTTTCCCGCGCGAGGCGCTCGATCTCCACACCCCCCTCGGCACTCGCCAGTATCACGGGGCAGGCTTTATCCCTGTCGATGATGATGCCGATGTAGACCTCCCTGCCGACGTTCACCGCCTCTTCAATGAGAAGTGTCCGGACCGGTTTTCCCTCCTCGCCCGTCTGGGCGGTGATGAGGGTCTTTCCAAGCATCTCCCACGCGGCGCGAGCGACGTCGGCAATGCTGTCCACAACCCTTATGCCTCCGGCCTTTCCCCGTCCGCCTGCGTGGACCTGCGCCTTGAGGACGAACGGCCCCTCCCCGAGCTGCCGCGCCACGCGCAACGCCTCTTCGTCTGTTCTCGCTATCTGCCCCCGGGGAACGGGGACGCCGTACTCCGCAAGAAGTCTCTTGGCCTGAAATTCATGTATCTTCATCGACAAGCTCCGAGATCGCCTCGGGAAATCTGATCTTCTTCGTCTTTCGGGCCGCCCTCATCCCCGCCTGAAGAGCCTCCCTGTTGAGCTTTTCTGTCCCTTTGGGCACGCGGCCGAGGACGGCGCTTTCGACAGCCCGGGCGGAGACAATGGGGGTAAGCCGCGACAGGGCCCCCAGGGCGACGATATTCGCGACCATCTCCCTGTTCAGTTCCTCCCGTGCTATGCGCGTAAAAGGTATCCGGTAGGCCCTCGACAGAGGCACCTGCTTGACCAGTGTCGAATCGACGACAAGGATACCGTCGGGTTTGAGGTCCATGTAATACTCGTCGCAGGACCTCTGGTTCATGGCCACGAGAAGGTCTAGCTGGAGCGCCTTGGGGTAATCGATCTCTCTGTCGCTGACGACGACCTCGGCCTTGCTCGAGCCACCCCGTGCCTCGGGGCCGTAGCTCTGAGTCTGCGCCACGAACCTGCCGTCGTAGATGCCTATGGCCTCGGCGAGGATGATGCCCATGAGGATGATGCCCTGACCCCCGGAACCGCTGAGCCTGATATCGTACCGGAAGGCCACGCTATTTCCCCTCCACGCCCTTCGACCACCTCCGCACCTTTTCGTATTCATCCTGGTACGGGGGCAGGTCCCTGTCGACAAGGACACCTATCCTGAACATGTCCTTCAGCTCCTCCTCCTTCATCTGCGCGGCTTTTTCCATGGTCACCGCGTGGTCTCTCTGCCATTGCATCATCTCCACGGCGCTTCCCATCCGGTTCATGCGCCCGTACTGAGTGTGGCAATGAGATATGATCTCCACAACGGAGAACCCAACCTTCTGAAAGGCCTTCTCCATGAGGCTTTCGAGCAGCTTGGCGTGATAGACCGTCCCCCGCCCGACAAAGACGGCCCCCGCCGTCACGGCAAGCTCCGATATGCTGAAGGAGTGCTCCACGTTGGAGTAAACGCTCGTCGCCGTCTTCATGCCGTAGGGCGTCGTCGGAGAATACTGCCCGCCCGTCATGCCGTAAACGCTGTTGTTGACGATGACGGCGGTGAGATCGATGTTGCGGCGCGCCGCATGGATAAAGTGGTTGCCGCCAATGGCCACGGCGTCGCCGTCTCCCATGACGACGATCACCTTGAGGCGTGGTTTTGCCAGCTTTATCCCCGTTGCGAAGGTAAGCGCCCTGCCATGCGTTGTATGGAGGGTGTTAAAGTCCACGTATACGGGGAGCCTGCCGGTGCACCCGATGCCGGATACAAGGACGATGTCGTCCTTTTCGTAGCCCCTGTGATCGATGGCCCTGATGAGTGCCCCCAAAATGATGCCTATCCCGCAGCCGGGGCACCATACGTGGGGAAACTTCTTGTCGTGGCGCAAATAGTGGTGGATCAGCTTGGTGACGTCACCCATCAGAACACCTCCTTGATCCGGGCCATTATCTCCTGCGGCGTTATGATGGTGCCGTCCACCCTGTTGATGGTGAAGACCTTCGCTTCGCCCTTGTTCACGCGCTTCACTTCCCGTGATATCTGTCCCATGTTCATCTCAGGCACGATAACCACCTTCGCCTGCCTGAGCACCTTCTCCACGTCGGTCCTCATGAAGGGCCACAACGTGTTCAGTTTGAGCATGCCCGCCTTTATGCCCCTCTCCCGGCAGTCCGAGACGGCGCGTTTCGCGGAACGGGCGACGCATCCGTAGGCGATGATGGCAACGTCGGCATCATCGATATGGAAGTGCTCGCCCATCTGCAGGTCCGCGAAGTTCTGACTCACCTTTCTGAAAAGCCTGCGTATGAAGGGATCGACCTCATCGGGCCGGGAGGTGGGAAACCCCCGCACATCGTGGGTGAGCCCTGTCACGTGGTAGCGGTACCCTTCCCCGAAATCGGCCATCGCGGGCACCCCCTGGGGCGTATCCTCGTAAGGGATATACCATTCCGGCGGCATCGTGGGTCTCACCCTGTTGAATACCTCAATGTCTTCCTCATCGGAGATCATGACCTTCTCGCGCATGTGGGCCACCACTTCATCGATGAGAAGGATCACGGGTATCCTGTATTTCTCGGAATAATTGAATGCCCTGACGGTAAGGTCGAAGCATTCGCGGACCGTCGACGGGCACAGGACGATGATGGGGTGGTCACCGTGGGTCCCCCAACGGGCCTGCATAACGTCGCTCTGCGCGGGGGATGTGGGAAGACCGGTGCTCGGCCCGCCTCTCATGGCGTTCACCACGACACAGGGCACCTCGGCGATGATGGCGAACCCGAGATTCTCCTGCATAAGCGAGAAACCGGGGCCGCTCGTCGCGGTCATCGATTTCACGCCCGCGAGCGAGGCGCCGATCACCGCCCCCAAGCTCGCGATCTCATCCTCCATCTGGATGAATGTGCCGTCGACCTGTGGCAGCCGAACGGAGAGCTGCTCCGAGATCTCTGTCGCCGGGGTTATGGGATACCCGGCGAAGAACCGGCACCCCGCGCGAAGGGCTCCCTCGACAACGGCTTCATTCCCCTGGAGCAGCCGTTCCTTCAGGGGCTTCTTCTTCAAATGACTCCCTCATCTTTCTCGCTTCGTCCCTCTTCTGCTGCACCGTGATGGCAAAATCGGGACACCGTATCTCGCACCAACCACAGTTGGTGCACTTGTCGGGGTATTTGACATAGGGGTACCCTGCCTCGTCGCGGGCCAGGGATCCGGTGGGACAAAAAGCGACACAGATACCACACGCCTTGCACCAGGCCTTGTAGATATCGACCTTTGGAGCTGCTTTCTTCCTGCGCGGTTCAGCCATTAGCAAAGTGACAATTACACAGTAGAATGAACCCGTATCCTTGTCAAGCCCTTTCCCGAAGGAACATGCCATCGGGCAAGAGTGTGCCTCCCAGGGGTCATCTCATGTTGGTGGGAACCACGAAGTTCATCCCCGAGTTCTTGATGGCGTCCTTGTAATGCCTGAACGCCGACTCTATCTCCCCTTTAAGACCCGGCGGCAGGGCGGCGCCCTTCAGGTATTCCTTATTGAGGTCAGCCAGCACGAGATTGAGACAATATGCGGTGGCGACGGCAAGATCGTCGGGGCCGATCGTGTCGTCAACCCGTATCCTGCCGGAATCGTACTCGAACTGTCCTTCGAAGGGATCAAGGAAATGGAACAGGTCCGATGCATCGACACAGACCCGCCTGAAGACCCTCTGGAAGTCGCCCTTCTTCGATATGTGGTCGACGAAGGACTCTATCTTGGACAACACCCGCTGGAGGGCGGAAATGAACTCCTTCCGGCCGCTCGCCGAGACGTCGTCCGCCTCCTGTTCCCCCGCCCTCGCATCCACCGGCGCCGGCGCCGGCGCCGGTGGCTCCTTCGGCGCTTCCACCCGCTCCTCCGCCGGGACCGGTCCCGCCGGAACATCGTCCTTTTTCTCCGGTTCGACTGCGGGATCGCTCACTTGTTTCGGTTCCCTCTTCGCCCGGGTCTGGGAGACTGTGGTCTTCCGTGAAATTCCATCAGGTCCCTCAGGACCCGCATCGGCAGCCTTCGGGGTCCCCTCCGTAACGCCTGAGCTGCGGTAGACATTGAACAGGGCGCCATGCCTCACGGCATTGTCGAGGACCGAAGGGATCGCTTCACCTTCAAAAAGGGTTGCCTGACCGGATTCCGAAAGAACCTGCAGAGCCACAGGCTCCCCCGACCTGAGGGAAAGGGTTCCGATGCGTTTGCCGTCCTTCCCGGATATCTCGATGTAACCCGTGTGTTTCTCCTCGCCCAGCTTGCCGACGAATTGCTCCACGCGGATGAAATCGGTGCTGAGGTCCTTGAAGACAAGCTCCGACCTCAAGGAACCCGTGGCGACCTCGACCTGGGCCGCCGTGAGCTCGTGCACGTGGAGAAGCCCCTGTGGCTGCCTCGCCAGGGCAAAAAGCTCCGGCACCGCCGTATCTCCCGTCATTGAGGGCGGGTCCGCATCGACACCAACCACCGCGTCTATCATCCGGCCCCTTGCGATGAAAAAGGCGCCCTTCGTGCCTCCTCCCTCTATCTCCACCACTCCCGAGAAACCGTTGCCCGTAAGGGTCGACAGGAGCCGTGGAACGTCCGTGTATTCCGCGGACAAGTTCTGATGGATCGTTTTTCCCTGTGGATATATCATATCGACCTCTGCTCTTTCGTTGGACCGCCAGCCCCTATTTCCCAGGGCGCGCGGTCAGTCCCGCTATCTTCTCTTCTGGAGCCTCTCGATGGCTGCCCGCACGCTTGCCTGCATCCTCTCTATCGACTCGGCCAGAACGGCTATCTCGCCCTTCGCCTTAACATCCACGGTAGCCTTGAGATCGCCCATGCTTATCTTGTCGGCCACCTCCGAGAGGTGACGGATGGGACGGACCACGGAGAAGGAATACAGGTAGATGACACCAAGCAATACGAGAAGAACGACGGCAAGGATGATAAGGATAAGGCCGAACCGCCTGTTGTATTGCGCGGCGTATGTCTTCTGCATCTGACCCATCTTTGCCGTTATCGCCTGGGCCGGTTTCGAGAACTCGTCTATGTATGTCGTCGCCGCGACAAAGAGACCCAAACCCTTCACGGGGGCAATGTACATGTACTTCGGGCGGATGCTGCCGTCAGGGTCCCTCCAGTTGTAATACCCTCCAGCGGGTCCCGCGAGTCCCTTTTCAAGGAGCTTCCAGAACTGCGGAAGCTTTCCGGAAAGGTCGTGCAGATCCGATCCCACGAGCTTGGGGTTGGAATGAAAGTGGTTTATCGCCTGGGTGTCATGGATCGCGGTGTAACCCGTCACGCCGACCTTCTGAACGGCGATCTGCTTCAGGGACCCGTCGTTCCGCAGCGTCTCCATGGATGGTCTCTTCTTCGCCGTCCCCAGGGCGATCTCCATCTCCCTGGCGACGTCCTCGGCCTTCTGCTGGATGATCTGCTCGCCGAGCCTGTTGAGTGATGCCGTCGACTCCTTCAGGCTCGCGGCGCCGAGTTCACTCATGCTCTTCGTCCAGATGCCACGGATGCTCAAGAACTGGAAGCCTCCGAGATCGATGTTCAGGAACAACACGCACCCCAAAAACGCGAAAGCCAGCAGGATGGGGACGAAAATTCCCGCGATGAGCCTGAAAAGCAACCCTGATGTGACCTTATTCTCTGTAGACATGCAAACCCCCTCCTGAGATTTTAGGATTTAGTTATTTTTGTTTTCGCGCAAGGTGTTCCGCCATGAGACGCGTGAACAGGGCCCTCTTCGATCCATCGGAGATCTCTTCGCCGACGGACTGAATGAATGGCGAGAGCCTGTCCTCGGGGAAGGCCTCTCTCGACTCCCCAAACTCGGCGAGCTTATCCTCGATGACTATGGGAGCGATGGGACCCATGGCCTTGCGCAGCTCGTTCTCGATGAGAGGAAAGAAGTTACCGTTCACAGTTCTGCGGACCCGCTCGGTCTGTTCCACCCTCTTTTCGGCAGCCTTCTCCAGGAGGCCGTCCCGGACCATGCCGTGCAATGTCTGTGACGTCTCGAAAAGCTGCCAGCCCAGCGCGTCGGCGATGTCCGAGACCGATCTCATTCCGTTGCAGAGGGCCAGCACCTTCCACTGGTTCGCCTGAACGCTCCTGTTGTCCGGGCATCCGTTGACGGGGATGCGGAACACCACGTTCGGGGACGGGATGAGTTCCCTGATCCTCCCCCACTCCGCCTCGCGGTTGGTCCAGATCATGAGGAGCTGTTCCGTCGGCATGTAGACCGTCTGCTCGTCTGTCGCCGCCTCCCAGTCGAAGGTGNNCGCGTTCCATTCCATCATGGCGAGCACTGCCTCTTCACCCGTCAGGTCTCCCGTCCTGGCATGGATTATGTTCGATCCCTCTATGTAGATCTCGCCGACCTCGCCTCCCTTGATCTGTATCATGCCCGATCTCTTTTTGCTCAGCAGGGGCGATATCAGATCGAGAAGCCTTGTTTTTGAAAGATCCCCAATGAAATCGTTCGGCATACGTGCCTCCTTTTACGCTCGTTCTATCCCTGACGGTGTGTTGCCTCCCCGCGTCAGGTCACCACCATCTCGATCCTGCGGATCACAAAGCTCGTGGCCGCTATCTCCCGCCCCTCACTTCCGGAACCAGGCGAGATCACCAGTTTCACCATGTACTCGCCTGGCTCCAGTGCACCCGTCGAAAAGGTGAAGCTCCCGGCAAAGGACCCGCCTTTTAAGTGGGCGCGAGGCGCCAGGAACGACTGCCTGGCCTTTCCCGTTTCTCCCTCCGCTATCACCACGTTCACGCTGAGTCCCGTGAGGTCCCCTCCCGCACCGTGTGACACCGTGTAGTAGATGGTTTCCGATAACCCCTGGAATATGGGGCTCGGCTGTGCGTTGACCGTCCCTTCCAGACCCTCCGGCAGACCCTCGGGCAGACCCTCTTCCGAAGCCTGCCCGCCGACGCCTTCCGACGGAAGGCCGCCATCGCTGCCGTCCCCTCCGGCCTCGCTGTCAACCTCCCCGTCAGGGGTATCTGCCTGCCCACCTGCCGGGCCGCTACCGCGCAGGGAGACCCCCGTGGCGGGCACGTCTTCCACCGTGAAACCGGTTGCGGCCAGAACTCTTTCTTCCTGACCTTCATGCAGTAGCAGGCGAAGCCTGTGAAGCCCGGCATTGGTCGCGACAAGCTTGAAGGCGAGTCCGTCAATGTCCCTCTCTTCTCCCGGCTCACAGCGCACGTCTTTTACAAGACTCTCCTCGATGAGCACTCCCTGCGCGTCCTCCATCGTCACCCTGACATCGAGGGTCCGGGGAAGATCGCTCAGATTCCTGACGGAACAAAGAATATCCACATCTTCTCCAACCCCGTACACCTGCCGCTGTGTGCCGATGGAACCGGCAAAAGGGGAGGAAAGCACACGAACGTGAGAAGAGCCCACTTCCCTCTCGGCCATCGCCCCCCGGACGTCCCTGTAAGCCACCTTGAGAGAACGGTTGACGAGACGCTCCTCACCGGGAACCGTATCCCTGAGCATCACGTTGAAAGAGAAATCCTCACGCTGGCCCACTCTGAACTCTTCGAGGCGCCATTCAACGATCGTTCCGTCCTCTCCCCGTTCGACCCGCGAGGGTTCCCGCGTAAAGGAACGTTCATCCACGGTCACCTTCCCCCCGGCCACCGTTTCGGTGATGACCACGTCCTCCATGGGAGCGATGGGGACGGGTGAATAGTATATGGGGGTGGAAAAGAACCGCGTGCCCCTGTCCACGCCCCTTCCGGTCCATATCCACTTCGCGTCGAGGTCGATGCCGAAGCGCGTCGACCAAGAGCCTTCACCGTTCTTGCACACAGCCGTGACCGGCCCTTCGGTGCCTCCGAACCTGTCGGTGTAGACCCGCCAGCCGCCCTCCGAGGTCACAAGGTGTCTCGACCCGTCGGCAAAATGGAAGCTCTCGTCATTGAGGAAGATGTCCGCCATGAACGCCGCCACGGGGCCCGCGGTATCGACGCACTTCACATGCAGGTAGTTCGTGAGACCGGGGACAAGGGGGGCGTGGAGGGTATGGACGGAGGACCACCCCTTTCCCTGGCCGGCCAGCCTGCCTTCCCCGGACTCGTCCTGACTGATGTACGCCGAGAAGGCGTCGCTCGCGGTAACGGAGGCCGAAAGGGACAGGGATGAAAAGGAAGAGATGCGCACCACCCTGTCCGCGTAAGAGGGTACCATCCAGATGCACTCTCCGTCGAAGACACCCCCGGCGAAGGCGTTCACCCCTTTGATGAAACCCTGCGGCCACTCCGGGTACTCCGTCGCTTCTGCCGTATCCTTGTCTATCCTGACGATCCGGTCGGCGTTCAAGGGCACCATCCAGACACCCTGCCCGTCGAAAACGGCACCGGCGAAGGCGTATTCGACCTTGCCGAGACCCTCGGGCCTCTGGTGATGACCGGTCATCTCGCCCGTCTGGGTATCCACCCTCACGACCCGGTCGGCATAATAAGGCACGAGCCAGATGTAGCGACCATCGAAAACACCTCCGGCGAAGGCGTATTCGACCTTGCCGAGACCCTCGGGCCACCCGCCGCAGGCGCTCATTTCGCCCGTATGCGTGTCCATCCTCACAACACTGTCGGCATTGGCCGGGACCATCCAGATGAAGCGGCCGTCATAGATGCCTCCCGCGAAGGCATATCCGCCCTTTGAAAACCCCTTCGGCCAGCCATTGTATCTTGTCATCTCACCGGTGCCGGTATCCAGTTTCACGACGCTGTCGGCATAGGAGGGGACCATCCACAGGCATTCACCGTCGAAAACACCTCCGGCGAAGGCGTGGCCGCCTTTCGAGAATCCCTCCGGCCAGTGGTTGAATGCGGTCATCTCACCCGTATCCGTTTCGAGTCTCACGACGCTGTCGGCATTGGCCGGGACCATCCAGATGGCCTTGCCGTCGAACACGGCGCCCGCAAAGGCGAGGACGTTTTTGTAAAAACCCCGGGGCCACTCGCCGTATCCCGTCATCACCGTCCTTACGGTGAGCGGGTTCGGCGGGATGGGGCCACTGAAGCCATATCCGTCCTGGTTGAATATGGGCGGCGAAACCCTGTTTGCAACCTCTTCGTCGTCAAAGGGCATGAGGGGTTTGCCCTCAATGCACGTGAGGCTTGAGCCGGCATAGCCCACACGGATCTCTTGTCCCTTTGCCGCCGGCGCCGCGAGAACGAGATCGATCCTGGTAATGTCCGATTCCCTGAGGCGCACTTTAAGGACGGCACAGGGAACCCCGTCAGCCGTGACCGTGAACATCGGGACCCCAACGGCGGGCTGTGCCATCGCCTTATCGAAGCTGAGGAGGATCCTGTCGCCGCCGCTATTCGTCACCGCCGAGAGGAGCGAGGGGTTGACCGTCGCACCCACGCCTTCGAGGCGGATGCTCACCCTCACCTCCTTGTCCCCGTCGGGGGTTACAGTCGCGGGATCCACGGTCTTGACGACCTCGATCCTCGTCGCCGGGGCAACGCGGATGGCACTCCTCACCTGTCCGCACAAAACCTCCCCCGAACGGACCGAGACCTCCACCAGGTACTGCCCGCAGCGGTCGAAGACATGCGTCAGGGCAGGCAGTTCCAGGATCCTCTCCGGTACCGACGACGGCACGTCGACAGCGACCCGTCCCTCATGTACCCGGGTTCCCTCCGGGTCCTTCATGAGGACCTCCACGTTCATGACAGCGTCCGTGTTGGACCTGTTCTGCAAGGTGAGCCGCATCTCCACCGTTTTCGTCTCGTCCTGATCGAGGCTCGAGGGGGTGACGACGAGATCGAGGTCCTCGAGGGCGACAGAGGGAACGATAACGAATGCCAGCTTTCTTTCATCGACAACGCTCCCGCTGGCAGCGTCGGCGACATGGAAACGAACGCTGTAGGCGCCAGGCTGGCTCATGCCCGTGTTCCACAGGAGCATCACGGGCTCGGAGGCCCCCGCGCCGAGCTTCACCGCGGGTCCTGTTTCATGGGCCGCCACGTCCACTATATGGCCTCGGGCATCAGCGAGCTGGGCATTGACAACGATGCTGAAGTCGGCCTCCGATCGATTCTCGATGGTGGAGCATATGCGCACCGTCTCGTTCGGACCGTACTCCTTTCTGTCCGTCCCGACAGACCGCACAATAACGCTCCTGACCGAGAGAGGGGCATCCTGGACGGCATCCTGAATGGAAACGGCGCTGGCCTTCCGGCGCGAAACGAGGGAGATCTTCGTTCGCTCATTCGATCCCCGGATCTGACCCTTCGCGGCCGTACCTCCATCACCGCTCTCGTCCGATGCCGCCCTATAGCGGCTACCCGACGGCGTTCCGTCGGCTCCCGGATACCCATCCTCCGCGTCGCCCGGCCCTGCACCCCTGTGTCCCTCCTCCTCTATCCACGTTTCTCCCTCCCCGGCCCCGGTGACCGCAAGACCTTCCCCGGTAGGCACACAGGCCTCAAGGGCAAGGACCGTGGAGTACAGGTCGTCGTTCCACGAACCATTTTCCGATTGTGCCCGAACGAGGTATTGTTTCGCCTTGACGACTGCTTCCGGGCCATCGAGCAGACCTTCAAGGGCATGGCTCGCGAGGGCCGTCTCGTGCACGGTGGAGAAAGCGTCTCCAAAACCTCCGTCCCCGTGTTGTCTCGCCAGGAGGTATCCCGTAGCCTTTTCCAGGGCGACACGCCTGTCTTCGTCGGGGGGGAAACGCCTCAGGAGCATTACGACCATCGCGGTCATGTGTATGGAACTGGGTCCGTCCTGCGACGTCCCCCAACCGCCGTCGTCCCTCTGGAGACCGAAGAGATAGCGAAGCGCGGCGCTTACAGCTTCATCGTCCGAAACACCGCGGTTCCCCCGGCCGCCGTCTTCCCTGAGGGCCTCTTTGTCATGAATGTTGTTCACAGGCACCGACCCTTCCCACACCGGGTCCCTGCTGGAGGGACGCACGCACACCTTTCGGGACGCTTTCCGTAGACTCCAGTCTCGCGTTCCTTGTGCTCAAACAGTCCCATCATCGAGCTTCGCACCCATAAGTACCCAAGCGTCGCCAGTCCACAATGGGCCAGCGATCATTCCGGGGAATCAGATGATGACTCCGTCTGTGATGTGTCGACCGTCCCCGACAAGACCGTAATGCAACGTATGTCTTTAAGATGAAATATACTTATACTAGGGTAGTGAAAGGGTTGTCAAGATAAATGTGAGGATATGTATAACTTTTGTTGCCTTGCCGTCATACTCCGTAGTACGGAGACGTTGTCATGGCTGTTTCCGGGAGTCTATGATCAGGGTGACGGGGCCATCGTTCGTGAGGGTCACCTCCATGTGAGCCTGAAACACCCCGGTCTTAACGTCGGGAACGCGGAGCCTGGCCCTCTCCAGGAAGGTCTCGAAAAGGACCTTTGCCTCATCCGACGGCATGGCATCGGAAAAAGACGGGCGTCGACCCCTCGCGCAGTCGCCATAGAGGGTGAACTGCGATACCAGGAGAAGGGAACCGCCCCTGTCTAGCAGGGACTCGTCGAACCTGCCGTCCTCCTTCTCAAATATCCTCAGGTTGACGATCTTCTCGATCAACCAGTCAATGTCCCTATCGCCGTCGCCTCTGGCGATGCCAAGAAAAACGAGGAGGCCCGGCCCCACCTGTCCCACGCACCGTCCGTCCACTTCCACGGAAGCACTCCTGACCCGCTGGATCACAGCCCGCATCTGTCCTCCCTGTCGCGTACGCTGCCCCTCACAATGCAAGAAGCGGAAACAACAAAAGGGCCCCTTCTTCAGGGGCCCCGTCTCACACCATATTATAGCGCACCGTAGCTATTTTTCCTGTGCCTCTTTCTCGCGCTTTGCAGCCTCGACTATCTTGTCGGCGATCTGTGCCGGGACCTCCTCATAGTGGGAGAACTCCATGGTGAATGTCCCCCGTCCGCCTGTCATAGACCTTAGATCGGGTGCATACCTCAGCACTTCGGCCATGGGAACCACCGCCTTGACCACCTGGTTGCTTCCCTTGGTCTCCACGCCCATGATCTTGCCCCTCCGGGAATTCATGTCGCCCATGATATCGCCCATGTTCTCATCCGGCACGATCACTTCCATCTTCATGATCGGTTCGAGAAGGGTCGGTTTGCACATCTCGAGGCCCTTTTTGAAGCCCATTGACGCCGCGATCTTGAACGCCATTTCCGACGAGTCAACGTCGTGATAGGACCCATCATAAAGGGTGACCTTGAAATCGATGACGGGATAGCCCGCCAGGATACCCTGGTTCATGGCCTCCACGATGCCCTTCTCGACGGCGGGGATATACTGCCTGGGGATCGCGCCGCCGACGATCTTGTCCACGAATTCGAAACCTTCGCCGCGAGGCTTGGGGGCGAGTTCCAGCCACGTGTCGCCGTACTGGCCCTTCCCGCCGGACTGTTTCTTGTATTTCCCCTGGACCTTGGTAGTCCCTTTGATCGTTTCCTTGTAAGGCACCTTCGGATCCTTGAGCTCGACCTCGACGCCGAACTTGCGCTTCATCCTCTCCACGATGACCTCGATATGGACCTGGCCCATACCGGAGAGAAGAAACTCCTTCGTCTGCTCGTCACGGGAATACTTGATCGTCTGGTCTTCCTCGATAAGCCGCGCCAGCGACGTGTTCAATTTGTCTTCATCGCCTTTTGCCTTGGGCTGCAGGGAGAAGGATATGACGGGGTTCGGCACCGTCACACCCTCGTACCTGATGGCTGACTTTTCCTCGCAGATGGTGTCACCCGTCTGAACATCCTTGAGCTTCGCCACGACGGCGATGTCCCCCGCGCTTGCCGAGCCCGCGGGTTTTTGCTTCTTTCCCACGAGAGAGAAGATCTGTCCGATCCGTTCCTTCTCATCCTTGAGGACGTTCAGCACCGTCATATCGGGATGGAGCTCCCCGGAATAGACCCTGAAGAGTGTCAGCTTGCCCGCGAAGGGGTCGGTGATTGTCTTGAAGATGAGCGCACTGAAGGGCTGTCCGGCCGATGACTCGCGTGAGACCATCTCACCCGTCTTCGGGTCGATACCCTGTACCTCTTTTTTGAACGAAGGCGGCGGAAAAAGCTTCACTATGCCGTCAAGCAAGGTGTTGATGCCTATGTTCCGAGCTGCCGACCCGCAAAAGACGGGAACGATCTTGTTGTCCGCGATCCCCGCCTTGAGACATTTTTCGATCTCCTCGGGGCTTATCTCGTCGCCATTCAAGTAACGCTCCATCACCTCGTCATCCATCTCGACCGCTGTCTCCACAAGCTTCTCGCGATACTTCCGGGCAAGGTCGAGCTGGTCCGCCGGTATGTCCACCACATCGAACGCGCCGGAGGTGTCCCCCTTATAAATGCAGGCCTTCATGGCAAGAAGGTCCACAACACCCTTGAAATCCTCTTCCTGACCCACCGGCATCTGTACGACAAGGCATGTCCTGTCTGTAAGATTCTTCTGGATATCCTCCACGGTCCTGGCAAAATCGGCGCGTTCCCTGTCCATCTTGTTCACGAAGATGGCGGCCGCCGCGCCGAACTCACTGGCATATCCCCAGACCTTTTCCGTTCCCACCTTCACACCCGATACAGCGCTCATGACGATCACCGCCGTATCGACAACCCTCATGCACAGCTTCGCGTCGGAGATAAAATTGTCGTCACCGGGGGTATCGAGGAGGTTGATCTTGTTCTTTGCCCATTCGAAGCAAGCCAGGGTGGAGGATATCGTGATCTTCCTCTCCACTTCTTCCGGCTCGTAGTCCATAAGGGAGGTACCTTCGTCTACGCTGCCGAGCCTCGTGTTCTCCCCGGCCAGAAAGAGCATGGCTTCCACGATCGATGTCTTGCCCTCTCCGCCATGAGAAAAGATACCAACATTCCTGATCGCCTCAGG
Organism: Deltaproteobacteria bacterium UBA1386; assembly: GCA_002305765.1. Lineage (GTDB taxonomy): Bacteria > Desulfobacterota > Syntrophorhabdia > Syntrophorhabdales > Syntrophorhabdaceae > Delta-02. Next base: position 35,622 of record DBQU01000100.1, read on the forward strand.
CTCGTACTTTTTCATGAAGACTCCTTTCGACGGTGAAAAATCGTTTAAAATCCCGTGAATTTAACATGCCTTTCCCCCAAAAATCAAGAAGAAAGGGTCTGCCCTAAGGGCATACGGGTCTGCGCTTTGCGCAAACGGGCACACGGGTCTGCGCGCAAGCACGCAAATGAGGAAAAACGAGAATATCCGCGGGAATAGCATGGCAGTCTCCCTCTCATCGACGACAAGCTCCCGCTCGTTGTCCGACGGCGAACCACCCTCTCCATAATAATGGTGTTTCTACCCCATTCGCCCGCAGGGCAGACACGTGTGCCCCTGTGCGGGTTTGCCGGCCCCGCAAGCCCAGGTAACGTCAAGTATTTTGTGTCAGCAAGCAAAAACATAGTGCACCCCATAGCGTATGTTCTCATAGAGGAAGACCGCATACAGGATCCGCTCCATGCTGGTCCTGTTCTCGAAGACCCCCATGGGCCGTGTCCTCCTGCGCACCTCCCGGAAGACCCTCTCTATGGCGTTGGTGGTCCGTATCTTTCTCCTGAACAGCTTGTCGGCAAAACCAAAACAGGTGAGCAGATCGTCGAGGTCATCCCGCAGGCACTTCACCGCCGCGGGATATCTGTCCTCCCAGACAGTGCTCCATCGTTTCGCAGCGGAGCGTGCCTCTCTCAGGTTCTTCGCCCCGTAGATCTTCACGAGGCCCCTCTTCACCTCGTCTGTGTCCGCCTTCCTGACCTTGTCGAGGATATTGCGCATCTTGTGGGCCCAGCACCGCTGGAGGGGGATGAGGGGATAGACGCTCCTCACCGCGCTGATGAGGCCCGGCCCTCCGTCGACACAGACGACCTCGGTCTCCCTGCCCGAGAGACCCCGGGCGGTGAGGCGGGTGAGGAAGGACTCCCATTCATCGGCGCTCTCCGACCGGGCAAGCCTGAAGTCGATGATCTCCTTCTTCCCGTCATGGCGTATCCCCAGGGCGACAAGGACGGGTCTTTTTACGGGGCCCGCCCCGGTCTTCCGGGTAAGGACCACACCGTCGAAGAGAAGGGCGCGATAGGTTCCCTTGAGCCTCCGCCTGTGGAAGGCGGATACTGCCTTATCGAGGGTCTTTGCCACCCTGCTTACCGTGGCGGGGCTTACCTTCTCCCCCAGGATGGAAAGGAGGGCCTCTCCCACCTTGCGGGTGGACAGGCCGAGGAGAAAGCTGGCGAGGATGAGACGGTCCACATCCTGTGACCGGCGCGCATAGGCCCTTATGACCTCGACGGGGTTGTAGGTCCTCGTCCGGGGGACGGATACGAGGACATCCCCCAGCTCGGTGAGGAGGTGGCGCATGTAATGGCCGTTGCGCCTGTCCGGTATGCCTCCTGCCTCTCTCTCGGCGAGGTGGAACCGGAGCTTCTGTGTCATGCGGTCGGTCAGGAACGATGAGATCGCATCCCGTGCCGCACCCCGATAATCCCCTGTCCATTCCTCCGAAGAAGCGATGTTCATCTCCTTGACCACAGCCATTGCCTCTGGTAGACTCCGTATCATAATCCTGTCTTGCTTCATCTGGGGTACCTCCTTAATCATAGTTCTGAACTGTGAAGGGTTCCTCGCTATGATGGTACCCCAGTTTTTGTTCCTGACACAAAGAATGATACATTACC
>DBQU01000004.1:0-6937 GCA_002305765.1 Deltaproteobacteria bacterium UBA1386
TAACGGACCAATGGAGGGAGGGAAGAATGGATGCCAGCAGTTATTATAAGAGAAGGTGAATCCTTCGAGAGCGCCCTCAAGAGATTTAAGAAGCAGTGTGAGAAAACCGGGATTCTCTCCGAGATAAAAAAAAGAGAACACTACGAAAAACCCAGCGTCAAGAGAAAGAAAAAAATACTCGCTGCGAAAAAGAGAGCTCTGAAAAAACTCAAGAGAACTATGGATAAAGGTCTTTACTAGGAGTAAATGGACTATAAATCCAAAATTGAAGAGGGTTTGAAAGAGGCTTTAAAGAAGAGGGACAACATAAGGGTGTCCGTGCTCCGGATGCTCCTTGCCTCCATAAAGAACAAGGAAGTCGAGAAAATAAGACCTCTGTCGGACGAGGAGTTCTTTGGCCTCGTCAAGACGTCGATCAAACAACACAACGATTCCATCGAGAGCTTCAGGAAAGGCGGGCGTCTCGAGCTCGCCGAAAAGGAAGAGAAAGAACTGGAGATCCTCAAGGAGTTTCAACCCTCACAGCTGTCGGAGGAAGAGATCCTCAGGGAGATAGAAGAGGCGGTCGCAGCCGTCGGTGCGACGGGCCGGAAGGAGATGGGGAAGGTGATAAAGTTCCTCATGGACAAATTCCCGGGAAGGATAGACGGCAAAGTGTTGAGTGCAATGGTGCTTAAAAGACTGGAGTCGTGATGACAATAGTCGAAAGCCCCTATGATCGATAAGACACTATCATATCTCGATTACCTCAAACTCAGGGATATTATACTCCAATTTTCTGCGACGCCCTTCTCCAAGGACGCCCTTGGTAATCTTCGGCCTCTTGACGATATCGAAGAGATCGCCAGGCGCCATGACCGGATAGAAGCCGTCCTGGATGTCATAAAGTGGGACGGCAGGGTCCCCTTCTCCGACGTCCCCGATATAACCGGAGTGCTGGCGAGGACCGCCATCAGGGATTCCGTCCTCGAGCCCTCGGAATTCCTGTCCCTCACAAATTTCCTGAGGGCCTGCGAAGACGTTGGGGGTTTTCTCTCGAAGGTGTTCAAAAAGAGCGCCTTCACCGACGAGCTCGTTGCCGGGATCGACAGGCTGACCGCACTCGCGAGGCGTATCGCGCGTTCCGTGAATTCCGAGGGTTACCTCGAAGACAGCGCGTCCTACGAGTTGTCACGCATACGGGCCGATCTCTTCATGAACAGGGAGAGGATCAGGAAACAGCTTGAACGCATAATGGGCCGGGAGGCCATGCGTCCCATCATCCAGGATGACTATATATCCCTGCGGAACAACAGGTACGTCATTCCCCTGAAGCCGAACTTCAACGAGGCCGTCCAGGGCATCGTGCACGACTATTCCCATTCCCTCAAGACCTCCTTTGTCGAGCCCGTGGAGTGCGTGGAGCTGAACAACAGCATCAACATCCTCGTCAACGAGGAAAAGGAGGAGGAAAAGAAGGTCCTCCGCGAGCTTACCGATTTCACGCGGGGCTTCAGGGAGGCCCTGGAAAGGAACGTACGGTGCCTCGCCGAGCTCGACTTCTTTCACGCCATGGCGCTCTTCTGCCATGAATTCAGGTGTGTCAGGCCCGAGGTGACGCTGTCGGGAAGCCTTGAGGTGAAGAAGGCCGTCAATCCATTCATAGCGATGTCCCGCAAGAGCGAAGCGGTGCCCATCGACATCGTTATGAAGGAGAGCGAGAAGGTGATGATCATCAGCGGTCCCAACGCCGGGGGCAAGACCGCAGCGCTCAAGACGATCGGCCTGCTCTCGCTAATGGCGAAGACAGGCCTTTTCATTCCCGCCACCGAAAGACCGGTGGTTCCCCTCTTCTCGAATGTCTTCGCGCTGATCGGCGACGAGCAGGACATATCGCTGGAACTGAGCAGCTTCACTGCCCACATGTATGCCATTAAGGACCTCTATCTCAACGCCGGGGGCGACGAACTCGTTCTCATTGACGAGATAGGGGGCAACACGGAGCCCCAGGAAGCATCCGCACTGGCGATGGGGGTCATCGACGCCTTCGTGGAAAAGGGATGCCGCGTTGTCGTCACGACCCATCTCAATCTCATCAAGGCCTACGGGTATATGAAGGATTACGCCATGAATGTGGCGACATCCTTCGACACCACGAACATGAGGCCGCTTTACCAGCTCATTTACGGGACCGCCGGTTACTCGAACGCCATCAATGTCGCGAGGAAGATCGATGTCCCTCAGGTCATAATAGAGAAGAGCTACACCTACCTCAACGAGCAGGAATTCATGCTCAACGATCTCATAACGAGCCTTGAGGAGGAGAAGGCAAAGACGGCACGGGAACGCGGGGAACTGGCGAAGATCAAGGAAGAGGCCCGCGAGAGGTTGAAGGTCATCAGGGAGAGGAAGGATGACTACCTGAGGAAATGGGAGGACAAGGCTCGCGAGAGGCTCCTCGAGGTCGAGGTCGAGGTCGAGGAGATCAAAAAAGAGGTTGCAAAAAAGGAAAGAGCGTCTATAACAAAGAGTAAGGACAAAATACGTTCCCTTAAGGAAAGGCTGAGGGGACCCGCTAAGGAGGTCGGGGAGGACATCCGGATAGGCGATTACGTTCTCGTGAAGACGCTGGGAAGCAAAGGGTACGTCGTCGATATCGACAAAGAGGGAAGTGTTTTCGAAGTTGCCGTAGGCAACGTCAGGACGAAGCTGAAACGGATGTTCATCGAGAAGGCTATCGAAGGCCCAAAACGGGTGTCGCGCGACAGATCCGAGATCAACGTGGAGAAAACGGAGCAGCGGGACCTGAAGATCATCGGCATGCGGGTGGAAGAGGCATTGAAAACCGTCGATACCTTCCTCGATCGGGCCGTTGTCGAGGGTACTTCACAGGTCAGGATCGTGCATGGTGTGGGCACTGGGCGGCTCATGCAGGCCGTGAGGGACCACCTCGCCGAGACGTCTTATGTCCGCGCCTTCCATGCGGACGAGCGCAATGCCGGCGTCACCATAGTGGAGTTCGCATGAAAGGGTCACTCGACGAGCTTCTGCAGAGAGTGAACATCATCGACGTCATATCCCAGCACGTGAAGCTGAGAAAGGCCGGAAAGGATTATATGGGTCTGTGCCCCTTCCATAAGGAGAAGACGCCCTCCTTCACCGTAAGCGTCGAGAAGCAGATCTTCTATTGTTTCGGCTGCAGGGAAGGCGGCAATGCCATCAACTTCATCATGAAATACGAGAACCTGACCTTCGTCGAGGCCCTCGAGCATCTCGGCCGTCAATACGGCATAGAGGTCGAAAGGAGAGGGGACAGGAGGAAGGCAGGCCACTACGACGCCCTGGGGAAGCTCTGCGAATACTACCAGAAGGGCCTTAGGGGCACGAGCTTCGCCCTCGAGTATCTCGCGAGGCGCGGCATCTCCCGGGAGATCGCGGACGAGTTCAGGCTTGGGTACAGCGTGCGTTCCCGCGGCGCCTTGAAGGCAGCTCTCAAGGCGACGGAGATACCCGCCGATGTGTTCCTCAGCACCGGCGTCGTGAGGATGAAGGAGACGGATCTCTACGACATGTTCGGGGGCAGGATCGTCATCCCCATCATCGATGTCAACAAGAGGGTCATCGGCTTCGGAGGGAGGACACTGGAAAAGGACGGCATACCGAAGTATGTGAACTCCCCTGAATCATCCGTGTTCTCGAAGCGCACGTCCCTCTTCGGCATAGACCGGACGAAGAAGCACATAACCGATCGGGATGAAGTGTACATCGTTGAGGGCTACTTCGATCTCATAGGCCTGTACGGGGCTGGGATCACCAACGCTGTCTCGACGCTGGGTACCTCCGTCACCGAGGGACAGATCATGAAGTTGAGGAATTACACGGAGAACATCACCCTCATGCTCGATGGCGACGAAGCGGGCATCAAGAGCGCGCTGAGGCTCATAGGCCTTTTCGCGGAGATGGACGTCAACGGCAACATGGTCGTCTTGCCGGAAGGTCACGACCCCGACAGCTTTGTGCGGGAAAAAGGCGCCGCCGCCGTGGCGGAGGTCGTAAAAAGCAAGAAGCCCATCCTCGACTTCTATTTCGACCATTATTCCGGAAAAGAAAAGATGACGACCCTTCAGGGCAAGCAGGCCTTCATCAGGCAGGTGATGCCGCACATCGACGCCATCCGCGACAAGGTCAAGAGACGGCTGTACGTCAAGAGGCTTTCGGAGTTGACGGGGGTCGAGGAGGAGCATTTTGCAGGGACGAGGACGTACGAGGTGAAAGGTGGGGCTCCGCGGGCGGATGCGGTGAAAGGGGTGATCGAGAGAAGGGTCATCAATGTCTGCATGGCACGCCCCGAGCTTCTTGAATATCTCAAGGGAAAGGAGGTATTGCGCTACATCAGGGATGACGATGTCAGAGAGGTCATGACACGAATGGTTACCTGTTTTGAACAGGGAAAGAACCTTGACGTGAAGAACTTCATCGAGACGCTTGACAAGGAGGACCTGAAGGGGCTTGTCCTCAAGGCGGCCTTTGACGAGGCCGGGACGGACCCCGATGAGCCCGAGAAGGTGCTCCTCGATTATTTCAGGCACATTGAACGCCAGTTCTTCAGGGAGAAGTCGAAGAAGATCACCGAAAAGCTTGCCGAGGCGGAGAGATCGGGGGACGCAGCGGCGGTCACAGAACTCCTGGAACAGAAGAGGCAGGTATTGACGCATATAAAAAATAACTTTTTATAGAGAGGTGGCCATGCCTGAAAAAGTAAGGAGATATTATCCTTATGAAGAGAATCTTGAGAACGGGGAGCTGTACGCATTCATATCACACGGTGAGAAGCCCAGCAACATCCTTGATGACATCGATCTCTTCGAGATCGAACACCAGGACGCGATCGGCGGCGTGGAGAACGTGGATGCCGACGAGCCCATGGAGGGGGATTTCGAGGAGGTCTACGATGACGATCTCATCAATCCCATCCGTCATTACATCAAGGAGATGGGAAGCATGGCCCTCCTGACGCGGGAAGGTGAAAAGGAGATCGCCCGTCTCATGGAAGAGGCGAGGGAAGATGTAAAGCAAGTGCTCCTGTCCTTTCCCGGTACCGTCAAGGAACTCCTCAATGCCCTCATGGCGCTCAAGACATCGAAGGCGGCCGTCAAAGACATCACCGTCGAGGCGGATGATGAGGAAGAAGGAGACACGGAGCTCGAATATCAGCGGGAAAGGGTGATTGCCCTCCTCGAGCGGCTCAAGGAAGAGCATGCCCGGTCGAGGGAGAACGCGAAGGGCCGGAAGGACGGCCAGGGCAAGGAGATGCAGAAGATAATTACCGAGATCAACCTCAGCAAGAAGATCACGGAAAAGATCATTCTGCGCATGAAGCGGTACGTGGAGCGCATGGACAAGATCGATGCCGAGATAGCCCGGTACAAGAGGTCAAAAGAAAAGGGAAGCAAGAGGCACCTCCAGGCCCTGACGAACAGAAAGGCGAGGATCGAGGATGAGATCGGGATATCCTCGAAACTCCTGAGGCATTACCTGAAGAGGATCGAGAAGGCGGAATCCGATTTCGCGGGGGCCAAGAACGAACTCGTCAAGGCCAATCTCAGGCTTGTCGTGAGCATCGCGAAAAGATACATAAACAGAGGTCTGTCACTCCTCGACCTCATCCAGGAGGGGAATATCGGCCTCATGAAGGCGGTGGACCGATTTGAGTACAAACGGGGCTACAAGTTCAGCACCTACGCGACCTGGTGGATACGCCAATCGATCACGCGCGCCATCGCCGACCAGGCACGGACGATACGGATCCCCGTCCACATGATAGAGACCATCAACAAGATCATACGGGTATCCCGCGGGCTCGTGCAGGAATTGGGCAGGGAGCCTTATCCTGACGAGATAGCCGACAGGATAGGCTTCTCATCGGAGAAAGTGAGGAGGGTCCTCAGGATAACGAAGGAGCCCATCTCACTGGAGACGCCCATCAATGACGATGAGGATACGCACCTCGCGGATTTCATCGAGGACAAAAATGTGCTCACACCCCAGGACTCTGCCATCTACGAAGACCTCGTGACCAACCTCAATTCCATCCTTTCGACGCTCTCCCCCAGGGAGGAAAGGGTGGTGAGGATGCGGTTCGGACTCGGGGAGAGACAGGACCATACCCTGGAAGAGGTGGGACAGGTCTTCGAGGTCACCCGTGAGCGGATACGGCAGATCGAGGCGAAGGCCTTGAAGAAGCTGAGGCACCCGATGAGGGCAAAGCTCCTGCGTTCTTTCGTGGACCTCTGATGCCGGAAGGCAACGGTCACAACCTTCTTCTTCGTCATTCCGGCGAAGGCCGGAATCCAGGGAGAGGGTACCGATCAGGAGAGGGCAAATAGAAATCCAGATCGCCTCATTCGTGTGCGTGTCGTTATTTGTTCGAATGCTTCATGTTGCCGCGTGAGTCTTCCGGGTCCTTTCGTTCGGCCATCTGGCGTTTAAGTCTGCCAGTTTTTCCTTGACAAAAGGGCATCGGTAAAATAATTTATGCAAAATTTCCCATGGCTGTGACGACAAATTCAGGGTAAAACAAGGGGATTTTTATATTGCTTATGGTATAAACACAGTCCTGTTCGACTCCCGGCCGTTTCGTTTTTCTTTCGTGGTTTTCGGTATAGATCCACATACAGGAGGAGGCTGAAGAAGTGAAGGTCCTAGTATTGATGAAACAGGTGGCTGATACGGAAGCGCGCATCATCATAAGCTCCGATCAGAAGAGCCTTGAGGTCGAGAACAAGTATGTCGTGAACTTCTTCGACGAATTTGCCGTTGAGGAGGCGATACGTATAAAAGAGGCACTGAAGGACGTGGAGATAACGGTGTGCGCCTTCGCGCCGCAGAGGGCCGTCGAAGCCCTGAGGACGACGATAGCCATGGGCGCGGACAGGGCCTTCCTTATCGACAGCACGAA
>DBQU01000004.1:7086-45764 GCA_002305765.1 Deltaproteobacteria bacterium UBA1386
GGGGGCAGAAGGACGTCGGAGGTCTCGCTGCCGGCCCTTTTCACCTGTCAGAAAGGCCTCAACGAGCCGAGGGTGCCCCTCATTACAGGCGTGATGAAGGCCATGAAGACACAGATAGATATCCTCGATCCCGCGTCCATCGAGGCGCCCTTCGGTCCCATAGACAGGGATGCGTCGAAGATCACGGTGCTGTCCTACGAGGCACCGGCCGGCCGGCCTTCGGTCCGCATCATGGAGGGAGCGTCACCGGAAGAGAAGGCGCAGAACCTCGTCAGGGCGCTCAAGGATGAAGCGAAGGTCCTGTAGAGAGGAGGATTGCACATGACCAGGGACGTATTTGTTGTTGTGGAATGCAAAGACTCGAAGCCGAGAAAGGCATCGTTCGAACTGCTGTCCATAGGCAGGGAGATGGCCTCGCGGTTGTCGTCCACGCTGTTCGCGGTGGTGTTGGGGTCCGGCCTTGCGGACGCCGCCGATGCCGTCGCCCGGTTTGCGGGTAAGACAATTCTTGTCGACGATGCTGCGCTCGCGGAGTATGGGTGGGATACCTATGGATCGGTCCTCGAGACTATCCTGAAGAAGTACGAGCCCATGGTCGTTCTGGGAACGTCGTCGGTGACGGGCAAGGACCTCTTTCCCAGGATGGCAGCGCGACTTTCCGCCGCGATGGTGTCCGACGCGGTCGGTGTCGACATGGCGGGGGAAGGGATAAGGATAAAGAAACCCCTGTACGGCGGCAAGGTGATCTCCTGGCTCGCGCCAAAGGCGGACTCGACGGTCATCGTCACCTTCAGACCCAATTCCTTTGCCGTGGCCGACGCGGGCGACGCGGGCGAGATCATCGAGGAAGCGGCCGCGGTGGCCGGGAATTCGGCGATGAAGACGATGTCGTCCGAAAGAAAGACCTCCGGCAAGGTCGATCTCCAGGAGGCCGACTTCATCATTTGCGGAGGAAGGGGCATGAAGGCCGCCGAGAACTTTGCCATGCTCGATGAAATAGCCGACCTCATGGGCGGCCGCACGGGAGCGTCACGGACGGTCATCGACAGCAAATGGAGAGACTACGACGACCAGATCGGAAAGAGCGGGAAGACGGTCTCTCCGAAACTGTACATCGGATGCGGCCTGTCAGGCGCCCTCCACCANNGCCGATTACGGCATCGTGGACGATGTCTTCGCCATCCTTCCCGCCCTGAAGGATGAACTGAAGAAGACACGGGAAGAGACGTAAGGGGCATGGACAAGATCGATGTCGTGATCGTCGGGGCCGGCCTCGCCGGCCTGTCCTGCGCCTGGGTGCTTTCGGGGCACGGTCTGCAGGTCATCGTCGTGGAGCGCGGCGACTTCGCGGGCAGCAAGAACGTGACGGGCGGCAGGCTCTACCTCAAACCTGTAAGCGGCATGGCATCGGAGATGCTCGACGGAGCGCCTTTTGAGCGCAAGGTCGTGCGCGAACGCTGGAGCCTTCTGGGAAGCACCAATTCCGTCAGTATCGACCACACCTCAGACCGGTTCAGGGATGAGGACCACAGCTACACGGTGCTCAGGGCCCGCCTCGACAGGTGGCTTTCGGAGCGCCTTATGGCGAGGGGCGTTTTCGTGGTCCCCAAATACCGCGTCGACGATCTCCTGTGGGAGAACGGAGCGGTGGCCGGGATACGCGCCGGGGCGGAAGAGATCCCCGCGCACGTCGTCGTGGCCGCCGATGGCGTCCTCTCCTTCATGGGACGCAAGGCGGGGTTGATGCCTCCCCTTTCTCCGAAGACGTGTGCCGTGGGAATGAAAGAGGTGCTCGAGCTTTCCGAAGAGAAGATAAACGACCGTTTCAACGTCGGTGACGGGGAAGGCGTTGCCCATCTGTTCCTCGGTGATGTGACGAAGGGTGTCTTCGGGGGCGGTTTTCTCTATACGAACAAGGATACCGTTTCGCTGGGTGTGGTGGCGGGTATCGGCGCCATGATGGGAAGGATTCCGGCGATGGATGCGTCGACGCTCCTCGATATGTTCAAGGAGCGCTACGAGATGCGAAGACTCCTCGAGGGCGCGAAGATAGTCGAGTATTCGGCGCATGTCATACCCGAGGCCGGCTATGACGGCATCGGGAAGCTCTGCGGCAACGGCATTCTCCTCGCTGGCGACGCCGCGGGTCTCGCCCTCAACATGGGTGTGACGGTCCGGGGGATGGAATTCGCCATTGCCTCCGGCATGGCCGCCGCCGAGGCCATAGTCGAGGCGAAGGCGTCCGGTGACCTTTCGGAAAAGGGCCTTTCCCGCTACGGGGAACGTCTCAAGGAGACCTTCGTCCTCAAGGACCTCGAGGCATCGAGGAACATGCCGGGATACATCGACAACGGCTCATTCTTCTCCTACTATCCCGAGACCTTCCCCGGGCTCCTCGAGAAGATCATGTGGTTTGACGAGAGCCCGAAAGGTTCCCTGGGAAAGACCCTGTGGAAGGAGCTTCGCTCATCGGGTATGCTGAGCGTGAAACGACTCATCGAGCTTTACCGCATCAGGAATATTTGAGGTGACAGGCCATGAAGATAGACGAAAAGCTTGCCCTTGACGCCTTCAAGACGGACAGGGAGAGCCACATCCTCATAGACCACGATATCTGCAGGTCCAGATGCACCCTGCGACACTGCCTGAACATCTGCCCCGGGCATCTGTATTCCTTCAACGAAGAGGGCAATGAGATAGTCGTGGAATACGCGGGATGCCTTGAATGCGGCACGTGCATGGTGGCCTGCACCGAAGGCGCCATCCAGTGGAGCTACCCCAGGGGGGATTTTGGCGTGCAGTACCGGTACGGATGAAAGCCGGTTGCAGGTTTCATATCTCAGGTTCCAGGAAAATGAGCTTTCTTCCACTCTTCGCGACCTTGCCGTGATCGAATTCCTGGATCGGTAAGCCCCGCGCGCGACAAGCCCCGTTTCCTGTCTCCTTAAGCCTTAAATATGTACTCTCCCTAGTTGTACTGTCTAATTATTTTCTTGACAACTGTTCTGTACTGTATAAGTATGTAAATTGCTGGTTAGTTTACGGTGTAAACGGGGGGAAAGTGGATGAGTGAGTCCAACAGCCGCAAATGGATAGACAGTAAGGAGCTTCTGACCAGGTCAGCGATATCAAGGGCAACCCTCAACAACTACATCAAGCTCGGCGTTCTTCCGAGGCCCGTCGTGAAGAGCCCGGCGGACAGCCAGAAGGGTACGAAGAAGATCGGTTATTTTCCTGATACTGTCTTAGACACCATCAGCGAGATCAAGAAGCTCAAGGAAAAAGGCAAACCCATGGAGGCCATAGCCAGAGAAATGAGGACGTCCTCCCCGGAGTCCGGTTACGAGGGGCCTGAGCGCCGCGGTTCCGTTTCGCAGGACGCGGGAGAGAGGGTGCCCGTGGAATCTGTTGCAGTGCCGGGCGGAGGATTGCGGCTGACCCTCGATGAGGTGACCACACCGGCATATCTCTTGAATTATCAGTTTGAGATCGAGTGGATCAACGAAGCCGCGGAGCGCGAGATATTCGGGAAGCCGATCAGATCGATACGGGATGTCGAGTTCAGAAACGTCTTCCGGCTTTTCCTGGGTTGGGAGTTCAACCATTTTGTGAAGAACTGGGAGGAGATCTTCGCTTACCACATGGCCTTCTATAAGGCCAGGACCGGCAGGGAGCAGCTCCGTCAACTTTACTCGGACATGTCCGGCAGAGAAGCGGAATATCTGGAAGAGGTGTATGACCGGGCCGAAAAGATACCATCGGAGAAGATCCATCGCCGCAGTGTCAATGTAGAGGCTGAAGGAGGGTCCGGGCAGAGGTATCTCGTGTACACGACCTTTTTCCGTGAAGGGATGTTCTTCCTCTATGTCCGGGCGGACAGGACCCGGAAGAGCATCGCCGAGTTTCTCTCCGACCGTGAGACCGTGGTGAGGGACCTGTTGCAGCAGCGCCTGCCCACGCTGGTTTCCTTCAGCGTGCTTGTCGCCGATCTGCAGAACTCCGTCCGCATCTGCGCGGAGTTGCCGCCCGAGGAATATTTCGAGCTGATAAACAGCATGTGGAGGATTCTGGAGGAATCCTTCAGGCGTTTCAACGGGATATACGGCAAGAGGATCGGCGACGGCGTGGTCTACTATTTCCTGAAGAAGCAGGACCCCAATTACCTGATGAACTCGATCAACTGCGCCCTGGCGATACGGGCGAGGATGGCGGATTTTTCCAACGAGTGGAAGACCCGCAAGAGATGGCTCAACGATCTGTACCTCAACATAGGCATAAACGAGGGACAGGAGTACTTCAGCACCACGACGCCGTCCTCGACGAACATCGAATTCACGGCCCTTGGCGATACGATCAACTACGCGTCGAGACTGTCGAACCTTGCGCGGTTCGGCTCGATCCTGACCACGAAGAACGTCATGAACCACCTGAATGACGACGACAGGAGGGCCGTCCGTTATGGCATCAGAAAAAGACTGGAGGATCGGGAACTGTTTGTCGAGAATGTCTTTTCCCGGGTCGACGATCTCCTCAAGGATAACGATACGTGGCGCCAGCGGTTTGCCGACATCGCGACCTTGCCGGTAACGGAGATCACGGAAGGAAGAGCACAGGCACCGAAACAGGATCCCATTTGACCGGTCACGCGTAGCCCGCGAGACCCGCGCACGCGCCTGATGCGGCGGGTGACCGGACGGTACGCCGCTCCCCTGTTTCTTTCCGCCCTTGTTTTCTGCTATCATTACGTCATTCATGGAGATCATAACCGCCAGGGACCTTATCAAGGATTATGACGGGCTGAGGGCCGTCGACAGGGTCAGCTTCACCATCATCAAAGGGGAGTGCTTCGGTTTTCTCGGACCGAACGGGGCCGGCAAGACGACGATAATGCGCATCATCTACTGCTTTCTCCCGCCGACGGGCGGAGAGGTGAGGGTCCTCGGGCATGACGTCACGAGGGAGCCCAGTCTCATCAAGTCGCGCATGGGTGTCATGCCTCAGGACGACAGTCTCGACCTCGACCTTTCCGTTATCCAGAACCTTGTTGTCTACGGCAGGTATTTTGATATGCCGAAGAGGAAGACGCTGCCCCTGGCAGAGAAGCTTCTCGCCTCCGTCGGTCTCGCGGACAAGATGAAGGCCAATATCAGGGAACTGTCCGGAGGCATGAAGAGGAGTCTCCTTCTCGTGAGGTCCATCGTGAACGACCCCGACGTCATAATACTCGATGAGCCGACGACGGGCCTCGATCCCCACAGCAGGCAGATGGTCTGGAGAAGGCTCGAAGATCTGAAACGGCAGGGCAAGACCCTCCTTCTGACAACGCACTACATGGAAGAGGCGGAGAGGCTCTGCGATCGTGTGGCCATCATGGACAGGGGAAAGATCATCGTCATCGCCTCTCCGAAGGACCTTATGGGCGAACATGGAGGGAACCTCGAAGCGGTGTACCTCAAGCTCACGGGGAGGAAGCTTGAAGATTAAACGGGCCCTGAGGGTGTGGCAGAGGCACTTCACGGTCTACAGGAAGCTCTACCTGTCGAGCATCGCGCTGAACTTCGTTGAACCCGTCCTCTACCTTGTCGCATTCGGGTTCGGCCTGGGTGGGTATATCACGGAGGTTGAGGGGAGGCCCTACATCAATTTCATCGCGCCCGGCATCATAGCGTCCTCATCCATGTTCGCGACCATCTACGAATGCACCTACGGCACCTACGTGCGGATATTCTTCCAGAAGACCTTCGACGCCATCCTGGCGACACCCGTCAACATAGACGACCTGATCGCGGGCGAGCTCATATGGGGCGCGACGAAGAGCGTGCTTTACGGCATCATCATCATCGGGACGATAAGCGCGTTCCACCTCGTCGATTCTCCCCTTGTCGTCCTCGTGATTCCCGTTCTCTTCCTGAGCGGACTCATCTTCGCGGAGATCTCGCTTATGTGCGTGGCATTGGTCCCCGGTGTCGACTCTCTCAACTATTTCTACACGCTCTTTCTGTCACCCATGTTTCTCCTGTCCGGCATATTCTTTCCTCTCCACAATCTCCCCGCCTTCGTCGGCAAGGTCGCCTGGTTCACGCCTCTCTATCACCTCACCAACGTCTGCAGGGCCCTCGCCGCTGGGTCCCCCGGCGACGCCCTTGAGGGCGCACTCTGGATAATCGTGGTCGTTGTTCTGCTGTCTCCCTTTCCGTTCAGGTTGATGCGAAGGAGGATAATCAGGTAGGAGTTTCTATCGTTCCGATGACGAGTGGTCGAGGAGCCTGAGAATGATCCTGTCCGTGGCGGTGTCGACGTCCGATGTCGCGACGTGGTTGTTGGAGAAGATGGAGAAGACCAGTCTTTCCCCTTTCATCGTCGTCACGTATCCCGAAAGGCCCCTTATGTGGGTCATCGTCCCTGTTTTTGCCCGTACTCTGTCCGCCGCGCGGGAGCCCTTGAGCCTCACGCCAAGAGTTCCGTCGACGCTCATGACGGGAAGGGAGTCGATGAAGGAACGGGCGTGGGGCCCCTGAGCCATGATCCTCAATAACCGCGCGACGCTGTCGGGCGTGACGAGGTCGTGCCTGGAGAGACCCGAGCCATCGGCCATGACGACTCCGGAGGTATTAAGCCCGGCGCGGCGAAGCGCGGCAAGGGCGGCCGCGGCGGACCCCTCGGTCCCGGCCGCCCCCGCGGCCCTGCCCGTCGCGAGGAGCAGAAGCTCGGCGTAGAGATTGTTGCTGAGCTTGTTGACCACCTTTACGATCTCGGCAAGCCGGGGAGAATGGTAGACGGCAACGGTCGTCCATTTTCCCTTCTCTCTTCTTGTTCTTACGTCCACCGTCTTCGGGCAGTTGCGGGCGCACAGGATATCCCCCTTGACGGCGATACCGGCGGCTTCAAGGGTTTCCCTCAAGACAAAACCCCCAAAATAGGCGGGATGGTTCACGGCCACATAGCGGGTTATCATCCTCGTTCCGGGCCCGATGGAGCCGGTTATCGACAGGGTCCTCGGCGTCGCGTACTCGAGGCTGACGACATCCGGGCCCGCATTTTTTCGGACTGTGAGGCCGCGCGCGAGACTCACGTAGTCCGTGGCGGGCTCCATGGCGATACGTGCCGCCTCTCCTGTCCTGCCCGATGGGGTTATGTCGAGCTGAATACAGTTGTTGTTGAAAGTGAAGGCGTCCCTTGGGGCGCTGAAGCAGTTTACCGGGTCGACGTCCCAGCCTTTGCCGTACGGCTTGTCCGGGAACGCGGAGTTGTCGATCACAAGGTCGCCGCCGATCTCCCTCACACCCTGCTCCTTCAGCTTTGCCGCCCACCGGCGGAACACATGGAGCACGTCTCCCTCGTGGAAGTACCCCGATATGGTGGGATCGCCCGATCCCTCGACGATGATGTCTCCGCTCAGGACGCCGGAGGTCACCGTGCCGTCCGTGATAAGCCGCGTCTCCCACCGGAAATCCGGGGAGAGCGCCAACAGGGCCGCGGCCGTGGTGAAAAGCTTCATGTTGGATGCGGGAACGAACCGCTTGCCGGCGTTGTATTCGAAGATTCTCCGTCCCGTTGCCAGGGAGTCGACGACGACCCCAACGTGGGCCGCTTCGAGCGCGGGGTCGTCGAGGATGGCCGCGAGGTCTTCATTGAGCGTCCCGGTTGTTTCGGCTGGAGCCAAAAGGGGAAGGGCGTACAGGATGGTTAGAAACACAAGGACCATGGACAGATACCGAAGGTGTCCGCGGTCCCGTTCTCCCGCCGTCATGTTGCCTGTTGTCATCGTGTCACAGCCTCGCGGATCAGTAGTTCGACAGGAGGCACCTGTCGTTCTGGCACAGATGGGTCGTTATACGTCCGGGGAACCTTTTCTCCAGGTTCTTTACCCTCTTGGATTTCGTGATGAAGAGGACCTTCCTGTCGGAGCCGAGAAGGCGGAAGAACTCCGCTTCCTCCATGAATATCTTCCGGGCGTCGTCATACTTGGCGCCCATGGCGAGCTCTCCCTTGTACGACGCGATGACGACAGGACGTTTGAGATAGAAGGGTATCGTCAGGTCGAGTCCGGAGTAGTTCACGACAATGTCCGGTCGCGTCTCCAGTTCCGACGCGGCCAGCGCCAGCTTCTTGGCCGTGTTGATCCTGTCGACCACCCCGGAATGGGCCATGATGGCAATGATGGTGGAAAGAGAGAAGAGAAGCAGAATGACGAAAAGCCTTCCCGGGTCTCTGAAGCTCCGCAGGAGGAAAAGGACGAGACAGGCAGCCGAGGTGAGAGACATCCAGAGGGAAAAGTGTTTCAGGTCGAGCGTGATGGATGTCGCGTCCATCGAAATGTCTGCGATATATGCCATGAAATCGTCGCTGAAATAGAGCAGGCAGGAGAAGGCAAATATGGCCATGAGGAGTCCGTAGACGACGATCTCCCAGTGCCGCCGAAAACGGGACCCGCGGCTCTCGTGGAAAAGGATGCCCAGAGGAAGAGAAAGGGCGGGGAAGGCGGGGAGGATGTACGGCGGAAGCTTGGAGCCGGAGACGCTGAAGAAGACGAACACAAGGGCGGACCACAGGATGAAGAAACGGCAGTCCGGGCGTCTCCACGTCGAGGCGACGGCGCGGGGGATGAAAAGCGACCAGGGCAGCATCCCCCCCAGGAGAACGGGTATGAAGTAATGCAGGGGCCCTCCTCTGTCATGTTTCCTGGTGGTGAAGCGAAGGAAATGCTGGTCCACGAAGAAGAAGTCGACGAACTCCTTTTCTTTCACCGATATGATGACGAACCACGGCGCCGCCATGGCGAAATACAGGAAGAAGCCCGTGAGAGGCTTCATGTGCCTTACGAAGGAGATATCCCTTTGCGCGAGGAGGAAGATGAGAACGGTACCGCACAAGAGGACCGGCGCGACGGGGCCTTTAGTGAGCGTCGCCATCGCCATGGCTCCGTAGAATCCGTAGACGAAGGCGCCCCCTCTCTTCCGGTAGTGTTCGTAGAAGCACAGGAGGGCCAGAAAGAGCCAGAAGGTGAGGACCATGTCCGTGGTGACTATCCGCGCCATTCCGAAAAATCCGAAGGACGACAGGAGGACCAGGGAGGCAAGGAAGGCCGCCTCCTCGTCGGTCCACCTCCGGCCGAAGAAGAAGAGGCACATGACGCAGAGGAAAGCGGCAAGGGCGTTGGGAAACCTGAATGACCACTCGCTCACCCCGAAGAGCTTGTACGATACTGCCACGGCCCAGTAGAGGAAGGGCGGTTTCTCGAAATACCGCACGTCGTTGAGTCGCGGGACGGTGTAGTCCCCGCTTTCCACCATCTCCCGGGGTATCTCGGCGTATCTCCCTTCATCGGGCTCCTTCAGGGAGTAGTCACCGAGACCGTAGAAGATGAAGGCGTACGACAGGACGAGAAGGATGATGGTGTATTTGATGAAGGTCTTTCCCGGTCTCATGATCTCTATCCGCCGTCTTCCCTCGTGAACTTGAAAAGGACCATCGCCGTATCCCCGATGCGGTCTTCCGTCTCAACGACGGCCCCGGGCAGGGCACCCGTCACTTCGTCCGCGTCGCGTCCGCGGGTCAGGATGTAGAATTCCCTCCGGCGCGACGCGAGGTCCTTAAGCCCGGCGACGTCATGTTCCTCCACGTGGACGGCCAGCCGCCCGACGTAGTATACATAAACTCCGCGCATACTGCCATAATAGACCCAGGGCACGGTGTCGCCCGCGAGTGCCCGTATCTTCTGAGCCATGGGTTTCGGTGATTTGTACCGGTTCCACTTTTCGAATATGGAGATGTTCCCCGTCATGTACGCGAGTGCCATGAAGGCGGCTATCGAGACAAAAGCCGCCCGCGCGCGGTGATGTCGCATCGAGAGAAAGACGAGAAAGCCGGCGCATATGGCAAGCGAACCGAGGATGACCCTTTCGGGGAGGAATTCTCCGTACAGGGACGTTCTGTATACGATCAGGCCTATTCCCAGGGCGGCAAAGACTCCCGCCGTCACACCGAAGGCTATCCTGTTGTAGATGCTCTTCGTGTCGGTGATCGTTCCCGAAACGATGACCGCGAGGGCAGGCAGCGCCGGGAGCATGTACTTGCTGATCTTTCCCGATGAGAGGGAAAGGAAGAAGAAGAACCAGACGAACCACAACGTGAAGAAGCGTGTCGACCGGTCTGTCTTCCAGTTCCTGACGGCCGCGTAGAGGCCAAGCGGCAGGAAGAGGCTGAAGGGGAAGAAATCCAGGGGGAGCGTTGTAAAATAGTAGTAAAAGGGCCTCTTGTGGCTCCAGGCGTCGAAGAACCGCAGGAAGTTCTGGCGGAGAATGTTCTCGTAGAGGTAGGGAAAACCCTCGCGGGCATACACGGCAAGGTACCAGGGAAGGACGATGGCGATGAAGAGGAGGATGCCGAGGCAGGTGTGCCGGTTGAAGAGCGCGCCCCATCTTCTCTCGCTGGCGCAGTACAGGACGATAACGGGCGCGGCGAGCGCCACGCTGAGAGGACCCTTTGTCATAAAGGCGAGGGCGAGACAGATGAAGAAGAGATAATACCAGGCCTTCCTCTCCGTCTCCATGAACGTGAAGAAGAAAAGGAGCGCCACGACCAGGGCCGCCGAGAACACCATGTCCACCTGCAGGTAGCGGGCCTGCCAGTAGAAGAGAGGCGTAAGCCCCAGTATCGCCGTGGCGTGCAGGGTGCGCGTCAGACCGAAGCGGGCCTTCAGGGTGAGGAAGAAGACGACGATGACGGCAATGGCGGCGAAGCTCGAAGCGAGGCGCATGGATGCCTCATCCGGGAGCCACCGGAAGAGTTTTGCGCAGGCAAAGACGGCGTAATAGAAAAGCGGCGGTTTTTCACCATAGGCCTCACCGTTGAGATGGGGCACGACAAGGTCGTTGTCGAGCTCCTTCACGATCTGCGCAAAATCTCCCTCGTCAGGAGCCCAGAAATCCCGTCCCCCGAGATTGGTAAAGAAAAGCGCACAGCAGGCAGCAAGGACCAAAATGAATGTGGTCTGTGTCTTCTTCATCGCAACACACTATCCTGAATCCTTTCCAGGCAAAAGGGGAGATGACCCATGACCGGGGAGCAAGACAATGACCAATGACCAAATTACAATTACCAAAGAAAACAACAATGACCAATGACCAATGACCAATGACAACGACCAATGACGGGATCTCAATGACCAGGGATAAACAACTGTTGAAACTGAGTATTTCTTTTTGGTTATTGGACTCTGGTCATTGGTCATTTTTTTTTAAAAAAAGGGTAGACTGTAAGCCGGGTTCTGTCTTTCCGCCGGTGGGCGGAAACGGCGGTCATTTCTCTAAGGATCCGGGTCACCCCGGACCTCAAGCGGCCTACCCGGGTACTGGACGGGCCATCCACGCCGCCTTATGGGCGGCACCCTCTTTGGCCTTGCATCGGATGGGGTTTACAAAGCTCCCGCGTCGCCGCGGGACTGGTGGGCTCTTACCCCGCCATTTCACCCTTACCCCCTTTCGGAGGCGGTGTATTTTCTGTTGCACTTTCCCTGGGGTTGCCCCCGGTTCCCGTTAGGAACCATCCTGCCCTTCGATGCCCGGACTTTCCTCCCCGCTTCACGCGGAGCGACCACCCGTCTACCCTTTTAATATGGCATCCTTCGCGAGCTTATCCGCTTCCCGGTTTTGCTCCCGCGGTATATATTGTATCGCAAAATGTTCGAAATTGCTCACGATTTCTTTGATCCGCCGCACGTATCCGAGGAGCGTCTTGTTCTTGATCTTGTAGACCCCCGTGACCTGGTACGCGACGAGCTGGGAGTCGGTGTATACCGTTATGTCCTTGACGGAGCGCTCGACGGCGCTTTTTAAGGCGCGGAGAAGCGCCTCGTACTCGGCCATGTTGTTCGTCATCTCGCCAAGGTATATTCCCCGGGTGAATATCACCTCTCCCCCGTCGTCCCTGACGACGATCCCGGCACCGGACTTTCCGGGGTTGCCGGAGGAAGCCCCGTCAACATGGACGTGCCAGCGCATCAGTCGTTTTCTCTGAAGAAGAGGATCCGGTTGCAGCTTGGACACTGGATGAGCTGCTTGTTCTTCGTGACCTCGATGAAAAGCTGCGGGGGGATGTTCATGTTGCAGCCGAGGCACACCCCGTTCCGCACGTTGGTGACGGCGATGCCGCCCCGTCTCTCGCGGAGGATATTGTAGATGGTCCTGAGGTTGTCGCTCACGATGGAGAGAAGATTGTCCCTTTCCGTTGTGAGTTTTGCTATGACCTCGTCCATCGACCGCGTCTCTTTCTCTATCTCCGTCTTTTCGATCTCCGATTCTTTTTCCAGTTTTGTGAGTTCTGTCTGGGAGCTCTCGTAGTCCTTCTTGAGGTCTTCCACCTTGTCCATGAGGACGAGGACGTCCTCCTCGGTCCGGTCGTTGGCCTCCTTCGCCGATTCGATCTCCTTGAGGAGGGCCTGGTATTCCTTGTTCGTCTTCACGTCGTAGAGCTTCACTTCGAGTTTCTTTATCTTCTCTTTCTCGCCTTCCAGCTCCTTCTCTTTCTTGCGCCTCTCTTTTTCGAGCTCCTCGACGATCTCTTTTTCCTTTTCGATCTTGCCGCGGACCCCGGCCAGCTGGTCTTCCATCTGCCTGAGTTTCCTCGGGGCCTGAAGCAGCTTCTGTTCCCCTTCCATGATCATCGATTCGATCTTCTGTGCCTCAAAAAGAGTCTCTAATTCCCGCTCCACTCTGTTGCCTCCATAAAGGAGAAGGGGTGTACCCGATGGTACACCCCTTCTTACGTGAGTCGACTGTTCCGTTCTATGAGAAATTTCTTCACCATGTCTTCATATATGGGCCCACTTGGGTTCGAACCAAGGACCTACCGGTTATGAGCCGGTGGCTCTTCCAGCTGAGCTATGGGCCCAACTTCTGTAATAAAATAAACGATTTCTTGGGGGTTTGTCAATGACGGAATGGACCTCCGGCCCGGGTCATGGGTGATAGGTAATGGATAATGGGAAGAACCGGGGAACCTAAGGTTGATCAGTCCAAGCCATAACCCATTACCCCTGACCCATGACCCGTCT
Source organism: Deltaproteobacteria bacterium UBA1386 (assembly GCA_002305765.1). GTDB lineage: Bacteria > Desulfobacterota > Syntrophorhabdia > Syntrophorhabdales > Syntrophorhabdaceae > Delta-02. Next base: position 20,141 of record DBQU01000004.1, read on the forward strand.
CTCTCTATTTTTCCATTCCATTTTTCCGCGAATCTATACTACAATGTCCACACAGCTGCGAAATGAGAAGATGGGGAGGCGTGTCGTGAGCGACGGTAAGGTCACCAAGGAAGAACTTCTGGAGAAGGCAAGGAAACCGGCTGTGGATGCCATGAAGATGCATCCCTACTACAAGGGAAAGATAGAGATGGTCCCCAAGTGCGTCATCAGGGACATCAATGATTTCGCCATATGGTACACGCCGGGAGTGGCGGAGCCCTGCAAGGAGATAAACAGGGACCCCGAGAAGGTGTTCGAGCACACCAACAAGGGAAACATGGTGGGCATAGTGACCGACGGAACGCGGGTGCTCGGTCTCGGTGATATCGGTCCCATGGCGGGACTGCCTGTCATGGAGGGCAAGGCGCTGCTCTTCAAGTACCTGGGTGGTGTCGATGCTTTCCCCATTTGTCTCGATACGAAGGACCCCGATGAGATCGTGCGGACGGTGAAGCTCATCGCCCCTGTCTTTGGGGGCATCAATCTCGAGGACATCGAGAACCCGAAATGCTTCTACGTCCTTGAGAAGCTGAGGGCGGAATCACCGATCCCCGTCTGGCACGACGACCAGCAGGGCACCGCGGCGGTCACCCTTGCCGGTCTCGTGAACGCCCTGAAGATCGTGGGAAAGAAGATCGAGGACGCGAAGATCACCATGATCGGCATAGGCGCCGCAAACGTCTGCATCGTGCGCATGCTCGTCAAGGCAGGTGCGGATCCCAGGAAGATCATCGTCGTGGACAGCAAGGGAATACTCAACCGGAAACGGGACGATATCAAGCCCAACTACAAGGAAAAACTGGAGCTCGCCGCGACAACGAACGGAGAGAACCGGGAAGGCGACACCGCGGCGGCGCTCAAAGGACAGGATGTTCTTATCGCCCTGTCGAAGTCGGGACCGGACGTTATACAGAAGGAATGGGTGGCGTCGATGGCAGACAACGCGATAGTTTTCGTCTGCGCCAACCCAATCCCCGAGATGTGGCCCTGGGACGCGAAAGAGGCGGGGGCCCGCATAGTTGCCACGGGCAGGAGCGATTTCCCAAATCAGGTGAACAATTCCGTCGGGTTTCCGGCGATATTCCGGGGCACCCTCGACGTCAGGGCCCGGACCATCACCGACGAGATGTGCATAGCCGCGGCCTACGAACTGGCCCGGTGCGCCGAGGACAGGGGGCTCACCGAAGATCACCTCCTTCCGACGATGAATGAGTGGGAGGTCTTCCCCAGGGAAGCTGTGGCCGTCGCGAAGATGGCAATGAAACAGGGCGTCGCTCGCCTTACCATCGACGAAAAGGAACTCTACAACATGGCGGTCACGAAGATCCGCAGGGCCCAGGACGAGGTGGGCCTGCTCATGGAGAAGGGCATCATAGCGCCCTACGCCGGATAAGGAGCCCCCATGCGCGAGATCCACGTGGACGATATCGTTTCCGTTGTCGAACGTTTGTTCATCGACGCCAACATCAGTCTTCCCGAGGCCATGTACGGTGCCATCCGGGACGCGATCGAGAAGGAAAGCTCTCCCGTCGGCAAGGAGGTGTTGAGGGAACTCTTGAGGAACGCCGACACGGCCCGGGAGGAACACATGCCCATATGCCAGGACACAGGTTTGGCGGTGACCTTTCTCGAGATCGGCCAGGACGCGCACGTTGTGGGAGGAGACCTCACCGAGGCCGTGACGGAGGGCGTCCGCAGGGCGTACCGCAACGGATATCTCAGAAAATCCTGCTGCCATCCTTTCAGCAGGAAGAATACCGGGGATAATACGCCTCCCATCATCCACACGAAGATCGTGCCCGGGGATGGGATGAAGATCACTGTTCTGCCGAAGGGCGGAGGAAGCGAGAACTACGGGGAGGTCCGCATGCTCATGCCCGCTGAGGGCAAGGAAGGGGTCAAGGCCTTTGTCCTCGAGATGGTGCGCAAGGGAGGCCCCAACCCCTGTCCGCCGATCACCGTCGGTGTGGGCATCGGGGGCAATTTCGAGACCTCGGCTCTCCTGTCGAAGGAGGCCCTCATGGTTCCCGTGGGGACGCGGAACGATGACGAGGAACTGGCAGCCATGGAGAGGGAATTGCTCGAGGAGATCAACGCGACCGGCATAGGACCTCAAGGATACGGGGGCACGGTGACGGCCCTCGACGTTCACATAAAGATGGCGCCCTGCCATCTCGCGTCGCTACCCGTGGCGGTCAACATCCAGTGCCACGCGCACCGCATCGGGGAGGCCCTTCTATGACGACGGACCTCAGGCGGATAACGACACCTCTTACCGATGACGTGACGGGGTCCCTCACGGCGGGAGAGAAGGTTCTTCTCTCCGGTTTCATCCATACCGCCCGGGATGCCGCGCACAAGAGATTCATTGAAACCCTCGATGCCGGCGGGGACCTGCCTTTTGACATCAGGGGACAGATCATCTACTATTGCGGTCCGGCGCCGGCACCGCCGGGAAAGGTCATCGGGTCCTGCGGACCCACGACGAGTTCCCGCATGGACGTCTACGCGCCGAGGCTCATCGCCATGGGCCTCAGGGGCATGATAGGGAAGGGTAAACGTTCCGAAGGGGTCAAGGGAGCGCTCAGAGAGTTCAGAGCGGTCTATTTTGGGGCGACAGGAGGGGCCGGCGCGCTGCTCGCGCGCGCCGTTGTCGCCGCGGACGTGATCGCCTATGAAGACCTTGGTCCTGAGGCGGTAGTCAGGCTCGAGGTGAGGGACATGCCGCTTTTTGTCATCAACGACGTTCATGGCAACGACCTGTACCTGGAAGGCATTGAACGCTACAGGAAGTGATGTCCCTGCTTTGACTTTTTGGGGTAAGTATTCTAAAAGAATATTAAGAGAAGGAGATGCAATGCCAGAGATTCGTGTCGCCATTGCCGGCGTGGGGAACTGTGCGAGTTCGTTGGTACAGGGTATCGTCTACTATTCCCGGAAGAGCGAAGATGCCATCGGACTTATGCACAGCGATATCTGCGGTTACAAGCCGGGAGACATCCGGATCGTGGCAGCCTTCGACATTGACCGGCGGAAGGTGGGGGTCCCTCTCGAGGACGCCATCTTCGCACCCCCCAACTGCACGAAGACCATAGAAGCGGACATCCCGCCCACGGGTGTCACCGTCCTCATGGGGCATGTCTTTGACGGTGTCGCGCCTCACATGGAACAGTACCCGCCGGAACGCTCCTTCGTTGTTGCCGATGAGGAGCCCGTCGATGTTGTGGGGGTCCTTAAGGACCGGAAGGTCGATGTTCTCCTCAACTACCTGCCCGTCGGTTCGGAGCAGGCGGTGCGCTATTACGCCGAATGCTGTCTCGAAAGCGGCGTCAGCCTGATAAACTGCATCCCCGTTTTCATCGCCTCCGATGACGACTGGGCGAGGCGTTTCGAAGAGAAGGGAATACCGCTGGTCGGTGACGACGTCAAGTCCCAGATCGGGGCGACGATCATCCACAGGACCCTGGCGAAACTCTTCAACGACCGCGGGGTCACGCTCGACAACACCTATCAACTCAACACCGGCGGCAACACCGACTTTCTGAACATGCTGAACAGGGAACGCTTGACGTCGAAGAAGATATCGAAGACGGAGGCCGTGCAATCGACCCTCGACGTTCCCATCCCGGCGGAGAACATCCACATAGGTCCCTCCGACTACGTTCCCTGGCAGAAGGACAACAAGGTCTGTTTCATGAGGCTCGAGGGGAGGATATTCGGAGACATACCCATCAACTGCGAACTGAGGCTTTCCGTCGAAGACTCTCCGAACAGCGGCGGCTGCATCATAGACGCGGTCCGGTGTTGCAAGGTGGCGCGGGACAGGGGTATCGGCGGAACGCTGGAATCCATCTCCGCCTACACCATGAAGCACCCCATCCGGCAGTATCCCGACGGGACGGCACGGGCAATGGTGGAGGAGTTTATCAGGGGTGAAAGGTTCCGGTAGGGGGCCGCTGCGTGATAAGCTCGAAGATCGGCCATCGCCTTGATCCGGTTGTCCTTTCCCTGTACCGGTCCATCCTCGGACAGAGGACGATATCTCCCAATGTCATAAGCTGTACGGGCACCGTCTTTGGTTTCCTGGCGGCAGCGCTCATTTTCATGGGATCGCCCGCGGCCGGTGCCGCGTGCCTCATCGCGGCCGGTTTCTTCGATATCCTCGATGGCGCCATTGCCCGGGGTGCCGGCAGGGCGACGCGCTTCGGCGGCTTCTTCGACTCGGTCCTCGACAGGTACACCGACATGGCCGTCATGGGCGCGATCCTCTTCGTCTACGTCCGTCAGGAAAGCGTCGGATACGCCGTCGCCGCCTTCATCGCCGTGATCGGCACCGCGCTCATACCCTACGCCCGCGCCCGGGCGGAGGCCGCGGGTCTTTCCGGCAAAACGGGCCTCCTGGAGAGGCCGGAGAGACTCATCCTCCTCATCATCGGCCTTTTCATTCCTTTCCTGCTCAACTACATCATCATCATCCTCGCAGTCCTCACCCACGTGACGGTCATCCAGAGGATCGTGCATGTGTGGAGGCAAACCGGAAAGACGGCTTGAATGGCTTGAGTCGCTTGAATAGCTTGAGAGTTAGAGGAAGCGGCTCGAAGAGTTTGAACGTTCGAGGCGAGGATCCGTCGCTCGGGAAGGATCGACTTTTCCTGGTTGTTGGGCCCTCAACAGGCTGTTGACAAAGTGATTTCTCAAGGCGATTCGTGCTCTTTCGTCATTCCGGCGAAGGCCGGAATCCAGGAAAAACGATGGGTTAGGGAGACCTCTGGATTCCGGCCTTCGCCGGAATGACGGAGAAAATGAGTTTATCAACAGGCTGTCAAGCGACTCAAGCCGCTTCTTACCGGTTCACCATGTTGAAGATCTCTTCCTTGAGGATGTTCTTTGCCATTTCGCGGGGGATGCCGGACTTGATGACGGTGCCCTTCTTGAAGAGCATGGCGCTGTTCGCGCCGAAAGCGAGGCCTATGTCCGCCTCGCGCGCCTCGCCGGGGCCGTTGACCTCACAACCCATGATGGCCACGTCCAGGTACGAATCGAAGTCGTTGATCTCCTTTTCGAACTCCTCGACTATCGCCGCGAGGTCCACTTTCGTCCTGCCGCAGGTGGGGCAGGAGATGATGTTGATGCCTCGTTTCCTCAGGCCCAGGTCGCGCAGGATGTGATAGGCGGCTATCACCTCGTACACGGGATTGCCGGTCAGCGAGACCCTGATGGTGTCTCCTATGCCCTCGTGGAGCAGTATGCCGATGCCTATCGCCGACTTGATGGCTCCGGAAAAGACGGGGCCCGCCTCCGTTATCCCCACGTGAAGGGGATAATCGGACTTCCTGGAGAACTTCCTGTAAGCGTCGATGGTCTCCCTGATGTCCGATGCCTTGAGAGAGACCTTGAGCTCCGTCCATCCCACATCCTCAAAGAGGGCCACGTGGTACAGGGCGCTTTCGACCATGGCGTCCGCGCTTGGCCTCGTATACTTCTTGAGGACCCTTTTCTCCATGGAACCGATGTTCATCCCGAGTCTCACGGGCGTCTTCGTTTCCAGGGCCGCCGTCGCGATCTCCCGCATCTTGCGCAGGTTGTTGATGGTGCCGGGGTTGACCCTTATGCCGTCGATGCCGAGTTCCATGGCCTTCAGCGCTATCTTGTGGTTGAAGTGAATGTCGCCGATGATGGGTACGTCCACTTCCTTTCTGAGGAAGGGGATTATCTTGCACGTTTCTTCCTGGGGCAGGGCGATCCTGACGAGTTCGCACCCGGCCTTCTTAAGTTCCCGCGTCTGTTCCAGGGTCTCTATGAAATTCTCGGGATTGGTCTTGAGCATGGATTGAACGACGATGGGGCTGCCCCCGCCTATGGGGATACCCCCGACGTGCATCTGTCTTGTCTTTTTACGTTTCATCCCCTGTTCCTTGAATTGAAGTGGCTGAATCTTGCTTATCATATCCCCACCGGGACCCGATGTCAATCATCAGCGTAGGCAAAAAAGTGTCCTTCTGCCGTCCGACCTATGGTATAGTGAACCAATCATGAATGACGGCAAGAAAAAAGGCATCATTCTCATCATCATTGGTATCTGCATTCCCCTCTTTGCCCTGCCCTTTGTCTCCGGTTTGGACATCAACAAAGGGTTTATGGATAATTTCTACAACGCGGGCATCAGGATAACGAAGAGTGCCGTTCCCGCACCGCCTGAAACCGCCGCCGGGAAGCCGTCGGGAGACACCGCGGGGAAGAACCCTCTTTCTCTTGAGAGAATGAGGATCGAAAGGATACCGTTCAGGTTCTTTCTTGTTCCCACCTTCATCCTTTTATACATAGGGATAGTCATGATCGATAGGGCAAAATCAAGGGAGAAGAAGACCGGGCACGTGTAGTGTCTGTTCCCGCTCGTATTCCGTTGTCCTTTCCTCCCCCCCCCTTTTTTTTAAGGTGTCGGCGTGGTTCTTCCGGATTCCCCGAGAGCGGACAATATGGCACCTTCCTTTTGCTCAACAATGCGCCTCCTCGTTAACAATTTCACTTGACTATAGGTAAGTGGTTGAGATAGTGTTTTACAGCAATTTCGGCACCTTTAATTATTCACATAAAAACCACCAAACCGGGAGGACGGGTTACTATGGACAAATGGACCTTTGGCTTCACCATGGTTGTTGTCGGGATGGGCGGTACCATATGTACCCTCATTGTTTTCAGTCTCATTATGTCTGCTCTCAAAAGGATCTTTCCCTACAGGAAAGAAGAAGACAAATAAAGGGAGGATTGGGGCATGTTTGCTGATTCGGTAATGAGCGGTTTGAATGGACTTACGGCTGGTTTCGCGAACCTGCACTGGTCGCATCCCGTGATGATGATCATAGGTGGGTTGTTGCTGTACCTGGGGATCAAGAAAGATTGCGAGCCCCTGCTTCTGGTTCCCATCGGGTTCGGATGCATCCTCATCAACATACCCCTCGCTGGACTGATGGACAAAGAGGGATTTTTGCGCATCATCTACGATGCCGGTGTCATCACGGAACTCTTTCCCCTTTTCATATTCGTCGGCATAGGGGCGATGACGGATTTCGGACCCGTCCTGGAGAACCCTTATACCTTCCTCCTGGGTGCGGCAGGTCAGTTCGGCATATTCATCACCCTCCTTCTCGCCCTTGCTCTCGGCTTTCCTTACAAGGATGCCGTGACAATCGGCATCATAGGAGCCTGTGACGGTCCCACCGTCATTTACGTGGCCTCGCAGTACGCTCAACACCTGTTAGGGCCCGTGACAGTGGCGGCCTATTCCTACATGGCCCTCGTCCCGGTCCTCCAGCCTCCCATCATGAGGATGCTGACGACGCAGAAGGAACGTACCACGGTCATGAAGAGCCACGCAAAAAGCGTGTCCAAGACGACGAAGATGCTCTTTCCCATCGTCATCACCATCGTCGGCGGTCTTATCGCCCCCAAGGGCCTCCCTCTTCTGGCGACGATCATGCTCGGCAACCTCATGAAAGAATCGGGGGTCGTCAGCAGGTTGACGAGTGCGGCGGAAAACGAGATAGCCAATATCGTGACACTCCTCCTGGGCATATCCATCGGCGCCACCATGAGCGGGCCGGTCTTTGTGCAGCCCAAGACCCTCATCATCCTTATCCTCGGGCTTCTCGCCATATGTCTCGACACGGTGTGCGGCGTCCTTTTTGGAAAGGTCCTCTACGTTGTTACCGGAGGGAAGGTCAACCCCCTCATCGGTGCCTCGGGCATATCGGCCTTCCCCATGGCGGCCCGTGTCGCCCAGAAGGAAGGATTGAAATATAACAAGAGAAATTATCTTCTCATGCATGCCATGGGAGCCAATGCCGGCGGGCAGGTTGGGTCGGTCATGGCCGCCGCCGTCATGCTCTCCGTCCTCAACGGAATGGGTCTCATCTAGTAAGAATAACAGGGAACGGAATGGAAAGGGGCCGGACAGTCAACGATCTGTCCGGCCCCCCCATTTTTTAGGTATCCCTGGAAAGAGGAAAAGGAGTCGGGGGGCTCGCCCCGCAACTCGACCCTTCCATTCGATAGTGCTTGCTTCAAAGAAGTGACTTGTTATATAGTAGCTTCAGTGTCCATCAAAACTAGAATCGTGCAGACCTTCAGCTAGTCGGGGTGACTAAAGAGTGTACGCTCTTGGTCTGCTTGGTGATGCACAGAAAAAGGGGGTTCAGAGTCTATGGATTTCGTGCAGACCGCATCACTTGTGATCTTTCTCGCCAGCATCATCCTCGTCATAACAGGTTGGATCGACAGCGTTCTGGCCGCGTTGCTGGGTATCCTCTTCATGGTCTTCTTCGGGATCATGTCGGACATCGATGCCTTCAAGATCGTCGACTGGAACGTCATCATCATCCTCCTCAGCATCTGGATCATCTCGGGGTATTTCGGGAAGTCGGGGGTGCCCGATTTCCTTTCGGCAGCCATTCTCAAGCTGTCGAAGGGCAACGTGGCCCTCTTCGTGACCATGATCGGGGCACTGGCCGGATTCGTCTCCATGCTCATCGACAACGTGGTCGTCGTCCTCATGTTCGCGCCCGTCATCTTTCACGCCTGCCGGCGGTTCAATTTCAAAGCCTTCGGTCCCGTGCTCTTTCTGGCGCTTTGCGCGAACTTCATGGGTACGGCGATGCTTCTCGGCGACCTGCCGCCGCAGATGCTTCACAGCGTGTCCGGGATCGAGTTCAGCGGTTTCATCTGGCAGCTGGGCAGGCCGTCGTCATTGTTCATCCTTCTCATTTCCTATGTTGTGACCTGCTGGATGTTCTACATGATGTTCAAAAGGTCCTACAAAGGGATGACCATGGACGTGGCGTCAATGGACGAGCGTCCCCTGGACCACATCAAGGACAAGCCTTTTGCCATCGTGGTATGCATCGTCTTCGCCCTGACCATCGTGGCCATGGCCCTTCGTCCGATCTTTGGCTACCACCTCGGTTTCATCGCGATGTGGGGCGCCATCTGTCTCATCCTCATCTTCGAGATCCTCAAGGACCGTTTCACGCTGGAGATCCCCAGCCTCGAGCACGTGCTTTCGGAACTGGACTGGCGTGCCGTGTTCTTCTATGTCGCGCTCTTCGCTCTCGTCGGCGGGCTCGAGCATTCGGGGGTCATCAAGCTGGTGTCGAACGCGATCACTCCCCTCATCAAACAGAGCCTCGTGATGGGAAGCACGCTCCTTTTCTGGGTTACCGCCCCCATCGTTGGCATCGTGGAGCACGATGCCTATATTCTTACCATGCTCTATGTTATCCGCGACCTTGCCAAGGATACGGGTATGAACCCCTGGCCCCTCTACTGGATGCTCCTGTGGGCCGGTACTCTTGGCAGCAACCTGACGATCGCCGGAGCTCCGGCGCTCTTCGTGGCGAAGAACCTGGCGGAAAAGGAGGACCAGGAAAAGATATCTCTGAAATCCTTCCTCGGGATGACGGTTCCCTATGTTATCGTGTCGCTGATGGCCTGCTACATACCGGCCATGCTTATCTGGGTCTTCCCATTCGCGAAATAGGGGGTATGGTCATGGCAATATTGACAATTTCACGGCAGTTCGGAGGCGGAGCGAGGGCGATCGCGCTCCAGGTCGCCCGGGACCTGGGGTACGAATACGTCGACCGCTCCACCATGTTCAAGGACATCTCGTCGGAGGGTCCGCGATGGGGTACGTACGCGAAGGACTTCGACGAGCATTACCCGAACGTGTGGGAGCGCAACGACTGGTCGTTCAAGGCCTTCGTCGCCCTCATCCAGAACCTCATGTACGGCTACGCGCAAAGGGACAAGGTGATCATCGCCGGCACGGGCGCCACCTTTCTGCTGAAAGGGGTCCCTCACGTCCTCAGGGTCCGGATAGAGAGCTCCATGGAGGACCGCATAAACAGGGTGCAGGGAGACCAGGTGATCAACGAGAGCACCGCCCGGTGGATCATCGACAAGGTCGACGCCGACATGTCCCGTTCCATGTACGTCATCTACGGAAAGGAATGGGATGACCCGAAAGAGTTCGACAGCGTGTTCAACAGCTCGACACAGACGCAGGATGAGATCGTGGAAGAGATCAAAAAGGGCCTTGCGGCGAAGGAAGCCCTGAGAACGAAGGAAGCCCTGGACATCCTGAACCTCCGGGCGATTGCGTCGAAGGTAAAAGCCGCGATCCTGACGGACCCCTCCTTTACCGTTTCCTATCTCGACGTTTCTCCCAAAGAGGAGGGAATGCCCCGCTACGGGCTCATCGTGAGGGGCTTCGTGCATGAGATGGACGACACACAGAGCATAAAGGAAAAGGTCAGAAGCATCGCCGGTGACCTGCCGCTCGAGTTCGACGTACAGTATCAGATGCTTCCACGGTTCGGTCACTTCGATTTCAGGTAGGCTTGGACAAAGCGAATCCCTGCTCCCCGGTGGAGACAACCGCCGGGGAGTTTTTTTGTCACGCCTCCCGTGCCGCCTCGCGGGCCAGCCGCTGGGCCTTTACCTTCATGAGAGAGCTTGTCGTCGAGCGCTCCATCTCCTCGAGTTTGGACGTGATGAAGCGGATGGTCTCGGTCAGGCGAGGAATGAAAGAGTGTTCGAGGGCGTTCACGCGCCGTCGCGTTTTCTCCACTTCCTTGCTCAGCCGGCGGACCGTATCCTCGGCCTGAGCCATGGAAAGGAGCCTGGGAAGGAACTCGCGGAGCTTCGCGATGGCCATGTCCAGCTCGGCCGACGTGTGCACCAGGGAGTAGCGCCCCGTCGCCTCGCCGTAGGCGATCTCCAGCTTCTGGATCCTTACGCTCATCAGCCGCGCTGGATGGACCGTGAGCTCGAGGTCCTGCATGACGGATTCGAGGGCATTCTCGGTGATGGAGCGGGACGAAGTGATCTCGGCGAGAACGAAGAGCTTCATGACGTAGGGGAGCTCTTCGTCGACGATCTGGCGGAGGCCGCGGTACTCACGGGCTATGTTCATGAACTCCTTTATCAGGCCGTCGAGCTTGTCCTTGAGGAGTTTGTGTCCCCGGCGGGCGACGACGAGGCGGCGCCTGAGTTTCAGAAGCTCCATTCGTGTCGGGTTAACGGCCAGTCTCACGGCAATCCTCCGGGATCACGAGGTCTTCGGGTAGTAGCGTTCGATGAACTCGTCGCGGACGCGTTTCAACAGGTTGGGCGGCAGCATGCCCAGAAGCTCCCAGCCGATGCGCAGACTTTCCTCTATGGTACGGTTCTCGTATTCGCCCTGGCGGACGAAACGGTCCTCGAAGGCGTCGGAGAACTTCACGAAGAGGACATCCTCCTCCGTCAGCGCCGACTCTCCAAGGACCACTGCCAGTTCCCTCGCGTTCTTTCCCTGGGCATAGGCCGCGTAGAGCTGGTTCATGACGTCCGAGTGGTCTTCCCGCGTCTTTCCGGCCCCGATGCCCTTGTCCTTGAGACGCGAGAGGGACGGAAGGACGTCGACGGGCGGGTAGATGCCCTGGGTGTGAAGAGGGCGGAGGATGATGATCTGCCCCTCGGTGATGTAGCCCGTCAGGTCGGGGATGGGGTGCGTCTTATCGTCCTCGGGCATGGTGAGAACGGGGATCTGCGTTATGGACCCGTTCTTTCCCTTGATGCGGCCCGCGCGTTCATAGATCGTCGAAAGGTCGGTATAGAGATAACCGGGGTATCCGCGGCGTCCGGGCACTTCCTTCCTTGCCGCCGAGATCTCCCGGAGGGCCTCGCAATAGTTGGTTATGTCCGTGAGGATGACGAGGACATGCATGTCCTTCTCAAAGGCAAGGAACTCTGCCGTTGTCAGCGCCATGCGGGGGAGGGTGAGCCTCTCTATGGGCGGGTCGTCGGCAAGGTTTATGAAAAGGACGGAACGCTCGATGGCCCCCGTCTTCCTGAAGTCGGCGATGAAGAACTCCGCTTCCTCGAATGTGATGCCCATGGCGGCGAAGACGACGGCGAACTTCTCGCCCGTCTTGAGGACCGTCGCCTGTCTCGCGATCTGGGCGGCTATCCGGGAATGGGGCAGGCCCGAGCCGGAGAAGAGGGGCAGTTTCTGGCCCCTCACGAGTGTGTTGAGAAGGTCGATCGTCGAAATGCCCGTCTGGATGAACTCGTTCGGGTAGTCCCGGGCGTAGGGATTGATCTGGTTGCCGTTGACGTTGAGATACTTCTCTGGGATGATGGCGGGGCCGTCGTCTATGGGCCGGCCGGAGCCGTCGAAGACGCGGCCGAGCATGTCGATGGACATGCCGAGCTCCATCCCCTTGGCGAGGAACTTCACCTTCACATCCTGCGGGGAGAGTCCCCGTGTCCCCTCGAAGACCTGCACCATGGCCTTTCTGCCATGCACCTCCAGGACGCGGCCCCGGCGGAGGCTGCCGTCCTCCAGTTTTATGTCGGCAAGCTCCCCGTAGGTAACGCCTTCCACGTCGTCGACGAGCATGAGGGGCCCGGCGATCTCCTTTACTGTCCTGTACTCCCGAATGATGTTTCCCATCGTCTCATCTACCTCGTAATCTCGTTACCAGATCAGCGCGCGAATGCTGTTCACTATGTCCCCTTCGATGGAGCCGAACCTTTCCAGTTCCTCCTCGGGAATGAGCCTCGCCCGTGTTATGTCCTCGAGAACGTTGAGCTTCAGAAGGGCCTCCAGCGTGGCTCCGTCGGCAAGCCCCGTGCGTATCTCATCGTAGTAGCGCAGGATAAGATTGAGAAGCAGGAACTGCTTCCTGAGCGACGTGTAGGTGTCGCGGTCATCGAAGGCGTTCTGGTGGAGAAAATCCTCCCGGATCATCCTGGCAGCCTGCATCAGGAGCCTGTCCTCCAGGGACAGGGCGTCGATGCCGACGAGCCTGACGAGCTCGTCCAGTTCCGCTTCCTTCTGAAGGATGGTCATGGCCCGTTTCCTGTTGACGGACCACATCCTGTCTATCTTCTCGTCCGCGTCCGCGTCGACGATGTCCTGGTAGAGCGAGTAGGACGACAGCCAGTTGATGGCCGGGAAGTGCCTGGCGAAGGCCAGTTTGTCGTCGAGTCCCCAATAAACCTTGACGACACGGAGCGTTGTCTGGACGACGGGTTCCGAAAGGTCGCCTCCGGGAGGGGAGACGGCCCCGATGATGGAGACCGCGCCACGGCGGTCGTCGGAGCCTATGCAGATAACGGAGCCCGCCCGTTCGTAAAAGCCGGCGATCCGCGATCCGAGGTAGGCGGGATAGCCTTCTTCCCCGGGCATCTCCTCGAGACGCCCGGATATCTCCCGCATGGCCTCGGCCCATCGGCTGGTGGAATCGGCCATGAGGGCGACGGAGTATCCCATGTCGCGGAAGTACTCGGCGATGGCGATGCCTGTGAAAACGCTGGCCTCGCGGGCCGCGACGGGCATGTTCGACGTGTTGGCGATGAGGACGGTGCGCTCCATCAGGGGTTCTCCCGTTTCCGGGTCTTTAAGGTGCGGGAACTCCATGAGAACGTCCGTCATCTCGTTGCCGCGCTCGCCGCAGCCGACATACACGACGATCTGCGCGTCGGCCCACTTGGCGAGTTGGTGCTGGACGACGGTCTTGCCGCTTCCGAAGGGCCCCGGGACGCAGGCGGTGCCGCCCTTTGTTATGGGGAAGAACATGTCAATGATGCGCTGCCCCGTCGTCATCGTCTCCGTCGGCGGGACCTTCCGCTTCGTCGGGCGCGGGTCGCGGACAGGCCATCTCTGGACCATCGTCACGCCGAAGGGGCCGCCGGGGCTCTGGATGACGGCGACCTCCGTATCCACGTTCCCCGTTACGGGGCCTATCTTTCCCACGGTCCCCGATTTGCCCGGCGGGACCATGATCTTGTGGCTGACAAGGGCGCTTTCCTGGACGGTCCCCAGGATGTCACCCCCCTTCACGGCATCGCCAACGCGGGCGAGCGGCACGAAGTCCCATTTCTTTGACCTGTCGAGGGCCGGGCGTTGGGTCCCCCTCACGATGTATTCTCCGAAATCCTGCGCGAGAACATCGAGAGGTCTCTGTATGCCGTCATAGATGGAACGGATAAGGCCGGGCCCCAGCTCGACGCTCAGCGGCTCACCGGTGCGTACGACGGGTTGACCGGGACCTATGCCTTCCGTCTCCTCGTATGTCTGTATCGAGTACTCCTCTCCCTTGATCTCGATGATCTCGCCGAAGAGCCCCAGTTCCCCGACGCGGACCATCTCGAACATGCGCGCGCCCGACAGGCCTCTGGCAACCACCAGTGGACCCGAGACCTTTATCACCTCTCCCTTCATTCCATCCATCCTGTCATCCCTCATTCCTGTTCGCTGGTCTCATCTTCTTCCTTCTTGAAAAGGTCTATGCCCATGGAGCGTTCGATCGCCTTTCTCATCTCGTTGTACCCTGTCCTCGGACTGTCTTCGTACATGGGGACCACCGTGAGAATGACGTCGCTCCGGGTACGGAACTCCTCGACCACCCCCGGTGCCTCGGCCGCGATGCTCTCGGTGACGAGGATGAGCCCTATGTCGTTCCTGCGCGAAAGCATGAAGAGCTCTTCGGCGAGGTCCTTCGGGTCCGATACGGCCACGATCTCGAACCCGATGCCCTTGAAGCCCAGGATCAGGTGTTTCTCGCCGACAATACAGGCCTTAGCCATAGACATACCTCAACCGCGGACCCAGGATATCCTCGTGTATCCTGTTGATCTTTCCCGTGACGACAAGCTTGAGGTTCTGCATCTCCGCCTCAAGGGCCATGAGAAAGGCGAATACCCGTTCGGGCCCCGATGTTTCGAGGCGCGCGTAGGCGGAGAGGTGAAGGACGAAATTCGTCACCTTGAGCTCGAACGTGGAGATCTGGTCGTCGTAAGGCATCTGGATGGCGCGGGCCAGCTGGTCCCCGATCTCTCCTCCCACCAGGTCGGGCCAGGCTGCGGGATCCGGTGTCCCCGCCAGGTCCAGGATGAGGGGGTTTTCCTCTCCCACGGGCAGGAAAAGATCGACAACCTGTTTCAGGTCGCGACCCTGTCTGAGCACCCGCCACAGGGACGAAACGGCATGTCCCAGGACGCGCTCCTGGACGCAGGAGCGAATGAGGGGACTGTCGATCTCGTCGGCCAGCATGAGCAGGTGGCGAAGATACGCCCCGTCGACGAACATGTCGGACATGGATTCATCGAGCTCGCCGAGGTCTATTCCGGCGCCCGTGATCCGGTCCCTGAAGGGGGAGGGCAGGTCGGCATAGTCTCCGTCGAGAACGGCGCCTATCGTCTGCTCCCTGATCATTCCCGGCAGAAAGCGGCTGTCTATACCGGAAAGAGCGCTCTTTATGTTGAGATAGTCGTTCCGTATGAGAAAGAGGTCAGCGGGAACGGGGGAAGGGCACTCGGCCCTGATCGAGGTGGCGAGGTCGTAGAAGCATTCGTCGGCTATGGCGCTGAAATCGTCCCAGGGGATACCGGGATCGAGATAGTCCTCGATCAGCGTCCCCTGAAGGTGCTGGTATACGTCCTCCGTATGATGCATCTCTATGATGAGGGTGAAGAATTCCCTCGGCAGCAGCTTTCCTTCAAGGGCGCTCATCCTGCCGCAGACGAAACCCCAGTCGGGACGGTTCTTGATGAAAGGTATCATGTAGCCGGCAGACAGTCTCATTCGCGTGCAAGGTCCTCGGCGATCTCGGGCAGAAGCGACCGCTCTATGTCCTGTAATACTGTCTCTATCGTTGCGTCCACCTCAAATTCATCGCTTATGAAGATGAAGCCTCCCCTTTCCGGGAGAGAACCGTCATCGATCTCCACGTCTCCCTCGCCGCCCCCGGCGGTGATGCCTGCGAGGAGTTTCGAGAACACCTCCCTGTCGTCGGGGTGGATCCGTATCCGTCCCTTCCGGCCCTGGGTGATCTTTTCCAGGAAACCCTTCATCACCCGCCCATACTCGTCGGCGGGCCAGGAAAGCACCGTTTGGCGGGCCCTGTCGAAGATGGCCCGAAGAAAGGCGTTCCTCGCCTCGAGGTACTCCTTCCCGGCATTTCCCTGGAAGTGGGCCAGTTTCCGGGAATACTCCTCCTCGATAAAGCGGGAACGGGCCTCATACTGGTACTCGAATTCCCGCCTCAGGTTCTCCTTCTGGATCTCCAGCTTTTCTTTCGCCTGTCTCGCAGCGGCGGCACTGATGTGCTCCGCCTCCGTCCTTGATGCCTTTAACACCGCTTCTTTGATCTTGTCAAGACTCATGTCCCGCCCGGCTCCTTCGTCCGTCTACTGTGGCAAGAGCTGCAGCACAGAGGGTTGCGTGAGGAAGATTATGAAGAGGATGGTCGCAAGGAGGGCCACGACGGCGTAGGTCTCGACAAAGGCGGGAAAGAGGATGGCCCGTCCCGCCGACTCCGGTCGTCTCGCGATGAGCGCTATTCCCGCTGCCGATGCCTCTCCCTGCTTTATGGAAGAGACGAGCTGGGCGATCCCGTTGCCGAGGCCGATGAAGAAGAGCGCGAGGCCCGTTCCAAGGGATATCTTGAGATTTCCCCCCCCGATGAGGCCCGTCTGGGTCATGATGAGGATGGCGGCGATGAAGCCGTAGAATCCCTGCGTGCCCGGCAAGGCTATCATGATGAGCATGCGCCCGAAAAGCTCCGGTTTTTCACGCATCACTCCCGCTCCGGCATGGGAGGCGATGGCGATCCCGCAGGCCGAACCGGCGCCCGCCAGACCAAAGGTGAGGCCCGCCCCCGCGTAGCAAAGACCACGACCAATCTCGATCCATTCTGGGGTCATTGTATTCTTCCTCCAAAGTTTTTGTGATCATCCATTTTTTCTTGCTTCCTTTTTCATCTCGCACAGGGGCGAGTCGAACCCGAGCGGCCGGAAGGGCCGCGCCCCGGCGTCATAGAACCGTCCGAAGAACTCGACGAATATGAGACGCATCGAGTGGACGAAGGCGCCCAGGAGACTGATGACGAAGTTGAAAAGATGGCCCGCGACGACGACAAGGATAAAGCAGAAGAGTCCCACGTAAGGAATGTCCCTCAAAAGTCCGCCGAGCATGTTGAAGGTCGTTCCCACGATGGACGTGGTGAGACCGAGGGCAAGCAGGCGGCAATAGGAGAGGACGTCGCCGATGAAGGCGGTGATCCCGTAGCTTCCCACAATCCCGTAAAGGCTGACGATCCCGCCCAGGATACGGCCCGCGGGGTTCTTCATGTCCCGCCCCTGGGTCAGGATAAGGCCCAGCGCCCCGGCGCCGAACAGCGCGAGGCCGGTCCGATAGAGTGTCTGCGGCGTTTCGACGAAAAGCTTGCTGACGAGTATAAGCAAGCCGGGGAGTGTCAGGTACCAGAAGAACCCGTCAAAGACGGCGCTCTTCCAGTCTCCCTTTCTGATGGTCCCGTACATCCTGAGGGCGATCCCGAAGAACTGGTTCAGAATGCCGATCAGCAGGGCGAAGAGCAGGGCGTAGATCGTCTTGCTTATGGGGTCGAGAACCACGAAGAAGGACTGTATGCGCATGAGCAGGTTGTTCTCGCCCAGGTACTTTTCCATGTAAAGGTCGCCGAACCAGGACCCCAGCAGGGCCCCGAAGATGACGGTACTTATGCCGCCGCCGAGAAGGATACGCCCGAAATCCGCCACGCCCTGGTATTGTTTTGTCCTTTTAATGAGATAGAGTGAGGTCGCGATGAGCATGAGGCCATACCCGACATCGGAAAAGCATATGCCGAAGAAGAGATAGAAGTTCACGTGCAGATACGGCGTGGGGTCAAAGCCGCGGTACGGCGGCAGGCCGAACATCTCCACCAGCAGGGAGAGCGGCCGGAAGACCTTCGGAAGGGAGAGGCTAACCGGTACGTTCTCGTCTTCGGAAGGGTCGTCGAGGATGATAACAGAGTCGGGAAACTCTTTGGCGAAGGCGCCTTGCAGACGCTCGACATCCCGGGCCCGTATGTACCCGGTGAGAAGATGGACCCATCTCCCGCCGAGGGTCTTTGTCAACGCCAGTCGTTCGTTTCTGGCAGCCGTCCAGAAAGCCTTGAGGGTAATGAGGGTACGTCGGTCGGAGGCAAGCGCCCTGACCTCCGTGACGGTCTCCTCGATGGTGGCGGACAACTGGAGCAGGTCTTCCTGGAGGGTCCTGACACGGTCGCTTATCGTCCCCGAGAAGTCGGGGAGCTCCGTTTCGATGAAGGAAAGCCGGGACAGTCCGTCCTTCACCTCGTCCACGTCATCGGCGAGGACGGCAATGAGTATCCTGACGTTGTCCTGATTCGCCGCTCTTTTCCCCCCGGGGGCGGGTGTGAACCCGGACGGGTATGTCCCGCAGGTGTCGGGCCCCTCCTCGATCAATTCCCAGGCGATGCCGGTCCAGGGAGATACCGGCCTTGAGAGGTGCTCCAGGTTCTTGCGGGGCAGGTGGCCAAAGACCAGGCGAATCCGGCGGGGACGGTGAAAATCCTCCATTGCGAACGAGAGGTCGCACAGGGGCAAGAGCGCGGTCAGGCGGTTCTCGATGTCTCCTTTTGCGCGCTCGCTGCGCCTGAGTACCTCGTCGAGTTCGTTTGCCTGCCGGGAGCGGGCGGCGAGATCGTAGTTGTCCGTCGCTTCTTTGAGCTCCTGCTTGTCGATTATCTGGGGGACCGGCGTCAGACCCTGGAAGAACCCCTGTTCTTCGGGTGCGTAGGCCTTCAGAAGATTGAGGATGGCGTCTATCTTGTGAAGTACGTCGTCGATGTCTTCTGTGGAGACACCCTTGATCTTCATGCCGGGGGCTGTTTCTTCGAGGCCTTCACCGGCATCGGTAACGTCGACGATGCCAAGGGCGCTGACGGTGCGCAGAAGGCGCTTGCTGCTATGCATGGGGCTTAAGATCGTCAGCTTCTTGATGGGGTCTATCGCCATTCGTCTACCAGTTGTTGAACCTGTCCAGTATCCTGTTGACCTCACGCGCTGAGAACTCCTGGGGCAGTTCACGGATCGCCCGCAGTCTCCGGGCGTGCTGCGCGGTTGCCTGACTCAGAGACTCCTCGAATCTTTTTTCGACGTCGGCCCTGAACTCTGCGAGGCGGGCCTCGAGCTCGGCCGCGAGTTCCCCGCGATACCGCGTGAGTTCGTCATCGGCCGACGCGAGGATGGTTTTGGACCGGGTGTGGGCAGCTTCGATGATGCCCTCCGCCTCCTGTTCCAGCGCTATTATGTTGTCAAGCAGGGATGCCATATCGTTGTCCCTTCTCATCATTCGAAAAGTTGTGCGATATCAGCCGAAGGACAGGTCCGGCTGGATGAATAGCTAATTGAGCACTATTGTTACATGGATGGGGTACTGTGTGTCAAGTGTTTTCTACCTAGTGACATATGGGTTCATACAATGATTCGCAGGCACAATCACACGGGCCCCCCGGGGCTCATTGTATCCTGTCGATATCCCTGGATTTGCCGATCACTATGAGGATCTCGCTGTCCTTGATCACGTAATTAGGGGGTACCATGCTCACCGTGTCGGTCAGCGTGTCCCGTATGGCGATGACGTTGATGTTGTGTTTACTCCTCAGGTGGACGTCCGCCAGGGTCTTCCCCTGGAAGGCGGCGGGAGGGGCGATCTCACCGATGATGTAATCCTCCGCGAGGGGTATGTAGTCGAGGATGTTGGGTGATATGAGGCTTCTCGCAACCTTGCTTGCCATCTCCTTTTCGGGGATTATGACCTCTGTCGCGCCGACGCTCTCCAGGACCTGCTTGTACTCCACGTTCGGCGCCTTGACGATGATGTTCCTGATCTTCATCTGCTTGAGATGGAGGGTGATCAGCGTGCTTGCCGCAAGGTCCTCGCCGAAGGATACGACGACGACGTCGTTCTCCCTGAGGCCCAGCGATTCCAGGACGTTCTTCTCCAGTCCGTCGCTCACTATCGCCTTCGTGGCGAAGTCGGCTATGTCCTGCACCATGTCCTTGTTCTTGTCGATGGCGATGACCTCCACGCCGCTTTCGTAGAGTTCCTTTACCAGGTTGAAGCCGAAGATCCCGATACCGATGACGACGACCCTTTTCATGTCTCCTCCCTAACCTACCATGACCGTTTCCTCGGCGTAGGCAATGCTTTTCCGCCGTGACGCGAGGGTCAACGAGAGTGCCAGCGTGAGGGGACCCACGCGCCCGGCGAACATGAGGACGATGACGGCCAGCTTTTGCGCCGTGCTCAACTGCGGCGTGACGCCCATCGAGAGTCCCACCGTGCCGAAGGCGGAGACCGCCTCAAAGAGATATTCCAGGAAAAAATGACGCGTTCCATCGGGCGGCAATGATGAGGACGGAGAGAAGAGAAGAAATGAAGTGATGAGCACGATCGAGAACGCCGAGGCGAAGATGATGGAGATCGTCTTGGTGACGGTCTCCTCGGGGATGGTGCGGTGGAACACGTTAACGTGCGTACTCCCCTTCAGCCGGTTCCAGAGAAGCAGGAAAAGCACCGCCGCGCTTGTTGTCTTGATCCCTCCCCCCGTGGAACCCGGTGAGGCTCCTATGAACATGAGGATGAGGAGCACGAGGATGGATTCGTTCGTCAGGGTCCGTACGTCGACGGTGTTGAAGCCGCAGGTCCTCGCCGTGACCGACTGGAACAGAGGGACGAGCACCTGCGACTCAAGGCCAAGACCCTTCAGCATGAATTTTCTCTCCAGGGTATAGATCAGGACCGCGCCCGCCACGATGAGGATGGACGTCGTGATGACAACGATCCTGGTATGCACCGAGAGTCTCTTTCGCTGCTCCCTGCCGTGCTCGAGGACCTCGTGGATAACGATGAAGCCGATCCCGCCGACAAGGATGAGGGCCATGACCGTCAGGTTGACGCCCAGGTGATCGCGGTAGGACATCAGGCTGTCCGGGAAGATCGAATACCCGCAGTTGTTGAACGCCGATATCGCGTGGTAGGCGGCCCTCCAGATGGCCGCGGCGGGATCGGACCCCTCCACGAAACAGAGAAAGAGGATGGCCGTCCCGGCCGCTTCGATAACAGCCGTGTAGACGACGACAGACCGGAGGATGTGGAAGAAGTCGATGCCTGGAGAATGGGTGAATGTCGACTGGACGATATCCTTGCTCTTGGCCGAGATCCCGAACCCCATCATTCCCAGGAAAAGGACGGAGAACGTCGTGATACCGAGGCCGCCCGCCTGCATGAGGAAGAGCGTTATCGTCTGGCCGCTCAAGGAGAGGTCCCTGCCTATGTCTATGACGGTAAGGCCGGTGACACAGACGGCCGATGTCGATGTGAAGAGGGCGTCGACGAGACCGAGCCGGCCTTGGTGGACGCTCGACGGCATGAGCAGCAATACGGTCCCGGCGAGGATGATGGAAATGAATCCGAGGATGAATATGCGCGCGGGCGTGAGACGCCGGGCGACATACAGCCTCATGTTAAGCAGGAGGTCGGTTGGCATGGTCTTTACGTGCTGGGTGAAATGTTATCCCATTATCGCCGACGATTGCAACAGATATGACGGCGGGCCGACGGCGCTCCTTCGCTGTATGGGACCGATGTTCCCGGGGGCTCACATTTCGACGCGCGTGATCACGCCGTGGAGTTTGTTCAGGGGGAGGTCGTGGAACTGGATGAAGGGCGGCGTCAGCCTCTTCAGGGTCGCGAAGACCTTCCACAGGGGCCTGTTCGTCGTTATCTCCTCAAGACCGTAAAAGATGACCTTCTCGTTGATCCCCGCGGCCTTCATGATCTCTTCTATCTTGACGACCTCCATGTAACCCATTTCGATCTTGAACGCTTCAAGCCCGTCAGCCAGCGTCTCCTGGAAGGAACTCTGCACCCCGAAGGGCTGATCGAGGGTCTTTATGGAGACGATCACGTTCGTCTCGTAGATGATGTGGTTCCGGAACATGGTGTGGACAATATAAGGAGGTATCATCTGGGGGTCACGGGCAAAGTAGAGGGCGGTCCCACCGATCTTGTTGAGTTCGCGGTAGACCTGGTTGTAGCTCTCAAGGAATATATCCAGCGGCAGGGGCCGTATCCGGCGGTAGAGCCTGCGCTGACCGGCCGTGTACACGAGCATGACAAGGAGGGGAATGGCGGCGATGATGATGGACCAGTACCCGCCGTGGGGTATCTTGTAGGTGTTTGAAACAAGGAACACGAGGTCGACGATCGTGACCATGATGGCGACGGTCATCTTGAACCATTCCCGGCGCAGGTGGAATATTGCCGTCATCATGATCCCCGTCAGCGCCATGGTGCCCGTGACGGCCAGTCCGTAAGCGGCAGCAAGGCGGTGCGACTCGCGGAACTCGACCATTATGAAGAGGACCGAGAGAAGGAGGAACCAGTTGACGAAACCGATGTATATCTGCGAACGCAGCCTGGGCGAGGTGTATTCGACCTTGAACATGGGAAGGAGCCGGGTGTTGATCCCCTGGTAGACTATGGAGAACATCCCGCTTATCATGGCCTGCGACGCGATGACCGTGGCGATGATGCTCAGGATGAGGAAGGGCACGTACAAAACAACGGACTGGCTGAGGATCATCCCGAAGAGCGCGTTCGATGCGCCGCCCTGATGCCCGAGGATGAACGAACCCTGGCCGAGGTAGCTCAAGGCCAGGGCAAAGAAGACGAAATACCAGGCACGTATGATGGGCTTGCGGCCAAGGTGCCCCATGTCCGCATACAACGCCTCACCACCTGTCGCGCAGAGGATGACCTCTGAGAGGACGAAGAAGCCGGTAATCCCCTCGTGCCAGAGGAATCTCGCCGCGTACCAGGGGTTGACGGCCTTGAGGACCGAGGGGTTGTGTATGATGGACAGGACACCGGACAGTGAAAGCGCCAGGAACCACATCACCATGAGAGGACCGAAGGCCCCGGCCACCTTGTCGGTACCCTTTTTCTGGAAGGCGAAAAGTATGATGGCAATGATCCCGGCGATGACTATGAGCGTCGTCTGCCGTGTTCCGCTGAAACCCGGTATGAGGAGTATCCCCTCGACGGCGCTCAGGATGCTGATGGCGGGAGTTATCACGCCGTCCCCGGCGAGGAGGGAAACGGCGATGAAAGTGATGACGGTGACGAAGACCATGGAGCGGGTCTTCTTCAGGAGGCGCACCAGTATCCCCCTCAGCACGAACGCGCCCCCTTCGCCCTTCTCGCCGAGGCTCATGGCCAGCCACGCGTATTCGATGCTCACGAGGACCGTCATTGTCCAGAGGATCAGCGAAAGGACCCCGATGACGTTCGCCTCCGTGGGTTTCATGAGGAGAAATACAATGGTGATGGTGTAGATGGGGCTCGTGCCGATGTCCCCGAAGACGAGCCCCAGGGATCGCACGATCTCTTTGATGCCGGACTCCTTGTCCTTCGCCGTCGAGGTTGTGGCTTCCATATGGTCCGCGAATTCCCTGATATCTGGCAGTTTCCATTCTAGACCCATTCCCGGAGAAAAGCAATGCGCGCCATGTCCGCCGGGCCCGAAAAATGCGTTGACAGTGAGGGCCACATCTTCTATATTTTGTTGCAAAGCCTGCAGGTAATAAATTGTATGACCTTCCTCGAAGGCGGCGGGACCATGAAGACGACGAAATGTTCATCAATTCGTTTTTCCGGTCTTTTATCATCTCTTCACGTCATTTCTAACCCGAAGCTTGCCAGTTCACCTCATCGGCCATTTCCTGTCAGAGAACTTTCCGAGGCCCGGATGTCGACTGCGGGATACGAGACCCCGGTCTCAAGGGACGATTGGGGCTTAGGAAATTTGATTGACACCTTTTTTGGAATAAGTTCTAATGTAGTCAGTTCTGTTCTGGAAGTAAATTGATATGAAATGCATATAAATATCGGTTTTAATAGTGAAGTAAAGCGTTTTTCAAAGCAGGCGATAATGAGGAAGTAATAAATACCATATCTCGAAGGGGAGTCATGGAAAAGATTTGCATAGTCAAACGGAGAAAAACGACAGCGCAGGCGACCCAGGATCCCGTTGTTGAGATTCATACGGCTCCACCCGTCACAAGCCCGGTCCGCGACCAGGAAGTTGCCGAGATAGAGCAGATCCCCGAAGTATCAGTTCCCGCTCCTGCCATAGGTTCGCCTGAGAGCTTCAACATCCAGGATGGGGACCACCTGATATTCAAGGAAGTGGCGGGGGAAGAGGAGCAGATCTTTTCGATTCAGTTGAGTCCCCAGCAATCCGAGATCGTCCAGTCCATGAACTGCATAAAAGACCTCTTAAGCGGCAAGCATCACGGTGTCAAGATGTCCATGGAACAGACAGCCGACGGGAGCACGGCGTTCAATTTCCATTTCAAACCTGTCTATACCACTCGTATGCTGAATCCCAACGATGTTTCCACGATGCTCCAGATAAGCAAGAGCATGCTTTACCGCCTGGTGAAGGAGAAGGAGATCAAGAGTTACAAGATAGGGAAGCTCAGGCGGTTTCTCCTTGAAGATGTTGTGGATTATTTGAGCAGCAGCCTGCAGATGTAACGAAACAGCGATCACGCTGTGCGGTGGGAATCGGGCAGGTAGTTCCTGTTGCCTGACAGAAGGAGGACACAACACATGTACACTGAGTACTGGGGCCTGAAAAAGCCGCCTTTCGACAATGTGCCGGACCCGTCTATGTATGTCGATTCTCATCTCTCAGTGGAAAACACTGTCGCGGAGACGCTCTTCGCCATCGAGGAGGGGAATGAATGCCTCACGGTGATCGTGGGCGATGTGGGTCTTGGCAAGACGTTGTCGTTGCGCCTCATCCTCGACTCGCTTGACCAGAGCAAGTACAAGATAGCCTTTGTGACGAACCCGGACATGTCCTTCGTCCAGATACTCCGCGAGATCATAGGCCAGTTAACGGGCAAGGAATGTGAGATCCGCGGGAAAACGGAACTTCTCGAGGTGTTCAACAAGCTTCTCTTCGAAACAGCCGACGAGGGGAAGAAAGTCCTTGTCTTTATCGACGAGGCCAATGCCATATCGCCGACAAATCTTGAGAGCCTGCGGCTTCTCACGAACATGCAGGACGATACGAGAAACCTTTTCACCATAGTCCTCGCCGGCCAGATGGAGCTTGCCAAGAGGCTCGAGCACCCCAAGAGGGCGAACCTGTTCCAGCGTATCGGTACGTACAACAGGATCGAAAAGATGGACAGCGAGGAGCTTGTCAGAAATTACGTCGACATGCGCCTGAAGATGGCGGGTGCCGCGAGGCAGATCTTCACGGATGACGGCGTCCGGCGGCTCTACCAGTACTCCGAGAACGGTGTTCCCCGTCTCATCAACAAGATAGCGAAGCTGTGCCTGAAGGCGGGGGAAACGAATAACTTTGACGTCATCACCGGAGACATTGTTCAGCAGATCGGTCAGCGTTTCCTGAAGATGACGGGACCCGCGGTTCAAAAGCGGGGCGTGAAGGAACGGCCTGTTAGGAAGGCAAAGGCAGCCGAGCCGCCCGTCGTGGAGACACCGCCGGCAGCCATGCCGCAGCCGCCGGAGAAGTCTGCGATGGCAGCACCGCCACCGCCTCCACCTCCGGTACCCGAGAGGCCCGTGATGGCAGCACCACCACCGCCTCCACCGCCACCACCTACGGAAAGGCCCGTGATGGCAGCACCGCCA
>DBQU01000004.1:45798-51748 GCA_002305765.1 Deltaproteobacteria bacterium UBA1386
GGCAGCACCGCCACCGCCTCCACCACCTCCACCTCCACCGCCTCCGCCTCCACCGCCTCCACCTCCGGTACCCGAGAGGCCCGTGATGGCAGCACCTCCACCGTCTCCTCCGTCTCCACCGGAAGAGATGCCGGCGCCGATGTCAGTTCCGACGGGCCCGTTCTTTGCGGGTCCTTCCATGCAGGGGCAGATGACCTCCGCAGAGGAATTGGAAGCGCCGCCTGACGCGGCGGAGCAGCTGGCCACGCTTCCCTCCGTGATCACCGCGTCGGAAGAAGAGGAGCAGGCGTCAGCTGAAGCAACCGGGGAAGTCGGGGAGGAACCTGAGGAAGAGAAGGGGTTGAGGTTCAAAGAGGAAATCGGGCCTGCGGTGGAAAAGATCCAGCCGGAGCCCGAAGCATTGTCCGAGCCGGCTGAGGTGAGAGAAGAGACCGAAGAGATCGTGCCTGCTCCCCCTCGAACCGAGGAGCCCGTGATGGCGGCACCCCCGCCGCCTCCACCGCCACCACCTACGGAAAGGCCCGTGATGGCGGCACCGCCTCCACCTCCGCCTCCACCTCCACCTCCGCCTCCGCCTCCACCACCTCCTCCACCGGTACCCGAGGAGCCCGTGATGGCGCCGCCTCCACCTCCTCCACCTCAGGAGGTGTCGGGAGATCTTGCTCAGGCATTCGCGGAAGATGTTCGGGAACAGGCAGAGGCAGAGCCGGATGTGGCGGTCATTGCCGGATGCAGGATCAAGATAGAGATACCTTCTCATATCGCGGAACAGACGGTGGGCGCGGGTGTTGATCAAAAGAGAAAGGTAGCAGGCGTTCTGGCCGCACAGACGCTGGAGAAGAACCCCCAGCTCACGGCCTCGCCGACGGTCGACCCTGTCTCCATCTGGAGCGAGATACTGACGGTCATCATGAAGAGGCTGGAAGCATAGCGCCGCAACCCGTTCGGGTCGCGGCGGCTTGAACCGCTTGACCGTTAAAACCGCTTGAACGTTGGAAACCTGAACCCCCATCAGTAAGGAATGATGGGGGTTTTTGCCTGTATTCGTCCCGGCACGGCATTACGCGCGGACCGAGGACAATGATGCGTAGACGCCGGAGGTGAAGTTCTTTAACGCTCGAGCAGTTCAAGCGGCTCAAGCTGTTCAAGCCATTTCTTGGTTTTCCGTTTCTTTCTGTTCCCTCGTTCTATGCAGCTGGATCATGCCGAGGAGTTGTTTGGCCTCGCGGTGCTTGGGGTTCACGGAAGTGACGTAGAGGAGCCTGCTTCGTATCCCTTCAAGCATCACCGGGTCGGGACTCACGCGGTACTGGAGGTATTGCAGCCGCGCCAGGTTATAGTGGGCGTCTTCCTGGTAGTTGTTGATGATGAGGGAGTTACTGTACGCGAAGATGGCGTACTCGATGCTTCCCAGCGTCTCGTAGATATATCCCAGGTAATTCCACGCGGCCGTGTTGTCGCCGTTCAATTCCAGGATGCGTGCGAAGGGCTCGAAGGCCTTCCTCGGCTCACCCTGTTGTATATAGAGGCGCCCGAGGTTGAAGAGGGCCTTCAGATGGTGGGGGTCGATGGCAAGGGTCTGCCCGTATTCCTCGATGGCCTCGTCGAACATGTCGTGCCGGTCATACGTTGAAGCCAGGAAGAAATGGGGCTGAGCGGCGTTGGGATCGACCTCGATCGCCTTCTTCCACAACTCGATGGCCCCGTTGTAGTCGGCCTGCATCTCGGCGATGTTGGCAAGGTTGATGAAAGCCTCCATGTGCCGGGGATTTATCTTCAGGGAGTGTTCATACATCTGTTTCGCGCTGCCGAAGCGGTCCATCTTCTCGTAGGCATAGCCGAGGTTGATGTATGCTTCTATGTTGTCCGGTTCCAGCTGGGTCACGCGCGCGAAATACTGCAGGGCCTTCTCGTATTGTTCCCGCTTGAGATGGATGAGTCCGAGATTGACATAGGCGTCCGCGTAGGCGGGGTCGAGCTGTATGCACTTCTTGTACGCCTTGATGGCCTTGTCGATGGACTGTTCAAGCAGGTGGTGATGGTAGGCTTCAAGGAACCATTGCTGGGCAGTCTTCTTCGCGGTGGCCATTCGATCTCCCGCACTCACGCATGAGGCAACAACACAGTAGCAAAGCGGCGCCGACGTGTCAAGACAAAGAAGACCGGTGTCAGGTCTCACGGTCCAGGTTTTAAAGTTCATGGGAAAGAAAAATGGTTCGCTCTTGCGCCGGACCCTGGAACCCTTGAACTGTCTGTAAACTGTACAGTCCAGACGGTACAGTTTAAAATCAGCTACAATTCTTGTCAAAACATCTTCGATTTCATCTGGAATATGACAGTATTGCGCAAAGGTGGACTATCAGGTGTGTCGTGGGAACGATTCAAGCGGTTCAAGCCATTCAAGCCGTCTTTAAAACCCCTGTATCCCCTTCCGTATGAACATGATGGCGATGGAGGCTATGATCAGGCTGAAGACACGGGAGAGGGCCTCTACGACGCGTTTGCCCAGGAGTTTGAGGATGAAGTCGGAGAAGAAGAGGACGGCCCCGCAAATGATGATGTTGAGGACGAGGGAGATGAGGTAGTAATAGAAAGGGTACTGGTTCCATATGATCATGGAGGTGGCGAGGACGGCGGGGCCCGCCAGAAGGGGTATGCCCAGTGGCACGACCCCGAAGAACTCGTTCTCCCCGGCCGGTTCGGAGCGGCCCTGGATGAGGTCTCTGATGGCGGTTATGAAGATGACGATGCCTCCGGCAATGAGGAAATCCTGCATGGATATCCCGAGATAGGTCATGACCCTGTTGCCGACGATGACGAAGAGCAGGGATATGGTGAATGCCGTGAGCAGGGAGTCCCTGAGGTGCCTTGTTCTCTTTGTGGTGTCCATGGAGGCGGTGAACCGGATGTAGATCGGCAGGACCCCCAGGACGTCAAAGGCCACGAAGAGGGGAATGAAGGAAAGGAGGAAGGTATCTATCATGCCGGCTTCCCCTCCCTGACATATATCCGGGCGTTTTCGGAAAGCGCCCCGTCAAGGCCCGTCTCGTTGCCCCATTCGTCGAAGACCTTCTTCCCGGCCTCGACGTCGCGGATCAGGCCCGCCCCGATGAGGGCGTGGCGTACCGTCATACCCGGGGCGAGATGGATCTCCCTGTCATTTACGAGGACCTTCATCGCCTGATCCTTCGGCCTTTATCCTCCCGTCCACCACGGGGGCCAGTTTCTTTTGCCGCGCCGCCTCCGATACGACCGCGTCCCTCACCCATCTGCCGGCGTCGTTGTAAACGAGGTTCCCGCTCTTAATCGTTCCGCCCAGGATCTGGAAATCCGGCGATTGCCTGATGGCCTCGCGGAAGACCTGGTACCCGTCCCCTCCTGCCGCCAGGAAGTCCACTGTGGCCACGATGTATCGTCGTGAGAGGTCGATGGGTTCCCCGGCGACGTGGATCGTTCTCACCCTCTTGCCCGGTTCCCCTCCGGGGGAATACGTGACGGCAATACCCGCCACCTGCGGAAAGCGTCCTTCCTTCGATTCAATACCCGAGAGCCCGTATTCGAGAGTGTCCCTGATCTGCTGCCCCGTCAGCCGGATGCCCACTATGTAGTTGTTGAAAGGCATGACGGAATAGATGCTTCCGACCGTGACGGGACCCTTCTTTATACTGGTACGGAGCCCGCCTCCGTTGATGATGGCGGCATCGGCGCCGGACTCCTTTTTGAGGATGTCGGCGATGAAATTGCCGAGATTGGTCTCCCTCACGCGCACGTTCTCTCCATCGAGATCGACCTCGGCCTCGGCGATCACCTTCCCCATGGATTCTCTAACCTTCCCGGCCCACTTCTCGACAATCGCGGCGACCTTTTCGTCCCTTGCCATCTTCTCGGGCACGATATCCTCGAGCCTGCCTTCCACGGCGACGATCCTGCCCGACTCCACCGTGAGGTCGAGGACCCCCAATACCAAACCATGCTCCCAGGCCTGGACGATCACCGTGCTGCCCACCGTGATCGGCTTCACTCCCTTCGTGTGGGAATGTCCGCCCACGATGACATCGATGCCCTTGACAGTCGACGCGAGGGCCATGTCGGCATTGTACCCGAGGTGCGAGAGGACCACGATGATGTCGGCCCTGCCCTTCAACTCGCCGATGCAGCGTTCGACGGTCTTCGCTGCGGGCATGAAGGTCAACCCCTCGACATTCCGGGGGTGCGTGGCCGTGGGGGTCTCCTCTGTGACGACACCGATGATACCCACCCTGATGCCGTCCACCTCCTTGACGATGTAAGGCTTGAGCGCGTCGAGGCCGGTCACGTTGGCCCCGAGGACGGGGAAATCCGCCTCTCTGGTCAATTCCGTGAGCACCGTCTTGCCGAAATCGAATTCATGGTTGCCGACGACCATGGCGTCGAAACGCATGACGTTCATCACCTCTATGACGGACCTTCCCTCGAAGAGGTTCGACCAGGTGCTGCCCTGTATCATGTCACCGGCGGCAAGGAGGAGGGAAGGCTTTTCCTTCCTCAGGGTCTCCGCGAGATAGGCGAGGCAGGCGACGCCCCCGCGAACGTCGTCGGACCCCAGGCGCTTGTGGCTCTCGGCGAAGCCATGGAAATCGTTCACGTGGAGGATACGCAAGGAAGCGGCGCAGGCAGGCGCGAGGTGCAGGGTGAAGAGAAAGATGACGAGGGATATAAGCAGGAATAGTGTCGAGGTCGTTGTTCTTTTCATTGTTTCGGTGTTCCCATAATGTTCTTCAGAGTTTTCAGGTAACGCGCGTTCCACTTGTGGTCTTTGACGGGAAAGAACAGGGTCCCTGCGTCTCCCAGGTCGTCGACGACGATCCTGTAGTGTTCGAAGGTCTCGAGGGGTTTTGACGGGTCGTCGACGAGGGTCACGATGAAAGAACCGCAGGCAGAGCTGGAGAAGGAAATTCCCGGGATACCCCGAAGACCCTCGGCGATGAAGGATCTCTCCCGTTCCATGAACGTCCTCGTCCGCGCGGAGAACGTCGGGTCGCGCAGTGACGCCGTCGCCGCCGCGGCGGCGAGTGTGTTGGGGGGAGTCACCGCTTTTCGCCGCCTCATGTCCTCGATCACGGCGGCCGTTCCGATGACGTAGGAGACGGACAGGCCGGCGAGGCCGTAATACTCGCCAAGGGACCCCATGACGACGCATCCCTCCCTCTGCAGGATGTCGGCAGCGAGCGAGGGTGTGCCGGAGTATCCTTTCAGGGTTTCGTCGATGATGAGAAGGGTATGGTGTTCCCCGGCCTCTGAAATGATCCCGCGAGCCCCGTCGCGGGATAGTGTCTCCGAGGACAGAAAAGAGGGGGATGCAAGGATGGCCGCGTCACAGTGCCGCATTTCCGCAGCAAACCGGAACGGGTCGAAGCGGAAACCGTCCCCGCCGTCGAGGGAAAAGAAGCGGGGTTCCTCCGGACCCTCCAGCAGGTCCCGCAGGTATGCGGGGTAGGGTGCTTCGATGAGGAGCGTCCGGTCGCCGAAGGCATGCAGCAGGGCCGCGACCAGCGTCTCGAGACTTTCGCCGACGAGGACGTTATTCTCCGATACGCCTTCCGCGCGAGCGATGGCCCGGACCAGGTATCTCGCCTCGGGGTCGGGACGACAACCGAGGTTCCCGAGGTTCTTCCTGATGGCATTCCTGGCCTTTGCGGGTGGTCCTATCGGGTTTACCGTCGAAGTGAAGTCCATGATGCGCGAAAGAGAGACTCTCTTCGATGCGGCAAATTCGTAAATGTCGGGGATATCTCTTTTCATGAACACGTGATAAATGTTATATCACGAAACCCCGGAAAAAGTCAGCCAACCCCCAAAAACGGTTCAAGGGTTCAAAAGTTCAAGGGTGAGGGAACAGAAGAAAATGGGACGGTCCGTTGGTTGCCGTTGCATGTCGCCTGTCCTGCCTGCACGTGTCACTAAAAGCGTT
>DBQU01000117.1 GCA_002305765.1 Deltaproteobacteria bacterium UBA1386
TTATTTCCATTGTGATCTCCTTATAACAGCGTTCTTTACTTCAGACCCAGGCGCTCTATGAGCTCCTTCTTGAGAAGCTTCTTGTCGTGTTTACCGGCCTGGGTCATGGGGAAGCTGTCGACAAACTCGAACCTTTCCGGAACGAGGAGCTTGGATGCACCGCTTGCTTCCATGTAGGCCACTATGTCCTGTTCCGACAGTTTTGCTCCCGGGACGAGGCGCACGAAGGCGCAGACCCTTTCGCCGAGGTCCTTGTCGGGTATTCCGATGACCGCGGCGCCCGCTATCTCCTTATGGCTGCAAAGTATCTCCTCGACCTGGCCGGGGCTGATGTTCTCCCCGCCGCGGATTATTATGTCCTTGATCCGTCCCGTTATCTTGATGTATCCCCGTGCGTCCATCTGCGCCTGGTCGCCGGTCCTGAAGAAACCGTCCTTCGTGAAGCTCTGGTCCTTCGCCCCGGCTGCCAGCAGGTAACCGGCGAATATCCCCGGCCCTTTCGCGGCAAGTTCACCATCAACACCGGCGGGAAGCCTCTTCCCTTCCCGGTCGATGATCCTCACCTCGTCGTAGGGGCAGGTGGCCCGTCCGACGGTGCTGCAAATGGTCTCAATGTCATCGGTCAGCTGGGACCTGCACAAGAGGCCCTCCGTCATACCGAACTCGTTGATGTACGTGCAATGGAGTTTTCTGTAGACCTCCTGAATGAGGTCCGGGGTACTCGGCTCGCCTCCGGCGGAGATCTTCCTGAGCGACGTCAGGTCGAAATTGCCCATTTCCGGGGCTTCCATTATTCTCCTCACGAGGCTGGGCACGCTCGGCATATACGTGATCTTCTCGTCCTCGATCAGCTTGCAGATATCAGCCGGTCTCGTCGAATCCGACAGGACCAGTTTGTACGCGAAAAGCAATGACCCGACCACGTTGAGGACCGCCAGGTTGTGCCCGACGGGAACGATGACGAGGCACGCGTCGGTGGTGTTCATCTCCCAGCCTTTATGGAGGTATTCCACGTTGCATATGTAGTCGTTATGTGTCCGCGGGATACCTTTCGGAAGGCCGGTGGTGCCGCCCGAGGGAACGACGTGGCAGACATCGGTCGGCAGGGGCTTCGCGAGCTCCAGCCTGTTCCTGTCCTTCGCGGTCACGTCCCTGTCGAGAAGGCTCTCGAAGTTTATCGCGTCACCGCTTGCCTTGTTCTCCGACCGGACGAATATGATGCTCTTTAGCTGGGGGTTGGCCTTCCTCACGTCCTCCATGAAGGACGTGTAATCTATCTTCCTGTACTTCTCCGGCACTATCCATGCCTTCGCCTGGGTGAGGTTCGCAAGATGCCCCACCTCAAGCTGCTTGTAGCCGCTGATGAGGATGACCGGTATGGCGCCGATCTTCTGCATGGCAAAATAGGAATAAACGTACTCGGCCCAGTTGGGCAGCTGCAGAAGCACCGCGTCGCCCTTTTTGATCCCGAGATCGAGAAGGCCAAGGGCCAGCCGGTCAACGTTGGCACGAATCTCGGCAAACGTCAACCGTGACCTGTCATCGACCAGGCCTTCCTTGTCGGGAAACACATCGGCCGTCTTGTCGATGACGTCGCCGAGCGTCACGCCCGTCCACCAGCCATGAGCCCTGTAAGTGGTTTCGTCTTTCTTCTTGTGTTTCGGATATGTGGGTGTGCTCATATCTATGCCCCTCTTGGAGTCCTTTCAACCGGCCCTATTCCTGTTCCTGTTTGATCGCGCCGGGTTTTGCCATCTTCGGCAGGAAAGGCTCGGGTGCGCTGGTGTAACCGTCGGGATAGCGGACGCACTTCACCTGCTCGTACCGCGAGTCGGCTTCGAGGCACCAGTTGCAGGCGGCGCACTTCACGATCTCCTTGTCTCTTCCTTCCTTCGCCTTTATCGGCCAGTCGGGGTCGCAAAGTATGGCGCGGCACAGGCCGATGACGTCCGCCTTGCCTTCGGCGAGTATCTGTTCCGCGTGCTTCGGGTCACGTATCTTGCCGGCGACGATGACCGGGGTCTTGTAGCCTGCTTCATTGACGGCCTTCTTGATGCCCTCGGCCAGGAACACGTGGGTTCCGTCAGGCCACCAGTACATCGGGCTCATGCGGTGTCCGCTGTAGCCTGACATCGGGTCGGGGGGGTTGCCCTCCGCCGGCGTTACGGCGTCTTCAAAACGGCTTCCCGCCGATACGCTGATGTAGTCGGCTCCAAGCTCAGCGAACTTCTTCGCGATCCTGGTGCTCTGCGCGAGAGTGCTGCCGGGGATACAGAAGTCTTCGCCGTTGATCCTCACACCGAGAGGGAAGTTCTCGCCCACGGCCTGGCGGACGGCCTTGTAAACCTCGATGGGGAGCTTCATCCTGTTGTTGAGGCTGTTTCCGCCGTAGCCGTCGGTCCGCGTGTTGCACAGGGAAAGGAAGGATGAGAGCACGTAGGCGTGCGCCATGTGGATCTCGATGAAATCGAAACCCGCCGCCATGGCACGCTTCGCCGCCGCGACGTGGTCTTCCACGATCTTCGGAAGCTCCTCGGTCTTGAAATCTTCGACCTTCTGTCTCCAGCCGCTCTTCGCGAGTTTCAGGTGCTGCATGATCTGGACGCCGATCTTGACTTCCTTGTTCGCTTCCCGCATCGCCGCCACGAGTTTCGTGAGGCCAGGAACGTACTCATCGCTGGAGATCCTCAGGTTGTACGGGCTCTTTGAGGAAATGATGACGGCCGCTTCCACGACGATGCCGCCCACACCGCCTTTTGCCTCTCGTATATACCGCTTGATCAGCTCATCGGTGACCATGCCGTCCTCGGTCGTAAGACCGGAGACCATGGATGTCCTGTGTATCCTGTTAGGGAATGTAATGCCTCTCATCGTGATCGGTGAGAACAGGTTCGGGTAACTCATGGTGTTCCTCCTCGTTTCGTTAGTTGCCTGCAGCCGGTCAATCACTTGCCTCTGAACACAGGCTTTCTCTTTTCCAGGAATGCCGATAGACCATTTTCCGCATCCTCTGAGTTTGCAACTTTGTCGTAGATGGAGAGCTCGAGCTTCAGTGCCTCTTCGAGGGGAAGAGCAAGGCCGCGATCGATGGCCTCCTTGCTTCCCTTGATCGAAAGGGGACCGCTGGCCGCTATCTTCTCCGTGATGGCCGTCACCTCGTTATTCAGTTCCTCCGGCGGGCACACCTTGTCGACAAGCCCGATCTCGTGGGCTTCCCGGGCACTCAGGATGGCGCCGGTCAGTATCATGTACTTCGCCCTTCCGGGACCGACGAGCCTTGGCAGCATCTGTGTCCCTCCGTAGCCCGCCATCACTCCGAGTCCCGCTTCAGGCAGCCCCAGCTTCGCCTTCTCCGAGGCGATCCTGAAGTCGCACATCAGCGCGACCTCCAATCCACCGCCCAGCGCGTACCCGTTGATGGCGGCGATCATGACCTTGCTCGACTTCTTTATCTTGTAGATGGTGTGCTGACCGCCCGTGATGAACGCGGTCCTTCCGGACCCCGCTTCCTTGATCTCCTTCACGTCGGCGCCCGCTATGAAGGCTTTGCTTCCCGCACCCGTGATAACCGCGGCGATGATCGCCTGATCTTCCTCAATGGCGTCGAGGGCTTTGTCCAGTTTCGACAGGACACTGTCGTTCAATGCGTTGAGAGCTTCGGCCCTGTTGATGGTGATATGCGCGATGGAACCCAGTTTTGAAAATAGAATGTCTTGTTCGCCCATTTGTTTCACCTCATGAACAGTCATGTCATGTAATGAAATATACCATACGGAACATTATTGTCAAGAAAATTCATAAGAACTTTTGTTTCTCCTTCTATTACGAACTTTTATCGTGATATCTGGCTGTGTTCACCGATGGCTGTCACGCCATGTTGTGACTGAATCGTTCACGTGATGGACCGAACAAGACACATCTCTCCCGTACCGCTCTTCGCGCTGTACCCTTTGTATGTTTTCTGCTGCAACAGAGTTTTTCCTGGTTCCCGGCCTTCGCCGGGACGACGGGGAAGAGGAGGACCGGGATACCGTCTCATCCCTGAAACGAAAGAAAAGGAGGGGCGCTCCGGCCCCTCCTTTAGACGTAGTTATTTCTTGTCGTACGGGCTTTTCA
Organism: Deltaproteobacteria bacterium UBA1386; assembly: GCA_002305765.1. Lineage (GTDB taxonomy): Bacteria > Desulfobacterota > Syntrophorhabdia > Syntrophorhabdales > Syntrophorhabdaceae > Delta-02. The sequence continues at coordinate 4,117 of DBQU01000117.1, forward strand.
GTTTTCTTTCCTTCTCCTGCTTGCTCCAGTAATCAATGCGCTCGTAGATGTAGTTGAGCTGGGCCTGCATGTCGGCCCTCTTGTATCCCTTTCCTTCCATGGTCTTCATGTAGTCGTCGATGACGGGCTGGACCGCCGCCTTCATCTTCTTTATCTCCGCATCGGGAAGCGTCAGCACCTTGCCGCCCTTAGACAACAGGTAATCCATACCGGCCTGATCGGCCTGAAGGGTGGTCACCGCGTGTTTATCGACCCATTCCTCGGCCGTGTCGGTCATTATCTTCTGGATATCCTTGGGCAGTGAATCCCATTTTCTCTTGTTCATCGCCACGTAGAATGTGAATATCGAACCGGCGCCACGCTGGGAGAGATAGCCGTACTTGAGCACATCCCCGAGCCTGAAGCCCTTCCATATCTCCATCGCGTCGTAGACACCGTCGAGCAGGCCCCTCTGACAGGCGTCGTACACGTCACCCATCTCGAGCGCGACGGGCGTTGCGCCCATGGCCTTGATGATGTCCGCCGGCCTTCCCGTCCCACGGATCTTCATGCCCTTCAGATCGTCGAACTTCTTGATCTCCTTCTTCGTCGTCGCCAGTATCTGGGGACCAACGGACCAGAAATAGAGGACATGGACCTTGTCCCATTCTTTCGGATGGAACTTCTTGTAGTAGTCCCACTTGACGTGGGTCGCCACGAAACCGCTGGTGTAGCCGACAGGGAGGTCAAGTATCTCCGTCACCGGAAAACGCCCCCTGGTATAACCTATGTGGCTGTGTCCGATGTCAGCGACACCCATCACGACCCCATCGTACGTCTTCGGAAAAGTGGTGAGCGTGCCGCCGGCGTAATGCGTGATCTCGACCCTGCCGTTGGTGCGTTTGCCGATCTCATCACAGAACGCCGCCATGACCGGTGCCGAAGAGAACGTCATGGGATGGGGATTGGAGAATTTCAGCTTTATCGCATCCTTCCCCTGGGCCAGGCCTGTCGAAGCACCTGTCAGCATAAGCGCGGCCACCACCAGCGCCACAAACAACCATTTTGTTTTCATTGGATCCCTCCTTTGTTATTCTTTCGGAGCCTTCGCGCTCCTTATCGCCACTATCGTTTACCTTCCCATCAGATAATTCGGGAGCCATGTCGCTATCTCGGGGAATACGAACAGTATGGCTCCAAACACCACGATGCCGGCCAGGAAGGGCATGACGCCCTTGTAGACCTGCGACATTGGCGTATTCGTCAGCTTGTGGACGACGAAGACGTTCGATGCGACGGGCGGGATAACAATGCCTATCATGACGGTGACGGCGATCATGATCCCGAACCATATCGGATCGACACCCATCTTCTGCACCGCCGGATAAAAGACGGGGGTCGCAAGTATCATGAAAGCGAGGTCGTCGATAAAAGATCCGCCAACGAGATAGACAAAGAAGATCACGACGAGGATGATGTTCTTATGGACGGGAAGCTCCATGACCCAGTCCGATATGTACATGGGGATGTTCGTGACCGTGATGAAATGACCCAGGACAGCCGATCCGGCTATGAGCATGAGAAGCATGGAGGCGGTGCGCAGACCCTCTCCCATGGCCGTCACATAGCTCTTGAACGAAAGCTGCCGGCCCACGATGACCATGACAAGGACGGCGGCGACGCCGATCCCGCCTGCCTCGGTGGGAGTGAAGAAGCCCTTGAGAAGCCCGACGATCATGAGGAGGAACACGCCGAGGACCACAGCGACCTCAGGCAGGGATGCGAACCTCTCCTTCCACGTGGACTTACCGCCGGCGGGTGCCAGGCCGGGGTTGAACTTCGCCCAGATGAAGATCGTCACGATCCACAAAACGGCAATCCCAAGGCCCGGGAAGATGCCCGCCAGGAAGAGGGCTCCAATGGACTGCTCCGTGATCAAGCCATATATAATGAGGAAGATCGTGGGCGGCATCAGGCAGCCCAGCGTCCCGACGATCGCCACGAGGCCGGTGCCGAGCGTCCTCGAATACCCGTAGCGGTTCATCTGGGGGATGGCAAGGTTCGAGAATGTGGCCGCCGTCGCGACGGCGGAACCGCAGAGCGCTTTGAAGGCCGTTGCCCCACCGACGGTCGCGATCGCCAGTCCTCCCGGGATGTGCCCGAAGAACTTGTAGGCGCTGTCGTAAAGCTTCCCTGCTATGCCCGACACAAAAGCGATCTGGCCCATGAAGATGAAGAGAGGAAAGACGGTGTACGCGTAGGACGCGAAGACCTCATACACATCGCTCGCGACCATGTGGGACGCGGCGGTAAAATCCACGAGGTAGGCAAATCCGGAGAAGCCGACAAGGATCATGCAGAAGGGCAGTTCCAGCCCGGTAAAAAAGAGTGCCAGCAGCACCACGAGAGCTATGATTCCAACCGTGATCTCATTCATTGCCTTCTCCTCCGTAGATCTTCAGGATGTCGCACAAGAGAACGACCGACAGGGCGAACAGACCCCCGGCTATTCCGTAGACCACGGGGTACATCGGCAGCTCGAGCGTGCCCGTCACCTCGTTGGCTACCTGGAAGCCCCGCCCGATCCTTACCATGTTGACCCCGATAAAGATGAACATCGCTATCCCGACACACCTCGTGACCGTTTCGACCGTGTTCCTCACCTTCGCCGTCCAGTTGTTGAGAAGGAAGTCGACGGCAATGTGACCTTTCAGCCAGGAGGTCATGGGTACGGTGAAGCCCACCACTATTCCCCCGCACATCGCAGTGATCTCGACGGCACCGGGGACGGGGTGCCCGAATATCCTCAGGAGCACATCCGCCGTGGTCAAGACTATCACGAAGGTCAGGACGACACCCGCAATGCCCTGCATGAACAGAATGACCCTGTGAACACCCTTCAAGAATGACTGCATAAATACCTCCCGCGCAAGATCTGAGCAGTTTCTGTCGTATCTACCCGCCCAACTCCGTCCTTCGCCCCGACAGGAGGACCGGGCTCGCCCCTCTATCTGCATTGAACAACCTGATTCTCCGGCAGGATTGGATATGGTAATTGTTCCACATAATGGTTACATATTTCATTCTGTGATTTTATCAGCGGAAAATGAAACTTGTCAAGACATTTATTCTCGACAGTGAGAAAGTTTTCCTTTATACAATATATGCGCCATGCGAGACTACAGAAGAATTCTTTGACAGGTTAGCTTGACATATTTCATATAATAGTATTTCATATAGTGAAATAGGTATCCATGAGGTGAACTATTATGAACAGGACCGACACTGAAACACGAGGCGACAAGGGATTCTACAACCGGTCCCTGGAGAGGGCCCTCCAGATCATGTGCGCCTTCACCAGCGAGCGGAACGCCTACACCCTCACGCAGTTGACAGAAGCCGTTCGGCTGCCCAAGGCCACGACTATCAGGCTCTGCTCCACCCTCATCAAATACGGTTTCATGAAATTCGACCATGCGTCCATGCAGTATTCGCTGGGCATCAAGCTCTTTGAGCTGGGGAGCATAGTCTACTCATCGCTCTCCCTCAGAAAGACCGCGTCTCCTTTCCTGCACCAGCTCCAGGTAAGGTCGGGGAAGACCTGCTTCCTGGGTATTCTGGAGAATGACGAACTCGTCTACCTTGACAAGAGGGAAAGCCCCGGGAACCCCATCCGTTTCGCCTCCCAGATAGGCAGGATCCGTCCGCCCTATTTCGGCATGCTCGGCCAGGTGCTCATGGCCACGCTTCCCGAGGAGGAGGTGGACAAGATCCTGCAGAAGACCCCTCTGGCTTCCCATACGAAAAAGACCACCACTGACCCCTACGAGTTCCGGGAAAAACTGGCAAGGATACGCAAGCAGGGCTACATCATCGAAGACGGAGAGGCCATCGAAGGCATCTCGGGTATCGCTGCCCCCATATACAATTTCACGGGGGCTGCAGTTGCTGCAGTCGGCGTGAGCTTCATCTCTTCCTCGGTGGATACGAAAGGCAAGGAGGCCCTTCTTGCCGAGGTCCTCAAAGCCGCCGATGCCATCTCCCAGGAAATGGGTTACGGGGGGGTCAAGGGTTATTCCGCAACCGGGGGTTGACCGGCCGTTTCACCTGTCCAGGATTTCGCGGATCTTTGCGAGGAGCTTGTCGATGAGAAGCGGCTTGGCGATGAAGTCGAACTTACCCTCTTCCACACCCTTGTCGAGAACGATGTCTCTCGTGTAGCCACTCATGAAGAGTACCCTGGCAAAGGGATCGATCCTGCGTATCTCTTCGTACGCCTCGCGCCCGTTCCTTTTCGGCATGACCGAATCGAGGATCACCAGGTCTATATCCCTGGTGTCTCTGAAAGATGAGACCGCTTCTTCGCCATCCACGGCCTCGATTATCCTGTAGCCATACTGCCTCAAGGCGTCGTGCATGAACCTGCGTACTTCCCCGTCGTCCTCGGCGATGAGGATCAACTCGTCTCCCCGCCGGACGGGAACCTCCTGCCGCTCCTGCATGTTCGCCGTGAGGTCCACGGCGGGAAGATATATATGGAACGTGGTACCCAGGTTGGGCTCGCTGTCAACGGTGACGTATCCGTTGTGCTGTTTCACGATGCCGTACACGGTGGCAAGGCCGAGCCCCGTGCCCCTGCCCAGTTCCTTGGTGGTGAAAAAGGGGTCGAATATCTTCTCGCGGGTTGCCGCGTCCATGCCTGTGCCGGTATCGGAAACGCTGACGAGCACGTACCGTCCCGCCTTCCCGAAGCCGAAGGTGCCGATCAATTTGCGGTCCATATCGACCACAGACGTCCCTATCTTTAGCACCCCTCCCTTTGGCATGGCATCCCGCGCGTTTGTGACCAGATTAAAGAGGATCTGGTCGATCTGGGACCTGTCGGCCATGATTACCGTTCTTTCTCCGGCGAGGCTCGTGTCAAGGTCGATGTCTTCGGTAAGCAGTCTCTTCAAAAGCTTCTCCGTCGCCCGGATAGCATCGTTCAGGTCAAGAGGCGCCAGGGTGATGGGTTGCTGCCTGCTGAAGGTCAGGAGACTCCGGGTCAGGTCGGCCGCCTTCTCGGAGGCCGAAAGGACCTGATCGATATAGGGCATGAGCGGGTTGTCTTTTTCCATCTTCATCTGCACGATGGTGGCATACCCGATGAGAGCCGTTAGTATGTTGTTGAAATCGTGGGCGATACCTCCGGCCAGGGTACCGACTGACTCCATTTTCTGGGCCTGCCGGAGCTGCGAATGGAGCTTGACCTCCTCCGTTATGTCCCTCTTCAGTGAGATATACCCCGTGAGACCTCCCGAGGAGTCCATCAAAGGGCTTATGATCGCGTCCTCGTGGATGAGAGCACCGTCTTTTCGCCTGTTGGTGATCTGGCCGGTCCATATGTCTCCGCCCTTGATCGTGTTCCACAGGTCCTCGTAGAAGGCTGTGTCGTGGACACCGCTCTTGACCAGTCTCGGCGTCTGGCCGATGGCGTCCTCCCGTGAATACCCCAGGATCGCCTCGAAGGCGGGGTTCACGTACTGGATCACCCCTTCCGCGTCCGTGATGATGACATCCTCCGCAGCCTGCTCGATTGCGATGCTGAGGCGCCTCAAGTCCTCTTCCGTGCGTTTTCTTCCCGTGATGTCCCGAATGATGGCCTGCAGGTACACCTCTCCGCGGATGTCGATCCTTGTGAGGCTCACCTCGGCGTCAAAGGGTGTTCCGTCGGCACGGAGGTATTTCCATTCAAAGAATTGCGGAATTCCCTGAAGGCACGCCCTCGTCTTCGCCGAGGCCTCTTCGACGGACTTTCCCCCGCCGGTCTGGCTCTCAGGCGAAAAGTCCACAAGCGCCTTTCCTACGATCTCATTGCGGCTGCAACCGAACATCTCAAGTGTTTTTCCGTTGCAATCGATGATCGCATTCCTTGCTATCACTATGGCATCACCCGCCGCCTCGAACAGGGCGTGGAAGCGCTCCTCGCTCATGCGCAGGGTGTCCTCCATCTGCCTGCGCTCCGTGATGTCCCGCATGAAAGCGCAGGCATACTCCATATCTCCATAACTTAGAAAGCTCGCGCTGACCTCAAGGGAAAAAACGCTTCCATCCTTTCTCGTCGGTCGAACTTCGAGGAGCAACGAACCGTTCTGCCTGAGCCTCGTCCACGCAGGCGCCCATGCCTCCCGGGGATAGGTGCGGTCCAGATCGAAAACGGTCATCTTGAGAAGTTCCTCCCGGTCATACCCGAGGGACTCGCAGGCGGCATCGTTGACATAGAATATCGAACCGTCATCCCTCACCCAGATGATCAGGTCCCGCGCGCGGTCCATGGCGAACTGGGTGAACCGCAGCGACTCCTCGGCCCGTTGCTGCTCCGTGATGTCGACGACGGTGAAGATGCAGGAGTCGGGGTCCGTAAAACACAATTGGATGAGAACGTCACGGACCTCGCCGTCCACCCTCACCATTTTCGTTCGAGCCTCTTCCTCGCGGTACAGGATCTCGCCCACCCTCTCATATTCTTCAGGACTTTCATAGAAGATGGAAGCACTCCGGCCTTGCAGTTCCTCCTGCGTGTAACCCGTGAACCTGCACACCCTTTCATTGACCCACAGGATCTTTCTGTCCCTGGCCGTGCCGATCCCTATCGGAGAAGCAGCGAGGATCGCGCTCAACGACCTCTCGGACTCGATGATCTTCCTCTCGGCCTCCTTACGTTCCGTTATGTCGAGCAATGTCCCGATGACGGCGGGTTCTCCCTGATAGACGGTCCGGGAGCTGTAGACTTCGACTGTCCTGATCTCTCCCTGTCTTGTCACCAACCTGAATTCGTAGTTCTCGGGCACCAGCTCCCCGGCAAGCCTCCTTTTCATGTTCGCCTCGACAACTGCCCAGTCATCGGGATAGATCACGTCTTTGAGCCGCATCCTGTCGATCATCTCATCCATGGGGTATCCCAGCATCTCTGATATCCTGGCATTGACATACCTGATAATACCATCCTGTATCAGGTAGACGCCCGCCACGGATTTTTCGGCCAGGTCCCGGAACTTGGCCTCCGATTCGAGAAGCGCCTTCTCTGCCTCCTTCCGGACCGAGATGTCCCGGTCAAAAGCGCAGGACATAAAGTGCCCGTCAACCTCCAGATAGTTCGTGCTGACCTCAACAGGAAAGGTGCTGCCGTCCTTCCTGACATGACGACCCTCGAATGACAGGAGCCCAAGGCGCTTCATGTCCTCCTTGTGGCCCTCCCAGTTCTCGAGAAGGAAGTCGGGATCGAGCTCAAAAATGGGCATCCCCAGGAGCTCTTCCCGTGTGAATCCGGTCCACTCGCTGGCGCGATCATTGGCATAGACGATACGGCCCTCATCGTTCACCCACAGGATACTGTCCGGGGCCCGGTCCATCGTGAACTGCGTCTTGCGGAGTGATTCCTGCTTTTCCTTGCGTTCCGTGATATCAAGAAAAAAACCATCCCAGAGAACACTCCCGTCGGGCATGCGCTCCGGCGTGGAACGCGCCTCGACCCAGATGTACCCGGTACCCTTCAAAAGTCTCAGGATGGTGTGGTAAGGCCTAAGGGATCGTGCCGATTCAAACACTTCTTCCCGAAACCGCTCCGTATCCTCAGGTGGTATCATGTCAAGGATGCGTGAGGCGTCGCGCATCACGTCCCCCGCGGACAAACCGGTGATCTCCGACAGGTTCTCGTTGACAAAGGGAAAAGAAAAAGATCCGTCGGGGCCCATCATGAACTGATACACCACCCCGGGCAGGTTCACGACAAGTCTCTTGTACCTCGCCTCGCTTTGCCGGAGCGCGTCCTCGATGTTCTTGCGGTCGCGCGCGGATCTTTCCAGTTCTTCCACTCTTTTCCTGAGGGCCGACAGCTCATCAGTGATCTCCCGACGCGGTCTTGATGTATAATCCATCGCGCTTTTCCCTCGCTGTCATTCTCTTGTTATACACCAGCAACACAAGATACGCCGGTCCGCCTGCTCCCCGGAATGTCCGCGACGAAAGGCGGCACGCGGTCCGGGAAACGCGCGTATCATAAAAGTTATCGCACAATACACCGGGAAATAAAAGACACCCCTTACGCGAGACCGTGCGGGGTCGCCACTGTCGGGGACCTCCCGAATTTCGGATACGATGGCGGCATTCTGCGAAAGACATCAACGATGGTGGGGGATGTGGGAAAGCGTCCCCAGGGGGATTCGAACCCCCGTTGCCGGCTTGAAAGGCCGGTGTCCTGGACCAGGCTAGACGATGGGGACCCTAAGGTCATATGGGCCGTGAAGGACTTGAACCTTCGACTCTCTGCTTAAAAGGCAGATACTCTACCAGACTGAGTTAACGGCCCAAAACGTCCATTAACATATGAAAATTTTTCCCCAAAGTCAAGCAGAATGAACCTGATCAACAGTCTTCACGCGGTCTTCCACACAGTCTTTCATTGACTAGCCCTGATGGTCACCTTATAATATTCCACCATGACCACGGCGATCGAGGATTTTCTCAGGGAAGATGTAGGGACAGATGATGTGACAACGAACGCCATCGTGCCCGCGCAACATCGCTCCCGTGCGAAGATCGTCGCGAAGGCCCCGGGGGTGATCGCGGGCCAGGGATTCGCCAAAGAGGTCTTCATGACCCTCGACAGAGACATCGCGTACCGCGAACACAAGGAGGACGGTGAGGCTGTCAGCCCCGGCGATGTCATCGCGACAGTGGAGGGCGCCACGAGGGCGATACTCACCGCCGAACGGGTGGCCCTCAATATCCTCCAGAGACTCTCGGGGATCGCCACACTGACGAAGGTCTTCGTCGATGCCGCGTCGGGCACGAAGGCCCGCATACTGGACACCCGCAAGACAACACCGGGGATGCGTGCCATGGAGAAATATGCCGTCACGATGGGCGGAGGCACGAACCACCGCAGCAACCTGACGGAGATGGCCCTCATCAAGGAGAACCACGTAGCCGTCGCCGGTTCCATACGCCTGGCCGTCGAACGGGTGCGAGCGCGGTCTTCCGTCCCGGTGGAGGTCGAGGTGCGCACCATGGAGGAATTGAAGCAGGCGCTCGAAGCGAAGGTGGAACGAATCATGCTCGACAACTGGGACACCGCATCGATGCGCGACGCCGTCGCCTTCGTTGCCGGTCGGGTGCCGCTGGAGGCATCGGGGAACATGACGGTGGAACGCGTCCGGGAAGTAGCGGCGACGGGCGTGGACCTCATATCCGTGGGCGCCCTCACCCATTCGGCCCGGGCCCTCGACATGAGCCTCCTGCATGAAGGAGTGGATACGTGAAGGAAGAGTTTGCCGTTTCCCTCGAAGAAACGAGAGAAAGGATAAAGACGGCCAGGGAGAGGCTCGGCAAAGACCTTGTCATCCTGGCCCACTACTATCAGAACATAGACATCGTGCGCGCCGCCGATTTCGTCGGGGATTCCCTACAGCTCGCCCAGAGAGCGTCGAAGCAGACGGAGGCCCGGTACATCGTCTTCTGCGCCGTCTCGTTCATGGCGGAGATGGCACGCATCCTCTGCCAGCCTCAGCAGAAGGTCTTCCACCCGGAACTCTCCGCCACGTGCCCCCTGGCGGAGATGGCGGTGATCGACGACGTTGAAAAGGCGTGGAAGCTTCTTACCGCCACGGGAAGACGCTTCGTCCCCGTGGTGTACGTGAACTCCCGGGCCGACCTCAAGGCTTTTTGCGGCAGGAACGGGGGCTTCGTCTGCACCTCGGCGAACGCCAGAAAGGCCATGGAGCACGTTATGGGACAGGACGCGGTGCCCTTTTTCTTCCCCGATGAGAATTTGGGCCGCAACACCGCCCATGCCATGGGGATCTCCGACGACGAGATGTTCCTGTGGGAGCCCTACGAGGAGATCTCCCCCGACCTCTCCGGGGTCGCCGGCAAGAAAGTGGTCCTCTGGAGGGGCTTCTGCTATGTTCACGTCGCATTCAAACCATCCGACATTGAAGAGGCTAGAAAGACGCACGGGGACATCAACGTTATCGTCCATCCCGAATGCATCCCCGAGGTTGTCAGGCTTTCCGACTACGTTGGCTCGACGAGCTACATCAAAAGCACCGTCGAGGCCGCGGCGCCGGGAACGAAATGGGCCATCGGGACGGAGATCAATTTTGTGGAGCGCCTCAGGGCCGACCACCCCGACAAGCTCGTCATACCCCTCAAGGAATGGGGGTGCCGCGAAATGGCAAGGGTCACGCCGCAAAAGTTCCTCGCCGTCCTCGAGAACCTCGTGGAAGGACGGGCCCAGCCGGAGGTGACCGTCGACCCCGAAGACGCCCGGTACGCGAGGGTCGCCCTGGAAAGGATGCTCGCGATAACGTGAAAATGAAGAAGGATGAAACCCACTATTGTGATGTCCTTGTCATCGGGTCCGGCATAGCGGGGCTCGCCTGCGCCATATCCGCGGCCGACCTCGGACTCGATGTCATCGTTATATCGAAGGAAGCCTCCATAGCGGAATCGAACACCTTCTACGCCCAGGGAGGCATCGTGGCCCGGGGGCAGGATGATACGCCGGAGCTGCTTGCCGAAGACATCATCCAGGCCGGCGACGGCATCTCCAATCCCGATGCCGTGAAGATCGTTGCCTATGAAGGACCCGGGATGGTCGAGGACTTCCTCGTCAAGAAGGTGGGGGTCCCCTTTTCGCGGTCGGGAGAGGACGAATTCGAATTCGCTCGCGAGGCAAGCCACTCGCGCAGAAGGATACTCCACTCCAAGGATTCCACGGGCAAGGCGATCGAGACGGCCCTCGTGGAGAAGGTGGCGGAATACGGGAATATCCGGAGCTTCCCCGGCTACCCCGCCATAGACCTTCTTACGATACCCCACCACTCGACGAACCCGCTGGCGCTCTACAGAGAACCCCAGTGCATCGGTGCCTACGTCCTCAATAACGCGACGGGCCACGTGGAGCGCTTCTTCTCCTCCTACACGGTGCTCGCCACCGGGGGGCTGGGAAGGATCTACCTGCACACGACGAACCCTCCCGTCGCGACGGGAGACGGCTTTGCCATGGCCGACCGCGCCGGCGCGCGGCTCATCAACATGGAATACATCCAGTTCCATCCCACAACGCTCTTCCACAAGGACGCCGACGGCTTCCTCATCTCCGAGGCCCTTCGCGGAGAGGGGGCGCGGCTAAAGACGAAGGACGGCGTTCCCTTCATGGCAAACTACTCCGAACTCGGCGATTTGGCTCCGAGGGATGAGGTCTCCCGCGCCATGTACGAAGAGATGATCAAAAGGGGCGACGCCTACGTCTACCTCGACATCGCTTCCTACACGGAGATAAACGTCAAGAAACGCTTTCCCATGATATACCAGAGATGCCTCGATTTCGACATCGATATCCAGAAGGTCCCCATCCCCGTCGTTCCAGCGGCCCACTACAGCTGCGGCGGCGTGCAGGTGGACACATGGGGGAAGACTTCTCTCAGGTGCCTTTACGCGGCCGGAGAAGTTGCCGCCACCGGTCTTCATGGCGCCAACCGGCTTGCCTCGACGTCCCTTCTGGAAGGGCTCGTATGGGGCATACGCACGGCAAAGGATATCGCGGGGAATTTCAACGGCAACAAACCCTACAAGGAATCGGACATACCACCCTGGCAATTCCCGGAACGCATCGAGGAGGTCGACCCCGCCCTCATACACCAGGACTGGGTGAGCATCAAATCCACAATGTGGAACTATGTCGGCATCATCCGCACCGTGCGGAGGCTTCAGCGCGCCTGGGCCGACATCGGCTATCTGAAAAACCGCATAGACGACTTCTACCGCAGGGCCCAGCTTGTCCCCATGGTCATAGACCTCCGCAACGGCGTCCGCACCGCCCGCATAGTCGCCGAAGCAGCCCTCAAAAACAACATAAGTCGCGGCGCCCATTTCATCCGCTAGCAAGGTCAGGAAAGCTCACAACCATTCCCCCTGCGGCACGCGGGATCGCTTGCTCTCTCTTCCCGCGAAGCCGGATGCGAATGCGGCCAGTTCCCGGAGGGCTCCGGGAACTGGCCGTGTCTTTCTCTGCGTTCTCTCCTCACAACCTCCGTGCCCTCGAGTGACCCCGCCTCCGGCCGGGGAACGGGCGTGAGACAAGGTCTCTCAGGTCTCCAGTACTTCCCGGAGCTTGCGGGAGATGTCGGCTATGGTGAAGGGTTTCTGGACGAATCCCCTGCAACCCTTTTCCATGATACCCCGCGCCTGCTCGTTAAGGCTGTAGCCGCTCGAGAGGATCACCCTCGCTCCGGGGTCCATCTCCCGCAGGCGGTTGAAGGTCTCCCCTCCCGACAGGCCGGGCATGATCATGTCAAGGACGATGAGATCGATGGAATCCTTCCTTTCCCTGTAGAAAGATATGGCCTTCTCCCCGTTCTCGACGGCGTGCACCGTGTATCCCAGGGACTCGATCATGGCCTTGCTGACGGTGAGGACCGCCGGTTCGTCATCGACAAGCAGGACGGTTCCCACGCCTTTTACCGTTTCGGCGGTCTCGGGCCTGATACGGGCCACATCCCTTTCCGATGCGGGAAGATGGAACCGGAATGTGGACCCTTTGCCGGGTTCGCTCTCCACATCGATGTACCCGTTGTGGTTCCTTACAATGCCGTACACCATGGCGAGACCCAGTCCCGTTCCCCTGCCGAGCTCCTTCGTTGTAAAGAAGGGCTCGAAGATCCTCTCCCTCGTCTTCACGTCCATGCCGACGCCGCTGTCGGTGATAGAGGTACACACGTATCTCCCGGGCGTCACGGAATGGACATCCGCCTCCGCGGACGCGATTACGGTGTTCCTGGTCCCCAGCGAGAGGACCCCGCCGGCGGGCATGGCCTGCCAGGCGTTCAGGTAGAGGTTGAGAAGGACCTGCTCTATCTGTCCCTGATCTCCCTCGACGGGCCAGATGTCCTTCTGGTACCCGCGGCGGATGATGATCTCCTTCTTCGTCCTTCCGAACATCGCGGAGGTCTTCTCGACGAGTTCGTTCATGCTGAGCGGTTTGACGTTGTATTTGCCGCCCCGCGCGAACCCGAGGAGCTGTCCCGTCAGGTCCGCCGCGTTCCTTACCAGTTCCTCGATGTTCCCGAGCCACTCGCGATGGGGATGGCCCGCGCCTGCGTCCATCATCATGAGCGATATGTAACCCTGGATACCCATGAGTATGTTGTTGAAATCATGAGCGATGCCACCGGAGAGGGTACCTATCGCCTCCATCTTCTGCGCGTTGATGAGCTGGGCCTCCAGCCTCTTGCGCTCGGTGATGTCCTCGCAGACCATGATCACGTCGCCGTTGCCGAGCTGGACGGGGATGAAACTGATCACTTTCGTAGATCCGTCCTTGCACACGACGTTGTACATGCCCTGGTCCCTGAGGCTCTTCGTCCTGAGGTCCTCAAACCATGCCTCTATGACACGGTGCCGGTAGGCCTCATCGGGATATGCCTTTCTGAACCACGTCTTCCCGTTCGGGATGTCGGCAAGATCGTAGCCAAATATCGCCTTGAACTTCGGGTTGATATAGACGAAGTTGCCCGAATCGTCGATAAGAGCCATGCCGATCGGGGCGTTCTCGGAAAGACTCCGCATCTTTTCCTTTTCGGCGACGAGTTCCCGCACCGCCGCCTTACGCTCCGTGATGTCGCGGATGGACTCGATGGCCCCCACGACATTCCCGTCGATGTCATAGAGAGGCCCCGCCTTCCCCCAGAGGCTCCTCTTCTGTCCGCGCACGAAAGGCACGTCGGTTTCCGTGTAGAGGGTGTCGCCGTCCCTCTTTATGAAGGAATACTGTTTCTCGATCTCGTCATCCCACATGCTCACGAAGTTCACAAGGATGGGCCGGCGCGTTCCATAGAAGGGCAGCGCGTATTCATAGTCACCCTTTCCCAGTATATCCTCCTTGCTGACACCCGTCATCGCCTCTATGGCCCGGTTCCAGGCGATGACCTTTCCCGCCCGGTCTATTGCCAGGGTCGCGTCAGGGAGGAACTCGATGATGTCCGCCAGCCTCCTTTGCGACTCAAGCAGTTGCTGTTCGGCACGCTTTCGTTCAGTGATGTCCCGGAATGTCCATATCCTCCCGTAGTGTTGCCCGTCCTCCCCAAGCACGGGTGCCGAATAGCGGTCGAGAACGGTGCCGCTTTTTGTTTCGATCTCATCCCTGCTCGTCTCGTCGGGATGGCTGTAAAGATGCATCACCTTCCGCACAAAGCCGTCAGGGTCCACGACCTGGGCCGCGATGTGCCTGAGACGGGAGGCGTCATCCCCCTCGTTCAGGACCTGCCTGGGAACGTTCCACATGTCGACAAAGCGCTGGTTGTGGACGAGGTTCTTGTGGTCCTCATCGACGACCAGTATGCCGTCGATGGAGGTATTCATCTGCGCTTCAAGCAGGGCCGTTTTCCATCGCAACGCATCGTCGGCCCGGCGCCGGTTGGTGATGTCCTCGACAATGCCCTCGTAATAGGCCGGGGAACCGTCGGGACCGCGGATGACCCTCGCGTTCATCGAGATCCAGATCCTGCTCCTGTCCTTGCGGTACACCTCCATCTCGCAACCGTATGCCAGGCCCTTCTCGCCGACGTAATCCATGCACCTCTTGCGGTCTTCAGGGTCAACATAGAGCTGCCCGGCGATATCCGTGACGGTGCTCATCAGTTCATCGGGTGACGAGTAGCCATACATCCTCGCGAGGGCCATATTGGCACGCAGGTATCTTCCGTCGGGCGTGCTCTGGAAGATGCCCATCATGGTGCTCTCGAAGATGTCCCGATACTCCGCGAGGCTCCCGAGCAACGCCGCCCGGGCGCTCCGGTTCCCGGCCTCAGACAGCTCCAGGTCCATCACCCTCTTTTTCAGCGCAGTTATCTCTTCGATCAATTCCTGACGGGTTTTCGTGATGTCGTTCATGGCTGCTTCCCGCGCGGCAGGCGGCACGTCCATTAGACCATAGACCAGTCACTCAGAGAAGTCAACATCCATATTGGACCGCCGCCCGGCAGGGATACCCTCTCTGTGCCGGTTCCCGTGCCGGGTTCATACCGTTCTTCAAGATGTTATCGCACAATAACGGTCCAGGTTTAGGCGGCGCTCCCCGGGCCAAACCCGGCCGGGGACTACGGCTTGGAAGAGGACTTCGTGATGTCCGAGATCATGGCAAGGAACGCGGCAAGATTGGGCTCCTCGCGGACCTTCGTGTCTTTGAAACAGGTGACCCTCAGCTTCATGAAGAGGCCCCGGCAGCCTGTCAGGTAGAGATGGGATATGAGCTTGATGTTGTTCTGCTCGTAGGTGAGAAGACCGTGAAAGAACTTGAGGTCCCCGACGGGGACTATCTCTTTCCTGACGACGATGGAGACATTCCTGTAGGTGCCCTGGGTTTCGAGAGAGTATATGTCCTGGAGGGCCTGATCGAACTCTTTGCTCACGACCTGCGACGAGACCCCGTCGGGTATGGGGCCCTGTGTGAGGTCGTAGAGGAAAATGTCCGCCCGCATCGTGTCGGTACGATAGGAGATGCCGGTACCGAGGCCCGCGTACAGCGGCTCGTAGTCGGTGGCCCTGACGAGCTTCAGCGTGTTGACGGGATCGGGAAACAGGAGACCCGTTCTCTGATGCCGGTACGGTTCAGCATGAGCGTTGCCGGCGAAAACGAGCAGGGCCATTGCAAGGGCCATCAGGATGAGCACTCTGGCAGAACGGTTGTTCGTCACCATCGAGTCGTTCCACTCCTGTAACATAACGACGCAGGTCTCACGTCCCTCCGTCCGTCGGGCCGGGTTCATTTTCCTGCATGAAACGGATGATCTGGGTCCTTAAGCGTTCAATGAACTCGTTGGGTCTTGCCACCAGCCTGAAGACGACGACCTTGCGGTTCGGCAGGATAAGCATGATCTTGCCGAAGTTGAGGATCACCCCCAGGGCGGGCTGATGAAAATCCGCTCCCGCCAGTTGAGAATACGGGAACTCATAGAAACGTTTGAAGGGAAAACCGATCCTGATCGTCAGTTTCGATGCACGAACGGCAAACTCGGAGGCGCGCAGATTATGAATGGAGAATATGCCCCAGATGATGGCCAGGCCGATCATCACAAGCGCGGCCACGGGCTTCGCCCTGAGGGACAGCCCGCCCAGCACGAGAAGCATACCGGGCCCGAGCAGCGCGGCCCAGTGGACCGTCGTCCGGTAGAGCACCGGTTCGGCTTCGCGAGGAACGTTTTCCGTTTCCGTCATATACCGCATCCTTCTCTCATAATTTCACGGCAGACTACACGATACCACAATCGGGGGTGTTTTGCACGCCCTCTTCGCAGACGGGGTCCTGCGCCCCAGGTCATCCGCAATGGCGAGCGCGCCGTAAGGAAGATAATGAGGTTCCTGGGGATCCGCCAGGCCAGAAGAACAAGAATGTCCTCAGAAAAGGCCTCTTTTCCCGCGGCATTTCAAGACGTCATTCCTTGATCCACGTGAAAAACCGGCTTTCGAAGGATTTCAGACAGATCTCAGGGCAGGTACCGCACAGACCGGGATTGATCGCCCGACGCCTTTTCGTCCGCCTCGCCCCGGGTCCTGCACCCGCACGAGACGAGCCTTTCCCCGCATTTGGGGCAGCGTTCCATGTAGCATCCCTCGTGATGGAACCCTCCCGGCATGACCCCGCACTTGGGACAGCGTTCCGTTTCGTGCCTGGGATAGGGAACGCGGGGATGGGATTCCCCGTTGGGATAGTCGACATATCCCCCGGCGCAGGTGATCGTTCTGGGATCGTGGATGTTCTTGCCGCACTGCCTGCACAGGAGAACCTCCGTGGTCTCGTGAAACTGGGGCGCCGGCACCTCTTGCACCGGTGCCGCGACGGGCGGCGGTGTCTCCGGGGATGCCTCTCTTTCGGGGGACCCCTTCGGAGAGGCATCCCTCCTCATCGCGGGATCCTTCTTTGATACCGCTATGTTTCGCGTCCTGAGATAGCTGGCGAGGTTGGTGGGCGACGTTTCGAGGATGCGCGCCAGAGAGGCCTTGCTCACACCCTTCGACAGGTATTCTATGATAAGCTCTTTCTTGCCGTCCAGTTTCGACGCGGAGAGGCTCCCTTTGGGTCTGCCGAGGACCACGCCTTCTTTCCTCTTTTGCGCGAGGGCTTCTCTGACACGCCTGGAGGCAACCTCCCTCTCCACCGAGGTGAGCATGGCGAACAGGGCGGTGGCGGTCTTTGAGGAGCTGTCCCCGACACCATTGAGGTCCATATCCTGCTTCGCCGCGATGAACCGCACCCCTCTCTCCAGGAGATCGCCCACCACGGCAATGACATCGGCAATGTCATCTCCCAGTGCCGCAAGGTCCGATACGACGATGACATCCCACCGGTTAACGCCGGCAAGGAGCTCCTTCACCCGCCGAAGACGCTCCCTTCTCCGGGAAGGGAGCTCTACTGTGATATAGTTGTCTATCCGGAGGTTCTTCGCGGAGGTATATTCCCCTATGAGGCTCCTCTGAGATTCCGGGGCCTCACCCTCGAGGGACACAAGCAGATACGCTATGTTTGCCATTATCCATCCCTTGTCGAAAGACCTTCGTCGACTCGCCGATAACGAGCGCCGAACCGCAGGTCATGCACTTTTGTAGTTTATGAAATAATCAAACTCGCCATTTCGTATGACCATAATGTCCAACAGAATCATCCGGGCATAATACAGCACTTATTTATATCACACTATTATGCCGGGAATGAAATTGTAACACACTTTCACCCACAGATTACCTGTAGATCAGAAAAAATTCAAGGGCCAGGCGCGTGCGGGCCCGGAAAGTATCTAGGCCCCGCAGTCGGCCGCGTCACCCTTAAGCTTGGCCAGGGCATGGGGGATGGCGCCGATAACGAAGCCGAGGCATTCCACGGCCGCCTTTTCGCTGCCGGGAAGATTGATGATGATGCTCTTGCCGCGGATCCCGCAAACAGCGCGGGAGATGATGGCGCGGGGAGTGATCCTGTAGCTCTCCAACCGCATGACCTCCGCGAAACCGGGAAGATCACGTTCGATGACCGAACGGGTCGCCTCGGGGGTAACGTCGCGCGCGGACAAGCCCGTCCCTCCCGTCGTGACGACCATGTCCATGCCTTCCTCATCGATGGCCCTTTTCATCGCGTCGGCTATGATATCGGCCTCATCGGGCACAATGATGACATCACCCACGATGAAGTCTTTCTCGAGCATCTTCTTGATGGCCGGACCGCTCGTGTCGACACGCTCTCCACGTGAACCTTTGTCGCTCACCGTGATCACCTGCACGCGGTAGCTCATGCAACGACCTCCAGTTCATCTCCCACCGAGACATCGCCTTCCGTGAGCACCTCGGCAAAGATCCCCTCCCGGGGCATGACGCAGTCACCGACGGTCTGAAATATGTTGCAGCGCGTGTGGCATTCCTTGCCTATCTGGGTCACACGCAGGAGAACGCCGCCCGTTGTCTTCAGGCTCGTTCCCACGGGCAGCTCGTGAAGGACGATCCCTTCCGTCGTGAGATTCTCGGCGAAATCGCCGGCATTGACGTCGAGGCCCTTTGCCCGGATCTTGTCGATGCTCTCCCTGGCGAGGAGGCTCACCTGGCGGTGCATGAAACCCGCGTGGGCGTCACCCGTAAGGCCCTTGTCCTTGAGGAGCCGACAGGTCCCGACATTGTGCTTCTTCTCTCCCTTCCCTTCGCTGACATTGACGGAGATGATCTTTCCTCTCATATTCACCTTCTCAGGATGCCTTCCTCCTGTACGTACCGCTCTTCCCCCCGCTCTTCTCAAGGAGGTAGAAGGGCCCCAGTTCAATACCCTTGTCCACGGCCTTGCACATGTCGTAGATCGTAAGGCCCGCCACGGTCGCTGAGGTCAGGGCCTCCATCTCGACACCGGTCTGTCCCTTCGTCCTGACAGTCGAAAGGATCTCCACGGTGTGTCCCGCGTCGTCAAAACGGAATTCGACGTCGACATGGGTGATGGCGAGAGGATGGCACAGGGGTATCAGGTCATGGGTCTTCTTGGCCGCCATGATCCCCGCGATCTTGGCAACGGTGAATATGTCCCCCTTAGGGCCCTGCCCGCCGCGTATGAGCTCGTAGGTCCCGGCGGCCATGGTCACCCTGCCCGAAACCGTCGCCTCCCTTTCAGTTTCCTTCTTCCCGGAGACATCCACCATCCGCGCCCTGCCTTCCCCATCAACATGACTCAATTTCGCCAAACCAAATCCCCCTTTAGAAAATAATGACCAACGACCAAATGACAATGACCAAAGAAGAGGCAATCACTACTAGCCGCCGGACGATAGCTGCCGACGAGAAGGTCCTTCCTGTTTGGTTATTGATCATTGGTGAATTGATTATTGTTCTCTTTCATCCTCCAATATTCCTCAAGCTCCTCTGGCATTTGCGTATCGCACCCATTTCGAGCTTCCTTTCAGGCTTCACCTTTACCACGCCGCGAATGAACTCCTTCACCTCATCATCACTCTTGCCCGATCTCATGAGTGCCTTTACGTCGTATTCCACATCGGAAAAGAGGCAGGGACGTATCATGCCCCTCGAGGTCAGCCGGATCCGGTTGCACTCAGCGCAAATGTGACTGGACATGGGACTGATAAAGCCTATCCTTCCCGAACCTCCCGCTATGTCAAAGACCTTCGCCGGGCCCTTGCCCGGTCTCAGCGAGGGAAGAAGCTCGAATTCCCGGCGGATGATCTCCTCTATCTCCCGTGATGTTATGATCTCGGTGGATTTCCACAGCGACATGTCACCAAAAGGCATGAACTCGATGAACCTGATCTCGTGGTCCCACTTCCGCGCGATACGGACAAAATCGAGTATTTCGTCATCGTTGAAGTCTTTTATGATGACCGTATTTATCTTGATCGGGTTCAGTCCGGCGTACGTGGCTTTCTTGATGCCGTCGATCACCCTGTCAAAGGCGTCGATGCATGTGATCCAGGCGAACCTGTCCTTTCTCAACGTATCGAGGCTGATGTTGATCCTCTTGAGTCCCGCCTCCTTAAGCTCTTCCAGGTGGTCCGCGAGAAGGACGCCGTTCGTGGTGAGACTGATATCGGAGATCCCCTCTATTGCCCCGATCTCCTTGAGGAGGTGAGGCAAACCCTTTCTCGTCAGCGGCTCACCCCCCGTGAGGCGGACCTTCTTGACCCCCAGCGAGGCGCATATCCTGACGAAACGGATGATCTCTTCATAGGAAAGGACCTCGGTATGGGGGATGAAGGGGAAATCACCGTCGACACAGTACCTGCAGCGCAGATTGCACCGGTCGGTGACGGAAATGCGCACGTAGTCAATAACCCTGTTGTAGTCGTCTATAAGCTTCATAACATCGCGTAACCCTGTCCTCCGGGAGGCATCCGCGGCCTCCCTTGTTTCCGGTCTTTACTCTCTCACCGCACAGGGAAAGCCGCGGTCCCGGGACCCCCATCCCGGATTCTCATCGGCGGCCCGGCCGCGATCAGTAAAGACACGCACTATAATACCCGTAAACGGGCTTTTTTTCAACAAGGCAGGGGGAGGCAGGTAGTGGCGATAGGACCTATAGGATGGATAGGACCTATTAAGACCTATAGGACCTATAGGACAGATATGACCAATAGGACGTGTTGAAGTGCAATTGCCCGCCCGCAGCAAGAAATCGATCCGTCCTATAGGTCCTAAGCGTCCTATAGGTCCTATTTGTCCCATTGGTCATATTGTCCTATTCGTCCTATCCTCTCCTGCTGGTCCCATCAGAAACCTTGCTCTCTCCCTGCCCCTTATTCCTTCTTGAGTAATTCCCTGAAAACAGTTATCATTATTTCATGGAAGATAAATCTAAACGGATAATTCTCATCGACTTCGAGAACATTCAGAAGTTCGATTTCGACAACATCGACACGACCAATACGAGTATTGCCATTTTTGTGGGCAAATCGCAGAACAAGATCCCCTTTTCCCTTGTCGAAAAGGCGCAGTCTTTCGGGGAGCGTCTGGTATGGGTGAAAATAGCCGGGGACGGCAAGAACAACCTCGATTTTCATCTTGCCTTCGAGTTGGGAAGGCTCAGTGAGAGAATGGACAAGGACGTGGAGATCGTCATACTCTCGAAGGACAGCGGATATGATTCCCTCATCAGATACGTGAACGAACTGGGCATAACGACAAGAAGGATAGCCAATCCCGCCGAGCTTTCCGACAACAAGAAACAGCTCCCTTCATCGAACTTCACCAATTACATCGTCAACAACCTGAACAAGATCGACGGGCAGAAGCGGCCACGGACGCTGCGGACCCTCAAGAAGCATATCGAATCGCTCCTCCGCGACAAGGCGGGGACCGGCGAGATAGACGCCATACTCGAAGAGATGTTCATAAAGGGCCTTCTAAGCGAGATCAACAACCGCCTGAAGTACACCTTCGACGTGGCCGAAGAGAAAAAGTAGACGTCTTTCCCATCACCCGCCTTACCTCTCACCTCTCACTCGTTCTCATGATAACGATTGGGTTCTCCCAATCGAACAACACTCCCCTCTCTTCCGAGGCGATGACCTTCACGTGTTCCGGTCCGAGTTCCCCGAGGAAGATCTTCTCTTTGGACGCTGTGCCGGGCAGGACCTTATCGTTGATGAGCCGGGCGAACCGTTCCGGCCTGGGGGGCCAGATGATGAGCATTCCCTTCTCTTTCTTCACCCGTGCGAAGAGATAGACGGGCGGCCCGCCCTTCGTCTCCTCCCTCAGGTTCGCGAAATGCCACGTCCCGGCCTTCAAGAGCATCACGTCGGCGGTCTTCAACACCATCTCCCTGCCGCCTTCCATCCAGGCAAGTCTCAACTGCCCCTTTCGGGCATCTTCAACCCTCGCCACGACAGGACCTCCGTCAGCGGACGTCCACGTCCCTTCCCACTCTCCGGGGTCGACAAGAAGAGGTGACCTCCGATGTCAATAGTAGAC
>DBQU01000079.1 GCA_002305765.1 Deltaproteobacteria bacterium UBA1386
TTGCGACACAGTCTCGAAGGCCGGAATCCAGGAAGATCTCTCTCCCTTCCGAAAGAGTTCGAACGAAGCGAAGACGCAACATGGCGCACTCTAAGAATATCTTCCTTTCCCCAGGGCTGCCGACCCGAAACTTCTCCTGGATTCCGGCCTTCGCCGGAATGACGGGTAAAGAGAAGCCTCCGCTCCCATCCTTTTGTTGAAAGGGTTCAAGCGGTTCAAGCCGTCTTCACCTTTTTTGTAACCAATCCTATCCGGCGAGCGACTCCATAGTCATGATCAAAGAACCGACATCGCAGACCAAAAACTCATGTACCAAGGAGCCATCCATGGAAGAGACTCGCGACGATACGTCACATATGATGAAGATACTTCGGTCGGTGGGCCCGGGCAAGGGACTGAAGAAGAGAACGATATGGCTTGCCTCGGCTGCCGCGGCAATCCTTCTCGCGGGTGCCGTGGTCCTCTACGCGTCCACGGGAAAGTCGCAGGCCCGCTACAAGACCGCGGAAGTGAAGAAAGGCGACCTCACGGTCACCGTCACCGCCACGGGCACGCTTCAACCGGTAGAGCAGGTCGAGGTCGGCACCGAGGTCTCCGGGACTATCAAGACTGTCGCCGTGGATTACAACCACAAGGTGAAAGAGGGGCAGGTCCTGGCGAAGCTTGACACGACCAAGCTCGAGGCGCAGGTCCTGCAGTCGGAGGCCACACTGAGCTATGCCCGGGCAAAGCTGTGCGAGACGCAGGCGACGGTGGCGGAGACGCAGAGCAAGTTGAACCGCTTCAAGGAGAGCCTCGAACTCAGCGGCGGGAAAGTGCCTTCCCAGGCGGAATACGACGCGGCCGACGCCGCGCTGAAACGGGCAAAGGCCCAGGAGGGGACGGCCAGGGCGGACATCGCCAAGGCGGAGGCCACCCTCAAGGCCAACCGGTCCGACCTCAACAAGGCGACCATCCGTTCTCCCATCGATGGCGTCGTCCTCGAGCGGAAGGTGGAGCCAGGCCAGACCGTCGCGGCATCCCTCCAGACACCTGTGCTCTTCAAGATAGCCAAGGACCTGACACGTATGGAACTGTGCATCGGTGTCGATGAGGCCGACGTGGGACAGGTGAAGGAAGGGCAGGGCGCGATATTCACCGTTGACGCCTTTCCGGAGAAGAAATTTCCCGCCCGCGTCAGGGAGGCCCGTTTCGCGGCGAAGACGGAGAACAACGTGGTGACCTACGAGACGGTCCTCGATGTCGACAATTCCGCCATGGTGCTTCGCCCGGGCATGACGGCGACGGCCTTCATCACGGTGAACAGCGTCTCCGAGGCCCTCCTGGTCCCCAACGCGGCCCTGAGGTTCGCGCCCGCGCAGGACAAGACGCAGAAGGAGAATTCCGGAGGCAGCAAACTGTTGACCAGTCTCCTGAGCAGGAGGCCTCCCGGAGCGGACAACCGACAGGCGCCCAGGCAGGGAAGCAGCAACGTGGTGTGGAAGGTCGAAGGCGAAAAGATCGCCCCCGTGAAGGTAAGGCCGGGCGCGACGGACGGGGTCATGACGCAGATCCTCGAAGGAGACCTGGCCCCGGGAACGCTCCTGGCGACGGATATCGTGAGGGAAAAGAAATGAAGGAAGAAGACTGTCGGATAGAGCGGCAGGAACCGGGGCAACCCCTTATCGAGCTTCAGGGGATAACGAAGGTGTACGGCAGGGGACAGGCGGAGCTGCACGCCCTGAGAGGGATAGACCTCTCCATCTACGAAGGCGACTTTGTCGCCGTCATGGGTCCGAGCGGATGCGGGAAATCGACATGCATGAACGTGCTCGGCTGTCTCGATACCCCCACATCCGGACGCTATCTCTTCAAGGGGGTCGACATAGCGGATCTTACGCGCAACCAGAGGGCGCTCTTAAGGCGCCACTATCTCGGTTTTGTCTTCCAGGGGTTCAACCTGCTCAGCCGGACATCGGCCCTGGAGAACGTCGAGTTGCCCCTTCTGTACAGGGGCATCCACCACACCCGCAGGCGCGACGTCGCCCGCGAGGCGCTCGACGCCGTGGGTCTTTCCGGGTGGGAGCACCACACGCCGGCCGAGCTCTCCGGAGGGCAGCAGCAGCGCGTGGCCATAGCCCGGGCGATAGCGACATCTCCCTCCGTTCTTCTCGCTGACGAGCCGACGGGAAATCTCGATTCCATTCGCAGCAAGGAGATCATGGAGCTCCTTTCATCCCTGAACACGGACAGGGGCATCACCGTAATGATGGTGACCCACGAGCCGGATATGGCGGAGTACGCGAGCCGCACGGTAAGGTTCCGTGACGGGCTCATAGCGTCCGACAGCCGCGGCAGCGAGGTGACACAATGATCTGGAATGCTTTCCTTCTGGCCTTAAGGGCCATCCGGCGCAACAAGATGCGTTCCTTCCTGACCATCCTCGGCATCGTCATCGGCGTTGCCGCCGTTATCACCCTCGTGACGGTGGGAGGCGGGGCAACGGCCAAGGTGACCGAGGATATCGCGAAGCTGGGAAGCAACCTCCTCATGGTGACGCCCGGCCAGATGCGCGGCGGAGGTGGCTTTTCGGGAGCCGCGAAGTCCTTCGATCTCGACGACGTGAAGGCGATCACCCGTGATGTGAGCTCCCTCGTCGGAGTCGCTCCCACGTCCTCGTCGTCGGCCATGGCCGTCTACGGAGCGAAGAACTGGTCGACCCTCGTCACCGGTGCCGACGCCGCGTTCTTCAAGGTGAGGGAATGGACGGTGGAGGAGGGGAGAGAGTTCACGGAACAGGAGGTCCGCTCGGGAACCGCCGTGTGCGTCCTGGGAGCCTCCGTGAGGAAGGAGCTTTTCGGGGAACAGGTTCCGCTGCAGCACAGGATCCGTATAAAGGGCGTCTCCTTCGAGGTGGTCGGGGTGCTTGCCGCCAAGGGGCAGTCGACGACGGGACGCGATCAGGACGACCTCATCGTCATGCCTCTGCGCGCCTTCCAGCGGCGCGTCTCCGGAAACGAGAACATCAGTCTCATACAGGTATCGGTGGAAGACGGCGCGTCGACCCAGAAGGCCCAGGACGACATCGAGAGCCTGCTGAGGGAGCGCCGGCGCATCTCCACCTTGAAGCCCAACGATTTCCAGATAAGGGACATGAAGGAGCTTGCCAGCACCATGCTCGCCACGACAGAGCTTCTCACGACCCTTCTCGGGGCGGTGGCGGCGGTCAGCCTTCTCGTGGGGGGCATCGGGATCATGAACATCATGCTCGTGTCCGTGACGGAACGGACCCGTGAGATCGGGACGCGCCTTGCCATCGGAGCGCTGGAACGAGAAGTTCTCCTGCAGTTCCTCGTCGAGGCGATGGTCCTTTCAGCGTTCGGGGGTCTTTTCGGCATCATCCTGGCACTCATCGGCTCGGCAGTTCTCGTCCGGGTCCTCGATGTGCCGTTTGTTATCGACGGGTGGATCATCTTCATCGCCTTCGTGTTCTCGGCGGCGGTGGGCCTCATATTCGGCTATTTCCCCGCCCGGAAGGCGGCCAGCCTTGACCCGATAGAGGCCTTGAGGCACGAATAGGAGAGGGGCCATGACAAGAACGATCAAGGAGACACAGAGTATGAACGTGACAGGGAAGATCATGAGAGGCGCGGCGGTTCTCATCACCGTCATCATTCTGACAGGCTGCGTAACCGTCGGACCCGATTATGTCAAGCCCGACATAAAGGCGCCGGAGAAATGGAACTCCTCCCAATCGACAGAGGTTGGCAAGGCGGACGCCTCCAGGGACTCCCTGGCGTCATGGTGGGCGAACCTTGACGATCCCCCCCTGGCGGCGCTCATAGACACCGCACTCGAGAACAACAAGGACTTGAAGCAGGCGGCGTCGAGGATACGCGAGGCCAGGGCCCAGCGGGGGGTCACCGAGGCGAGGCTGTGGCCGTCGGTTGACGGTTCCGGTTCGTACACACGCACCCGGACGGAGAACAATTCCGAAACGGGCACGTCGAGGGAACTCTTTGCCGCCGGCCTCGACGCGGGATGGGAGATCGACCTCTTCGGGGGTTTGAGAAGAGCCACAGAGGCATCGCGGGCCTCTTACGAGGCGTCGCAGGAAGACTACCTGTCCGTGCACGTGAGCCTCGCCGCGGAGGTTGCCCTTAACTACATCGACGTCCGGACCCTCCAGGAGAGGCTGGCCATCACGGAAGAGAATCTGCGACTCCAGACGGAGACCTGGGAGCTAACGACCTATCGCCTCAAGGCGGGCCTCGTGACCCAGTTCGATGTGGACCGGGCGAAAACTAACATGGAAGAGACCCGCGCGTCCATCCCGACGGTGGCCACCCGACTTGCCGCCGCGAAGAACAGGCTTTCCACTCTTATGGGAGAATACCCCGGTTATGTCGACGCGAAGCTCGAAGAGGCCAAAGACCTTCCGCTCACCCCCGTTGAAATAGCCCTGGGGGTCCCCGCGGAGACGCTCCGCCGGCGCCCCGACGTGCGCGGTGCCGAAAGAGAGCTGGCAGCCCAGACGGCCAAAGTCGGTGTCGCCACGGCCGAGCTCTATCCCAAGCTGAGCCTCATGGGCTCCATAGGCATCGACGCCACCAGCTTCGCGGGCCTCTTCTCGGCCAACAACCGCGGCTTCGGCATCGGCCCCCGGTTCAGCTGGAACATCTTCAACGCCGGCGCGGTGCGCAGCAACATCGAGATCCAGAGCGCCCGGCAGGAACAGGCCCTTTTGGAGTACGAAAAGACGATACTCGCGGCCCTCGAGGAGGCGGAGAACGCCATAACCGCCTACGTCAACGAACAGAAACGCGCCCGCTCCCTGACGGAGGCCATGACGTCCGCCACGGACTCCACGAAACTGGCCCTTGTCCAGTACAACTCGGGCCTCATCGACTTCCAGGCCGTCCTCGACGCCCAGAGAACATACCTCTCGGTCCGGGACAACCTGGCGACAAGCAAAGGCACGGTGGTGGCCAACCTAGTAAGGCTCTACAAAGCCCTGGGCGGCGGCTGGACCCCGGATACCCCACAGCCGGAAGCCGCGCAGACGACGAAAGAGAAAGGATGACGGCACAACGAAAGGCGAAAGACGGTATCTCACGCCCGCTTCGCTCGAGGTCGCAGAGATCGCAAAGAGAGACGGAAAAGAGAGAAAAGATTGCCGCCGGATCTCGGAGCCTACCAAGATCCGGCGGCCTTCTCGTCCCGCCGTCCCGGCGGGAGAGAAAATAATATCCTTGTCCTTAAACAACCTGTCCCCCCTCATCCCCCCTGTAGTCATAGGTCCTATGGGTCCTATATGTCCTATAGGTCCTATTCCTCATGCTCCAACCCCTACACTACTTCACCCCCACACTTTCTTATCCCCCTCCCCCATCACTCCCGTCTAAAGATGATACTTTTCTTTTCCCTCCCGCGAAGCGGGATGCAAAGCCGGCCGGATCTTGGTAGGCTCCGAGATCCGGCCGAATCTTTCCTCTGTGCGCTTTCTTCATCACCTCTGCGCCCTCGAGCGAAGCGGGCGTGAGACAGTCTTTTACTCTTTCGTCTGCCCTATCTTTCTGTATATAATAACCTGTTTGAGGATGAACCCGCGTTTTTCTCCTCGTTTTGATCTCTAACATGCAATTTCTTCATAATCCTTGCTTGACTTAAACATATCATATTAAGTAAAATGTCAGGGATACGTGTAATGTATATGAAAACATTACACAAAAAGGAGGTAACTTCAGTCAGGTTTTTCTGGGGATCGGTCAGCCGCGGGGCATTGGGGGCAGACGTTGTATTGGCAGTAATATCGCGGCCTTGGCGCTACGCCACCGGTATAGTCTTATCGTGGCATGGCGCTGCAGGGAACGCTGAAAAAGCACCCTTTCCATCCCCACCATTCACCATGACCAACATAATCCCGCCCCCGCAAGAGAAGACAGATCACCACCCGGCACCGCGGCCGGCTATTTGCAAGAGTTTTTCCGAGAATCAATGAAGATGACAAACCCTTCATCTACGGCGAGTACCAGCGTCATTGGCGGTAGCCTGTCGCGAAAGATACGGGCAGTGGCGCAGAATTTGAGAAGGGCGGGATAAGAAATGTCAATAGAAGGGATAGCTTTGCAACCAAGCTCAGCTACTATTAGGCGATACCTTTCAAGGCTTGATTTTTTCAAGGAGCGATTGCAGGACAAGACCGTTTTGCACCTCGGTTGTAGCGCCGGGAGATATCTTGCAGACCGTGTAGAGAGGAACTCTTTGCTCCACGCCTTGATCGAGGGGGTTAGCGCGGAATTGTATGGTATAGATATTGACGAATCCAGTTTGGAGAGAATGAGGAGTAGACTTGGCTTTCAGAACTTGTTTGTTGGTGATGCGGAGAAACTCGATCAAGTCGAAATTGATAGAAAGTTTGATGTAGTCTTGGCTGGAGATATCCTTGAACATCTGTCGTGTCCGGGGGCGATGCTGGAAGGCTCGAAGAGGTTTCTCGAGAGCAACGGTGAAATTGTTCTAAGTACAAACAACGCTTTTGGCCTCCATTTTCAGATAAAGCGATGGATTGGGAGATACAAAGAGCACGTTGAGCATGTTTGTTTTTTTTCACCGGAAACGTTAATCAACCTTTTTGAGCGCCATGGTTTTAGAGTCATTGAGATGTATGGAGCTTACACGGAGCCGCCTTGGACATTGAAACAAAAGGTTATCTTCTGGATTGGAAGACCGATTTTGGAGTTAGTACCCAAACTATCGGGTACGCTGATTGTAGTTGCTGTAAAAAGAGACTGATATACTATCTGTCCGCACCGAGACGATTCCTTTTATCTCGGCACGGACTAGATGCACACACTTCTCCTAAACTTTCCTAAGCCATTGTTGGTCAGACACGTAAAAGCGAATCTTGCATTTGTCGATCAGGCCTTTGTGAGCGGTATGAATTTTCTGACAGGTCTTGCTCTTGCCAGATTTCTCGGTCTCGAAGGGTACGGTGAATATGTGCTGGTCTACGGTGCAATCCTTTTCTTCTCGACGGTTCAGATGTCCCTCATCTTATCGCCAATGATGGTAAAAGGGGCCGGTATTGAGGACCTGTCGAGGAGGAAATATTTCTCAAGTGTCTTTGTTCAACAGTTGCTGTTCTGTGTTTTGACGGGGGCAAGTATCTTAGCGGGAGGGTTTTCTGCCGGGATGGTATTTGATTTCTCCCGGTTTGAACGGTTTCTTGTGCCTGCTGCGTTGGGGACTTCAGCTTTGCTTATGCAGGACTATTTCCGACGCTACTTCTTTCTTGTCAAACAACCAGTGGCTGCCATTTTCAATGATATCATAGGCTATGGCCTTCTATTTGTTTTAGTTCTCACTTTTGGTGTGGCAGGGAACATCGATACTGGTCGAGCCTTGTGGTTCATGACTTTGTCCTTCTCTGTTGCTTCCCTCGCAGCATTCTTGCGGACTAGGACAGTTATGCGACTGGGAGTGGGCGGGCGCTCCTATTTTATGGAGATTCTCCGCGAGAACTACCATTTCGGTAAATGGCTACTAGGGGTAAATGTAATGTATTGGGGGCAGGGGCAGGTTGTAAACTACTTTGTTGCAGGGTTAATCTCTGTAGTGGTGGTTGGTGCGATAAATGCGTGTATGAATGTTCTGGGTGTTCTAAGAATCTTCTTTCTGGGGTTGAACAACATACTTCTGCCAGAAACGTCTCGGGCCTACAAGAGCAAGGGTATCACCGGTCTCACGGCCTACCTTGGGAAGGTGTCATTTTTCGGTGGTGTCGTTACGTTACTAATTGTGTTGATAGCCGGTGTGTGGAATGAATACTGGCTAATGCTCTTATACGGAAATACTTATAGCGGATATGGTTGGATTGTCATCTGGTGGGGTATCTATTTCCTTATCGGGTTCTTTCATCGGCCTTATGTTGCCGGATTAAGCGTCGTCGATAAGACCAAACGCATTTTCCAATCTATGATTGTCGGCTTTGGTTTGTTCGTGGTGCTGGGATATCCCGCTATCGCTTTGTGGAGGGTACACGGAATCATGTTCTTGATGTGTTTTTCTAATCTGGTCGCGTTGATTCTCTTAGGGACGAACCTCACTCGTGAGGTTAGGTATGCTAGATCACACACGGTTTGATAACCTTAAAGACCTAGACTGCGCCGCTGTACTCGTAATCGCAATCTGTGTCTTCACGATTATGAATGCCTTTTCTGTTCTTGCATACGACAGCAAGGCGTCAGGGCCGAACGATATCTATCGTTCCGTCACCAAGGGCCGACCCTATGTAGTAAGCGGACAGAAGGCGTCATTCGTGAGGAACGGTGAAATGTGGTCCATTCTTGGCGCGAATATGCCCGCTAAGGAGAAATACGCGGAACCCAAAGACTGGCCAGTAAAAGGCCTCAGATACGAAGTGCTTGCGGTTACAGACCCGATCAATGACAACAAGATTCTACCCAAAACGCTAACATTGAAGAATGTGGTCAACTCGCAGCGTATTCTGGTACGAGCATGCAGGGGCGAATACGAACCCGCGAGTTTTGTCATACGAACAGGGGATATCAAGCTTGAAGACATTCGGATCCATGCAACCGATCTCAGGTCGACGAATAGAGGAGGCAGCAAAAGAGTTGAGACAGTAGGAAGCAGAAATCTGGATATACGGGTTGTAAAACCATGGTATCAGGCTGGCGAATCCAGACGGACCAACAAAGATGGTATACTCGTTCCTGAACCCGAGATGCTTGTAAAATCAAAAACACTAACTCCGGAACTGCTGCTTCATGACGACAAATTCGTGCAGCCAAACCATCTTTTCCAGGTGAACGTGGTGCGGGATTACAAGACTACTGACGACAAAGAGAAGCTACAGTCTTTTGATTGCGAAGAGCAATCGAACAAGCAAGTCTGGATAACCCTGAAAGTTCCTGAAAATACCAAACCGGGAGAGTATGAAGGAATAATTACTGTTAAACCGAGAAATGCGAAGGAAACGAAACTTAGACTATCCTTGGTTGTGTTCCCGTTCGAATTGGCGGCACCGAAACTGTATTATACGCTCTACTATCTTAACACTCTTCAAGTGTCAAAAAACCATGGTCTCCCTCATTTTAAGGAAAAGTCGACCGTACACAAGGATTTTCGAGACATGAGATCACATGGGATAAACAACGTTATCATATCACACAGGCGGCTTGACTTTAGCATCCTCAAGGAGATCCTGGACATTAAAGACTCCGCCGGATTAGATAAGACCGCGTTGTTTTTTACAGCATGGCCCAAACTGGCTACGGACTACGAATCTCTAATGCGCCTGAGAAGCGATGTTGAAGGGGTTGTGAGATTTGCCCGATTGCGCGGAATACAGAAAGTCTATT
The DNA here is from genome assembly GCA_002305765.1 of Deltaproteobacteria bacterium UBA1386. Lineage (GTDB taxonomy): Bacteria > Desulfobacterota > Syntrophorhabdia > Syntrophorhabdales > Syntrophorhabdaceae > Delta-02. Next base: position 9,366 of record DBQU01000079.1, read on the forward strand.
ACTATGGAGTGGACGAGCTTAAGTCCGCATTGCTGCCGCTTGAAAAACCAATGCTGAAAACGATTCATGATTCTGGCGCATTAACGATGACAGCAACTGATCGTTCATTTTTCGGGATTATAGATGATATGCTGGATTTAGTTGTCTTTCGCGGTCCGCCTCCGCAAGATGTTATTGAAGGGGTCCATAAGAGAAACAACAAGATCTGGATATATGGCAATCCGCAAGGTGGTGAGGAGAAGCCGGCGGTCTACAGGTATAACTACGGTTACCTGTTGTGGAAGCTTAATGTGGATGGTGCCGCGATATATGCATACCAGTGTGAAATGGGAGAAGACCCTTGGGATGATTTCGATCACAAGAAGTACAGAGATCATATGCTCACGTATCCGACCATCAATGGAAACATCCCGACAATACAGTGGGAGGGCCTTCGGGAAGGGATCGATGATATCCGCTATCTGTCAACTCTCCTAAACCTTGCTCAAAAGTCAAGCAAGGAACACATTGTTGCGGACTTTCTCACAGGTCTGGATTTCGGACAACCACCCGGGCTGATTAGACAGCTGATCATTGAAAAGATACTATCACTTACAAGAAACTGATCATTAAACAAGACACTGTGCTACAATGACGAGCTACTTTGTCATAACTGGTTATCTGGTGGCGTTGACCCTGGTGTTATTATTTGCTGGTGTTACGATGCCGGTAACGCTCTCGATTATAGCGTTTATCTATCTCGTACTGAATAGTGGCATAATCGCTACCTCTGTTGGCATTTTCCGAAGATATCTGGCGAATGAGAAGCTATTGAAACTGGGATTGGTGCTGCTGTTTTCCAGTATCATGCTTTGGCGCGTCAGGCTCGGTGCCGAATTTGAAGCGGCCCCTGTTGATACGGTTGCTGGATTCAGGATACTGCAAATAGCTATTGCCCTGCTAATAGGTATTGTAAGGTTCCGCAAAAGCGCCTTTAATTACTTGATTTTTAGTGTGTTCACGTTCGTGTTGATATATTCCTGCATTGGAGTGTTGTCGGCGTTGTATTCTTCGGCTCCCATGTATACCCTTTATAAGGCTACGGAAACGCTCACTGACGTTATTCTGGTTGCGTCAATCTTGGCTTCTTGTCACAACTTGAACGAATTCATAGAATTCTTTGCTATAGCGATCGGCGTTTTTTTGTTATTGGAGATTACGATTTGGCTTGGAATGCTGTTTGCCCCTCAGTTGGCACTCAAACCGGGAAAAAGTCTTTTTGGCAGACAGCTTCGTGGAGTGCTCCCAGTTCTCAACCCAAACAAGGTTGGGTTTGTAAGCGCTGTCTTGGTGCTGGCCGCACCTTTTGGATTTCTTCTCACTCGCTTGAGAAAAGAGAGAATATTCTACATGACGGTGCTGCTAGCCTCTTTGCCAGTCTTTATTTTGGCCCAGTCTAGGACATCCCTGGCCGGTGTCTTCTTCGCAGTGTTGGTTTTCTTAATCCTTAACAAACAGATCAAGTGGATTGTCGCAATGTGCGTTCTGACCGGGTTACTGCTGGTTTGTAGCGAATTTGGGACGATTATGGTCGACTATTTACGAAAAGGTGAGAATCCGGAAATGATAGGCACTCTGACCGGACGCACCGTGGCATGGGAATACGCCTGGGAAATGTTCAAGAAATCGCCCATTTTAGGCTACGGGTTTGCATCTGGTGCCCGATTTGATGTGTTGGGGGGCAGCAGCATGATCGGCCTCCATGGCTCAATTTTTGATGTTCTTGTGAATCTAGGCCTAGTTGGGACCATCCCGTGGCTCTCGGCCATAATTGGTACCTGGATCCAACTTTTGTTCGTGTTCTTCAAACACTCGAAACGGATGCTTCCCAGAGTTCGGTTGGTTCATACATTCATGCTGTCGATGGTTGTTCTTTTGACATTCCGCGCTGTTACTGCTACGGCTTTAGTCATGCATGATATGGAATTCGTGCTTTTCCTTCTTTTGGTGGGCTATGCGCAGATGGCGATGAGAAGCAGAGGGTTTGTGGACAGCAGAACCGTTCCGACCACGTGAGCTGCATACTTTAATAACTAGTGAATCTATCCGTCTAACAAAAGGCACGCCCAAGACCGTACGCTACTATGGTAAATGATAGTTTTCGATTTTCCAGTAAGATTGGGATTTACTTAACCAGATTGTTCGAACAATTTTCGCACCAACAGGTTCAATATTGCGTACTCCATTCTTACGACGGCCTTCCGGCTTATGCCCCTTCCGATGTGGATATGGCTGTGGCTTCCGTCGACCTTCAGAAGGCCGAAAAGATCGTCTTCGATGTGTCGGCATCTCTGGGGTTTCACGTCATCCAGAAGCTCTACTACGACACACCGCGCTGTTATTACTATGTCATTTTCTTCAGGGATGATGTAGGAAGTCCCGGTTTTATTCAGCTCGATTTCCTGAACGACGATTACGGAATCGGCCGCTATTTCATGAAAACGGAATCACTTCTTGAAGGAAGGCGGCAATACAATGGTTTTTATGTGCCTTCCGTCCCCGTCGAGGCGTGCTATCTCCTGATTAAGAAGGTTGTCAAGGGGAAGTTCTCTCCGGAGCACGAGGGAAAGCTAAGAGCGCTTGTTGATGAAGACGGCAAGGCCGTGACCGGGATGTTTAACCGGTACTTTGGAGGAGACAGTGGAAGCGATGTCCAAAAGCTGATCAAGGGAACGGGACCTTCGGACAGGGCGGCCATTATCAAGAGACTTCGAAAAACTCTTGCCTTTCGCCAGAGAGCTTACAAGCCTCATCTGCGCGTCCTCAGCATTCTGTGGTTCGCGCGAAGAGCTGTGGAAAGGATGCTGTGTCCCACCGGTCTTGTCACTATTTTTGTCTCGCCCGACGGTGGCGGGAAATCCACTGTGGCGGACCTCGTTCTGCATCGCTTGAGGTATGGTTTCCGAAACGTCAAGAAAATGCATTGGCGTCCCTATTTGCTGCCACCTCCAAGAAAGCTGTTCAGCCCGGCGAGGTGGAAAGAACCCGAAGCGCCCAATTATGATCCCCACGGTCTTCCTCCGAAGGGAACAACAGGTTCTGTAGCGCGATTCTTTTACTACCTCGCCGATTATGTACTGGGATATGTCCCAATGGCTCTTTGGCCGAAGATACGGACCCATCTTGTTGTTTTTGAGCGCTACTATTACGATTTTCTCATCGATACCAAGCGGTTTCGCCTTACCATCCCATCCTGGTTGCCCGTTTTCTTTCTCCCCTTCGTCCCGAAAGGGGACATTCTCTTTGTCCTGAGCGGTCCCTCGGAGGTGCTCTACGAAAGGAAACAGGAGATCCCCCTTGAAGAGATTGGAAGGCAATTGGACGCGATCGACCGTCTCTCGGCGGGTATGAGCCACGTGTGCAGGGTTAGCGTGGACCAGCCGGTCGTCGATGAGGTCTCCCGCATTGAAGATGCAATCGTAGAGGTGCTGGAAAAGAGATTGAGAAAGAGGGTCAGCCATCGGTTCCATGGATGAAAGGTTTGCCGATACGATGCTGCTACTGCCCGAGAGCTCTTTTGAAAAGGGCCTGATCACCGGGATTTCCGATAAGAAGGTGGTCGATGGTTTCGCTAAACGAGTAGGACGAATGGACATGACGAACATTGACGAATTGGGTCGCGTGGAGAGAGGCTCATTTGATGTCAGTATCTCTTTTTTTGAGGCTGCCCCGGACGCCGGGCAGGTGCGTAGCGCCTTTGACGCGGTGCGGCCAGGGGGGACCGTGATCGTCGTCATGCGATCGGGATACTTCCGATTTCCCAGGATATCGCGGGCCTTCCCCGGTGCCCGGGTGTATGGATTATCCCCCTCGCTTAACGATCCCCGTCTTGCGGTACCAGTTGGGAACAGGGCCTGTGCCGCGGCATCCCTTGCACTCTATCAGCCGAGTCTCAAGAAGGCGAAGCTGCGAAAGGCCGTTGCCTATTATCTGGCGAAGCTGGGTTTTGCCATGGTGTGGGCGCACTGGTTGATGCTTATCTGGCGGACGGAAGGTTCCGACGTGGCGAAGGGGTTGCCTTTTCTTCTCCGTGAACACTTCGGTGAAGAGATTGAGTTTGCCCTCTTTACGGGAACGCCGGGATATCTCAGGAAGCCGACAATACAGATAATGGACTTGTCCGGTGCCATACTCGGCTACTGCAAGGTGGCCACCAATTCTCAAACGGGGGAGGTTGTCGAGAACGAGGCGCGGATTCTCAGGCTTCTTTCAAACATTGATCTGGGCGCTGCCACTGTGCCGGAGCTTATCTTCTGTGGTGGCCTGCCCGATGGGATGACGGTACTGGTTCAGTCGACAAAGAAACGGCGCCTCTCCTCCGCTCCTCTGTCTCCTGATGCGGTTCACGGCGATTTCCTTGCCCGACTTTTCAAACAGACCAGACAGGAAAAACAATTCTTGGAATCGGCCGCCTGTCTCGAGGTCCGCGGAAGACTCCTTCGACTGGGTGCAAATGCGGGAGAAGGACTAATGCGCGAGCTTCTTTCGGCATTCGAGTGGTCCTCCGGGATGCTAGAGAGCGCGAAGGTACCCCTGTGCCTTGCACACCGGGACTTCACACCATGGAACACTTTTCTCACGAAGGAGCGCCTCTACGTATTCGACTGGGAGTTTGCCCGCAGCAGCTGGATCCCCCTGGCCGATGCTTTCCACTTCGTTTTGCAGAAAGGGATACTTGTCGATCATGCTGAAGAGGGTTTGCTCTGGGAGAGGCTCACGGGAGAGGCTTCGGAAGAAGGGAAATTTCTAAAGGATTACGCTATGAATACCGGCATTGGCGAGAGTGTCTGTCGTGCTCTTATGGCGTTCTATCTTGTGGATATGATCACCACATATCTCCTTCATTACGAGGGTTACGGTCAGACGAACACCGACGGACAGGAACTTCTGGCGTGTTGGAAGGGGCTTCTTGCACGCGTTGTGAAAAAGGAAGGAAATTCATCACGGTGAAGGTTCTGATATCCGCTTACGCTTGTGAACCGGACAAAGGCTCCGAACCAGGGGTTGGCTGGAATTGGGCGGTTCAACTCTCTCGTTTCCACAAGGTATGGGTGATAACCAGGGGGAACAACCGGGATTCCATTGAAAGTGAGCTTCATCGCTTCCCGCACCCAAATCTGCACTTTGTGTACGTGGACCTTCCTCGATGGCTCTCGTTCTGGAAAAAGGGGCAGAAGGGGATCTACGTCTATTATGTTTTGTGGCAGGTGTGGGCCTACAGGAGAGCCAGGAGCCTCCAGGCCGTTGAGAGGTTCGACGCGGTGCACCACGTCACCTTCGGCACGGTCTGGCTACCCACCTTCATGACTCTGTTGAACGTGCCCTTCATCTGGGGACCTATCGGCGGAGCGGAGACCGTGCCAAGAATCCTAAGAGAACAGATGGCCATCAAATGGAGGGCCTACGAAGGACTCCGTGACCTTGTCATAAGGTGGACCTTTTCGTGGGACCCCTTGACCAGGTTGGCCGCGAAAAGGTCCAGAATTATTATTGTCCGAACAAGGATTACACGCGATACCTTTCCCTCGGAAGCTCAAAGGAAAATTAGGTTGATGATCGAAACAGGGGTGAGCCGGGAATTCCTTGAAGAAATGAAGAAGAAGCGCCCTCCGCATACAATTAGGACGGTTCTTATGGCCGGCAGGCTGCTCCATTGGAAGGGTTTTGACATCGGCATCGAGGCTTTCCTGAAAGTATGTGACGATTTCCTGGGTGCACGACTTATTATCGTCGGATCCGGTCCTGAAAGGGAGCGGTTAGAAGCGTTGGCGGGATCTCGTGTTGAGGAAGGCCGGGTGCTATTTACCGGTCATATAGAGAGAGAGGAAGCATTGCGGACAATGAAAGAGGCGGATGTGTTCCTGATGCCAAGCATGAAGGACGCTGGCGCATGGGTTCTCTATGAGGCGATGGCGTCGGGGCTACCCGTCATCTGTCTTGATTATGCCGGTCCGGGAGAGATCGTGGATGACAGCTGCGCTTTCAGCATCCCCATTTCCGAACGAAGCGAGGTGGTGCGGAAAACTGCCGAGGCACTATCTTCCCTGTTGTCATCGGATTCGCTCAGAAAGAGCATGGGCGACGCGTCCATAAGTCGACTGGAAGCCGGTTTCCTCTGGGAGAAGAAGGGTGAAACGATCCGCGACCTCTATGCGGAAGCTCTTGGCCCTGTTGGTGCGTCAGAATGAAGATACTCATGATCCACAATTATCTACGGCCACCCAGCGGTGAGAACACCGTTTTCGAACAGGAGAGGCAACTGCTCGAATCGAAGGGACATGAGGTCGTGGCCTATACGCGACAGAATTCTGAGATTGAGGCAATGAGGTTTTCCGAAAAGGCGATGCTTCCCTTGAGGGCGTTTTGGTCAATAACGGACCATAAGGAGATCAGCCGCGTTGCGCGAACAGAAAAACCTGACGTTGCCCATTTCCACAACATTTTTCCCCTCATTTCCCCCTCGGCATACCGGGCCTGTAAGGGTGCGGGAATACCGGTTGTGCAGACGCTGCATCATTTCCGCATCGTCTGCCCGGGAGCCCTGCTCTTCAGGGAAGGGAGGGTCTGCGAGGACTGTTCGGGCATGCATTTTCTACCCGGCATCAAACATGGGTGCTATCGCAATTCCTCCGTGCAGACGGCGGGGATGGCGGCAGTTGTGCGTTTTCACCGTATGATAAGGACGTGGCAGGCTTACGTGGATCTCTACATTGCCCTCAGCGACTTTGCTCTTGACACCTACCGCCGGCTGGGCTTTCCATCGCGTAGTTTCTACGTGAAGACCAATTTTCTCCAGGACCCCATCGAACCCGGGCACGAAGATGAAGGATATGGGATCTATATCGGGAGAATAGGTGAAGAGAAGGGGATTCCCGCTCTTGTCGATGCTTTGAGAGAGTGCCCGGAGATACCCTTCAAAGTGATAGGCGATGGACCCCTTACAGATTACCTCATCAGGAGGCTGAAGGAGCATGGATTGCAGAACCTCGAGTATCTCGGCGTTAAGAGTCACAGCGAGTGTATGCGCTATCTGGTGAAAGCACGGTTTATGGTGTTGCCATCCCAGTGGTACGAGGGGGTGCCCATGGTGCTCCTGGAAGCGATGTCAGCGGGGAAGCCTGCAATCGTCTCCAACATAGGTGTTTTGTCTGAGATGATCAGGGATGGGATTAACGGACTTGTCTTCACTCCGGGAGTCAGGGAAGAACTGTCCGAGAGGATGAAAAGACTCTACGCCGACCCGGATGGAGCCCGAGAAATGGGGAAGAAGGGAAGGGCTCTTTTTGAAGAGAAGTACACCCGTGAGGTCAACTACGGTATGCTCATGGAGGCGTATCGGAAGGCCATAGAGATTGGAAATGGAAAGATCAGGCGAAAAAGCTAAGCGGCCCTTGAAGGTCGCTATCATCGGGTCCCGGGGGATACCGGGCAACTACGGAGGTTTTGAGACCTTTGCCGAGAGGTTGGGTCTGGGACTGGTGGAGAGGGGTCATTTCGTCAACGTCTATTGCCCCGCGGCATCGAGCACAACCGATGAAAAGGAATACAAAGGCATCAGAAGGACGATCATCCCCAACGTCCCGCTAAAGTCACTGGATAAGCTTACCGGTTCGGCCCTGTCGTGCCTCCATGCCGCGTTTTCCGGTTGCGATACCATCCTTTTCCTTGGCGTGTCCCCGGCCGTTCTGGCCTGGGCCCCGCGCCTGACAGGCAAAAGGCTTGCTATCAACATCGACGGGCTTGAGTGGAAAAGGAGAAAATGGGGCAGATTCGGCGCGTGGTATCTGAAATTCTCCGAACGTGTCGGCTGTACGTTGTGTCACAGGATCATCGCCGATTCCATGGTTTTGAAAGAATACGTGAGAGAGGAGTACGGCAAAGAGGCGGAGTACATTGCCTATGGGGCTGACCCCGGCAGAGTCGTCGACGAAGGGGTGCTGGACAAGTACGGTTTGCGGAAGAACGGGTATTTCCTCCAGGTATGCAGACTGGAACCGGAGAACAACAGCGACCTCGTGATAGGCGAGTATGCCCTGGTGGACACAGACCTGCCTCTCGTCATAGTCGGGGACGCACCCTATAGCGACGGGTACAAGGTCAGATTGAGAGAGATGGCCGATTCCAGAGTGCTCTTTGCAGGAGCGGTCTACGGTCACGAGTATGACGTCTTGCGCGGCAACGCCTTCTGCTACATTCATGCCCATGAGGTCGGCGGTACCAATCCCTCGCTTCTTGAGGCCCTGGCAGCGGGGAATTGCGTGGTCGTCCTCGATGTCCCGTACAATGTGGAGGTTATAGACGGTGCAGGCTTGGCGTTTTCCAGAGAGCGCGGAAGTCTCTCCGGCGTCCTGCGGGCTCTTGTTGCCAACTCCGGCGGGACGGAGGGTTTTCGGCAGAAGGCTGTTGAGAGGATACGATCGCACTATTCCTGGCAGAAGATAATAGACGCCTATGAGAAGCTGTTCATGGAACTGAGATGATAGCGGTGCAGGTTAGGATTGTCTCGATCTCTCTAGCCAATTCATGGTGGACCAAATGAAGATATTCGAAGAGATAAAGATCAGACCGGCCGGTTGGGTCAAGGCCGTCATATACGCCCTTGTCCTGGGCCTCGCCTATTTCACGGCTTTCACCTATCTCCTCCATCTCTGGGGAAATGAGGATTTTTCATACGGTTACCTGGTTCCCTTCTTCGTGGTCTTTCTCATCTGGGAAAAGAGGAAGAGGCTTGACGTCATTCCCTCGGAGCCTTCGTGGAAAGGCCTCGTTCTCTTCGCTATCGGTATCCTTCTGTACGCCCTGGGTGAGTTGGGAGGCGAATACTCAACTCTTTACATATCCTTCTGGCTCATCATAGCGAGTCTTGTCTGGCTTCATCTGGGGTGGCGAAAAGTACGCACCATCTGGTTTGCTCTTGCCATGATCCTTGCCATGTTTCCGCCGCCAAATGTGATCTGCGTCCAGATGGGCCTCGGGTTGAAGCTCATCTCCTCCCAGTTGGGTGTGTGGATGCTCCAGCTGTCGGGGATGTCCGTCTTCAGGGAGGGCAACGTTATCGATCTTGGTTTCACACAGCTCCAGGTGGTTGATGCCTGCAGCGGCTTGAGGTACCTGGTGCCGCTTATGGTCTTGAGCCTTCTTCTTGCCCACTGGTTCATGGACCATTTCTGGAAACGCCTGGTCCTCTTCGCGTCCGCGGTGCCGCTGGCGGTATTTATCAACAGCTTCCGCATAGCGATGACGGGCATACTCTATCGCGTTGCCGGACAGCAGGTGGCCGAAGGGTTCTTCCATGGTTTCGCCGGCGGCCTCATCTTCGTGGTCGCTCTCCCGGTCCTCTTTCTCGTGGTCTGGTTGCTCAAGATGCTGCCCCCAAGGGACAGGGGATTCAGGCTGCAGACCGCTGACGTTACCCCCGAGATGCTGGAATTGCGCAAGAACGCGAAACCTGCCGAGGCGATGAGCTTCAGGGAGGAATTGTTTGAATCCCGTTTTGTTGTTGCCGTTATCGTCATCCTCATGGTCTTTGCCGTTACCCATGTCTTCGAATTCCGCGAGAAGATACCCGCGCGGAAGTCCTTCAGTCAGTTTCCAATGGTGGTCGGGGAATGGAGCGGGGCAAAACAGGCCATGGACCAGCAGTTCATAGACGCGCTTAAATTCAGCGACTACATCAGCGCGAACTTCTATGACAGGCAGGGCAAGACGGTCAACCTCTACGTTGCCTACTACGAGGACCAGCGCAAGGGCGAATCCATCCATTCTCCTGAGTCGTGCTTGCCGAGCAGCGGCTGGAATTTCAGGGAGGCGGGGACAGTTTCGCTCCCCACCGGCTCGGGAGGAACACGGCTGAAAGCAAGCCGGGCCTTTATGGAAAGGGGAGGCCTCAGAGAAATGGCCTATTACTGGTTCCCCATGCGAGGCAAGGTATTGACCCGCCTGTACCAGATCAAGCTCCATAACTTCTGGGATGCCCTGATAAAGAGAAGGACCGACGGCGCCCTCGTCATGACCATAACCCCCATCTACCCGGCGGAAACCCAAAAGGAAGCCGACCAACGCCTCCAGGAATTCGTAAAAGACATGAAACCGGTGCTGGATGAGTTTTTGCCCGATTAGAAGATTGTTGCGTGTTGCGTGTTGCGTGTTGCGGGTCACAAGCTGAGAAGACATTATGGCCAAGACGTATAAAGACCTGGAGATATATCAACTCTCCTACGCGCTTGCGGTTGAGGTCCATGAGTTTTCCTTGAAGCTCCCAACCCATGAATTATATGAGGAAGGCGGACAACTGAGGCGGTCGAGCAAGGGAATCGTTTCTTGTATCGCAGAGGGCTATGGACGGAAGAGATACAAAGCGGAGTTCATAAGATTCCTCGTTTTTGCCCACGCTTCTTGTGACGAGAGCATTTCACATTTGAACCTTATCAAGGATATATATGAAGGCTTGAAAAATGAAGCAGGATCTCTGGTCGATTCATACGAGGAGCTCGGCGGCAAGATAAACAGGTTCATCGATTACGTGGAGAAACACTGGAAGAATTGAGAAGCAATAGGGGCAGTTGTGAGTCCCGGGCTACTAGCTACGAGCGACAAGCTGTGAGTATCTCGCAACAGCTCTTCGTTTTTTCAACTCGCAACTCGCAACTCGCAACACGGAACATTTCCCCATGATCCTCTACCTATCCACTCTCCTCCTGACACTACTCGTTACGATTGTTCTCGTCCCCGTTACGATCAAGGTGGCGGAGATGATCAAGAAGTATGATATGCCGGGGAGGAGGAAGGTTCATGCTGTTCCTGTTCCGAGGACGGGCGGGATTGCGATGGCGGTCGCGGTGTTCAGTTCCATGTTGCTCTGGGCGCAGGAGAGTTCGATGCTCAGCGCCTATGTCATCGGGGCCGGCATCATTGTGGTTTTCGGGCTTATCGATGATTTTGTCGACCTGTCGTACCGCTACAAGTTTGCCGGCCAATTTCTTGCCGCCCTTGCCGTCGTATTGCTGGGAGATGTTCAGATACGCAATCTGGGTGTTCTCTCCCCGGGTGTTGGCCCGCTGACGCCGTGGATCGCGATACCTCTGACCGTCATCGTTATCGTGGGGGTAACGAACGCCATCAATCTCGCTGACGGTCTCGACGGCCTGGCCGGCGGTATCTGCATCCTCAGTTTCTGCTGTACGGGGTATATCGCCTACCTTGGGGGCGATACCGTCATTGCTCTCCTATCGGTCGCCCTGGTGGGTTCCATATTCGGGTTTCTCAAGTACAATACGTTCCCTGCTTCTGTCTTCATGGGCGATACGGGCAGCCAGTTCCTTGGGTTCTCCCTGGTTGTCGCCACGATAGCATTGACGCAGCGTGGTACGGGATTGAGTGCTGTTCTGCCCATGATCATCTTCGGGTTTCCTGTCCTGGATACGGCTGTCGTCATGCTTGAGCGCATCGGCGCGGGCAAATCACCCTTCAGGGCTGACAAGAACCATTTTCACCACAAGCTGATCCGTATCGGCCTTTCTCACACCGAAGCGGTCTTCATCATCTATCTTCTCCAGGCGCTCCTTGTCGTTTCCGCATTTGTCTTCAGGTACTATTCCGATTGGATACTGCTGATCGGCTACGGCATTTTCGTAGATGTCGTCGTTATAGGTTTTTTCGCCGCCGAGCTCACCCGATGGAAGATGAAGCGCTTCACCTTCATCGATAAACACATCAAAGGCAGACTGGCGAAGATCAAGAAGAAGGGGGTGTGGATCGTCTTCTCCTTTCAGTTGGTCGAGTACAGTGTGCCGACACTTCTGTTCGCCACAACGTTTATCCCTGTGAGCATCCCCAGATATTTCTCATACATCGCGGCGGCCCTGCTCTTTCTCACCGTCCTGTGTATGTTTTGCAGAAAGAATTGGTTCAAATGGGTCCTCATGGCCGATATTTACATAACGGTGCCTTTGATCGTTTTCTTCAGTACCGATCCCGTGCGCGGGCTTGTCATGCAGCCCATGATGTGGGGATACAACCTCACATTCGTGGTGCTCACGTTCTTTGTGATCATGACCCTGAGATTGACGCGGCGCAGGAGTGGCTTTAAAGTGACGCCGATGGATTTCCTCATAGTCTTCATAGCGGTAATAGCCCCCTTCATATCCGGTATCTACGGCGAGCACAAGAGGCTGACATACGTGTCCGCCAAGGCAGTGGTGTTTTTCTTCAGCTACGAGGTCCTGATCGGCGAACTGCGGGGGCAGTACACGAGACTCGCGGTGTTCACAGCCTGTTCGCTCGCGGTGATCATCATCAGGGGGTTTCTGTGAGAAACCCCGTCGCAGGCCACATGTCGCACGTCACATGTTAAAGACCTGCGAAAATGATAAAAGACAATACCTTGATGTCGTTAGAAGGAGAAACACACGTGTATCTTGTTGAGCAATACGGCGAATTGGGTCGCAAGGGCTACAATTTTCGAAAGGCAGTATTTGGGGGCTAAGGACATGTTTTCTAGCCTGCGACTTGCGACCTGTGACCTGCGACGCTCCCATGGGAGGTGACATTGTGCCGGGTATGAAGAAGGCGCTCATAGCTGCAGCCATCATCATAATGGCCCTGGCCGCTTGCAGCGGGCCTGAGGCGAAGAAGGTCAAGTTTCTCGAGAAGGGGAAGACGCTGTATGAGCAGGGCGAGTATGTGAAGGCGAGGCTGGAGTTCAAGAATGCCGTGCAGATCGACCCTAAGTTCGTCGAGGCCCACTACATGCTGGGTATGGTGGCGTTGCGGACGAATGATCTAAGGAGTGCTTTCTCGGAGTTTTCGAAGGTTGTTGAGCTCGATTCGGGGAACAAGGATGCGCGAGTTGAACTGGGAAAGATCTATCTTGCGGCCCAGGCTGTCGATAAGGCAAACGAGGAAGCCGGCATGGTGCTGAAGGTCGACCCCAATTACCCTGGGGCGCTCATTCTCAGGGCCGCGATCATGATAGCGAAGAAACAGGATGAAGCGGCAATATCGCACCTCAACGAACTGCTGCAAAAGGGCGCGAAGGATAAAGACGTTTTCCTCCTCCTGGCCGGTGTGTACATCCGCAAGGGGGAGCTCACCGAGGCGGAAGCGACCCTCAAGAAGGGGATAGAGGCAAACCCGACGTCCATCATACTGTACAGCACCCTTGGCGATCTTTACGTAAAGGGCAAGAAGACTGAAGAAGCCCTTGCGATTGGTAACAAGGTTGTTGAAATAGAACCAGATCAGCCGAGGCACAAGCTTACACTCGCCAACCTGTACTGGGAATCCGGCAGGGAGGAGAAGGCGAGGGAGGTGTTGAAAGCCCTTTTGTCGGCGGATTCCCGGAACGAGGACAACTGGGTTCGGGTTGCCCGATTTTATGTATCGAAGAAACATACCGATGAGGCTGACGCTATCCTGAAAGAAGGGATGAAGAAGATCCCTGAAGGCTTTGCGGTGCGTTTTGCCCTGAGCAGTCTTTACCTTTCGAAAGGAAGGTCAGACGATGCCATAGCGCTCCTCAAGGAAACAATCGCCCTGAAGAAGAACGAAAAGGACCAGAACGTTGTCGAGGCCAAAAATGCCCTGGCGAGAGTGTACCTGGACCGGCAGGAGATAGGGGAGTCCAGGCGACTTGTCGAGGAGGTCCTGAAGGACAACCCAAAAAATGTGGAGGCGCACTACCTGAGGGGCGACATTTTCCTGATCCTGGGGGAAGGAGTTCAGGCCATTTCCGAGTTTCGGACCGTCGTTACGGAAAGACCGGACTTCATACCCGGATACATCAAGCTGGCCGAAGCGCACTTTGTGGCCGGCGAGGTCAACCTCGCCATCGATACCCTGCAGAATGCCTTGAATGCCCAGCCAAAATCCAAGGAGGCCATCCGGGCGCTGGGAAAACTCTACATCCTGAAGGGAGACAACAAAAAGGCTGAATCGCACCTTCGGCAGGCGCTGGAGGAAAACCCCGACGACCTCGATGCAAAAGCCGACCTGGGAGATTTCTACGTCGCGACCCAGAAATACGCCAGAGCTGAAGAACTTTACAGAGACATGCAAAAGAGGGCTCCGAAGAATCCATATGGTTACGTGAAAACGGGAGACCTTATGGCGGCGCAGGGAAAGTGGGAGCGCGCCGCAAAGGAATACGAAGAGGCGTACAGACTCAGCCCCTCTTCGACACGCCTTCTGGAACTTGCCGTTTCCGCGCTGATGGAAATCAAGAATTATCAAGCCGCCCTGTCCTTGTGCGAGGCAAAGATGCGGGAAAACCCGAAAGACCCTGTCGCCTATGATCTGGCAGGCCGGGTGTACGCGGTGCAGAGAGACGCTAAGCGTGCGGAGGACTCCTTTGAAAAGGCCATATCTCTTCAACCTGCCTGGCCGGTGCCTTACACGAACCTTGCCCGGCTTTATGTGGCTCAGGGGCGCACTGCCGAAGCCATCGGAAGATTTGAGAAAGTGGCTAAGGCAGATCCCGCGAACATGGCACCCCAGCTCGCCCTGGGTCGGATCTACGGGCAGAGTGGTGAATATGCGAAGGCCATATCCGTGTACGATAAGGTTCTGACCAAGGCACCGAACCTGTGGACTGCGGTGAATGACCTTGCGTATCTCTTGAGCGAACACGGTACCTCGAAGAAGGATTTGGACAGAGCGATGAAGCTTGCCATGCAGGCCCGCAAGCAAAGGGGAGAAGACCCGGCGGTGCTGGACACCCTTGGATGGATCTACTTCAAGAAGGGTGACACCGACTCCGCCCTGGCCTTCGCCAAGAACGCCTACGCCAGGAACCCGAAAAACCCCGTCATCAATTACCACCTGGGAATGATCTATCACAAACTGGGCAACAAGACAGAAGCAAGGGAGCATCTGAGAAAAGCCCTGGAAAGCAAGGAAAACTTCCCGGGCAAAGAAGAGGCAAGAAAGCTGCAGTTTTAGGTTTTAGGTGTTAGGTTTTAAGCAAAAGCGAAAGAAGGGAATACCGTCTTTGATCTTCATCCAAAGACCACGAAAGGAGATGATAGCTTGAAGAGCATTGTTTTGATCCTCTGTGTTGTTGTGCTGTTGGGCGGTTGCGCCGCGAGGACGGCCGTTGCTCCTCCGGAGCCGGTGAAGGCTCAGTCCGAGAAGCCCGGCGATGATTACATCATAGGGTCCGGCGACATACTCGATATCTCTTTATGGAAGGATGAGGCAATGACGAAGCAGGTTACCGTCCGGACTGATGGCAAGATAGTCTTTCCCCTCATCGGAGAGATAGCAGCCGCGGGTAGATCGGTCGGCGAGCTCAAACAGGAGATGGTGGGGAAGCTGAAGGAGTATGTTCCCGAACCTGTGTTGACCGTCGACGTCAAGCAGATGAACAGCATGATCGTCTACGTGACGGGACGGGTAACGAAGCCGGGTCAGTATCTCGTCAATACCAGGGTGACCGTTCTTCAGGCTATTTCAATCGCGGGCGGTCTCAACGCCTTCGCAAAGCGCGGTAAGATCAAGGTCTTTCGCCAGGAGGATGGCAAGACAGTCACATTCCCCTTCGATTACGATGAGGTCATAGACGGGGAGAACCTTCAGCAGAACATAGTCCTCAAGCGAGGAGACGTGGTGGTGGTACCCTAGAGACGGGTTTCAGGGTTCAAGAGCTCCAAGGTTTCAGGGAAAGGACTATCGCGAGCCGCATGTTCAAGACGAAGATCAGAAGAAAAACAGACTGCCAGGTATCGCTCCCTGTCGTATGGTGGAGGTTCTGACCTGAGACCTGTGATGTGTGATCTGCAACGGTTTAGTCGTTGGATGTGCCCCTTTGTAATGGTGTTTTGCGTTATGGTGTCCGTGGGTTCTGGTCGGGCCGATGAAGTGAAGTTAACTCCGTCTGTCGCGATCAAGGAAGAGTATAACGATAACATACTCTACGCGGCATCGGGCGCGTTCAGGGACTTCTTCACCACTGTCTCCCCGGGGCTGAGCTTTCTCGAGAAGACAGAACGATTGACGGTAGACCTTTCCGGCCGCGCCGACCGACGGGTCTATTCGAAATACAGCGAATTCAACGCTACGGACCAGTTCTATAACGGAAAGGGCGGTTATTCCGTGACGGAGCGTCTGGGTATAACGGGAAAAGCCGCCTATTCGAAGGACTCCCGGCCAGACCGTGACCTTGAGACGACGGGCCTCACCTATACCGGGGTGACGCGTTACCGTCAAGCCTATGGGTTCGGGGCCAATTACCTGCTTTCCGAGATACTGCTCGGGACCTTTCAATATGATTATCTCAACGATACCTATGATGACCCGCGATACACCGACCTGGAAGCGCATTCCTTCAATATGGGGGTTGTTCATGATCTCAGCTACTTCGTACAGAAGACGCAGGCCAGGATGAACGTGGGATACGCACGGTACAACATACCCAATTTCCGGGTGGACAATTATGAATGGACGACGGGCGTCAACAGGGCGCTCGATGAAAAATGGAATCTTCTGATGGACGCCGGCCTACGCTACACCACCTCCAGGTTTACCTTCGCTGACCCCACCTCCTCACCACCCTACTATGTGTACAGATATGATAGCAACAAGGATTGGGGTGGGGTTGGCCAACTGGCCTTGACATATAAGGGGTTGAAGAATTCTGGTGAACTGAGAGCAAAGCATGACATCATGCCCGCGAGCGGGGCATCTGGGACCTCGGAGCGGACAGCATTCCAGGGTAGTGTGAACATGAGACTGACCTACGAATTCAGTTGCACCTTGAATGGCGGCTATTTCATCAATAGGTCCCGGGCAGGACAGTACTCCGTTCGAGAGATTGACGAGGACAGCGTCTGGATCAGTCCTGGTCTCGTTTACAACTATTCGAAGGACGTATCCTTCAATCTCTCCTACACATACAACAAGAGTCGGTATAACACATCTAGGACCGACGCGGAGCGGAATCTTTTCCTGGTAAGGTACAGGATACAACATGACCTCTTCGACTGAAAAGAACCCATGTATGAGGATTTGATTCATTAAAAGCGAGGAATTGTGTATGATTATTGAAACCGATCGGGGGATCGAATGGAAGAAGAAGTAAAGACGATACACGACTATCTTGATATCGTGAAACGCAGGAGATGGGCGATCATCGTACCTGCCTGTGCTATCTTCTTTCTCGCTTTTGTCGTGACACTCGTGTTGCCGCGCATCTATCAATCTACGTCGACAATCCTCATTGAGGAACAGGACATTCCCCCTGAATACGTGAGGACAACCGTGACAGGATACGCGGAGCAGCGTCTGCAATCGATCAGTCAGCGTGTGATGAGTTCTCAGAACCTGAATCGCGTCATCGACCGCTTCCATCTGTACCCTGAGCTGAAGAAGAAGCTCACCGGTGATGAGGTTATCGATATCATGCGTAAGGATATCCGATTCGCGGCGATAAGCGTCGACGTTGTGGACCGCAGCAGGGGAGGCTCTCCCACACCGATGACAATTGCCTTTACCCTGTCCTACGAGGGTCGCAATCCTCAGACAGTCCAGCAGGTTGCGAACATCCTGGCGTCGCTGTATCTCGAGGAGAACCTGAAGGTTCGGAAAGAAAGGGCCACGGAGGCGTCGAAGTTCCTGAATGATGAAACCGTGACACTCCAGGAACAGCTTGCACAGGTAGACGCGAAGATCGCCAGGTTCAAGGAGAAGCACGTTGATGAACTGCCGGAGCTCATGAACATCAACATTCAAACCTTGGACAGGGTGGAACGCGATGCCGATATGCTGAAACAGCAGTTGAGGACGGCGAAAGAACGTCAGGGGTACCTGCAATCTCAACTTGCCGGCATACCCGTAGATGCATCAAGCCAGGACAGGATCCTTCTCAAGGAACTCAAGGCAAAACTTGTCCAGCTGAAGAGCACGTACTCCGATAAGCATCCCGACGTGAAGAAGATGAAAACGGAGATAGCGGAACTGGATCGGAAGGTGAAGGCGGCGCCTCCCAACACATTAAAGGAGGGGCAAAGATTCCAGCCTGATGATCAGCCGGATAATCCCGCGTACGTTGCCTACTCGGCGCAGCTTTCCTCCGTGCAGGCTGAAATCGCGACACTCCAGAGGCAGATCGCCGACCTGGAAAGAAAACGTAATGATTATTACAAGAGAATAGAAGCTTCGCCCAAAGTCGAGGAAGAGTACAAACTGCTCATGGCGGAGCGCAACAACATCCAGGCCAAGTTTGACGAACTCATGAAGAAGACCATGGAGGCGAGGGTGGCCCAGGGCTTGGAGAAGGAGCAGATGGGTGAGCGCTTCACCATCATCGACCCTGCGCGGCTTCCTGAAAAACCAGTGAAGCCAAACGTGCCGGCGATCCTGCTCATAGGGCTTTTTCTCGGTGCCGGCGCAGGCGTTGGAACGGCGGCCCTGAAGGAGTATAACGACCGGTCCGTCAGGGACCCGAAGGCGCTGACGGATCTGATGAGGTTGCCCGTTCTTGTCACGGTTCCCGTGATCGTTACCGCCAGGGATGTCCTCCGGCAGAGAATTCTGCGCAAGCGTGTCGTAACGATTGCGATAGCCGCATGCGTTATCTTTCTCATCCTGTTCCACTTTTTCGTCATGGACCTGGTCATCCTCTGGGCACGGCTGACGAGACGACTGTAGGTGGGCAGACGGGTCTGCGCTGGCGCGCAAACGGGTGGGCGCTTAAGGGCCTAACGGGCATACGGGCACACGGGGAAAGACAAAGAGTCTTGGCCTGTAACCTGAAACCTGGGATTTGTGACCGTTTTTTCTGAGGAGGTTTGAGTGAGTTTTAAAGGAATTATGGGCAAGGTGAAAGAATTTTGGGGCAAGATGCCTTCTGATGAGTTGATCCCTGTGGAGGTGATGTCCCAGGAATTCACGCAGAAGGAGAAAGAGAACGCCGGGTGGGTATCCCCCAACTACAGCAAGTCTCGGACTGTCCATCTCGACCCCGCTGTGCTTGCCGACAACCGGTGTGTGGGGATATTCCCCTACGCGCGGGAGGCCGAGGTCTACAAGGTGCTCCGCACCCAGATACTCGAGGCCACGAAGGAAAAGGGCGGCAATACCATCATGGTGACGAGCGCCTTGCCTGGGGAAGGGAAGACCCTGACCGCCATCAACCTTGCCTTCACCTTTGCCAGACTCTTCGAGCAGACCGTCCTGCTCGTTGACGGGGACCTGAAGCAACAGGCCATCCACAAGGTGCTTGGTTTTGCCAGCGACAAAGGGCTCATCGACCATCTTGTGGACGATACGCCGCTTTCGGAACTCATGATATGGCCGGGTATCGACAAGCTCACGCTCATATCCGGCGGCAGGTCCGTCACGGAGAGCACGGAACTCTTCAGATCGACGAGGATGAAAGACCTTGTCAACGAGATGAAGACACGCTATCCTGACCGATACGTCTTCTTCGATGTTCCGCCCATACTGGGAGGGGCCGACACGCTCGATTTCGTGCCCCTGGTGGACCATGTCGTTGTCGTTGTCCAATCCGGTGTCACGCCTATAGACGCGGTGAAGAAGGCCGTGGAGATGATCCCCCAGGAAAAGGTGATCGGCTTTGTTCTAAATCGGCGAGAGGGCAAACCGGCCCACGAGGAGTGAAAAAGCCCCATAGCTGACGCAATCTACCTCAGCCGAAAAAATAGCTTATCCTTAACAATTTCGTGAAAAATGCGATATATGTCACAGACACTGTGCGTTCGGGCAGGTATACTCTTGACATAGTTTGTATTACGCCTTAGATAGAGGTTATTATGAAAGCAAACAGAAAATACAAAACGACGCTTCTTGGGATGGTTGGTTTCCTTCTGTTGCTCGCCCCGCTGGTCGCACACGCCGATTTCTCCTTCAGCATGGGCGACAACGGTTACTACCCGGACAGCAACAAGCACACCAATATATCCAAGGTTGAGCTGTTTGTTTACAATAGCCCGGGTGTGACATTCACGGGTTCCGGAGCGACCAACCTTTCGTCCAGCAGTTCCGGTGTGAGCGGCTGGAGCGCCACCCTGGTCAATCCCTCGTATGTGCTGTTGGATGGGAAGAAGAACTTGACCGATATCTACTGGACCGCACTGTTTGCAGGGACCGCCCCGGAGACCTTTCGTTTCGACTATCTGATCTACGGCACCAATAACAAGGTTGCCTACGCGATCAGCATGACTATCGAAAATGGCGTTCCCAACTTCACCCAGGGCTCGGGTTGGGTTGCGCTGGATCCCAAGAACCTGCCCAACTATAACCGCAACCCCGTGCCTTTGCCTCCGAGTGTCTGGCTTCTTGGCACGGGTCTTGTGGGAGCATTTATTTTCAGAAAGAAGATGATGAAGCAAACCATCTAGCCTCCGTTAAAACCGATTCAGGGAAGGGGCGGCACCGCCAAAGGTGCCGCCCCTTCCCTTTTGTCTCGATGAAATCCTCTTTGACAATATGACGTTCTATTGCGTAGACTTCTCTTTAGACTGGAATAACGAGCGCTTCTCGCAACATCAAGCGCCCTAAATCATTGGAGGTTCTCATGAGCGACGATATTGGGCAGAAGAAGGGTTTGACAAGGCGTGGTTTTCTGAAGTCGGCGGGAGGCGTGGCGGCTGTTGCCGGAATGGCGGCGGGAGGCGTGGCGGTTGGTGCCCGCGACGGCTTGGCCGCGGCCGGTTCGATGCCGAAGAAGTGGGACCAGGGCTACGACGTCGTTGTCATCGGTACCGGGTTTGCGGGCCTTGCGGCGGCTATCGAGGCGAAGAATGCGGGTGCAAGCGTCGTGGTCATCGACAAGATGCCTGTGCACGGCGGCAATTCGATCATCAATGGCGGCGATTTTTGCGCGCCGGGGACGCGCCTGCAGAAGGCGGCGGGTGTTCAGGATTCGCCGGACCTCATGTACAAGGACATGATGAAGGCGGGGCTTTACCTGAACAATCCCGAACTGGCACGGATACTGGCGGACAACGCGGGGGGAGCCCTCGAATGGTGCGAGGACTACGTGGGGGCGAAATTCACGCGCCTTAACTTCCACGGGGGCCATTCCGTGAAGAGAGCGAACCAGACCGTCAACGCGTCGGGTTCGGAACTCGTCAACAAGATGCTCGCAAAGGCGAAGGGCCTGGGCGTGGAGGTGAAGACCCGCACGAAGATGGAGCGCATGATCGCGAACAAGGATGGACGTGTCGTTGGTGTCGAGGTGAAGACGGGTTACAGGTATCCCGACGAGAAGACGGGAAAGACAGCCTACATCAAGGCCGGCAAGGCTGTTATCCTGACCTCGGGCGGCTTCTCGAACGACATCACCCTGCGCCAGATCCAGGATCCCCGTCTGACCGAAAAGTTCGGGTCGACGAACCAGCCGGGCGCGACGGGCGAGGCCCTGCTTGCCGCCTGCATGGCGGGGGCCATGGATGTCCAGATGGACTGGATCCAACTTGGGCCATGGACAAGCCCTGATGAGAAAGGGTTCGGCCATGTTCCCCTCTTCTGCGAACGTCTCGTCGGTTATGGACCGATGATCGATCCGGCAACGGGAAAGCGTTTTTTCAAAGAGACCGGGAACCGCAAGGAAAGAGCGGACGCCATCATCCTTATCGGCCACCCCGTGATAATCATGGGCGATTCCTATGCCGTGCCCAAGCAGGTCTTTCCCAGGGCTCTCGAGAAGGGATTGGAGAATGGTGCCATAAAGAAGTTCGACAGCCTGGAAGCCCTGGCGAAGAACTACAATATCCCCCTGGAGGCCTTTCAGAAGGAGATCTCGCGGTGGAACTCCTTCGTGGAAAAGAAAAAGGACGATGATTTCGGCTGCATGATATTCCCCGAGGCAAGACCGACAGTAACGCCTCCCTTCTACGCGGCGAGGCTGTGGCCCAAGGTCCACCATACCATGGGTGGTCTGGTGATCGACAAGAACGCGCAGGTCTTCGGTTTCAACCTCAAACCCTTGAAGGGTCTTTATGCGGCCGGCGAGGTCACGGGCGGGATACATGGCGCCGTTCGCCTCGGCGGGGTGGCCATGGCCGATTGCATAGTATTCGGTCGGATCGCCGGAAAGAACGCCGCCAAAGAAACGGCGTGGGGCTGATACCGCGGCGAGGGAGGAAGAGATGACACGCAAACATGGAAACATCAGGTTTTCTCCCGGTTGGCTTTTTGCCGCCGCGCTGGCTTTCGGGGTGCTTCTGGTCTACATCGGCACCCCTTACGCGGCGCCCAAACAGGTGGCCTCGGCAAAGGCGGGCGATTGCGCGGCCTGCCACGGGCAGGAAAAGGTGTTCTCGCCCTCTCATCCGGACACGAAGGCGATGTCCTACAAGGATTGTCTTGGCTGCCACGCGAAGGGAGGTCCCCAGATGCTTCAGGGGAAGCTGCCCGGCAGTCACCTCCATCAGTTGAGGGGCGTGACCTGCGAAAAATGTCACGGAAAGGTTGCCAAACCCGAAGCGGTCGAGGAGAAGCTGTGCCGCACATGCCACAACGCCGAAAAGCTTGTGGAGAAGACGGCAAAGGTCAAGCCAGAAAACCCTCACACCTCTCCACACTACGGCACTTCGCTGGATTGCACCCTCTGTCATCGCCAACACGCGAAATCCGAGAATTACTGCAACCAGTGCCATAAATTCAATTTTGTCGTTCCGTAAACTGTAAGTCGTTTATGGACAAAGGCCCTCTTCTTGAGGGCCTTTGTCGTTTGTTCGCCGTACTCACCATTGATGGATCGGGATAGGATCGGGTTGGAGAATCACTTTCTTTCCCTTCGTCAAGGGTGTAAACTGAGGCAAAACGAAAGCGTGCCGAGAGGGTCGGTGTGGGGGTGTCGCGCCATTCCGTCCCCGAAGAGGTGAGTGATCCAGTGACCGGTTTCTCAAGCTTGAATGTGGTCTGGCGGTTGATCATCGGTTTCACCGCCCTTTTTGCCGTCACGACGTCGGTGAGCGTCTACTCGATGGTAAAGCTGAATCAGTTCAACAAGGCGAGCACGTACATGCTCGAACTGGGGGACCGCCTTATCGAGCACAAGGAGCGGCTGAGCGACGCCCTCCTTTCGGAACTGTCCTATGAGAAGAAATACGCCATCTCAAAGGACCCTGCTTTCCATGACGGCTTCGTCAAGGCCGGGAAGGATTTCACGAAGAACCTTGCCGGGGCCTCCGCGATAGCCGATACCCTCGGCAGCAAGGAGATACTCGAGAACATCTCGAAGCAGCACTCCCGCTACAGGGCCCTCATCGAGGAGGAGACGATAAATGGCGGGCCCGGCGGCTCGCGTCGTCCCGGCTGGTACCGGCAGGAAAAGGAAAAGGCCGTCGAGGCCATGATAGAGGAGATCAAGAACCTTCAACTCTATGTCGAGGACGATACGAAGCACAGGATAGACGGGCTGGCGAAGGCTGGAACGCGGGCGCTCAGGATCGGCCTTATCATGGCGGCATCATCGCTTCTCATCGGTATTGTCATAGCGGCGGGTATCACACTCAGCATCACGCGGCCCCTTTCCGTCATAAAAAGAAAGACGAGAAAGATCTCCAGTGGCAACTTCGAAGACCCCCTGGACCTTTCTTCCCCGCCGGAGATCGGACATCTTGCGAGGTCGCTTAACCTCATGTGTGACAGGCTGAAAGAGGCGGAAAGGATGAAATCCGATTTCTTTTCCCTCATGGCCCACGAGCTGCGCACGCCCCTTGCTTCCATGAAAGGGGGCATCGCCCTTCTCAAGAGGGACGTGGACGCGTCGCGCAGCCAGGCACGCGACAAGATCCTTGCCATCATGTCCGAGGAGTGTAACCGCCTGATAGAACATGTGAATTCTCTTCTCGACCTCTCAAAGATGGAAGCCGGCATTATTGACTTCAACTTTGCCGCCGGAGATGTTAAACCTATAGTGCAGAGGGCCGCTTCGGAGATCGAACCGCTCTATGCTGCCAGGTCAATAACCTTTGAGTTTCATGAGACCGGGGAGGCTCCTCCCGTCATGATGGACAGCGAAAGGGTCCTTCAGGTCGTACGGAACCTGCTCGGGAACGCGGTGAAATTCACGCCCGATGGAGGCCGCATAGCAGTATTTCTGAAGTCTGTTGCCGGGGGTGTGGAGATCTCCGTTGCCGATTCGGGGCCGGGCATCCCGGCAGAGGACCGCGCGGCGATCTTCGATAAGTACAGGCAGTCGACAACGCGGGCATACTCGGGGAGCAGGGGGACAGGTCTTGGGCTGGCCATCGCCAAACATGTAGTGGATGTCCATGGAGGCAGGATTTGTGTAGAAAGCGAAATGGGAAGAGGAAGCACGTTTACGGTCTTCTTGCCGGGTTGATGGTTCTCCTCCTCTCCGGGTGCAGCTATGTTCCCATACAGGGCAGCGTGCCGGAAGACACAGTCAGGGAACAGAATGCGAAAGGGAACGAGCTCGCTCAAAGGCTGCAGAAGGCCGCGGAGATGTACGGACACGGCGACTTCGACGGCGGGCTGAAGGTGAACCAGAGCGTAATGTCCCTTTGCGGGAAGAAACCGCCCTGCGACCAGGCCCTGTTCAACATCGGCCTCATCTATGCCAGCAACGACAACGCGAAGAAAGATTACAGGAAGTCCATGGCCATGTTCCAGAGAGTGGTCAAAGAGTACCCTCAAAGCCCGCTCGCGCCCCAGGCCAGGACCTGGATAGGGGTGCTCGGTGTGATCGAGAAGTCGAAGGAGGTCGACATGGAGATAGAGCGGGCGAAGAAGAAACTGGCGAGGTAAGGAAGTGGCCCCTGGAAACATACTGATCGTCGACGACGATCGAAATCTCCTCGAACTGATGGGCATGATGCTGCAGTCCGCGGGTTACGAAGTGACGACGGCCCATGACGGTGAGGGGGCTCTGTCCGCGGTGAAGGGGGATGCCTTCGATCTTGCCGTCGTCGACCTCAGGCTCCCGGGA
The DNA here is from genome assembly GCA_002305765.1 of Deltaproteobacteria bacterium UBA1386. Classification (GTDB taxonomy): domain Bacteria; phylum Desulfobacterota; class Syntrophorhabdia; order Syntrophorhabdales; family Syntrophorhabdaceae; genus Delta-02. The sequence goes on from DBQU01000079.1 coordinate 34,321, forward strand.
ACTGACGGGATCAGCCTCATGCGTGAGTTTCACCAGATAAACCCGGAGATGCCCGTCATCATCCTCACGGCGCACAGCAGCGTGAAGAGCGCCGTCGAGGCCATCAGGATGGGCGCCTTCAACTACCTTGCGAAGCCTTTCGATCTGGACGAACTGCTCCTGCAAATAGAAAGGGCGCTGGAGAACCGCAGGCTTCACTCCGAGGTCAAGAGGCTCGAAGGCATCCTGGAGGAGCGCTACACCTTTTCGAACATCGTTGCCAACAGTCCCGGGATGCAGTCCGTCCTGAGCCTCGTGGCGCGCATAGCCCCGACGGATTCGACAGTGTGCATCTACGGCGAGAGCGGCACTGGCAAGGAGATCGTCGCGAAGGCCGTCCACTTCGCGAGTTCCAGGAAGGACAAGGCCTTCACCGCCATAAACTGCGCCGCCATCCCGGAGACGCTCCTGGAAAGCGAACTCTTCGGTTATGAGAAGGGGGCCTTCACGGGCGCCGTGAGGAACTCGAAGGGCCTCTTCGCCCAGACGGACGGCGGGACGCTCTTTCTCGACGAGATAGGGGACATGCCCCTGTCGCTTCAGGCGAAACTCCTGCGGGTGCTGCAGGAAAGGCAGTTCTACCCGCTGGGAAGCGAGAAACCCCTGAATGTCGACATACGCCTCATTGTCGCCACGAACAAGGACCTGGAGGCCGAGGTCAGGAAGGGATCTTTCCGGGAGGACCTGTTCTACAGGGTTCACGTCATCCCCGTCCGCATCCCTCCCTTGCGGGAAAGGAGAGAGGACATCATCCCGCTGGCGGAGCATTTCCTCAGAAAGACGTCGGAAAAGATGAAGAAAGAGGTCAAGGGCCTCACCCCCCTGGCCATACAGAAGCTCATGCTCCATGACTGGCCGGGCAACGTCCGCGAGCTGGAGAACGCCATCGAGTACGCCGTGGTAACGAGCCGCAGCGAGGTCATAGCGGACGAGGCCATCCTCCCCTTCAGAGAGACGCTCTCGGCATCGCCCAAACCCTTCAAGGAGGCGAAGGAGGATTTCGAGAAGGAGTACCTCAACTGGGTGCTCCAGATAGCGGAAGGCAATGTGAGCAAGGCCGCGGGAATGGCCGGAAAGTACCGGGCCGACTTCTATTCCCTCCTCAGGAAGTACGATCTGAAACCGGAAGATTTCAAGAAGACGTAGTGTACTGTTTTCCATACACTCAAGATTCCTTTTTGATTTAAATAAGATACACGTATCAGGCTACGTTCCCCCCGTGGCGGGTGCATGGATATTCCTACAGGGGACGCCCCGTCTCGTTCATAGTAATCCTGTTATTTCAATAAGTTACAGTTTGGCACGGATATTGTACTGCAAGACGTCATGCTTAATCGACTGTTCCCAAAGCTGTCTCTCCGTCATTCCGGCGCAGGCCGGAATCCAGAAAAAACCTGGTCAACACCGGTCTATCCTGCACGGTCTAACGATAACTGTCACGTAAGGAGGCAATCAATGCGGAAATTGAGGATAGTGGTAGCAATGGCATTATTGATCGCGATGGTGGCCGGATGTTCTCACATGTCCACCACGCAGCAGCGGGCTTTGAGCGGTGGAGCCATTGGTGCCGGCTCCGGAGCGGCCCTGACCATTCTGACGGGCGGAAGCGTTCTGCTGGGGACCGCCATCGGGGCGGGGGTGGGAACCGTCGGCGGACTTGTCTACGACGACGTGCAGAAGAATAAATAGGCGAGCATCATCATGAGATATGGCGTGAAAAGACCCCTTCTTCTCTCGACTTTTTTTGTCATCTTTGTGATAGCATCAGGCACGGGTTTTGGCGAGGTGAATGTGAACATAGGGGTCTTCGCGCCACCCCCACCGCTTGTGATCGAGAGTCCTCCTCCGATGGCGGTGGTGATCGGTACGCCGTATGTCTACTACGCACCCGACGTGTCCATGGGGCTTTTCTTTTACTCCGGATACTGGTATCGGCCGCATGAGGGCCACTGGTTCAGGGCCAGGTCCTACCGGGGGCCCTGGGCGCATATGCGTCCCGGATCCGTACCGGCCCCGCTTGTCAAACTTCCGCATGGCTACAGGAAGATGCACCCGGGCCACCAGAAGAGAATACCCTATGGACAGATGAAGAAGAACTGGAAGGCCTGGGAACGGGACCGCCGCTGGGGCAGCAAAGCCGCCAGGCATTCAGGATTCACGGCCAACTATCAAAGAGGTAAACCCCGGACGGGCAATGCCAGCTGCAGGGGTCGACGTGGCGGGCCAGGGCATTGAGATGAGGAGACTGCAATTCTTCCGGACAGCATGGTTTCTGCCGGAATGATGGAGACAGACTGTCCACAGACTCCCGGCACGGGTACTTTAGCCGATAGCCTGTCCTAACCGGATATCTTTCGTGCTCCTCGGTATTGCCACTTTCACACCCCCGGTCCGAAGCGGCCCCGCGTTTGCGGGGCCGCAATTTATTCCACTTTTCATTTGACATGGTAAAGCTTGTGTGAGAGTGATGTATAAAAAGACTTCCAAGGAGCTTGCGATGGCAAAGAAATTTGTGGTTTTTTCAGTGGTCATAGCGGCGGTCTTCCTGTTCCTGCAGGTTAGCGCGTCCGCCAAGATCATCGTGAAATACGGGCACGTCGGCCCCCCCATCCACCCTCAGCACCACGGGGCCCTTGCGTTCGCCAAGTATGTGACGGAAAAGACCAAAGGGGAGATCGAGGTCCAGGTATTCCCGCTGGGTCAGCTTGGCGGTGAGCGTTCCATGACCGAGCAGGTCCAGGCGGGGACACTCCACATGACGGCCGTGACGTCCGGGGTGCTCGCCAACTTCGTTCCCGAGGTCGGCATCATCGAACTGCCCTTCGTCTACCCCGACAGGAAGACGGCTTACAGGGTCCTCGATGACAAGGAGGTCCAACAGCGCCTTGCCAAATACTGCGAACCCAAGGGTTTTATCTTTATCGGCTACACCGAGAACGAGTTCAGGGACATAACGAACTCCAAACGTCCGATCAGGAAACCCCAGGACCTGGAAGGGTTGAAGATACGGGTCATCGAGGGCCCGATGTTCATCGACACCTTCAAGACACTGGGTGCCAACCCCACGCCGCTTCCCTTTCCGGAGATCTACAACGCCCTTCAGCAGAAGGTCATAGACGGCCAGGACAACCCTCTTTACACGTCGGTCCTCATGAAATTCACGGAGGTCAACAAGTTCGCCACCGTCACGCACCACATCCTTACGGAGTGCCCCGTCGTGGTGAACGCGAAGTTCTGGAAGTCGCTGACACCGGAACAGCAGAAGATATTCAGAGAGGCCGCCGAAGTCCAGATCAAGACGAACAGGGAAGGGAACGCCAAAGGCAGCGCCGACGCCATCCAGAAGGCGAAGGCACAGAAAGTGGATGTCTACGTTCTGACCCCGAAGGACAGGGAGGTCTTCAGAAAGGCCGTGCAGCCGGTGTACGACAAGTACAAAGGAGTGTACGGCAACGAGTGGTACAGCTTCTTCATGAAGAAGATCGATTTTTACTCCAAGAAGAAATAGAGAAGAGATCACATAGCATGATGATCGGAGGAGGGGTTTGAAGCCCCTCCTCCTGCCCGGAATGACAGACCTCGTAAAGAAACTCAACAGGGTGGAGGAAGGCGTCGCCGCCTTCTCTCTGCTCGGAATAGCCCTGCTCACGTTCGTCGAGACGGCCCTGCGCTACACCGTCAACTACACTTTCACCTGGTTCGGCGAAGTGGCGAACTACACGATGATCTTCTGCACGTACCTTGCCGCGTCCATCGGTATCAAGTATGGGACCCACTTCTCCATGGAGGCGATAACGGAATACGCTCCCGACAAGGTGAGCCACCTTCTGAAGACGGTCGCCTATTTCCTGTCGGGGGTCGTGACGATCCTTTTCATCTGGTACGGCACGAAGCACCTCATGACGCTGCAGGGCTTCGGGGTGAAAAGCTCGGCGATGCAGATACCGATGTTCATCCCCTATATACCGATCCCCCTTTTCGCGCTCACGATGACCTTTCGCTTCTTCGCCCTTTCCCTGCGCCATTTCCGGGACTTCCTCCAGGGTAAGCCCTTCGAGAGGGTGAGGAGGAAGTAACCGATGAACCTGGCCCTCGTCCTCATCTGCTTCTTTGCGCTCCTTGCCCTCAGCACCCCCATTGCCATCGTCCTCGTGGCGACGACGGCGGTCTACCTCATCTTCGTTGCCCAGACGCCGCTGACCTCGCTCATCCAGCAGCTCTTCAACGGGCTCGACAATTTCGTGCTCCTCGGTGTCCCCTTCTTCATTCTTGCAGGAAACATCATGGCGGAGGGAGCCATCTCGACGAGGCTCGTCAACGTGATGAAGCTCTGCGTCGGCCGGTTCACCGGCGGGCTTGCCATGGCCTCCATCCTGGCCTGCATGTTCTTCGCGGCGATCTCGGGGTCGTCGCCGGCCACGGTCATCGCCATCGGAAGCATCATGATGCCCGCCCTCATCAAGGAAGGGTACGGGGAGCGTTTCTCCATGGGTCTTCTGACCTCCTCCGGCTCCCTGGGGATTCTCATTCCGCCGAGCATCCCCATGATACTCTATGCCCTGGTCATGAACGTGTCAGTGGCGGAGATCTTCATGGCGGGTTTCCTCCCGGGGGTCTTCATCGGTCTGTGCCTGATGGGGTATTCCTACTATCAGTCCGGCAAGAACAACTGGCGGCAGAAAGAGGCGTACACGCTGCGCGAGGCGCTCAAGGTCCTGAAGGATGGGATATGGGCGCTGCTCCTGCCGGTCCTCGTCCTGGGCGGCATTTACGGGGGCATCTTCACCCCCACGGAAGCGGCGGCGGTATCCGTCGTCTACGCCCTCATTATCGAGCTTTGTGTCTACCGGGAGCTCAAGATCAGCCGCCTCTTCTCCATCTGCAGGGATTCGGCCGTCCTCTCGGGATGCCTCCTTTTCATCCTCTCCTGCGCCATGACCTTTATCTGGCTTCTCACCGTCGAACAGATACCGCAGAAGCTCGCGGAGATCATCGTAACCAACATCGAGAGCAAATGGCTCTTCCTGCTCGCCATAAACGGCGCTCTTCTCATCATCGGCGCGCTGATGGACATCGTCACGGCCATCATCATCGTATCGCCCATCCTCGGCGAGACCCTCACGAAGTACAACATCGACCTCGTCCACTACGGGATCATCATGATCATAAACGTCGAATGCGGCTTCCTAACCCCGCCTTTCGGCCTCAACCTCTTCGTCTCGATGGCCATCATGAAACGCTCCCTCGTCGAAGTGGGCAAGGCCATCCTGCCTTTTATCCTGATCTTCCTGAGCTGCCTCCTGGTGATCACCTATGTTCCCTGGATAGCGACGTTCCTGCCGAAAATTTTTCTGGGGAAGTGAGAAAAAAGGAATGCGCGCCCGAGAGGGATCGAACCTCTAGCCTTTGGATTCGTAGTCCAGTTTAGCCCCTTTCCGGGGCATTGTTATCCCTGCCCGCAAACAGGGCCTTTACAGCGTAAAACCCTGTAGTATCAACCATCAGCAGCACATCTTCACATATTATTATTTGACCATCGTGCAGCCACCGTGTAAAATAAGGTGTTACCAATTTGTTACCACAAACGGTGTCAAGGGGGCTGTCATGAGCAAGGACAAAAGGGAAAGAACGGGCATGGTTGGGGTTTACAAGTATGTGAGCAAGAAGCGCTTGCACCGGAACAAACCCGATGTGTGCTGGTATATCCTCTATAGGGACCCTCAAGGCAAAGTCTGCCGGGAGAAAGTCGGGTGGCTTTCGGAAGGCTACACCATGGCTAGGGCTCAACAGATACGTGCGGAGAGGACCGTCGCTGTATCAAAGGGGGAACCGGCAAGACGCAAGGTAGCGCCACTGTTCAAGGAGGCGGCGGAAAAGTATCTGGAATGGGCGAAGAACAACAAGGCCCGTGAAGCAGTGGACGACAAGAGCCGGTATGAAAAGCACCTGGCGCCCCGGTTTGGTGAAAAGAGGATGGACCAGATCACCGCACTGGACCTGGAACAGATGAAGACGGAACTTACCGAGCGGTACGCCCCGGCCACCGTTGCGCACGTGCTGAAGCTGTTCAGAATGATTTGGAACAGGGCTGTTGATTGGGACCTGTGGAGGGGAGAGAGCCCGACGCGGAAGGTGAAGATGCCCGTACCGAGCAATACAAGGGAGAGGTTTCTGTCGCACCAGGAAGCGGCGCTGTTGCTCGAAGAATTGAAAAAACGAAGCGTGACGGTCCACGACTACGCCGCCCTTTCGCTCTACACCGGCATGCGAGCCGGGGAGCTCTTCGCGTTGAAAGGTCACGATGTGGACCTCAAGCACGGACTGGTCATCATCACGGACCCGAAGAATAAGGCACGGCGGTCCGCCTTCATGACCACAGAGGCGAAGAAGATCCTGAAGGGGAGGATGCCCAAGGAGCCCGAGGACTACATTTTTAAGGACCAGAGGCACGGTGGACGGATCACCGAGGTTTCGGAGACATTCAGACTGGTGGCGGACGCCTTGTTTAATGCCGGAGTGGACGATAGAAGGCAGCGTGTGACGTTCCACACACTAAGGCACAGCCACGCGTCGTGGCTCGCTTTGCAGGGCGAATCGTTGCTTGTCATTAAAGAGGCCCTGGGGCATAGAGACCTGAAGATGACACAGCGATATGCTCACCTTGCGGATGAAGCACGAAGGCGAGCCGCAGAAAGGCTGGAGAAGGACTTTCACCGAGCAGTAAAGTAACTACCAGAAACATACACACCCCCCATCAAAAGGGAAGGTTTACAAGGGTGAAGCCAACCCGAAGGCCGAAGGCGGCGCCTGGGCTTCGCGCGGCGCCGTAAAGCAAGGTGTCGAGAGGGGGGTCAATGATTTTCTCCCTCCAGACACTTTGGGGCTTCTATCTCGGCTGCTTCCCATTTGGGTCTTCCAACCCCACCCGAGGGCCCGCGCGAAGCTCAGGGCCCGCATACATGACCACAGAACATAATTCAATAGCCTGACAGAAGTCTTGGAGAGTTTCACCCTTGTAAACAGGGGGGGGTGTGTATGTTTCTAGAGGGAGAGCAGAATTTCTGAAAAAAAAAGGAAGAAGAATCATCGCGGCGGATTACATCGTAGATACCGAATGGTTCATTCTAGATACCGAATGGTTCATTCTAGATCATTATACGTCATTATAACACACGGAAATCATTAGGAAAAAAGCCTTGACAGGGATGGTGGAGGTTACTATACTTGTACAGTGATGTTAGCAACGTCATACGATGGAGGATGATATGAATGACGAGATATTACGGGAGCGAGAAGCGGCGAAATTCATGAGGGTTTCGGTGGGCACTCTGAGAAATTGGTATTACGCCGGGAAAGGCCCGGTGAGATACAAGCAAGGCCAGAAGCTTACTTACTATCTGAAAAGCGATATCCTCGCATGGCTCAAGGTCGGTATAGATGAGCCTATAGATCGCGGGCACAGGAACAAGACTCTTAGTTAAAGGAGAAAAAAAGAACCCGTTCGCCACCTCTCTTGGCAGGGATCGCGTGACGAACGGGCAAAACCATGCTACGCCCCAGTTTATCACGCGGCGGGGAGACCCGTCAAGCCACGCCACAGAATGAAGACGTTCTCAGAAGCTTCATTGAGGAAGGTGCCTTCCTGGAGCTCGAAGACGAGCTCTTTGTTCGCGAAGAAGAGGAGGAGACCGCCGCCGAAGGCGGAAATGCTTATCTTGAAACATCGGCCTATATAGGGGGGGGTCAAGGGGGTACACCCCCTCTAGACGCCATCGGCGCTGTCGTTGGAAAAGGAACAAAGTCAAGATACATAACAGTTGCCGACGAGGTGAGGCGGTCCGCGTCGTGCGGGGAGACGGCCTTGCAGTTCACAGATATGCTGACCAACGATAGGCTATACTCCTTTATTCACTGTGGCGAGTGGCTATGCCCCCGGTGCGGCAAGAAGGGCGGATACATCCACACCAAGCGGCTTGCCCGTATACTCCTACGCCTTATCCGCAAGTACAAGGCGCACTGCACCGAGTTGTACCAGGCCGGAAGCATAGACCTGCAATATGGCACTCTCAACCTTCGCCAGTTCGTGTTCACGCTGCCCCTGGAGGTGCGCAAGTACTTCACCACCCGGAAGGCCCTCCAGGACTTCTGTAGACTCGTGGAGCGGCTCATTAAAAAGCGATTCCCTAGCCAGGCAAACTTTCGATACCTGCACCTTTTCGGTGACAAACGGCCGGAACTCTGGAGCCCACACGTCAACATCCACGTCTTCAACTTCGAGGAGGAAGACTTGTGGTTAACCATGGACGAGATCAACAAGATTAAGGCATTGTACGTCAGGGCTCTTAAGGCATACATCCTCGAGGTATACGGGGAACGACCTGACCCCGTAGTATGGGAGAAGATCGATATCCACTACTCCTACGTGGAAGGTGACAAGACCTATACCCGCAAGATTAAAGACCCGAAGACCGGCAAAATTCAAGAAAGCGAGATACCCGGCCTCAAGCTTATAATGCATCGAATTACCTACATGGCGAGACCCTGCCCTGGACCGGCGAACTTCGATGCCATCAAGGGCAACGAGTATCTGCTCCGCCTCTGTGTGATCGAGATGAAGGGGTTTCATTACGTTAGCGGCTGTGGCCGGTGGAAGATAGACGATGCGGACTTGAAGGCCGAGATCCTGGCAATGGAGGAGACGCTAAAGACAAACCTTCGCTTGGACCGCGATGGCCAGGGAAACATCATATTCAAGACCATGGACGAGATCACGCTGATGTACCGTGCCGGGGAGCTCAAGAATTTAGGCAACGGCTGGTACAAGGTCATCAGAAAGATGCCTGAAGTTGAAGCTCCGCCCCCGGAGGCCCCGCGAGGACCGCCGGTGATGGTATTACCCGAGCCGGAACCGGAACAGGGTGTATTCTCATTCATACAGTAAAGGAGAAACCGATGAAATCACTACATGACATAGCGAAGCGCAAAGACCGCAGAGCGGCTTTCTGGATACACCAGATGGTTAACACTGGCGCCGACGTGAACGCGAGGGACAGGCGGGGCTATACTCCCCTCGATGTCGCTCTCGGGTCAGCCAATTGGGCGGCCGTCGCGGTGTTGAAAAAGCTCGGCGGAAAGACGAGCAGAGGCGGCATACTTCGGAGGATTCTACCGTTACGCTAAGGAGGACAGTTATGGACATCGACGCGAAGATTTTAGAAGTCAGGCGCGAAGCAGCCAGGAAGGTGAGGCAGCTCAAAGAAAAGAAGAAGAAGGACGCGCAGAGACTCGAAGCCGAAGCCCGGAAAAAGATATGTGATTTCGTTGTAGGCGAGAGCAAAAGCCTGCAAATGCAATTTACGGAGGAACTTGAAAAAGGTGAAGTCTTGAAGCTATGGTCGTGGCTAAAAAAACGTGCTGATGCCGAGATCACCAAGCTGCAAAAGGCGCCGCGCGAAGCCCAGGCGCCTGACCCCGCAAATCACACCGGCGGGGCAGCGACCCGTGAGGTCGAAAATGCGTAATGCCCTGTGGCGCTTCGCGCTTGAAACCGATGCACGGCAATGGAGGAGCCGCAGCGGCGAAATGTGCTGGGCAGGGTCCCAGCATATTGAACGATTTTGCTGTGGCGACGTTGCATGTACGATGTCCGTCGGATTTTGTAGGAACCAGTAGGGTAGCCCGTGGCCCGTTCCGGAGAACGGTCACGAGCTAGGGATGGTGTCGGCAAGCCTCCACCATCCTCTCAGAGACAAGGAGCGTAGCATGGCGAAAAAGAGGAAATCCCCGAAGAAGACCGAAGCCCGGAACATTACCCTGAAGCTCAGGGTGAACGGCTCGGAAAATGATGTAATCGCTAAGCTGGCACAGTCAGCAAATATGACCGTCGGCCGCTTCATCCGCGAAGCCGCACTGCAGGAAACCATCGCTTACGTCGACGCGCGAAAACGCATCATTCCGCCCGTGCCGGTGAAACGCCCCGATCCTCACATTCTGGACCTTTTCCGTCTCGTGCAAACCGCTGGAGCCACGATCCGCGACCTCTACTTGAATTGGAACAAGAAAGGCATCAAACCCCAGGGAGCAGAACTCACTCAGTTGATACGAGTTGTTGACGAGATCAACGGCAAGCTATCCAGGGCATTGAACCTGAAATCTGAATATCCGGCAGTTATCCGGCCACGGAAAAACCCGGCACCGAAGGCGGTCAGTGAGCCTGTGCCCGATGGAACGATTTCCGCCGGGAGCTTCTTCAAAGACCTGGAGGCGCGGCGATGATAATGGGTGTTGAAACAGGCAAGGGTTTCGGGGGCGCCACGAGCTATGCAATGGAAGGCAAGCGCCGTCATGAAGACGACATAGACAAGCTCACCCGTTACGTAACAAACCCGGCAAAAGACAGCATGGTTTTGGAGCACAACCTGGCAATCCCCCAGGGGCGAGAGACATCAGCAGCGATCCGTCGTGAATTTGCCAGGGTCGCCAGGACCCGTGACCTCGCGGACCCCGTTGCTCACTTTTGGCTTCGCTGGCCACCGCAAGACAGCACGAAATTCACACCTGATACACTTCGCACCCTGGGTCGCGAGGCCCTAAAGCGCATGGGGGTTGACATCAGCCGCCACCAGTACCTCATGACCACCCACGGTGCAACCGGCAATGATCCGCACCTGCACATTATCCTTAACCGAGTCCCGGTTGTTGCCTGCCGGAACGGCCGTGACAGCAAAATGCACCCGACCGCGAACTGGAACGACTGGCAGTCTAAATCCCGAGCAATCGGAGTCTGCCGGGCGATGGAAAAAGACTTTCCGGGTCTCCTCACCGCTGTGGAAATGCCGAAGATCCCGAAGCGGTTCAATCCAACCCGAGGGGAAAAGGCCCTGGAAGCTAAAACAGGAAAGCCGTGCCCACGGCGGGAGCTTTTTGACGCTGTCATGGCAGCCCTCAAAAACACTGCCATCACGGACCGCGATAAATACCGCGAGGCCCTCCAGGCCCGTGGCATTACGGTAAAGTACAAAATAGACGCCGGCAACCTGCACGGTGTTCGGTTTGTTGATAGACATGGCAAGGAGTGGAAGTCAACGAAGGTTCATAAGAACCTGACCGTGGCAACGTTGCAGGACGTGTGGACCCGCCACAGCAAAAAGGAACAGCGCGTAGCCCAGGACCAGAGGTGGAGTGAGCTCAAGAACACCGTTCTTGAGGAGGCAAGAAGGGGCAGAAACCTGCAGGAACTAAAGAAGGCCCTCCAGGCTCGGGGGATAACGATGCACGAGACCGGGCGGGGCCTCTCCTACACTATCCATGGCACCACCTTTACTGGTGACCGCGTCCCGGTTGTCGCCCGACGCGACGTTCTCCAGGAAGCCTGGGACCGCCGTCAGTTGTGGCAAGATGTAAATACCCTTGTAACTGAGGCGATCAAAGACGCGCGAACCTTTGAGGATGTCAAGAAAGCCTTGGCGGCCCGTGGAATCACGATGCACGAGACCGCCAAGGGGCTCAAGTATAGTACGATGGTTTTCTGCGCGGGGGACGTAAAGACAGTGGCTCTGGACGCTGACAAGGTCCCGAAGGGCTGCACCCTGGATGCAATACAGCAGAGACTAGGCCGGGAGAACGCACGCCGGGAGCAGCAAACGGTGATAGCCCGAAACAAGGTAATGAGAGGGGCAGCCGCCACGGTGGCTGCGATTGCCAATCAGGGCGGAAAGGGCGAGGACGAGGAAGACGAATACTGCACCCGGCACCGGCCGGGGATGTGAGGAGGAAATATGAGCGGCAAGATGAAAGAGTTGTATGTTGACGCGTTGGAAAGAGGCGGAGACGAAGAAGTGAAGAAAGTTCAGGCCGACTTGGACCGAAAAGAGGATGAAGAGGTTGAATTAGAGAAAGAATGAAGCAGGAGAAAGTCGGAAAACGGAGGCGCCGGGTAGTTGACGGCGCCGCGTCTTTTATCCATTCGACGATCCGTGTTCATCTTTTTACTTGTTATTGTCGCCCGTATGGGTAAATATTATGTCATCAGTGGCTTACAATCTGGAAATGCTTGCATGACAGACGACCGAATCCGCCTTATCGAAACCCTGGTCAAAGAAATCCCGGAGCTTACTTCGGGGCAATTGCTGTGGTTGCATCGCGTCGTTCAAGTATTTGCCAGCCATCACCACTTCGAATTGTTGAGAAACGACATCCTCGATGAAACGGCCCTCCAGAATTTCGGTGATGCTCTTCGTATCCACCACAGCTTTTCTGCTGAGCCATTCTCTAAAGACAAGTTTGAATACGTGTTGATGAAGGTTCTCAACCTGTGCGGTATAGAGTGCCACCTCGCGCCGAAGGGTAATCCCGGCTGTGATATGAGAATACGGGGACAGGCAATTTCCTTGAAGACGCAAGCGGACAAGGGAATAAAGGAAGATGTTCTGTGGATCAGCAAAGCTATGGAACTGGGGAAAGGCACTTGGGGCGATAACCCCGAGGACCTCAAGGGATTGCGAGACCAGTTCATCGAACATATGAAAGGCTATGACAGGATTCTCACCTTGCGGACGCTGCACAAGGAAACCCCATGGAAGTATGAACTCGTTGAGATCCCGAAGGAACTCTTTTTGCGGGCAGGGGAAGGGCGCTTGGTAATGATGACCTCCAGCAAGCAGTATCCTAAACCGGGGTACTGCTATGTCACCGACAGCGACGGTGCCGAGATGTTCGAGTTGTACTTTGACGGGGGAGGGGAGAGAAAGCTACAGATCAAGAACCTCAAGAAGAAGTACTGCTCCGTTCACGCTACTTGGGAGTTTTCAATACCTCGGGAGTAAGCGCTATCTGCACGTTGGAAGTCCTCTTGTCCGCAATCTCGATGTATTCTTTTTTCAGTTCAATACCAACACACCGTCTAGACAGTTCCTTTGAAACGATTCCAACGGTGCCGGAGCCGTAGAAGGGGTCCAGGATAACATCATTCGGGCGTGACCCCGCCAGGATGCAAGGCCTCACAAGCTCCCTGGGAAATACAGCGAAGTGTGCTTCGGGGCAGGGTTCAGTGTTGATAGACCACATGCTCCTCTTGTTCTTGAGGCCATTACCATTGGTGGTGCGCTCTTTGATCGCTTCCTGGTCGAAATAGTAACGCTCTGACTTCGTAAGGAGGAAAACGTATTCGTGTGCGACGGTGAAACGGTCTTTCACGCTCTCGGGCTGGCAGTTCGGCTTATACCATATAATATCGTTTCTCAGATACCAACCATCCAGTTGACATTTCAGAGCAAGAAGCCATGCGACGCCAATGAGATCCTTTTTCTTTAACCCCGGAGGGGTAGGGGGTCGATATGACATCGCCCGCCCCTTATTCTTCTCGTCCTCCTGCCGCCATTTACGGCCGCCCGACGTGTATGTATTACCTATGTTGAGCCAGAAAGTCCCGTTCGGTTTTAGAACTCTTCGGACCTCCCGAAAGACATCAACAAGCGTGTCAATATACTTGTCCAGATCCGGCTCGGCTCCGATTTGACCATCAATGCCATAGTCTCTTACACCCCAATAGGGGGGCGATGTTACCGCACACTGGAAGTAATTGTCGGGGAGAAGGCGGATTACTTCTCTTATATCACCGTGGAGTACTACTATTGGCTCTTGGGAAGAAAATATATCCACTTGTTCATTGCTCAAGGGGGTAACCGTCTTCATGCTAGAATGTACCGTAAATATAACGCATGCGCAAGCCTTTTATTTGCCCTTCTTCGGGCGTCCAGATTTCTTTTTACCAGACCGGGCAAAGCGTTCAAGCTCAGTCTCGCGGATTAAGTGATCGCGGCCGTGCTTCTCGGATTCCAGCCGTTCCCCTACAATGAACTGTCGAACGCGGGAAGCTGTCACACCGAGGTACTTAGCGGCCTCAGCGGTCGTAAAATACTTACTCATAGGTTAGGAATATCTTATACTGATCGGTTCGTATGAACAAGGATTTTTCCGGGACGAACAGGACAGCAGGAACCTTTCTGTTACCACTTGTTACCAATTATGCGGGTTTCAGAAGATTGCCGAAAAATGCTCACCCTTCCAACTTATTGATATTGCGGGAAATATTAAGCGCGCCCGGTAGGGATCGAACCTGCAGCCTTTGGATTCGTAGTCCAACGCTCTATCCAATTGAGCTACGGGCGCGTGGTGTGTAATTATAGCGATTTTGCCCTGTATTTTCAACTGCCTTTTGCCGATAACACAGTAAGGGGCGCGGGGCCTGCATTTTCGTTGCTTTTTCGCGCCAAAAGAGATTTATTTTACGGAGTACCGCTATCAACGCACCGCTACGCTTCACTGCACTAAATTTGTACGGGGGAAAGGTTTGAAAAAACGCTGGAGACTCTCGCAGACTCATCTCATCTTCATCGGTATGCTCGCCGGACTGATAATCGGATTCGCCTTTCCGGCCCTGGGAACGAAGATGGAGGCACTCAGCACGATCTTCATCCGTCTCGTGAAAACGATCATCGTTCCCATCATATTCGCGACCCTTGTCGTGGGCATCGCGAGCCACGCGGACCTCAAGGCGGTGGGCAGGATGGGCGTCAAGGCGATCGTGTATTTCGAGATCGTCACGACCATAGCGCTCTTTCTGGGCCTCCTCGTCGTCAACGTGACGAAGCCCGGCGTCGGCATCGACCTCGGTGACGCAGGGTTGCCAGCCGGGTTGGGTCAGGCGAAGCACATGACCATCAAGGAGATCGTCATAAACATATTCCCCGAAAACTTTTTCGAAGCCGCTGCCCGGGGCGACGTTCTGGAGGTGGTCGTCTTCACCATCATCTTCGCCATCGCCCTGAGCCTCATCAAGGAAAAGAAGAAGCCCATCATCGAGTTCTGCGAGGCCCTGGCGGAGACGATGTTCAAGTACACCAACATCGTCATGCGCTTCGCGCCCGTCGGCGTCGGTGCGGCCATAGCCGTCGTCGTCGCCAGCAAGGGGATGAACGTGCTCCTCAACCTGTGCCTCCTCATAGCCAGCTTTTACGGGGCCATCGTGATCTTCATGCTGGGTGTGCTCCTGCCCGTGGCGCTCCTTTTCAAGGTCCCCGTAAGGAGATTTATCGCGGCCGTCAAGGAGCCCGCCATTATCGCGTTCTCCACGTCCAGTTCGGAGGCCGCCCTTCCGAAGGCGATGGAGAACATGGAGGCCCTCGGGGTGCCGAGACGGGTTGTCTCCTTCGTCATTCCCACGGGATACAGTTTCAACCTGGATGGCACAACCATCTATCTGTCTCTCGCGTCCATCTTTGCCGCGCAGGCGGCCGGCATCAACCTTGGCCTGTCGGAGCAGCTCCTCATAGGCTTTACTCTGATCTTTGCCAGCAAGGGAGCCGCCGGCGTCCCCAGGGCGTCCCTTGTCGTCCTCGCGGGCACCCTGGCGTCGTTCGGCCTGCCCATTCAGGCCGTGGCGGTCATCCTCGGCGTGGATACGGTGATGGACATGGGACGAACGGCGGTGAACGTCACGGGCAATTGCCTTGCCACCGTCATCGTCGCGAAGTGGGAGAAGGTATTCGACAAGAAGGAGGAGACCCCCGGGGAGGGGTCCCTGGATGATGGAAAGACACTATCGGAGGCGTCGCTATGAGCAATGAAGTGAGGAAGGAACACGATCTTCTCGGCGAGCGGGAGATTCCCGCCGATGCGTACTATGGCGTCCAGACACTGCGGGCAACGGAGAACTTTCGGATCACGGGCATTCCCCTGTCCAAATATCCCGCCTTTGTAAGTTCGCTGGCCTATGTGAAGAAGGCCGCCGCCCTTGCGAACGGAGAACTCGGGCTCCTGCCCCCTGACGTGGCGGACGCGATACGCCGGGCCTGCGATGATGTGCTCGAGGGGAAACACAGGGAACATTTCGTCGTTGACATGATACAGGGCGGGGCAGGCACATCCACGAACATGAACGCCAACGAGGTCATCGCCAACATCGCCCTCGAGAAGCTGGGATACGAAAAGGGACGGTACGACGTTGTCCACCCCAACAACCACGTCAATCTCTGCCAGTCGACCAATGATGTCTACCCGACGGCGATACGACTGACCCTTATCCTGAAGATCAAGGACCTCGTGGAGGCGATGGACTATCTGCGCTCGGCCTTCGAGAAGAAATCGAAAGAGTTTTCCCAGGTCATCAAGATGGGCAGGACGCAGCTTCAGGATGCCGTGCCCATGACGCTGGGCCAGGAATTCGGCGCCTGGGCCATCATGCTTGCCGAGGACATGGACCGGATGAGGGAGGCGCAGGCGCTCGTGAAGGAGATAAATCTGGGAGCGACCGCCATCGGAACGGGGCTCAACGCCCATCCTGATTATTCTTCCCTTGTCGCGGAAAAGCTCCGCCAGATCACGGGGATCGATGTGCTCACATCACCCGACCTGGTGGAGGCGACACAGGATTCGGGCGCCTATGTCCAGCTGTCGGGCGTCCTGAAGCGCTTCGCCGTCAAGATCTCCAAGATCTGCAACGACCTGAGGCTCCTGGCGTCCGGTCCGCGCTGCGGCCTCAATGAGATAAACCTCCCTCCCATGGCCCCCGGCTCGACGATCATGCCCGGAAAGGTGAACCCCATCATTCCCGAGGTGGTGAACCAGGTGGCATTCTTTGTCATCGGCAACGACGTGACGGTGAGCTTCGCCGCGGAGGCGGGGCAGCTGGAGCTGAACGTCATGGAACCCGTCATGGCCTTCAGTCTCTTCAATTCCCTCGTGGCCCTGAGGCGTGCCAGCAAGACCCTCGCCGACCGCTGCGTCCTCGGGATAACGGCGAACCAGGACAAGTGCCGCGAATACGTCGAGTGCAGCATAGGCCTCGTCACGGCCCTCAACCCCTACATCGGCTACGAGCGCTCCACCGAGATAGCCCACGAGGCCCTGGCAACGAACCGCTCGGTCTGCGAGCTCGTCCTCGAAAAGGGCTACCTGAAAAAGGAAGAACTCGACGACATCCTCTCCCCGGAGAACATGATCAAACCGAGGTATATGGAGAAGAAGTAGAAGACGGCCTCTCGCCCGTTCGTTCCTCACTCAAGCCCGCGGAGGACGCAAAGAAAAGATGGCGGCCAGATTCCGGAGCCTACCGGAATCTGGCCGCATTTCCGTCGCCTTGCGGCGAGCTGATCACCCTTGTTATGCCTTCCCTCAAGAGGGTTGTGTTGAAGTTGATTAGCAGTCCTAAGGGTTTTCCTGCCAATCTCAGGTACGTCAATAATTGCTTCTTGTGGACTGGCTGAATCTCCTCGACGGACTTTAGCTCCACAATGATCGTGTCCTCCACCAGCAGATCCAGCCTCAGACCGACATTGGGAATTTTCCGCCCTTTATAGGACACGTGCAGGGGAACTTCCGTCAGGACCTCTATGCCCATCAGCCCCAGCTCTATGACCATAGAGGACTGATAGATGCTCTCAAGAAGGCTTGGTCCGAACACCTTATGTACATTGATTGCGGCCCTGATGACCAGCGACGACAGATTATCCACATCAAACCTTTTCATACCAACACCTCGTGTGAGCGTATTACTTCGAATCTCGGGTTTTTTGTCCCGCCAGCGTGGCGGCGGGATGCCTCCCGTCGAAGACGGGATGCAAGTGCGGCCAGATTCTGGTAGGCTCCGGAATCTGGCCGCAATTCTTTGCGCATTTCTCTGTGTCCTCTGCGGGCTTGAGTGAGGAACGAACGGGCGTGAGATAGGTCTTTGTCTTGTTCCTTGTCTTATTCCGAAGTTGTGCTAAATAGAGTATAAGGGTGGCACGAAAGAAGGAGGTGATCGGCGTGTCTATCATGGAAGCGTCCCCCACAAAGGAATTCGATCTTTTTCAAGGAGTCAGTCAGAGGGTTATCGGGGAGATCGGGAGGCTGGGAGAGGAGGTGTCCTTCGATCGCGACGACATTGTTTTCAAGGCGGATGAACCGGGGTCGTTCTTTTATGAACTGGTGGAAGGAGAAGTGGATATCATCGTGCTGGAAAAGGAGAACATGCATTTCATAGTGAAGAGACCTGGCGAGATATTCGGCTGGTCGGCGCTCGTGGAACCCTACGTCTACAGCGCCACGGCCCGGTGCCTGGCGCCGACGAGGGCCATAAGAATAGGGAGGGATGTCATTGAAAACGTCGTGAAACGTCATCCCGAAGAGGGTCTCATCATCTATAAACACATCATAGGGATCGTCGCGCAGAGGCTCAGAAGCGCATATCAATACATCTACAGGCAGCAATGACGGCCGCCGCACGGCTCCAGGCCTGTAAAGGAGGAATGTATGGTTACGTGCAATATGGACGACGACGAGGCCAAACTCTTACTCAACGTGCTTGAAAGGTACCATTCCCACCTGGAAGTGGAGATAGTAAGGACCAACAGGCGGGAGTTCCGTGATGCCCTCAAGGAGAGGGAAAAACAGCTATCGGGGCTCATGGAAAAGGTGAAGGCCCTCGTAAAGTAGGGGGGGCTGTCCGCGAAGCCGAAGACCGACTGAGGCTATCGGTTGGGGCTCGTCGAATCGACGAACTTCCTGATGGCCTCCATGTACTGCCGCAAGCCCACGAACATTATATCGTTGTGCGTCGCCCCCGGTATCATCAGGAGGTCCTTCCGCGCTGAACCGATGGTCTCGTAGATGGTCTCGGCCTCGTCGGGCGGCACAAGGGTGTCGTACTCCCCGTGAATGATGAGGACGGGGACCGTGATCGATCGCACCATATCGAGGCACTCCCGGGTAATGGCGTCGAGGTCCATGCCCGGTGTGGCTATGCCGTGGCGGACGATGAGGCTCGTGATGCTGGGGAAACCGCTTTCGATGATGAGCCCATTGATGCCGGTACTCTTGTCGAAGGCGATCGCCAGAGCGGAAACGCTGCCGAGAGACCTGCCCATGACCCACAGGTCGTCCCGTAAACCCCTTTGTGTGAGGGCCGTCTTGACCGATTCGTAGACCTTTCTAGAATCACGGGACATGTCCGCGACGGTGGGCGTGCCGTTGGACTTCCCGTAACCCCGGTAATCGACCACCGCCAGGTTGAGGTTGTGCTTGAAGTAGAAGAGGGCGATCTCGTCGTAGTCGCTCACGACCTCGCCGTTCCCGTGGAAATAGAGGATCCAGGGCCAGGCCTTGTCCTGCTCGTAGAAACGGCAATGGAGAGCCACCGCTTCCGCCACGGGGATGAAGTGGTCGAAGGCGTATCTCGGACAGGGGCCGGACTCGTCACGCGGGTAGAACACGTAGGACAGGACCTCCGGTATATCTATCTTACTGTAATCGGGCATGACGTTCGCTCCTCTCGATAAGGATTTTGCAGACTTGGATATTCTATCCGTCCCGATGCCGCGCTTTCAAGGAAATTTGGCGATCACTGTGAGGAGAACAAGGCCGTCCCTGACGAGAAAGAGGGCAAACAGGAAGAGGGCGAGGCCGAGAAACCGCATGATCCACCGGTAGATCCTTCCCGTTAGAACTTTTTTCGTCCTGCCCACGAGGACGGCGACGAGGACCTTCGCGCCGACGAGAGAAACGAAGAAGCACAGGACGAACGCGACCGCCGAGACCAGACTATCTTCGCGGGCCCGGACCATCATCGGGGCGCCGACGGCGATCCAGAAGATGTACGGATGGGGATTCAGGGCGTTGACGGCTATCCCCCTTCCGAGAGACCGGGCCTGTTTTGGGGCCAGGTCCACCCGCGGCTCGGGTGCCCGGAACGTCTCCCAGGCAAGGTAGATCACGAAGAGCCCCCCGCAGATGGAGATCCATCCCAGCACGGTGTGAATGTGGGCGAAGCGGGACAGGACAGAGACGGCAACGGTGATGATGACCGCGTCGGTGATAAGGGGCGCAAGGGCAACTTTGATCCCTTCCTTCACGCCGTGCGTCACCGTTTGCGCTATGACAAGGGTCAGGAGCGGCCCCGGAGAGAAACCCGACGAGAGGCCGAGAACCACGGCGGCGGTGACGAAAGGTATCATCGAGGGTTCTGTTCCCGGTCCGCTCGCCTCTTCACGCGGATGAGGAGGATGGGCGCCGCAAGGATGAAGAGGGTGGCGGGGTCCAGAACGGCCGGAATAAAGACCCATGCTCCCAGGGTGTCCCCGGCGAAAACGTAGGCCATGATGGAGAAGACGATGGACAATACGTGGATCGTGGAAGTCCTGCGGTGTGTTGTCTCACCCCGTTTCTTTTTGACCATCCTCAGGGTGTAGTTGACGATGTTCGCTACGCAGACAAGGCAGGAAAGACCCGCAAAGGCCATCCCGATGTATGTCATCATATCACCGCTAGTCTATCGGTCCGACAGGCGCTTGTCAATGCCGGAACCGGAGAAGATCGTTCAAGAGGTTCAAGAAGAAGGATCCGGAGCTCCCTCGGTGCCAGTCCTTGTGTATAAGCCGCGCCCTTGCGATGCACTCCAGACTTCGTCATTCCGGCCTACGCAGGAATGACGAAAGATGTTCGGATCGTCCCCGAAGAGGCAGGTCGCTTCGTCGTCTGTCTTGTCCCCCCCCGGGGGGGGTTGTCTCTTCTTGTTCCGTCCCGTGAAGTTTTCTATGGCGGGATGGTGCGTGTTCGTCTAGAATGTTACCGTAAACGATGCCTCCGCAGATAGAGATCATCCTGAACGGGCTAAAAGAGAAAGTGCTTGCAGGCACGACCATCGCCGACCTGATAAAGATGTCCGGTGAGGAAGACAAGCATCTCGTCGTGGAGCGCAACAACCGCTTCATCCACCCCCAGACCTACCATGCAACGCCGCTCTCCGAAGGCGACAGGATCGAGTTCATAAACCCCGACTTCGGGGGGTAAAGGCGGCTTGAACCGCTTGAACGCCAAAGAATAAGAAGAAATACTAGAATAGGAAGACAGACTCCGAATGTCAGGTTAGGATTGGTTAAAAAGCGGTTCTTTACGGATGAGGGGTTTTTTGACGTTCAAGCGGCTCAAACGCTCTTTGTCTTGTGGTATTCCTCTTCCATTTCCATGAGGTTCTTGCCGAAGGCGATGGCGTGTTTTTCCATTTCCCGCGCGGCGGTTTCGGGGTCGCCGGCTATGACCGCTTCGACCGCGGCGTCATGGAGACCCGCGGGGTGAAGTTTCTCCGTGTCGGGCTTGACGGCCTCGACGACCTGCTTCGTGAGCCTCATGACACAGGTGACGAGGGCCTCGAAGAACCGGTTCCCGCACATTTCGGCAAGGATGTAGTGGACGGTGGTCTTTCGGTCGACCTCTTCGGAAATGGTCGGGCCGGGGGTCTTTTCCGCCTCGAGGGCAGTCCTGAGGCGCCGGGCGTATTCGTCGTTTATCCTGAGCGCGGCAAGCCGTGCCACCTCGGGTTCTATGAGACGGCGGACGTGGTAGAGCTCGGGGATGGATAACTTCTCACAGAGGAAAAGGTCGAGGAAGGAATTGGTGAGCTGCTGGAAAGACAGGTCGGTAACGAAGGCGCCTCCGGTGATACCCTGACGGGTGACTACAAAACCGGCATTCTCGAGGGTTCTCAAGGCCTCCCTGATAGCCACCCGGCTCACCTGGAATTCCTCCGCGAGCTCCCGCTCGGAAGGCAACTTGTCGCCAGGCTTGAAATGGCCGAGGAGGATGGATTGCTTGAGCTGCTCCGTCACTTCGTTTGAGATCCGTAAAGGCTTTATGGGCGTGAACATGGCCATTGTGCTGGTGATATCATATGTCAGGTCTGCGGCAATTGCAATAACTTTTTTGTTGACAAAAAGATTTCATATGGATAAATATTAGACCAATAGATAAGGACCATTGGGGGGGGGATAACATCGTTCGGATCCCTGGAAAGACAAAACAAAGCGGACGAAACCCATGTATGAGGCTACACATCCCGTTTTGGGGTACATCAAATAACAGGGGGTTCGTTATGAACAGGAGGAGTAGTATCGGAATAACGGCCGTAGTCTGTCTGTTCGTGCTTGTTCTTCTCACAGGTTCCGTTCCATCGTATGCTCAGGAGAAGGTGATCACCCTTAATTTCTCCAATTTCTTCCCGGCGTCGCATAAGAACAGTATCATCATGGCGGACTGGTGCAAAGAGGTGGAGAAAAGGACGAAGGGCAGGGTGAAGATCACCTATTATCCCGGTGCCGTTCTGACTCCGGCCGGTCAGACCTACGACAGTGTTGTGAAAGGGATCGCCGATATTGGCGAGAGCGTTCTCGGTTACACGAAAGGCAGGTTCCCTCTTACGGAGGTCATCGATCTGCCCCTCGGGTACAAGAATGCCTATGCCGCGACAAGGATGATCAACGCCTACTTCAAAAAGTTTCAGCCGAAAGAGTTCGATCAGGTAAAGGTCATGTACCTCCATGCCCATGGACCGGGCATACTCTTCACGAAGAGGCCCGTCCAGAACCTCGAGGAGTTGAAGGGGATGAAGGTCCGTTCCACGGGATTCAGCGCGAAGGTGGCCGCCGCTCTGGGGGCGTCTCCCGTCGCGATGCCCCAGACGGAGTCCTACGAGGCTCTGCGCACCGGGATCGTCGAGGGCATCCTGAACCCCATAGAGGCGATGAAGGGCTGGAAGATTGGCGAGGTGGTCAAATACACGATCGAGAACTACGGTTCCGCGTACAGCACATCCTTCTTCGTTGTCATGAACAAGGAGAAGTGGAAAGCCCTGCCTCCTGACATCCAGAAGACCATAGAGGGCATCAATGAAGAGTGGATGGAAAAGCAGGGCAGGCAATGGGATGCCATAGACAAGGAGGGCAGGGAATTCATGGTTCAGCGCGGCAACAAGTTCATCGCCCTGTCGAAGGCCGAGGATGCGAGATGGGCGGCGAAGGTCCGTCCCGTCATCGACGACTACGTCAAAGAGCTCAAGACGAAGGGCCTCCCCGGTGAAGAGGCATTGAAGTTCTGCCTGGAGTACTTGAAGGCAAACCAGTAATCGGCAGCCCCACGCATTGCGGGCCGGGACTACCCCCTCCTGAATGGGTCATGGCAACCGGCTCGCAGTGCTTTACAATGTGATCGGAGTTGAAGAAAATCAGGGAGGTTGCGGCGATATGGCTCATCAGATGAACACATACTGGAATCCGATTCTCGAGACGATGCCGAGAGAAAAGCTGCGCGAGCTCCAGCTCAGGAAGTTCAAGAGGATAGTGGAGTACGCGTACGAAAACTCGCCTTTCTACCGAAGGCTTTACAGTGCCGCGGGCATGGAGCCCGGAGACATCAAGGCCTTCGAGGACATCGCGAAGGCCCCGAAAACGGACAAGGGGATGCTCAGGAAGGTGCAGGACAATCCCCCCTTTCCCTATGGGGACATCCTCACCGTTCCCCTGGACGAGGTGACGGAGTTCAGGCAGACGAGTGGTACGACGGGCACTCCCGTCTACCAGGCCGATACCTGGCAGGACTGGGAATGGTGGTCCGAATGCTGGTCATACATACTCTATTCTCAGGGATACAGGTCGTCGGACAGGGTCTTTCTGCCTTTCGGCTACAACATATTCGTTGCTTTCTGGGCAGGACATTACGCGCTGGAGAAGATAGGTTGTGAGGTCGTGCCGGGCGGTGTCCTCGACACCGAGGCCCGCATCCTCAAGATGCAGGAGCTCAAGTGCACGGCGTTCATGGCGACTCCGACGTACGTCCTGGGGATGGCCGACACGGCGCGGAAAATGGGCATCGACCCCACCAGGGACCTGAACATACAGAGAATAACCTGCGCCGGCGAACCTGGCGCCAGTATCCCGGCAACCAAGAAACGTATCGAGGAGGCCTGGAACGCGAAGGTCTACGACCATGTAGGAGCCACGGAGATCGGGGCATGGAGCTACGAATGTCTCGCGCAGTCGGGGGGGCTTCATGTTAACGACGCCTTCTTTCTTGTCGAGATCGAGGACGTCGAGACGGGCGAGATCATAGACACCCCGGGTAAGACAGGCAAGATGGTCATCACCGCCTTTGACAGGGTCGCGAAGCCTTGCATACGTTTCGATTCCAAGGACGTCATCCGTTGGTCCGACCGCCCCTGCGAGTGCGGCCGGACCTTCAGGATGATCGAGGGCGGCGTGGTCGGCAGGGTAGACGACATTACAAAGGTGAAAGGCGTGCTCCTGGCGCCGACCGCCATCGAGGAAGTGGTGAGGAGCATACCCGAGATCGGTAACGATTACCAGGTGACGGTCTCGAAGAGAGGCGACATTGACGATATCCTCCTCGAGATAGAGATGATGCCGGGAATGGAGGCCAGGCAGGAGGAGGTCCTCGGCCGCCTGAAAGACCAGTTGCGCGTCCGCGTTAACCTGGGTTTCAAGATCACCGTCCACCCCTTCGGCGTCGTGCCGCGGTACGAGGTGAAGGCGAAGAGGTTCAAAGACCTCAGGAAACATTAAAGGATGGTTTCAGAGTTCAAGGGTTCAAGGGAAGACGAAGAAGATGGTTTCAAGTTGCGCGTTTCGTGCCAGAACAAGCTGCCGACAAGAACGTTCCCGGTCATTCCGGCCCTCGCC
Source organism: Deltaproteobacteria bacterium UBA1386 (assembly GCA_002305765.1). Taxonomy (GTDB): domain Bacteria; phylum Desulfobacterota; class Syntrophorhabdia; order Syntrophorhabdales; family Syntrophorhabdaceae; genus Delta-02. The sequence goes on from DBQU01000079.1 coordinate 58,863, forward strand.
GGAACGACAGCCCGCGAGCGGGATGAAGAAAAGAGGGGTTTCCCCCGGTTTTTTGCCTTGAACCTTGAACCTTGAACTTTTGAACCATTATTATATCCAGGAGATGACTATGATGGATGATGCGAAGATAGCTGAGATGGACAGGAAGGTGGAAGCTCTCAGGGAGATGGTGCAGGACCTTATCGATTCGGCCGGAGACGTGGAGGCGGTGAAGAGGAACGCGAAGCGCATTCTGGCGAGCGTGAAGATGCTCGAGATCAACATCTGCGACGTCGCCGCCACCCGAGTCTGAGCAGAAGGAACATGGACATAATATTCAACGGCGTGCGCGAAAACGTACCGGAGAAGACTGCCATATCGGACCTGATCGTAAAGACAGATGAGAAGGACGGAGGACTGATCGTGGAAGTGAACAGGAGGTTCGTCTTTCCCGCCGACTACGGAAAGACTTTCCTGTCGGAGGGCGATACGGTAGAATTCATCAACCCGGATTTTGGAGGATAGGAGAGAAACGGTTCAAGAGTTCAAAAGTTCAAGAGTTCAAAAGTTCCGCAATTTTCGGCTTTGTTTGGTTTTAGCTCGGGAACCCTTGAACTCTGGAACCCTTGAACCGCATCTATGAGAGGAGGTTTCATGTTATTGCTGCCTAAGTTCGACTATGAGGAGCCGAAGAGCCTGCCGGAAGCCCTGGCGATGCTTTCGGAGTTGAAGGGAAATGGAAAGGTGATCGCGGGGGGCACGGATCTTCTCGTGAACATGAAGAAGGGGACCGTCAAGCCGGCATTCCTCGTGAGCCTGAGGAAGGTGGAGGGGCTTCGGGAGATCGGCGGAGAGAACGGCGGGCTTGCTATCGGGTCCCACGCGACGGTATCGGAGATCGCCGACTCGGACCGTGTTGGTTCGATGTTCCCCGTCCTCGCCCGGTCCGCGTCCTGTCTCGGCTCCCCGCTCATCAGGAACCGCGCCACCATCGGCGGAAATATCGTGACCGCCCGGCCGGCGGCGGACCTGCCGCCCGCTCTCATCGTCCTGGGGGCTTACGTGGAACTGAAGGGGAAAGATGCGAACAGAACGATTCCGCTGGACGGTTTCTTCACGGGACCGGGAACCTCGGTGATCGAAAGCGGCGAGGTGCTGACACGGATCATCCTCCCCTCCGCGCCGCCATTCACGGGCGGAGATTATATCAAGATCGGCCACAGGGCGGCGCTCGAGATCGCCATCGCCGCGGCGGCCTCACGGTTGACGCTCGACAAACCCGACGGGGTGATCGTCGATGCGCGCGTTGTCCTCAGTGCCGTTGCTCCCACCGCGATACATGCCGCGTCGGCGGAAAAGGCACTGATCGGCCAGCGCCCGTCGGAAGAGCTCTTCGCGAAGGCCGCTGCCCTCGCGGAAGGTGATTGTTCTCCCATCACCGACATGCGCGGCGGGGCCGAATACCGCCGGGATATGGTGAACACCCTTGTAAAGAGGACCTTGCTCAAGGCCTTCAACGATGCCCGGGACATGAAAGGGGGGAATGCGTGATGAAAAAACTGATCACTTTCACAGTGAACGAAATGGGATACGAGGTGGCCGTTGCCCCCAACAAGACCCTGACCCAGGTCTTGCGTGACGACCTCGACCTCCTGGGAACAAAGGAAGGATGCGGCGTGGGCGATTGCGGCGCCTGCACCGTGATCATGGACGGCAAGCCGGTGAATTCCTGCCTGGTCCTGGCCGTCCAGGCTGACGGCTCCACCATAAAGACGATAGAAGGGGTGGCACGCGGCGACTCCCTTCATCCTGTCCAGGAGACATTCGTGGAAATGGGTGCCATCCAGTGCGGTTTCTGCACCCCCGGAATGGTCCTTTCCGCCACGAGCCTTCTCGAAAAGAATCCCCACCCGACAGAGCACGAGGTAAGAGAGGCCCTTTCGGGCAACCTCTGCCGGTGCACGGGGTATCAGAAGATCGTGGAGGCCGTGCAGGAAGCGTCCAGAAGAATGAAGGGATGACGAGGAGGAGGCAAGGACTATGAAGGCATACAACGTGATAAATACGCGGCTGCCCAGGGTGGATGGCAGGGCGAAGGCGACGGGTGACGCCCGCTACGCGGCGGACCTCTCCATGCCCGGCATGCTCTACGGGGCGATGCTGCAGAGCCCTCTGGCGCACGCGAAGATACTGAATATCGACACGTCCGCGGCGAAGAGACTCCCCGGGGTCAGGGACGTGGTCACATGGAAGGAGGCGGGGCTCGTCAAGTACGGTGTCAGTCCGGCGCGGTACGACGAGCAGGTCTTCTGCTCCGACAAGGTTCGTTATGTCGGCGACGAGGTGGCTGCGGTCGCGGCCATCGACCTCGAAACGGCGATGGAGGCGGTGTCCCTTATCAAGGTCGATTACGAGGAGCTTCCTGTGCTTCTCGATATCGGATCGGCCATGGCGGAAGGGGCGATCGCCATACATGAGGATTTTCCCGGAAACATCAGTGCCGAGGTCCACCAGGAGTTCGGCAACTTCGAGGAGGCCCTGAAGGAGTGCCACATCGTCAGGACCGACACGTTCACGAACAAAAGGCAGGACGGCGGCTTTCTGGAACCCCAGGCCTGTCTTGCCCGGTACGACCTGAACGGGAACCTCACGCTGTGGTCGTCGACCCAGTCGGTCCACTATGTCCAGAGGAGCGTTGCCATGGTGCTCGGCATCCCCGTCGGCAAGGTCCGTGTCGTGAAGCCCTACGTGGGGGGCGGTTTTGGCCCCAAAGCGGCGGTGAACGCCATGGAGCTCGCGGCGTGCCTCATGTCGAGACGCACGGGCAAACCGGTGAAGATGGTCTTCTCCCGGGAACAGGTCTTCCTCCATTCCCGGGCACGGCACCAGTTCACCCACGAATTGACGACGGGCGTAAAGAAGGACGGGACCATCTTCGCCTTGAGGAACGTCTGTCATCTTGACGGCGGCGCGTATTCGAGCTTCGGCATCGCGACGATCTACTATGCCGGTTCGCTCCTCGGCGCTCCCTACAAGCTTCCGAACATGAAATACGACGGTTATCGCATCTATACGAACAAACCCACCTGCGGTGCTCAGCGCGGGCACGGAGGCGTTGCCGCGAGGGCGGGATGGGAACAGCAGCTCGACATCATCGCTGCCGAGCTCGGCATGGACCCCGTGGAGTTCAGGCTAAAGAACATGATGCAGACCGGCGACGTGACCTGCAACGACTTCAACATGTCGAGCCTCGGCATGAAGGAGTGCCTCGAGGGGGTACGCGACGGCTCGAACTGGGGCGCCAAGAAGGGGAAACTCCCCAAAGGTAAGGGGATAGGTGTGGCCTGCGGGTTCTTCGTGTCCGGGGCGGGGTATCCCATCTACCGGTCCGAGACGTTCCATTCCACGGCAACGATCAGGCTCACTGAGGACGGCGGCGGGGTCAATCTTTATACCGCGTCTGCGGAGATAGGGCAGGGGTCGGACACCATCCTCGGGCAGATCGCCGCGGAGGCCCTCGGTGTCTCTCTCGATGACGTGCGGGTGCACTCGGGGGACACCGATTTCGGCGTCGACCTCGGTGCCTATTCGTCACGGCAGACCCTCATGTCCGGCCATGCCGTCAAGATGGCCGCGGAAGACACCAAGCGGAAGGTTCTCGAGGCGCTTTCGGAGCAGCTTAACGTGCCGGTCGAGGAGATGGACATTGCCAGGGGCGTCATCGTTTTCAAGAAGGATAAACCGGATTTTTCCCGGTTGCGGACGCTTTATATCAAGGAACACCGCGGATGGGCAGACCAGCCTTCGGGTGCGGAGCTCACCTTCAGGGAGGCGGCGCGTGTTGCTTTTATCACCGGGGGTGTTATAATCGGTAATGGCGCTTACAAACCCGGCGAGCTGGGAGGTAAGTACAAGGGTGCCGCGGTGGGAACATCGCCGGCATACGGATGCTCCGCCCAGGTCGTCGAAGTGACGGTGGACGAGGAGACGGGCAAGGTCACCATCGATGCCATGACCGATGCCCACGACTGTGGCTTTGCCATCAATCGCACGAACGTGGAAGGTCAGATGCAGGGATCTCTCTCGATGGGTCTCGGCGAGGCGCTCTTTGAGGAGGTAAGATTCGACGAGAAGGGCCGGGTCGCGAATGCCTCTCTGGGAGAATACCGCATCCCTACGGCGCTTGACATGCCGAACGTCAAGACCATAATAATCGAGAGCGACGAACCGAACGGACCTTTCGGGGCCAAAGAGGTGGGGGAGGGCGCGATCATGCCCACCATTCCCGCCATCCTCAACGCCATTTATGACGCGGTGGGCGTGAGGATCAACGAGCTTCCCATCACCTCAGAGCGTCTTTTTGCGGCGATGAAGGAGAAGCGAAAGAAATAAGGAGGACGGCATGTCTGTGCTGTTCACGCAGAGCTGGGATATAATCCAGGGGAAGGATGTTGAATATGCACAGTTCATAGTCGACACCTATCTGCCGGAAATGGCTGAGATGGGTCTCGTGCCCGTCGGCGGCTACTATGTCGAGGTAGGCTTCGGTCCCCGCATAGTTGCCGTGTTCAGTGTGAACGAAACGGAGGAGGTCCTGAAGACCATCGCGGGAAAGAGGTTCAAGGACCTCCTCCGTCGCTTGAAGACCATCATCATGAACTACCGGGGTTCCATCCTGGAACCCACAGGCGCGGTCAAACGCGGCAAGTACACCATCCAGAAGGGCGTCTGGAAGCTCAACCAGTACTACGACCTGAAGCCGGGCGTCAAAAAGGCCTACGCCGATTTTGTCATAAACGAACACATCCCCACGGTGCAGAAGATCAACTACGTGGAGATAACAGGGGGCTGGAACGTCCTGATCGGCGGCATCAGTGAGATCATCGCCGAATTCACCTTCAAGGACGCCATGGACGTCGGCAGGCTCCTGATGAACGAAGACTACCGGCGTATAACCCAGAAACTCCGCACCGAATACGCCATGAACTACACGAGCAGGGTAATGAAAAGCACGGAACGCTTCGACGAACCGCGGTGGTTCAAGTAAAGACCGTTGCAACCGCTCGAGCCGCTTGAATCGCTTGAACGGTCAAGGACGGGGGTCTTGCGGTTGCCCCAGGCTGGAGCCTCCTCGGTAGTGATTTCTCTGCCTGCCATTCTTTCCTGAAATGCTCTCAACGTGAGCAGGCATCCCGGATCTATCACCCAAATAACGGCGACAAGGCTTTGTTTCTTTTAACGTTAAAGCGGCTCAAGCGGTTGCAACGGTCTTTTTCTGGTACACTTATTGCACCACAATCCTCGTGTTGTCGAATACCTGATCGAGGATAGCGATAGATGACGGTGAACAGGCTGGAGACGGATAAGATGCGGGAAATAAAGGCGGCTTGCGCCTGTTTGTTCTCTGAGGCGGCTGCGAAGAGTGATCGGTTTCTGGATACGCTCGATGTTGACATGGTGAAAAGGGCCTACCGGCGCAACGCCAAGGTACACCATCCTGACATGAAGGCGAGCACCGCCGTCAACGATGTGACATCGGACCGCTTTCTCGCGATACAGCAGTCCTACGAGGTGCTGGTCAACTACCTGGAAGGGATGAACCCGGGGACCGATGCCGTCCTTTCCCAGGGCAAGATCGTTGCCGTGGGAGGCGCGAAGGGCGGAATAGGGAAGAGTGTCATCACGGCGAACCTGGGCATATACCTGGCTTCGCTGGGGCTCAAGACGGTCCTCGTCGACCTCGACCTCGGGGGTTCCAACCTCCACCTGTACCTCGGGTATCGCTCGATCCTCCAGCGTTCCATCAACGATTTCCTGAAGAAGCGGGTGTCGTCCCTCGACGAGGTCATGATCCAGAGCCCCCATGGACCTCTGCTGATCGGCGGCGATAGTTCTGAACTGGGCTCGGCGAACATCGACTTCATGAAGAAGATGAAGCTCATCAAGGCAATAAATGCCATAGAGGCGGACTGTGTCGTCCTCGATCTTGGAGGCGACACCTCCTACAACATCCTCGACTTCTTTCTCCAGGCCGACCACGGCATCGTGGTGACCACCCGGGATTCGGCGTCCTATATCGGAGCCTATCACTTCCTTAAGGCCGCGATGTACCGCAAACTGAACAGGCTTACGGGCATGGAGTCACGCTCCGGCGAAGACAAGAACTCGGAACTGGAAAGATACATCCGCGAGTCCACGATGACCGGTGACGGGCAGAGTTCGAAGACGATCAACGAACTCGTGGCCTCCGTCAGGGAAGAGCATCCCCAGTACCTCTCGACGGTGATGAAGGCCGTGTGGGGGTTCAACCCCTACCTCGTCGTCAACAGGCTTCCCATCGGTGTAGGCCCCGAAGAGGTCGCCGGCAAGATCCAGAGCGTCGCCAGGCACTGGCTGGCCCGGGAGGTAAAACTCCTCGGCAGCATAGGCCGCCATCCCGACGTCGAGCGAAGCGCCATAGACCTCATCCCCGCCATAACCCGCCACCCCAGGAGCACCTTCGCCACGGAAATAGCGACCATAGCGAGCAAACTCTTGAAGACCGTTTAAACCGCTTGAACTGCTTGAGCCGCTCGAACGTTAAAGAGTGACCTATGATGCCTTTAGTGGAC
>DBQU01000104.1 GCA_002305765.1 Deltaproteobacteria bacterium UBA1386
ATCCCCGATCTGAAGCAGGACAGACGGGATCGTTTACCATTCTTCGACCACGTGTCTTGTTATCTCCCTCTTTTATTGACAACGGCCGTCTTCTCCTCTAAGATAACATCTAAAAAAAGGCTATCCATTAATGGCTTCCACGGTCAGTCAGAAACTTGAGGCGAAGGAGCAGGAGCTGAAGATCCTCCACGAGGTGGCGAAGGATATCAGCGACAACCTCGACCTCTCGGAGCTTTTGCACCGCATCGTCGGTACGGTCAGGGACTTTGTCAAGGCCGATTCCTGCCTTGTCTACCTCTATGACGAAGACAATGACGAACTCGTCCTTTCCGCGTCGAGCGACCCGAAGGCGGAATCGGTGGGGTCGATAAGCCTGAAGCTGGGCGAAGGTGTCACCGGCTGGGCGGCCAAGGAGAAGCAGCCCGTCTACCTGGCAAAGGAGGCATACCGCGACAAGCGGTTCAAGGCCTTCACCTCCCTCAAGGAGGACAAATACGAAGCGCTCCTTTCCATACCCATCCTCGCGAAGAACAGGATCGTGGGTGTCATGAACCTCCAGAACAAGAAGGAGCATGTCTATCCAGAGGCCCAGATAAAGCTCCTCTTCACCATCGGCAGGTACCTCGGCAGCGCGATACAGAACGCCATCACCTACGACGAGGTAGTGAAGAAGGCAAAGCAGCTCGACCTTCTCTCCGAGGTCTCCCGGACGATCGTCTCCGACCACTATATCAAGGAGATCCTCCATCTCATCGTGACCATGACGGCAAAGGTCATGGATTCGAAGATCTGTTCCGTCATGCTCCTCGACGAGAAAAAGGAGGAGCTTGTCATTGCCGCCACACAGAGCCTGAGCAACGAGTACGTGAACAAGCCGAACCTGAAGGTCGGACAGTCCATAAGCGGCAAGGTGGTCCTGGAGAAGAGACCCCTCAACGTCCTCGACGTGACGAAGGAACCGGGATACATGTTCCCCGATGTGGCGAGGAAGGAGGGCTTCGTTTCCCTCCTGTCCGTTCCGATGATGATCAAGGACCAGGTCGTGGGCGTCATCAACAGCTACACGACGAAGGAGCATGTCTTCACGAAGGAGGAGATCGACATACTTCAGGCGGTGGCGAACCAGGCGGCCGTTGCCATCGAGAACACGAACCTCAGCCACGAGATACTTGCCGCCAAGGAGGCTCTGGAATCGCGCAAGCTCGTCGAGCGCGCCAAGGGCATACTGATGCGGGAGCTGGGACTCAACGAGGACGAGGCCTACCGGAAGATCCACAAAAAGAGCATGGATATGCGAAAGACCATGAAGGAAGTGGCTGAGGCGATCATCCTTGCCTTCGATATCCAGAAAAGAACTTGACAACGGTGTGCCCGCACACTATCATATTGACAGATTATTTGGATTTTTAGCAGAGCTGCTAAGAATGATTGGACAAGGGCGTCCAGGGCGCTTAAAACTGCTTTGGACGCCCTTCTTACATTTGGAGGGGTGGTGCATATATGGAAAAGATGCTGCGGATCGGTTTATGCCAGATGAATTCAACGGTGGGCGACATGACGGGAAACGGAGAAAGGGTCGTAGAGTGGGTGGAGAAGGCAAAGGCTGAGGAGGTGGACATCCTCGCGCTGCCGGAACTCGTGATAACGGGCTATCCCCCCGAGGACCTGCTCCTGAAAAAAGGTTTCGTCGATGCCAACATCAGGGTCATCACCGAAATTGCGTCGCGTATCGACTCGCCGGCGACGATCGTCGGTTTTGTGGACCGCTCCCGGTCGGGCATCCATAACGCGGCCGCCGTCATCTACAAGGGAAAGATACGGGGCGTCTTCCGCAAGGAACTTCTTCCCAACTACGGCGTCTTCGATGAAAAGAGATACTTTCTCCCCGGCAGCCGTCCGAGGGTGTTCCGCTACGGCAAGGTCCTCTTCGGCGTCGTGATCTGTGAGGACATGTGGTTCAGAGAAGGCCCCATACATGTCATGGCCCAGGCGGGCGCCGGGCTCATCTTCAACATAAACGCCTCTCCCTATCATGCGGGGAAGATTTACGTCCGCGAGGACGTCGTCAGGAGCAGGACCCGTGAGGACCGGGTGTGGGTTGCCTACGGCAACCTTGTCGGCGGCCAGGATGAACTCGTGTTCGATGGACAGAGCTTCGTGATGGACCGCTCGGGCACGGTCGTCGCCGCGGCGGGCGCGTTCCGGGAAGACCTTCTCGTTGTCGATATTCCGGAAAAGGAACTCCTCAGGAAGGCCCGTCCGGTCTCTGCGGCCGGACAGGTAACCACCGTGGCCGCGCGACCCGGCGGGCTTCGCCCCTCGGTCAAGAAACCGCTCACCCCGCGTCCCGTCACGCGTCTCGACGTCGTGGAGGAGGTATACGAGGCCTTAAAGCTCGGCCTTGCCGACTACGTGAGGAAGAACGGGTTCAGAGGGACCGTGATCGGGCTCTCCGGAGGGATAGATTCGGCTCTCGTGGCCGCCCTCGCGGCGGACGCGCTCGGCAGCGACAATATAGTGTGCGTTTTCATGCCTTCCAGGTTCACATCCCGGGAGTCCTCGGAAGATGCCTTCGACCTTGCGAAAAGACTGGGCGTGAGGATCATCGAGGTGCCCATAGATCCCGTGTTCTCCGCCTATAAGGCGAGCCTCGCGACGCTCTTCCACGGCCTCGGGGAGGATGTTACGGAGGAGAACCTCCAGGCGCGTATCCGCGGCAACATTCTCATGGCGCTCTCGAACAAGTTCGGTTGGCTTGTGCTCACGACAGGCAACAAATCGGAGATGAGCGTGGGGTACGCGACCCTGTACGGCGATATGGCCGGGGGTTTCGCCGTTATCAAGGATGTCCCGAAGACGCTCGTTTACAAGCTCTGCACATGGCGCAACGGTCTTGGTGCGGTCATTCCCGAGAGGATAATATCGAAAGAGCCGACGGCGGAGCTGAAGGCCGATCAGAAGGACCGCGACAGTCTTCCGCCCTACGACCATCTGGATCAGGTGCTGAAAAGCTACGTTGAAGAGGACACGGAACCTTCCGCGGCCGATTTTCCGAACTTACCGGCGGAGGAGATCGCCCGCGTTCTGAGAATGGTGGACTTAAGCGAATACAAGCGCCGCCAGTCCCCGCCGGGCATCAAGATCACACCCAAGGCATTCGGCAAGGACAGGAGGATGCCCATCACCAACAAGTATAAGGGTTCGCAATGAAATTCGATTTTATGGTAAAAAGGCTCTCACCGGTCTTGAAGAGGATAACGAAGAGATTGAACGGCCATCACGCGTATTTTGACGAGGAAGACCTCTACCAGGAGGCGCTGACCCACCTTTGGGGCGCCTTCCGCAAGGGGTCCATCGACGACAAGACGGACAGCTACATCCTGCAGGGCTGCTACTATCACCTCAAGAACCATCTCCGGAAAGTGCGCGAGAACGCGGTTTTTGTGAGCCTCAGCGAGCCGGCGGGGGAGGACGGCATTTCCTGGGAGGAGATGATAGCCTCCGACGAATCCTCGTCCTTCGCGCGCCTCGAGGACAAACTGAAGTTCCAGTCGATCACCGACGCCTGCAGTTCGGACCGGGACCGCCAGGTCCTCACGCTTCTCATGGAAGACCTGTCGGTGAGAGAGGTGGGGACACGCCTCGGCATCTCCCACGTCATGGTCCTCAAGATCCGCAACAGGATCCGCGACAACTACTTTCGAAGAATAGGGGAAAAGTAGCCTCAGGCCTCAAGCAGAGACCAAAGACCCCGGGAAAGCACGCTCTCCCATCACCCATGACCTATGACCCATCACCTGTATTTTTTTCTATCTTTTATTTTCGACTTGGTTTATATATCTCTCTAATGTTCCCAATACAAGAGGAAGGAGGTGAAACAGAATGAAGAAGGCATTGGTACTGTTCTTTGCAGTCGTGATCGGTCTTTCCTTTGCATTTACAGGGTTTGCGCAGGAGAAGAAGGCAGCCCCCGCGACGCCCGCCGCCCCCGCGACGCCCGCCGCCAAGGTAGAGGCTCCGGCCCCGGTTGAGAAAGAGAAACCGGCGAAGAAGGAAAAGAAGGTAAAAAAGACGAAGAAGACGAAGAAGGCCAAGGGAGCTCCCGCCGAGGAGAAACCGGCCGAAACGAAGTAGGCAAGCAAGCAAATACCCGGAAAACTGTTTCACGAAAGGGGAGAAGAGATTCTCCCCTTTTCATCTCATCCCCTGCCCCTGTTCCGCATCACCTCCCGTATCTTCCGGGAGAGGGTATCGAAGGAGAAAGGCTTCTGAAGGGCCTCGATATCCTGATCGAGAATGTAGTTCACGTGTATGCCGTCAAGGCTGTACCCCGTCACGAACAGTGAGGGGATGTCGGGGCGGATCCTCCGCATGCCTTCCAGGGCGTCCCGGCCGCTCATCCGCGGCATCACGACGTCAAGGATGACTAGATCTATCTCTTCGCTTTTTTCGGCGAAGAGCGCTATTCCCTCCATACCGTCGGCTGCGGCATACACGCGGTAGCCGAGGCGCGTGAGCATTTCCGCCTCGACCTTCCTGAAATCCTCATCGTCCTCAACGATGAGAACCGTCTCGCTCCCTCTCTCAACGGGCATCTCGGGTTTCACGGTGGGCATTACCGCCTCCTCCGCCCTGGGAAGAAAGACCTGTATCGTCGTACCCCGTCCGCGTTCGCTCATGACCTCTACGAAACCTCCGTGCTGCTTGACGATCCCGTAGACGACGGAAAGTCCGAGACCGCTTCCACCGGCCTTGGTGGTGAAGAAGGGTTCGAACATCCTGTCGAAAACATCTTTTTCCATCCCAATCCCGGTGTCGGCGACGGAGAGCATCACATAGCGGCCCGGTCGCACGTCGGGATGGGTCTGGACATATTTCGCCTCGACATCCACATTACCCGTGGAGATGGTGAGTATCCCTCCGTCGGCCATGGCGTCCCTGGCGTTTACGACGAGATTGAGCAGGACCTGGTTCATCTGTGTCTCATCGGCCTTGATCGCCGGGAGATCCTTCGCCAGGATAAAGGTCATATCGATGTTCTCGGCGATGACACGGTGTATCATCTTTTCAAAGCCCGAGACGAGGTCGTTGAGATCGAAGGTCTTGAGTTCCAGAAGCTGGCGTCTTGAGAACGCGAGGAGCTGGCGCACCAGGTCGGCCGCTTTTATAGTCGCCCTTTCGATGGCGTCACAGAAACCATAGGTGTGTTCGCTGGCGGACAGATTGATCTTCGCCATTTGGACATTTCCCAGGATCACCCCGAGCATGTTGTTGAAATCGTGGGCGATACCGCCGGCGAGCCTTCCCACCGTTTCCAGCTTCTGGGATTGCAGAAGCTGCGCCTCGAGTTCTTTTTCCTTGGTAATGTCCAGGAGGGTCCCGATCACGGCGGGGCGTCCCCTGTAAAGGATGGAGCTTCCGATCGCCTTTATGGACCGGATCTCCCCGTCCTTTCTGCGGATGCGATAGATCAACTCCGCTGTCTTGATCTCGCCCGAGAGGCGTTTTTGGAGACTTTCGCCGACGGCGGGGAAGTCCTCTGGCAGTATGATGTCCCCGGGGCCCATCGTGTCCGCTATCTCGCCGTAGGTGTACCCGAGTATATCGCAGAGTGTCGCGTTCACGAAGCGAAAAAGGCCGTCCTCGATGATGTAGACGCCGACATGGGACCCTTCGACGATGCTCCTGTATTTCTCTTCCGATTCAAAAAGGGCCTCTTCGGCCCGCTTCCTGTCGGTAATGTTCTCTACCGTCCCTTCATAAAAGACAATGTTCCCCTTTCGGTCCCTGACGACATGGGCATTAATGGATATCCATATCCTGCTGCCGTCCCTGCGATAGACCCGGGTCTCGAACCCTTGAAGCACATCGTGCCTTTCGATGAGTTCCCTGAAGCGCTTCCGATCGTCGGGCACGACATACTGACGGGTCACGGTGCCGGACTCACGGAGCATCTCTTCCTGTGATCCATACCCCAGCATGTGGACAAGGGCGGGATTTGCCTCGACATACTCGCCGTCACGCGTGGTCTGGAATATGCCCTCGATGGAGTTCTCGAATATGCTGCGATATTTCTCCTCGCTTTCCATGAGGGCCTTTTCCGCCCGTCGCCGCTCCGTCACGTTCCGCACCATGATAACGATCTGGCCCTTCGCGGAAGGTATGAAGCGCGCCTCGTAGAACTGCTCGTTCCCATCGATATTCAACGAGTACTCGGCGTTGGCCGGAGACTTCGTTCTCCTCACGGCGTCCATGGCCTCCGCGAATTGCCTGCTTACGGATGGGACGGGTATGTCGTCGATCTTCCGGTTGATGAGCCGTTCGCGGGCGAAGACGAGGTCCGAGGTGTTTCCCGTCTTGCAGTCCAGGATGATGCCTTCGCGGTCCACCCGGAAGAGCAGGTCCGGTATCGCTTCAAAGATGGCCCTCATTTCCGAGTTCATCTCCGAGAGCTCCTGGGAACTCAGTTCCAGGGAGCGTTCCAGCATGTCCCTGTCCGTGTCCGATTCGCGGTAGGCGGTGTCGACCATTTCGATGAACCCCTTCCATTCGGGCGGCACCGAGAAGGCCTCGCCAAAGGCCTTCTTCAGTTGCCGACGCAGGAGGCCGTGCATTCTTGTCACTACCGTACCTCCGACAGGGTCGTCACCGTCATGGTCTGGTTGTGGAGAGCGCATTTCCCGCCAGGGGTAAAGGGGGAGATCTCACCGTAGGAGTAAAAGCCGGTGACGACGGCGTCAGGGCCGAGGACCTCCCGGGACGCCTCGATCTCCTCTTCGACGCGCTGGTGTAAAACCAGCTTTCTGCCCACGCAGCTGATGAGTACGGCGAGTTCGACAGGGACGGAGCCCATGGCCTCGCGGGCGGTCGCCGCGGCCCCGGAGGCACCGTCTATGAGCCTTTCAAAGTTTGCCTTCATCAGCCGGGCGTATGAACCTTGCGGAATGTCGCCGGCGAAGGTCATCGAACCTTCCTTCTCGTTCACGGACAAAAGGGTGCGGACGATGCCTTTCTCCCCTTCACCCGTCCGGACGCAGAGAGGGAAGAATAGGCCCGACGAAGGCAGATCGCGCGCCCTGTCGCCAAGATATCTCCTGTAGAGGTCCAGCACCGACCTGCCGTCTATCTCGTAAAGCACGTTGCCCGAGGATCTCGTAACGAGACGGTCAGGACCGAAGGGGTCCCAGCCGCCCATTGAGCCGTAGCCGACCTTCAGATGGTTTCCGTAGAAGCCGACGATGGCAAGGGAATTCTGTCGGGGTGGCCCGTCCCAGAACACATAGGTTTCCTCGAAACGATCCGCGTCCGCCGCAAGACCACCTGTGATGGTAACTTTTTCGGGCAGGCTTCCGGAGAGTCCTTCGACGAGTTCGCTGCCGTTGACGTTCAGGCCGTCGGAGAGAACGAATACGTGGACAAGGCCCTCCATCTCGATGGAACGGGCCAGCAGGGCGCCGGCTTCCTTGCTGTTGGAGACGGCCGTGAGGGTGATGCCCGCCCCCATGATGCGCGTCCCTTCGAATGATATAACCGTGGCGGCGAGCGTATCGTCGAAGACCCCCGTACCGCAGATCTCGCCGGCAGTGGAGCAACCACAGAGATGGGCGGCGGGATACAGGGCCCGAAGGGCCCCGAAGGAGTCGCCGTCATTGAGAAGCTCCTTCGAGCCAAAGGCCAGAACAAGGTCCGCGGTCTCATCGGGAGCGACGGCTCCGCGCAGCGGCGAAGCTGTTTGTCCGGCAAGGAACCTCTGCGAGATCTTCATAATCTTCCCCCTTCAGGTATTCCCGATGACATGATCCCTGTTCCCGGGTGTGACCCGGCTCGTGCCCCCGGACATAAAGTTTTCTCGTCGGAACGGCGAGAGCCCTTAAGCATTCTTCCCCAAGCGATGATGATACCCCACCCTGTTTTGGAAATCACGCTTTTTGTGGTACAATGAGTCGTTGTGCGAAGGATAGTCGTCGATATCGATAATACCCTGTGGGACCTGGCGCCAGTGCTCTGCGAGCGGCTGCAGGAGGCCAGTCCCGGGTTCCCCCACCACTCACAGTGGCACGACTGGAGTTTCTGGAAGGGGCTCATCCCGGCGGACCGGCTCTACGGCATCATCCGGGACGTCCACATGGAGCAGGATACCTTTGAACCCTACCGCGATTCCCGCGACTTTCTCCAAAGGCTTCGCGGAAAAGGCTTTCACATAGTCATCGCCAGCCATCGGGAGAGGGAGACCTATGCCTCCACGGAGAGGTGGCTTGAGAAGCACGGACTGCCCTTCGACGAGATCCACCTGAGCTATGACAAGACGGTGCTCTTCGATGACTGCTGGGCGATCGTCGACGACAGCCCCGTGACCCTGGAAAAAGCCAGGCAGGCCGGAATAGTCAGGGCCGGCCTCAGGAACCCCTGGAACGAATCCGAAGAGCACCCTCTCTTCGCGGACCTGGGGGAGATCTACCGGTATCTTGAGACCCAGTGCACCGCGGGAAAGAGAGACTGACCCGAGGGTTCTTAAGGTGTCCTATATCCTACAAGTATCCTATCGCTTCTGAATAGGACCTATAGGACCAATACGACGTATAGGACGCTTAGGACCTACAGGACAGACACGGGGTCCATAGGACGCAGAGAGGGCGAAGGCTTGAAAAGCTACAGAAAAGAGCTCTGGTTCAATGTGCCCGCCCGGCGGGGGTTTGTGAATATTACGCCGCAGGTGGAGGAATGCCTGCGTGAGAGCGGGGTCTCCGAGGGCCTTGTCCTCGTGAACGCCATGCATATCACGGCGTCGGTCTTCGTGAACGATGACGAGTCGGGCCTCCATCACGACTTCGATGTCTGGCTCGAGAGGCTCGCCCCCCACGAGCCCGTCTCGGGCTACAGGCACAATGTCGGTGAGGACAACGCCGACGGGCACTTAAAGCGCCAGATCATGGGCAGGGAGGTGGTCGTGGCCATAACGGACGGCCGCCTCGACTTCGGCCCCTGGGAGCAGATATTCTACGGCGAATTCGACGGCCGCAGAAGAAAACGGGTGCTCGTCAAGATCATAGGAGAGTGAAAGACGGCTTGAGCCGATTGAATGGCTTGAATCGCTTGAACGCCGGGAAAGAAACACGAACCCTATAAGTCCCATGCGTCCTGTAGGTCTTATAGGTCCTATTCCAGAAGAAGCGGCAGCCCCTGCGCATCCCAAAGGATGGGCAGGGGCTGTTTTTTTTATTTTATCGCCCTGTGGTAGGATTGCAGTGATTTTACCTTGATCTCGCCTTTCTTGGCCACGGATGCCTTGATGCCCTCGGCGGTGGCCTTCGCGGCGGCTGTTGTGGTGATGTAGGGTATCTTGTACTTGATGGCCGTCTTTCGGATGTAGGAATCGTCATACATGCTGCTCTTGCCTGAGGGCGTGTTGATGACGAGGTGGATCTCCTTGTTGTGGATGGCGTCGACGATGTTGGGCCGGCCCTCGTGCACTTTCTTGATGAGGGTGCTTTTCACGCCGTTGTCGGAGAGGAACCGGTGGGTCCCCTCGGTGGCGACGATGGTGAATCCCAGTTTGGCAAGCTGTTTCGCGACATCGACGATCCCGTCCTTGTCGCGGTCGACGACGGTGATGAGAACGTTGCCCGAGCGGGGGAGCTTCTGACCGGCGGCCTCCTGGGATTTCGCGAAAGCCAGGCCGAAGGAGTTGGCCATGCCCAGGACCTCGCCGGTGGACTTCATCTCCGGGCCAAGGGTCGGGTCGACCTCGGGGAACATGTTGAAGGGGAAGACGGCCTCCTTGACGCCCACGTGGGGATATGTCTTCTGCGTGAGTTTCATGTCCTTGAGCTTCCTGCCCAGCATGAGCTGTGTTGCGATGCGGGCCATCTGGACACCCGTCACCTTGGAGACGAGCGGTACCGTTCTCGACGCCCGGGGATTCGCCTCGAGGATGTAGACCTTGTCTTCGGCGATGGCGTACTGGATGTTCATGAGACCCACGACCTTGAGTTCGATGGCGAGCTTCTTCGTGTATTCGTTTATTGTGGCGATATGCTCTTCCGACAGTGTCCGGGGGGGTATGGCGCAGGCGCTGTCTCCCGAGTGGACTCCGGCGAGCTCTATGTGTTCCATGATGGAGGGTACGAAGGCATCGACGCCGTCGGAGATGGCGTCCGCCTCTACCTCTATGGCGTTCTCGAGGAACTTGTCGATGAGGATGGGCCTGCCGGGAGAGATGTCCACGGCGGCATTCACGTAGGCCTTGAGCATCTCGTCATCGTAGACGACCTCCATGCCGCGTCCGCCAAGGACATATGAGGGGCGGACCATGAGGGGGTAGCCGATCCTGTGCGCGGCTTCCAGGGCCTCTTCGAGAACGACGGCGGTGCCGCTCTCGGGCTGGGGGATGCCTATCTTCTTTATGATCTGGCTGAAGCGTTTGCGGTCTTCCGCGATATCGATGCTTTCCGGGGATGTCCCGAGGACGTTCACGCCGGCCTCTTCGAGCTGCCGTGCCAGGTTGAGAGGGGTCTGCCCGCCGAACTGGACGATGGCGCCGACGGGTTTTTCCTTCTCGTAAATGCTCAGGACATCTTCCACCGTGAGGGGCTCGAAATAGAGCTTATCCGAGGTGTCGTAGTCGGTGGAGACGGTCTCCGGATTGCAGTTGACCATGATGGATTCGTATCCCTCGTCGCGCAGGGTGAATGCGGCATGGACGCACGTGTAGTCGAACTCTATCCCCTGGCCGATCCGGTTGGGGCCGCCGCCGAGGATCATCACCTTCCTGCGGTCGCTGACCGCCACTTCGTCGGGGGCGTTATAGGTCGAGTAATAATAGGCCGCGTCGGCGCCGCTGACGGGTACGCGGCACCATGTCTCATTCTTGCCGAGGGTCTGCCGTTTCTTCCTGATGTCCGTTTCAGGGACGCCGAGGAGGAAGGAGAGATACCTGTCGGAGAATCCGTCCTCTTTTGCCTTGGCGAGGAGGGCATCGGGGAGCGTGCCTCCCTTGTGGCGAAGGATCTCTTCCTCGAGATCGAGTATCTCCTTCATCTGTTCGATGAACCACCGTTTGATCTTCGTCTTCTCATGGAGTTCATCGATGCCGGCACCCTTGCGCAGCGCTTCGTACATGATGAACTGCCTTTCAGAGGAGGGTTCGTTGAGCAGGCGCATCAGGTCGTCGAGAGGCAGTTGATTGAAATTCTTGGCGAAACCAAGCCCGTAGCGTTTTGTCTCCAGGGAACGGATCGCCTTCTGGAACGCTTCCTTGTAGGTCTTGCCGATGCTCATAGCCTCGCCGACGGCCTTCATCTGGGTGCCCAGCCTGTCCTCTGCCTCGCTGAACTTCTCGAAGGCCCAGCGGGCGAACTTGATGACCACGTACTCTCCCGTAGGGACGTATTCGTCGAGCCCCTTCCCGCGGTAATAGGGGATGTCCTTCAGGGTGTAGCCGCCTGCCAGCTTGGCCGAGATGAAGGCGATGGGGAAGCCCGTTGCCTTCGAGGCGAGAGCTGACGAGCGGGATGTCCTGGGGTTGATCTCGATGACGACAATGCGGCCGTCTTCGGGGTTGTGGGCGAATTGTATATTGGTGCCGCCGATGACCTGGATGGCCTCCACGATCCGGTAGGAGTAATCCTGAAGCTTCTTCTGCACCTCCTCGGAAATGGTGAGCATCGGCGCGCAGCAGAATGAGTCGCCGGTGTGGACGCCCATGGGATCGATGTTCTCGATGAAGCAGACGGTGATCATTCTGTTGTCCGCGTCACGGACGACCTCGAGTTCCAGCTCTTCCCAGCCCACCACGGCTTCCTCGATGAGGATCTGCCCGATGATGCTGGCGGAGATGCCCCGGCTCGCTATGGTCCGCAGCTCCTCCTTGTTGAAGGCTATGCCGCCTCCCGTGCCGCCCATGGTGTACGCGGGGCGGATGACGACGGGATATCCCAACCTGTCCGCGATCTCGAGGGCTTCTTCCACGGAGTAGGCGAGAGCGCTCTCGGGCATGGGAATGCCCAGTCTCTTCATGGTCTTCTTGAACTCGTCACGGTCCTCGCCGCGCTCTATCGCGTCGGCCTGGACTCCTATGATGCGGACCCCGTGCTTCTCAAGTATCCCCCGGCGGGACAGCTCTGCGGCAAGGTTGAGACCCGTCTGACCTCCCAGATTGGGGAGGAGCCCCTGGGGTTTCTCCTTTTCTATGATCTTTTCGATGACGTCGATGGTGAGGGGTTCCACGTATGTGTGATCCGCCATCCCGGGATCGGTCATGATCGTCGCGGGGTTGGAATTCACGAGGACTATCTTGTATCCGGCAGCCCTCAGGGCCTTGCAGGCCTGGGTGCCGGAGTAGTCGAACTCGCACGCTTGCCCGATGATGATGGGACCGGAGCCGATGATGAGGACCTTGTCGATGCCTTTGATTTTGGGGGGTTTTTTCATTGCCGGGGATTCCTTTCGGATTTGCTCTGCATCGTAACAGATGAGTGGCAGTCAGTCAAGCGTTTTCAAAGGATTTCGGGTTTTGGTAACCGGTGGCGGGATAAAAATAGTGACCTGTTCGCCAACTACTTGTAGTTACAGGAGAAACTATGACCAACCGGGCGGTGATCGACGGCCCGGAAGGGATACTCTGGAGAGGGGAGGGCCCGCCGCCTCGTCGGGTGAGCGGGCACCCTGTGGGCCGCCGTTTTTCTCTGTTTCATATTCCCAACTGCCAGGCGAGATGGTGGAGCCACTCCCGGCTCCATCCGCCGGGGATGGTGAGGCAGAAAAGGAGTATCGCCATGAAGAGCATCACCCTGAACCAGATCCCCGGGGTGAGGCGGGAAGGTATTGCGGCGATGAGCGACGCCGGCGCGAAACGCAGGGTGCTGAGCTCCGTGGTCTTTCTGGAGTTCCTTCGCGCCGATCTCGCTATGAGCAAGAGGCCGATGAGGGCCACCAGAGCGCCTGAAAAACGGCCGATGCCGAAGTCCCTGAAAAGAGGACCGGGCGCCTGGAAGATGTCTATGACCAGATCGAACACCCCATACCACAACATGAAGTGGCCGAGAAGCCTGCCCTGCCCCTGGGTGCCCCCTCGTCCCACGGCAAGGAGGATGAACATGATGATGAGGTTTTTGAACGCGTCGTAGAGGGCAACGGGATGCCGGAAGCCCTCGACGAGGGGAAATTTCACCGCCCACCATGCCGTGGTCACGTAACCATAGATCTCTCCGTTCAGGTGACCGCCGATGCGAACGAGGGCGAGGAGGAATGCGAAGGGTATTACCATCTCGTCGGCCACGAGAAAGAAACTCTTCCCGTGGACAGCGCAGAAGAGGACCGCTCCTGCCAGCGCTCCGACCATGACTCCTTCATACGCCATGC
This sequence comes from Deltaproteobacteria bacterium UBA1386, assembly GCA_002305765.1. Classification (GTDB taxonomy): domain Bacteria; phylum Desulfobacterota; class Syntrophorhabdia; order Syntrophorhabdales; family Syntrophorhabdaceae; genus Delta-02. Next base: position 13,360 of record DBQU01000104.1, read on the forward strand.
CCCCCTTCCAGAAGGCGAAGACCTCTGCGTATCTGCCGTTGAAGATATCCCATTCGTAGACAAGGACCTGAAAAACTCGTCCAAGGACAAGGCAGGACAGGGAAAAGACGAGGGAAAGGTCCCAGACCTGCCTCGAAGTCAGACCGACATAATTGCGCCGGAGCATCACCCAGAGGAGAACGGCCGAGAATCCGAGAGCCCAGGCAAGCCCATAATACCAGAGTCTTACCCCCCAGACCTCGGCAAGCAAAGGATCCATCATCAGAACAAAAGGACCTTCCAAGTCGATCGCAACCCCCGCCGCGTGTTATCGGACAGAATGTTTATTTTTTCTGTACTTGTACTACTAGCAACATATTCCTGTCAACTTAAAAGACGGTTCAAAGATGAAGAAAGTTCAAGGGTTCAAGAGTTCAAAGGTTCAAGAGTAAAAGAAAAAGGCACCGGTTGCCTTCGGCCGGTGTGCACTAGTCAATAGTTGCGTTGACAACCGCCCCCCTTCGCGGTCTTTCTCTTGAACTCTTGAACCGCCTTTAAGATGAACCCCTCCCGTTGCGGGAGGGAATTGGGGTAGTGAAAAAAATGGGGTAGGGGTTTAAGGGGTAGTTATGACTCGGATTTCTCGAAAGCGCTCTTCGGGGCGTTACAGATGGGACAGGTCCAATCCTCCGGAAGCTGCTCAAAAGGAACTTTCTCGACCTTTTCGTCGTACTGATAACCACAAACGGAACATGTCCAGACCATACGATCCCTCCTCTATTATTGGTTTGTTTCCATCATTCTTTTTTGCTCGTCAGAGCACGATTTACATATCCCATAAAAATCTACGCGGTTGCCGAGGATCTCGAACCCCTGTGTCTGCGCATCGGGCAGGGTCAGGGGAAACTCGATAAAGACGTCAACTATGGCCTTGCACTTGATGCACATGAGATGATGATGGGGTTTCGGATTCGGATCAAAACGTTTCTTGCCCCGGTCTGTGGAAAGCTCGATGACGACCCCCTGCTCTTTCAAGGCCTCCATTGTGTTGTAAACGGTGGCCAGCGACATGGTGGGGAACTGGTCCCTGAGGGCCCCATATATGTCGCCCGCGCTGGGGTGGTACGTGTTGCCGTCGAGGTACTTCATAATAGCCATCCTCTGGGGGGTCATTTTCATGCTCTTGCTACCGGTACTGTCTTTCATTCTAATAAACATCCTTAACTAATAAAGTATACTAACTAATAATCATTCTAGTCAAGCACTAAATGCAGAATGAATGTGCCAAAGACGCGTTCGTTCATCACCCGCCGTCCATCATGGGGTGTTCAACCTTGGTGAACCACGTTGCCGGATTCTCGAAATACTCTTCGGCATCGCGCAGCGACAGGAAGTGTTCGTATTCGACCATCGCGAGGAGTTCGAAGAAGTCCCTCTCCCGTTTGTCCGCTGAGGCCGCGGCGAGTTCCCTGTAAAAACGCACGCCCTTGTCCTCAAAATCGGCGGCGATCTTCACTGCTTCGAGGTCCCCTGTATCGGTCGGGGCCGACGGGTCGATGGCCTTGAGGGTGTTGACGAGGACCTCCTTTATGTTTGTGGTGTTCACAACAAGAGGCACGGTTTCGGGCCATTTGCCTTCAGCAGCCCATTTCTCATGGAGCTCCTTCAGGCGCTGATAATGTTCGAGCTCATCCTCGGCTATGCGCCTGAACATCGCCTTGCCCAGGGGGTTTTGCGTGCGGTCCGCATTCCTGAGGTAGAACTCGCGCTCCTTCATCTCGTTTCCAAGCGCTGTTTCCAGCGCGTTCAGCCTCTCCTTGTCATTCATGGCGTCACCCTTGACCCTCCTTCAGTCGATAAGAACAATGCCATATACATCCCGGTCTTGAGCGTGGGTACGGACGACCTCGATGGGAAGGCCGTTCGCACGTGCCGTCTGATAGACATCTATGCCGCAGGATTCCATGGAGGGCCTCATGCGTTCGGGATGCACACAGCTTTTGGTCGTGTCGCACTTCTTGCACAGGGTGCAGAACCCACAGCCCATCCCGAAGGCCTTGTAGAACCCGTCCAGGAAAAGTGTCGTCTCCAGGTCGACCACCGTGTCGTTGAGCATGGTCACCGAGTTCGTCCCCTTCACCCAGTGGTAATGGAGGAGGATCGCGCGGTCATACGAGTCGAGCATCGAACGTGTTCTGTCGTACTCGGGGGTATGAGGCGGACAGGACAATCTGAGGCCGTATCCGGGGCACCCGAAGCGGCACTTCATCCGCACCCATGGGGCCGTGGAGACAGAGGAGGTGTCCACGATGACCGCATGGTCCGCTCCCCTCTCCTTCGCCATCTCCACATATCTCGAAAGATCGCCATTACGCATAAGTTACGTAAACTATAGGACAGCCGGCGGGATTGGTCAAGGCAGCAAAACGGTGGCAACCGCTTGAACCGCTTGAACCGCTTGAAAGTTCAAAAAAAGACAGAGAAGGGGCCAGTAATGAAGAAGCCGGAAGTCTCTAACGCTCAAGCGGCTTAAGCCGTTCAAGCCGTTCAAGCGGTCTTTTAGACGAGCAGCCTGTCCGGTATCACGTCCCCTATGGTCTTCTTTTCCAGGAGGGCCATGAGGAGCCTGTCGAGGCCGACGGAGACGCCGGCACAGGAGGTGTCTATCGTTTTGAGGGCGTTCAGGAAGGTTTCGTCGACGGGGAAGGTCCGTTTTCCCATTCCGGCCCGTTGCCTGTTGTCTTCCTCGAACCGTTCCCGCTGCTGCGCTGGATCGACGAGTTCCGTGTATCCGTTAGCTATCTCGAGGCCGTCAATGTACAGCTCGAACCGTTCCACGACGGCTGCGTTGTCGTCCCGCCTCTTTGCCATCGTGGAGATGGAAAAGGGCCACCCCGCGACGAGGCTGGGCCTCGGGCTTCTGATGGCGTCGTCGATCTCCTGGATGAGCGCCTTGAAGAAGAGGCTGTTCCAGTCATCCCTGTCGTCGATGCCCGGGAAGCCCCTCTCCCTGAGGGCGTCGAAGAAGGCGCCGCGGTCGAGGGGAAAAGGGTCGAACCCCATCCTCTTCAGGAAGACCTCGCCGAGCTCGTGCAGCGGGTAGGGCGGCAAGAGGTGTTGGGGCACGGGGTGGAGGAGCCTTCGGGCGATGAATGCCACAAGGTCTTCGGTTTCGTGCATCGCCTCCCGGTACGTGCCTTCCCGGTACCACTCCACCATGGTGAACTCCGTGTTGTGCATCTCCTGATGGTCCTCGACGCGCCAGACCTTGCATACCTGGAATATCCGCCTGTGCCCCGAGCGAAGGAGCTTCTTCATCCCCATCTCGGGTGACGTGTGGAGAAAGAACGGTCCCTTTCCTGAGATTTGGACGTGAAGAGGGTCGATATGCGGATCCGGCGGCGCCGTGGCCATGAGGTTCGCCGTCTCCACTTCGAGATACCCCCGCTCGTAGAAGAAATCGCGCGTCGCCCTGAGGAGTTCGTGGCGTTTCGTCAGAATATGGTGGATGTCCTGTATGCTCGTGATTGCCATCGTCTTGTGCGCGAGTCGATATTGCATTTTATACAGCAAACAAGTATACTTTGTCCATCTTAGGCTCCTGCGGAGAGGTGACCGAGTAGGCCGAAGGTGCTCGCCTGCTAAGCGAGTGTACGGATAAAACCGTACCCAGGGTTCAAATCCCTGCCTCTCCGCCATCAAAAAAAGTTCAAAAGTTCAAGGGTTCAAAAGTTCAAGAGTAAAAGACAAAAAGGGCACCGGCGCCTTCGGCCGGTGTACAGATTGTGTTGACAGCCGATCTGCCTTCGCGGACTTTCCCTTGAACCCTTGAACCCTTGAACCGTCCTTACGTGAAGAGCTTTGCGTTCAGCATGAGGTGGACCCAGATGCTGGCGGCGTATCCGAGGGCGATGGCCCAGGTCCATTTGAGATGGCCGGCGAAGGTGTATATGCCCCGGGCGCTTCCCATGAGGCCGACGCCCGCAGCGGAGCCGACGGATAGGAGGCTGCCGCCCACCCCCGCCGTCAGGGTCACGAGAAGCCACTGTTCGTGAGGCATCGCGGGGTCCATCGTCAGCACCGCGTACATCACGGGGATATTGTCTATGACCGCCGAGATGATCCCGATCATCACGTTCGCGGGAGTATGGCCGAAGCCATAGAGGTATCTGGACATTATCGCCAGGTAGCCGAGTTGCCCGAGTCCTCCCACGCAGAAGATGATGCCATAGAAGAACAGGAGCGTATCCCACTCGGCACGGGAAACCTTCCTGAAAAGGTCAAAGGTTTTGCGTTTCTCGTGGCCCATCACGTCGAGAGGGTCTTCCAGACAGCGACTGCGCATCTCCTTGATCTTCAGGAAATACCCGAAGAAGGAGAGATATCCCAGGCCAAGCATCATTCCGACGGCGGGGGGAAGGTTAAGGACATTGTGGAACAGAACGGCGGTGATGATCGTCAGGAGAAAGAGGGTCATGACGCGGCGCGCGCCGACCTTCATTTTAAGGGGTATCGTCGATCTGCGTTTGATCTCGTTGGGGACGGTGAAGCTCATTATGACAGCCGGAACGAGCCAGTTCACCGCTGCGGGGATGAAAAGAGCGAAGAACTCTCCGAACTGGACCCTGCCTTTCTGCCAGACCATCAATGTGGTGATGTCCCCGAAAGGCGAGAAAGCGCCTCCGGCATTGGCGGCGACAACGATGTTGACGCAGGAAACTACGACAAACCTCCTGTTGCTCCGTGCCATGGTTATGACAACAGCGCCCATCAGAAGGGCGGTGGTGAGGTTGTCGCACACAGGCGAGAGGAAGAACGACAGTGTGCCCGTCATCCAGTATATCGTTTTCAGGCCAAACCCCTTGTTCATGAGCCATGTGGTCAGGGCCTCGAAGACCTTCCTCTCCTCCAGCGCGTTTATGTACGTCATCGCGACAAGAAGGAAGAGGAAGAGCTCCACGTACTCCGCGAGACTGCCCATGATGGCCTGATGGGCGGCATCCTGTTTCCCTGCCGCCATGTAGGCGAGGGCTACTATTATCCAGATGATCCCACCCGCGACCATGACGGGCTTGCTTTTCCGCAGATGGAGCTTCTCCTCGAGGACCACAAAGCCGTAGGCCACGACGAAGAGTGCCACCGCGATCATGCCGAAAACAGACCCCGTCAGGTCCATGACCTCGACACTCCCGCTGTTCGCCAATGCGAAAAAAGGCAGGGCAACGAGGGCCGTGGAACAGGTAAGGGTGGAGACGACTTTCTTCAAGTTCTTGCGCTTCCTTGCAGGGTGTCGGGGATCGTTCGTTACGGCCCGGTCACCGATCTCCACAGGTGATGAGGACGACCGGCTCTTTCGGAGGGTCATACATCTTTGCGAGGATGTGACAGTACGATCCAACCACCCGTAAGATAACGCATCACAGCCGGGGAATGTATAGGGTGTTCCCTGATAATGCCCGATGAAAACCCCGATTCAGAGAAGGGAAATGGAGGAGAGCGGAAAAGAAGGTTCAAGAGTTCAAGGGTTCAAAAGTTCAAGAGTAAAAGACAAAAAGGGCACCGGCGCCTTCGGCCGGTGTACAGATTGTGTGCACGTGTCACTAAAAGCGTTT